>NZ_QTNB01000002.1:0-525709 GCF_003603395.1 Bacteroides sp. AM44-19 | reverse complement strand
AATCCTAACTTCTTGCTAAAGAAGTATTTATTAAGCGACCATTCTGGGCGCACCGGCGTAGATCTGGGTCGTGGAAATGTGCTTGTGCCCGAGTATCTTGGAGAGCGCCTCGATGGTGCCGCCGTTGCAGAGATAGATGGTCGTGGCGAAGGTGTGGCGGCTTAGGTGGAAGCCGATCTCCTTGTGGATGCCGCAGGCTTTGGCTATCTGTTTGAGGTGCCTGTTGCACACGCTGTTGCTGGGCATGGGAAACACGAGGTCGCCTCCGGCAAGCCCTTTGTAACGTTCTATCAGCTCCTTGGCAATCTCCATAAGGGGGACGTTGCTCGACACACGGGTCTTGGTGCGCCGGGTGATGATCCATTCCTCGCCGTCGAAGTCCATGCGCTGTATCTTGTCATGGGTGAGCGTCTTTATGTCAATGTAGCTAAGCCCGGTGAAACACCCGAAGAGGAACATGTCCCGCACGAGGCTGGTCTGTTTCTTGACGAACACGGCGTTAGCCAAGGTGCGCAGCTCCTCTTCCGTGAGATAGCCCCGGTCGGTCTCCTGCATCTCAAGGCTGTACTCGCCGAAGGGGTCGGTGCGGACGATTCCACGCCGCCACGCCTTGTCGGTCAGGCTGAGCAGGGGCATGGTGTATATCCAGAGGGTGTTGGCGCTCAATCCCTTCTCCACCCGCAGGTACTTGTCGAAATCGGTGATGATCTCCTTGGTCAGCTCCTTGTAAGCCATGTCGGTGCGCTTCTTCTTCTCCCAAAGGAAGGTCTTGAAATGGTTGTAAACAGCCAGATACTTGTTGTAGGTGGACTTGGCTCGCTGCCCTTTCTCGACCATCGCCTCAAACTCCCGGTTCATGTTCCCGAAGTCTTTGAGGATGCAGTTCTCCATCACGCCGACACCGAGGAAGGCGTTGCGCAATTTCTCGGCGGTGACGAAATCCTCTTCCCGGAGGATGCGGTGGTAGTGGTTGGTGAGCCGGGCGGAGACCTCCTTCAGTTGCCCGTTTATCTCGTTTGCCTCGGCGGACTTGCCTTTCGCCTTGCCGTTCTCCCAGAGGTCGGGAGTGACAAACAGCTTGGTTCCCACCGCCTTGTCATCCCCGTCAACGGAGATTTTCACCATGATGGGGGCTTTCCCGTCCCGGTTTCTCACTGCGGATCTCTTGATGTAGAACGAGGTCGCAAACGTACTTCTCTTTGTTTCCATAACTCTAAAATTTTCGTTTCTAAAGGTAGTTACTTATTTCTTACCAAGAGCTATGCAAAACAAGGCAAAGCGATGAAACAGAACTCGTTATGCCGCATATACCCCGTTTCGGAACCGGTAGCTGTTTAGTAGCCGAACTTTGTCCGAAAGGGGTGTTTTCAGGCTTTTTATGCCGAAGCCTGCTTCAACCCGCCCTGCATACAAGATGCTGACCTGCATTTATTTATGTAGAACTTTGCTTTTCTTTGCGCCTTATGCCGATTTTTCAGAGAAAAATTAGCGGGATACTGTTCAAAAACCGGTTATTTTATTTAGCTTTGTATAAATGAGAGAGAACAACAAGATGCAAAGAGGGGCCTTTTTCTGCTTATGGATATTATTTACATTCTCATTGTTTGCGCAAAACAAGGAGAACGGTTCTGTCGCATGCGACAGCATCGTATATAAAAATACCTTCAGAAAAGCATTGAAGAAATTCCTCAACTTCAGCGACTTCGACACTACCTATATCAGTCCCAACCGGTACAATTACGCCCTGATGCTCGACCATTTCACCAATTACGAATACTACTCCGTGAGCAATGACGGCCAGCGGCTCCGTTTCTCGCCCAATCCGCACAACAAGATAGGCGCCTACTTTGGATGGCGGTGGATATTCCTGGGATGGGCTGTCGACACGGACTGGCTCTACGGAAAGAAAAGCAAGAAAAAGCGCGGCACGGAGTTTGACCTCAGCCTTTACAGTTCCAAACTGGGAGTGGACATTTTCTACCGTAGCACCGGAAACGACTACAAGATACACAAGGTATCCGGCTTTTCCGACGAGATTCCCTCCAATTATTCCGAAGACTTCAACGGATTGAAAGTAAAGATGAAGGGATTGAATCTGTATTACATTTTCAACAACCGGCGTTTCTCCTATCCGGCCGCCTTCAGCCAGTCCACCAACCAGCGCCGCAATGCAGGTTCTTTCATTGCTGGATTCTCCGTATCCACCCACAATCTGGACTTCGACTATACCAAGCTGCCCCAAATCATTCAGGAAAACATGAATCCGGGCATGAAGGTGAAGCACATCAAATACACGAACATCAGCCTCAACGTCGGCTATGCCTACAATTGGGTGTTTGCCCGCAACTGTCTCGCCTGCCTGTCGTTCAATCCGGCGGTCGCCTACAAGACATCGCGCATAGAGAAGACCGAAGAACGGGAAGCGGACGACTGGTACAAGAACTTCAATATCGACTTCATCCTGCGTGCAGGCGTGGTATACAACAACAGCAAATACTTCGTGGGTACCTCATTCGTAGGCAGGACATACGACTACTACAAGAACAGTTTCTCCCTGAACAACGGGTTCGGCATCCTCCAAGTATACGCCGGATTCAACTTCTATCTGAAAAAGGAACACCGGAAAAGTAAGAAATAGGATAACCGGACTTCACCCCTCTCAGAAGCTGTAAGCACACTCCACCCCTACTATATTCTTCCGCTTATCCTGCTCCCACTGCCTGCAATAAAAGAGGTCCGCCTCCCAGCGCCCGGACAGAGGCAACGTGATTCCCCCGCGATAACGCATCCGTTTCACCCCGAAATGCTCGGTCCTGTTCAGACCATTATACATCTCGACCGAAGCATACGGCTCCAGCTTGCACTTCGGAATGTCATAGGCAAACTTCGCACGCGAACGCAAGCGGAACTCATCCCTATGCCCATCGAACGTATGCTGAAAGCGCTCACGCAAAGACAGTTTCACCCTTTGCACACGGGCAGACAGAGTGCCTTCCAAACGGTAGCGGTGCCGGAACTTCCAGCCATCCGCCCCCCGGTTGCGGTAATGCGTCTCATACCCGGCTCCAAGCTTCAGGAAAGGCAACAGCTTATAGCTTCCCCCCACCTTCAGCCCCCACCGGTCTGTCTTTCCCAAATCATCCTTTGTACGCCACTCCAGCCCACCGGAAACAGTAAATGCCGGCTTCAACTTATATTCGAAACCGACATTCGCCCAAGTGGCAAAATCCTTCTCCTGCGCCCGCAGGGAAAAAGACGAAACACCCAGCAACGAAATCAGCAAAACGAGTGCTTTCGTGCACGAAGATATATTACTTACCATAAGCCGTTTTTTGTTAAAGCGCCAAAGGTAAGGATAAATTCTGTAACAATTCTGTAATACTACAAATCTTGTCTGCACATTTCCGATACTTCAATAATACTTAAAAACAGAAACCGAGATATAAAGTTTCTCCGTTCATCCATACAAAAGTTCCGGGAATCAGCAAAGCGCATTTTCCCGGAACAACAATACCTATTGAAAACTTTCCGGTCTGTATCCGACAGACCACGAGACTTAGTCTAAGGTTAATCAGTTTCTCTATTCATCCAAAGTCTTCATCCACGACTCTATTTTTTCCACCATCGGAAGTTCATAAAGATACAGCCAATCGCTGTTATTGGTCATTGCAGCAAGATGGCGGTGGTGATTCTGGTCGGCAATATACCCCTCGGGATTGCTCATGAAGCGGGTTTGCGAATATACAGATTCAAGCTCCGCACGCATCTCCTTAAAATAAGAACACACCTTTTTAATCTGCCTCAGACTTGCCGCACGCTCATCCTCTCCGTTCGCTTTATCATAGTTTTCCAAAGCCATCAATAACCGTACCGGATAGTTCAGCAAACGTCCGGTCTGCTCATAAATATCCAATGTATAACGATTGCGCAAAGCATGGGATTCTGCGTCCTGCAATCCTTTGGTTATTCTTTCATAGCGCGCGGCTTCAATACGGGCAGAATCCAATCTATTCTCGTACTTCCTGCTCCACTTTCCCGGCGCCCCGGCATCAGGCAGTTCTATCAAGGTAAAAGCCTCGGTCACTCCCCAAGCCGGATTCCTCGAACCGGAAACAACCAGCGCTCCGTCAAAGAAAAAGGCGGCTTTCTCCATCTCTGCCAGAAAATCCATCTGTTTCCGTTGCAAACCAAACTCACGCCGGGCATGCGCTGTGATGAAATCTTCTATCGTCCTCCCGCCGGGATGCCAGCCATACTCCCCTTGCGCTATGAAACCGCGCATAACAGTTTCCAGATGGGCCGAGCCGTCATCCCATGCCGTGGTCAAAATTCCCTCCAACTGATTTTCGGCAACCAAAGCGCAAAAATCCTTGATATACTGTACCCTGGAATTATTACGCGGTATAAACGGAGTTTCCCCGGTAGACGCGGAAGTAGCTCCCATCACCTTCAGACCTTTCTTATGATACCAATTAAGCAGCATCCGATGTGGCAGAATGGTAGGGTCTTCGTAATGCCAGCGCATGTAGATGCAGTTCTTGGGAAACATATCTATCGCTTTATCCAATTCCGCCGTATTCCAGTTCTTCATGACTTCATCGTCCGGCACATTGCGGTGCAGAAGCCACCACAGATTGGCATATTTCAACGGCATATCGTCCCAGAATATAGGAGTCCGCCCGTGTGCCACCGCAAAATCGCATACCTTTTTAAGCCACTCCATCTGCAACTGAAAAGCCGTTTTGCCGGTTGCCTTACAACGCTCATCAATGCCGATGGCCGATATTTCATCGCCGCCTATATGGAGGTATTTGCTTTGTGGCATCGCTTCCATAGCATCCCGATAGAGGTCGAACAGAACTTCGTA
This sequence comes from Bacteroides sp. AM44-19, assembly GCF_003603395.1. Classification (NCBI taxonomy): domain Bacteria; kingdom Pseudomonadati; phylum Bacteroidota; class Bacteroidia; order Bacteroidales; family Bacteroidaceae; genus Bacteroides; species Bacteroides sp. AM44-19. The sequence goes on along the minus strand of NZ_QTNB01000002.1, from coordinate 520,842 downwards.
TGTGCGGGGATTGGAAGGACAGAATTCCCAATCACTCTTTTCACTCTCGCGCAGCTCCCAGTGGTGCTTCAAGATGAAACTGGCGTGTCCCAACCCTTGCACCAGAGGGCTGATGTTGATGTTCCGTTCTTCGGCATAGCGGCAGATGGCTTGCATTTCCTGCTTGCCGATGGCGTTTGGCGCACCCACTTCGGGACGACGGGTATAGCGCAGCTTGTCCTCCAGCTCCCATATCACGGCATTCACTTTATACCTTGCCAGTTTGTCAATCATGCGATAATAGTATTCCGTCCGGTCCAGATGATGTTTTGTATCCAGATGTACGGCGCGATAGGCTATAGCCGGATAATCCGTAATTTTCATCGCCGGTATCTCCAATGAAAACTGTCGGCTGTCTTCCATCAGCTGCTCCAAGGTCTGGCAACCATAAAACAGTCCGGCCTGAGAACGGGCACGGATGGCAATTCCTTTGGAAGAGACTTCCAATACATACCCTTCGGGAGATACGGGCACATCCTTTTCGGTCATCGAGAGTGTCACGCCTTTTACCCCTTTCACCGCATATCGCGGAAGCGCATCCAGCATATTTCCCAGAACCGGGATTTCTCCTTCCCCTTTCATGGTGACAAAAGAGAGTTCACCGGCACTTATGCCTTTCCCTTTCTGAATTTCCATCTGCTGCGGCAGAGGCAGTATCTGAAATCGTTTATCCAGACCGACAGCACTCATCCTTACTGACAATCCCAGCAAAAAGAGCAATACAAATATTTTTTCAAGTTTAATCATAATCATCCTTTTTTAATATTCAGCAGAAATCTTTTTCAACATACCTTGTGCTTCCGTCACTATTTCCCCTGCGAATCTTCCCGAAGTCAACGTAAACTTCTGCACAACGGGATTCATCAGATTGGTGGAGAGGATGCGCATTTTTTCATAATCCTGTATACCTTCGCGAAGCAATTCAAGACGAATGCTCGACAAGGGGACTGAAGACAAAGAGTTGTCACTGCGATAAATCAGGCTGAAATCCCCCGCCGTGTTATTTCCATCCCTCACATCCTGCGGGTCGGCCTTGGTCCAATAATCGTAAGCCCATCTCAAGAATCCGTTCAATCCTTTGGCTTTGGCATACCAAGCCACCCACACCATCTCTGCCGGATTGTTATCCAGACTTACATAGGCATTGGGGATGCTCTGCGCGCAACTGGTATAGAAAGTGGCAACAGCATTCGTCGATGTGCGGTCATATCCCAAAATGGTGCTGTAGTCATAAAAAGCACTCTCCACATCGGAGGAGACGGCACTACCGGCAAGTCCTATTTTCCAATCCGGATTGTGCTGCTTTATGAAAGATACCACCTGCCGCATTTCATCTTCCCTGATTTCGTCCATATAAAGAACAGTCTTTTCAAACCAACCCTTCGTTTTAAGATGACGCTCAAAGGAATCCAGAAACTCATTCCAAACAGTCCGGTATTCGTCACTCCCCACTGTCAGCTTCAACGTCCGGGCTTCGCCCGAAGCATCGGTATATCCGATGGAAGTGTTCCATCCCACCAGAGAAAAACAACTGATTTGTCTGCCAATCCCCCACGACATCATCTGAGCGACAAACTTGTCGAAACCGGTATAGTCGAAGCTCCATTTCCCATCAGCAGCCTCATGCCACTTAACCATGGTTTGACCTTTGTTGAAAGCGCCGTCCTTGATATAGGCAGTGATAACCTTTTGTCCGGCATCAGCCAGCAACTGATAGAATGGTTTCACCAGAGTGAAATACTCACTCGAAAAAGGAGTAACTTTTTGCCCATTATCAGCACACAAGCCGGACAGCTGGAAAGGGAACTGCCATAAATCCAAATGGAAAGCCCATTCGCTCACCGGAGGCAAGGCATGATTGACAACCAGCAACCTTACCGTGAACGTCAGTTGCACCTCACCACCCGATTTTACGGTGACCGTGCCTTCGTACTCTCCAGGCGCGGTGCCCGCAGGAATGTCGGCAGTCAGCCAAAGTTTTACCGGTTCCGAAGCAGTCACTGTTCTGACTGCCTCTTCGGACAACTTATCCGCAATCTGTACCGAAGTATGCGTGCGGTATTCATTGCAAACAAGAGCCTTTTCATCTCCCAACACATAGGATGGAAAACGCAAATGCAGATTGGAAGAAGCAATACGGTTGCCGCCGGACAGCAGGTCGCCGATTTCGTACGTCAAGTCATCATACCGTTTTGATTCCGTCCAAAGCACAATCTGCTTATGCACGCGCTCATTCTGCCATACGGTGTCTTTCCATACCGTAGTCACCAGCCTATCATCCTCCTGCCCGGTGAACTTCTGTCCTTTAGCATATCTCACAAACTTACTTTCAAACGAGCCTTTCAAAGTCTCCGAAGGGGTAACGGGCGGCTCGGGATTGACCGGCAGTTCCGGTTTTTCAGTGTTTCCGGATGGCGCCTCGTCCGAACAAGCACTCGTTCCAAGGGAGAAAAAGAACAAAGAAGACAATAATAATGTAATTTTTTTCATAAGTGTCATCCGTTTTTCTTGATTGAATAGTCATAATACGGCGGCTGACTCAAATTCAGTGTAATCGTATAATTCCCAGCCGTCCCGATTTCTATGTCCGTACCCTCTTCCGACAGTTTGGAAAGTCCTTCGGACGCTCCATATACAATTATCGGGTCGCCATAACCGACAGCAATGGTGGTAAACTTCAGCGTTCCTGGCGACAAATCCGTATCCAGGCTCCAGAGACGCGTTTCCGAAGAATAGGTCATAGCCTTCAAGGAACTGATGGCAGAGCCTGTAACCGCCCATTGCGTGTGGAGCAGCGTCATCACCTGAGTCGCCGCATCGAAATTAATCTTCCATACGCCCGGAGAAGTAATTTCGGGGGTTCCGTTATTGGAAGTCCAGTTTCCCCAAGGACCATCGCAAGCAAAAACATTTCCACCGGCAGACTCTTTCTTCACCATCTCGAACGAGCAGCTTGAACCGTCGGCTCCACCGGAGAAGTCGTAGTAGGAAGACAAATCCGAAGCAACAAGACCGATATTATCCCAATTCGTTCCGGTCAAATCAATATATCCCTCAAACTTGGTATCATAGTTGATGGAAGCAATCTTTTGCGATTTGTCCGGATTGACATAATATCTTTCTCCTTCCGGTCCATAGTCTCCGGTTTTGACGAAGTACATAAACGGCGGTTCATTGTAGACCATCTCAACAAAATAGCTTCCGGTTTCCATGCCGCGTTTCAAGACAAGCTCCCATCTGTTGCCGGTAAAAGTCACCTCGTCACCTACGGCAACGTTAGCCTCAGCCGAGGCATCTGCAAGAACGATTGATTTCACAACGGCCTTTGTCGAAGCCTTTCTGACCTCAAGGGTCAATACATTATCCAGCGTCTTGTCTTCCTTCAACCTGGGCACCGCCACATAGTCCATACCCTCGACCGACAACACCAGAGAAGATACCGGAGACACTATCGTGGGATTGGCAGGCAGTTCTTCGCTGCTGCAAGACACTCCACCAACCAAGGTACTTAAAAGTACCCAAAACAAAAATATATTCTTTTTCATCTTGTTCGTTTTTTTAAGGTTATTGTCAATATCCGGGGTTCTGCTTTACTCCGGTCATAATCATTAACTGGTCATTCGGTTTCGGCAGCAGATAGTTATGGTCGTCTATCGTTGATTCCGGATACCAAGGAGACAATTTCTCTTTCAACAGATAACGGCGGCAGAGGTCGAACCAGCGGTTACATTCAAACGCCAGCTCCCAATTTCGCTCGTCAAGAACCGCGTCATCAAACTGTTTCGCCGTCAAGCCGGAAAGTTCGGGCAAGCCTGCCCTTCTGCGAACTTCATTCAGTGCATCATAAGCCTTTTGCGAAGGGCTTCCTTCTGCAAGATTGGCAGCCTCGGCATATATAAGCAATATATCAGAATAACGCAACATGCAGTAAAAGCCATCCGCATTCTGCCCGCTCCCGATGGGCGCATTGTAATATCCGCCGCTTGCAGGACCGGCATCGCGCAGTTTCCCTACGTAGGGCTGAGCCGTGTTTGTCTGCTCCCACGGGGTTCCGTCTATCATGGTCAGATAAAAAGTACCTTTCACACGGCTGCCATCTCCTTTAGGAAACATATCAAAGAAGCGGCTGTCGCTTGTCCAGTCGGCCCAACCTCCTTCACCATTGGCATCGGGACGAGTGGCACGGAATTGATAACCGCCCGTCCTGCTGATGGAATTGCCATAAAGGGTGAAAATAAATTCGGAATTAGTCTGTCTGTTATCATACAGCCACAAGTCGAAGAAATGTCTCTCCAACGAATAAACTTTCTCATTGATGACTTCTCCAGCCTTATCACGTGCCAGCGCATAGCATGAAGTGTCGTTCAACGGGAAGCCTGCCATAGTGAGATATACCTTTGCCAGCAAGGACTTTGCCGTCCAGCTTGTGGGACGGGTACGGTCTTCCCGCTTCGAAGGCAGCGTCGTTTCCGCCGACTGCAAATCCACAACAATCTGTTTATAAATATCAGCTATGGCAGCCTGCGGTTCCACCGACGCATTCTTCTGATTGGCCTCCGTCAGTAAAGGAACCTCACCAAACCAGCGGACCAACTGGAAATAGCCGAAAGCACGGAGGAATTTGGCTTCGCCGTCAATGGGGCTCAACTCCTCTGCCGTGAGATTCGTATTCTGTGCAACCAGTTCTATCGTAGTATTACATGCACTGATGCTCGAATAACAATTGTTCCATAAAATATCCGTCACTTCTTCCGGATTGCCTACTGTGTTAATGTTAACCTGCTCGAATCCTTTCCATCTGACTACCGGGGTACATACATCTTCAGCACCGGCACACGCAACGTAGGGTGCATCTTCTCCATAGAGCTTGACAAGGGGGGTATAAGCTCCGGAAATATAACTGTTGAAATCGACAATTGTCTTAAAGAACTTGTCAGATGTGGGCTGTCCGGTCAAATCTTCCGATAAATCGGCACATCCGCAACAGATGCTAACGGTCATCAATCCCACTACCATTCTTTTTATATTCATCTTTATTTTCATAATATATCCTTAATTTATCAGTTAAAATGTAATATCCAAACCCACCAAGAAGCTCTTTGCCGAGGGATAGATGCCGCGGTCTACCCCGGCAGCCGTAGCGTCGGTTCCCATACTGGCCTCGGGGTCATATCCGGTATAGTTCGTTATCGTCCAAAGGTTGTTGGCACTTACATAAATGCGGGCAGCATTGAATCCAATCTTCGACAACAGTTGCCGGGGCAGACGATAGCCCAAAGTGATATTCTTCAACCGCAGATAAGCACCTTTTTCAACCCAACGGGAAGAGTTGACATATTCTGTCCCCGAAAATGACGGGATGTCCGTTTCGTTCTCCTGTGTCCAATGCTCTTTTATAACCGGATTGGTAGGAAAAGCATCCGAAGAATAGACTTCACGGCGCACACGGTTCTGATTATAAACATCATTACCCGCTACTCCCTGCCAGAAGATGTTCAAGTCGAAATCGTAAATGGTAAATGTATTGTTGAAGCCAAAGCTCCATGTGGGTTGCGCATTGCCTATGATACCGATGTCTTCTTTATCTATTTTTCCATCCCTGTTGAGATCTGCATATTTGGCATCTCCCGGCTTAGCACCATACAAGGCTGCCGTAGTCGCTTCATTCTGTTTCCACACTCCGGCAAAGGTGTAGCCCAGGAATGTACCCATCGGCTGTCCTACCATCTGCACGTAAGAGCCTACCAATCCGGGAAAGTCGGCATTGCTGGTGTAAATCATCATATCGGAAAGGCCATCCAGTTCCAGAATTTTGTTCTTATTATAGTTCACCGTATAGTTTATATCCCATTTGAAGTTTTTTGTCGATACGGGAATACCACCGAATGTCAAGTCAAAACCCCGATTGGATACCGCGCCTACATTTGTCAGGATAGATTCTACTCCCAATGCCGTGGGCACCTTCTGCCACATCAACAAATCGGTTGTCTTCTTCTTGTAATACTCGGCAGAAAAACTCAGCCTGCCGCCCCACCAACGGCTGTCGATACCTACATTCAGCTCATTCGTACGTTCCCACTTCAGGTTTTCATTACTCAACTGGGAAATGGCAAGGGTAGGATTGTTGTTGGCATCCAAGCCGGGAGTAAACTTCAACTGGGAGGCAAACGACGGAACAGCCGCATTGCCCACCGTTCCGTAGCTGGCCCTTAACTTGAATTCGGGGACAACATGACGGAATCTCTCCATAAAAGCCTCTTCCATCAAATTCCATCCTACGGAAAAGGCTGTGAAACCGTCGTATTTATGCCCTTCGGCCAATTGGCTGGCACCGTCGTAACGAACGGAAGCCGACAACATATACCGCTTCTGATAACTGTAATTGACGCGTCCCATGAACGACTGCATGGTTGTTTTGGAAGTTTCCGCCCAAGGCTGCTGCAAGATAGAACCAAACTGTATTCCATTGTATCCCAATCCCACGGGGATGCCTTTGGCTGATGCTGTCGTGCCATCATAGCTATCTTTCAGCATTTCGTAAACACCGGTTGCCTGCACATTGTGCTTACCGAAAGATTTGTCGAAAGTAAGGATTGAGGTACTTTGCAATGCAATATAATTAGACTGCGTTTTGCTTCCGCTTACTTCCGTAGTCGGACCGTTGTTCACTACCTGATTGTCGAAATAGCCTGAAGTCCGGCTATTGGTCTTGTATGAAAACAAGGTCGAAAATTTCAGGAAATCCCAAAACTTATATTCACCCGTGACAGCAACATTAAACACGGAAGCAGAGTTATCATTTACAAACTCCTTGGCATATCCTACCGGATTGAACGAAGTAGGCCCTACACCGCCCGGCTGCGTATAGCCGCCTTCGCTTTCGGAATCATAAACCTTCTTGGTGGGCGACCATTGCAATGCCGAACTGATAGCTTGTTCATATTCACCTTTCTGTGATTTGTTATAGGAAGCAAAGGTGTTCAGTATAAAGCTCAAACGCTTGTTGGCTTGTATCTTAAAATTTGAGCGGAAAGTATATTCCCTGAAATCCGTATTCAAGACAACCCCTTGCTTGTCGACATATCCCCCTGCCAGAAAATAGGATATGCCTTCTTTTCCACCACTCACACTGACGTTGTGCGTGTGGGATATGGCTTCTCTGAATATTTCATTCTGCCAATTGGTTCCTTCTCCTAAAGCGGCAATCTCATCCTGCATAAAAATCGGATTTTGCCCGTTTTCAATTCTCGCTTCATTCAGCAAAGTTGCATAGTCTGTCGCATTCAGAGAAGGTAACTTCTTCCTTACCTGGTCAAATGAAACAAATCCGTTATAAGAGATGCGTGCCTTGCCGGCTGTACCGTTCTTGGTTGTTACAAGAATGACACCATTGGCACCTTTAGAGCCGTATACTGACAAGGCCGCTGCATCTTTCAGAACCTCTATGGATTGAATCTGGTTAGGATTCAAGCTGCCGATGTTTCCGTCTTGTACGCCATCGATAATCACCAAAGGGTCGTTACCGTAGGTCAGAGAGTTTGAGCCGCGAATACGGATAGAGACAGCACCAGCAGGGTCACCACTGGTGTTTTGTACTACAACACCCGATACGCGTCCCTGAAGAGCCTGCGCTGTACTTGTATTGGGAGCAGAGAGCAATTCTTCTGATTTCACGGAAGATACGGAACCGGTTATATCGCTCTTCTTCTGTACACCATAGCCCACAACAACCACCTCATCAAGCATTTCCGTATCCTCTTTCAAGATTACTCTTGCCAGCGATTTATCCGTCACTTTAATATCTACGGTCTTATATCCGACATAGGAAATTGAAATCATGGCATCTCCGGGCACATCCATAAGAGAATATACACCATCCACATCGGTAATTCCTCCGTTGGAAGCACCTTTCACCATAACAGTAGCACCGATAATAGGTTCACCATTGGCATCTACAACAATACCGGTTATTTTCTTTGCAGATGAAGCGTTTTGCGCAGGCTTGCGAATCAGAGCAATTACATTCCCCTGCTCCTGCTTATACGAAAGAGCCGTCTTTGCCAGAAGCTGCCGCATAGTCTGGTCAATCGTTGCATCCTGCACATTCAACGATACTTTCCGGTCCAAATCCGGCAGGCTCTCATTGTAAAAGAACTTATAGGCACTCACCTGCTCTATCTGCTTCAGGGCAGACCTCAACGGCTGCTCCTTGAAGCTGATTGTGATTTGGGAATAAGCACTAAAGGAAATACTTAGAAACAATGCCAGACAGACAGTCCGCACTGCGTTCCGATTACCACTTCTCCCGACAAAGGAGCGGAAGAGTCTTAAAAAGGCTAACTTGTGTTTCATACATCAAAACTTTTATAGGTTTGATAAGTATACAGCCACCCCTATGTCTTCGTCCAAGCCGCCTTGCGATTTTAACTCCCGTTAACCTATTTGCTTTTTATTACGATGACAGAGCCGTCCATTTCATACGTAAAATCGGCAGTAAGCATCAGCATGTTCAAAGCACTCCGGATGCCATTGCCGGGGATGGTTCCGGTGAAACGTTCGTTCAAAAGCTTATCCGACTCAAAGCGTATCTCTACATTATAAATGCGCGAAAGAGTGTTCATGATATTCTTCAACGATTCTTTGTCGAAATACAGATTTCCCTTTATCCACTCAATGTAATCTTCGGAATTCACTTTTGTGGTAGTCAGCTTTTGGGTAAGCTTATTGTATTCCAGCTTGTCGCCGGGAATCATGGTGTGCGACATTCCTTGGGCGTACACCCCTACTTTACCTTCTTGCAACACAACAACGATGTCCTCGTCGTCTTCGTAAGCCGAAACATTGAAAGACGTGCCATGCACTTTCACTTCCAGGTTGCCGGCTTGCACTATGAACGTACGGCTTTCATCATGAGCAACCTTAAAGAATGCCTCTCCATTGAGTTGCACACACCGATTCTTTTTACCAAAATCATTGAGGTAGCTCAATTGGGACGCTGAATTCAGAACAACGTTCGTTCCATCCGGCAACTCAATCCTTGCCTTGTCGCCCTTACCAGCTTTCACAACGAAAGGCATTCCGGGTGCTTGAGACATGTCTATCAGGTAATAAGTGAAGAAAGCGAGGCAAACGGGCAGACAAATCATGGCAGCCCATCTCAGAATATTCATACGGACAACCCGCGCAGACCGTGACTTGCCAACCGTCTCTTCCTTGATACGGACAAACATCTTGTTGCGCAATGCAACATCAATCTCTGCATCCGATTTGACAAACTCTCCCTCCCACCAGTTTTGCAGGTGGCGATCGTTCTTCATCCAATCCATTAGTTTTCTATACTGTGCCTTATCCATCTTTTTGTTATTTAAAAGTATACACTTTCATCCCGCTTATTATCCAAAAGCCCTTGTCACATTTACACTTCATTAACAAAGAATACAAATAAAAGGGCAAGAACAGCGTCGTAATTCTGCATTAACTGCGTGCGCATGAATTTTACGGCAAGAGACAACTGCGTGGCAACCGTGCTCTCGGATATTCCCAATTGTTCTGCTATCTCCTTATTGGTGTAATGCTGCCTTTTGCTCAGGATGAATATCTTTTTGCGTTGTTCGGGAAGCTTGTCTGCCAATGAGTCTATGTACTCATGCAGAAAGTGCAAGTCGATGCCTTCTTCCGTCCGGAAATCACGGTCTACGCCGCTTTTCATCAGATACTCGTTATAGACAAACTCTACAGTCTGCCTTTGGTACATATTCATCAGCAGATTCTTGGCAATGGTGCAGAGGAAAGATATGAATGATGATTCCGGGTCTACTGTTCCGCGTACCTCCCATATACGGATAAAGGTGGACTGCACCACTTCTTCAGCCATATACCGGTTGCCCGCGGAAATACGCATGATGAAGTTATACAGCTTACCGCTATATCTGTGATAGAGCTTCTCGAATGCCTGGAAAGAGCCTGCACCCAATTCGGCCAATAAGCGTTTTTCATCTGTAGAATCGACCATATCCTTAGATTTTTGCAACAAAAGCATATCCTTTACGGACATAAAGAGATGGCAATATTATCAATATTTTCGCAAATAAAGGCAGATAAAAGGAAATATTATGTGAAAAAAGAATTCAAAGTGATTTTGGTGCGGCAGGAACTTCATACTTTTTGAGTGTTTTTAAATGAAAGACAACTCCACATTCTGAAAATCAAAAGGATGTTTGTTTTCCAAAACACATTTGTTATCTAAGTTTGCCCTAAATACACAAACTATGAGAATTATAGCCAGGAGCATTTGGGAAGTACAGCAAATCAAATCCCATAAAAGAGGCATCGCTATGATGCCTCGAATTTTAGTTGCAAACTCCCCTTATTCTATTCATTTGCCGATGTAAGGATAGAATTAAGCTGCTTTGGCAATGTGCTATGCTTCTTCTTCATTCCGCGCATTCCACACAAACAAAGCCAGCAATGTAGATAGCAATGCCGCCCCTATCCAGAACCAGTTGATGTAGGTAAAGTCGTACACCTCCACGCCATCCACCAACTGCTTGTTCCCTTCTATCAGCACGCCGCTCATTACGTCTTGCAATCCTGCACCTATATAGCTGGCTATACCTACAACGCCCAATGCTGCGCCCGAAGCATTGCGCGGAGCAATATCTACAGCCATCAGCCCTCCGAGAAAGCAAATCAGCACACCGATGCCAAGGCCGAAAAGTATCATGGCCAAAGCGTCCACCCAGAAATGAACACCGGGAACCAGCAGGAACAAGCAGAGTGCAACCACATTCATCAGTCCGAAGATAAGGGCGGGCACATTACGGCGGCCGCCGAACAGCTTGTCCGAAATGACACCGGAAAACATCGTACCCACAATGCCACAGACCGAACTGATGGAAATGATGAAACTGGCATCCAGTGTAGAATAGCCCTTCTGCGCTTCCAGATAGAATACGCCCCAACTGTTCACCGCATAACGGCTGATATACATAAAAGCACTACTGAGTGCCAATATCCAGATGGCAGGATTGCGAAGTACGGCTTTCTGCGCACGGCTGAATTCCTCGCTTTCCAACACACTCATTTTTTTCTTCGCCTTAGGCATATTGACAATGGGCAACCCTTTGCTTTGCGGTGTATCGTGGAAGAAACGCCAGGCAATCAATGCACCTGCCAGCCCCACAAGTCCTGCTCCAAAGAAACCATACCGCCAGCCGAAAGCACTGACAATGGAGGCAATGATGATAAATGTCATCGCCTCGCCGATGTTGTGGCTCGCACTCCAGAAGCCGTAGAAAGAACCGCGCTGTTTGTCGGTGAACCAGCGTGACAAGCCTACCACGCAAGAAGCGGCCCCCATCGACTGGAACCAGCCACTGATGCCCCAAAGGATGGCAAACAAGATGAATGAATGGACAAAGCCGAGACAAAGGTTCACCAATGCCGTGACCAAGAGTCCGGTAGTCATGAAACGGTTGATGTTGCTGCGGTCGGCCAGGAAACCGTTTGTAAACTTACCTATGGCATAAGTGAAGAAAAGTACGGAACCGATAATACCCAGTTCTGTTTCGGAGAAAATACCTTCCTCCACTATCGGTTTCTTCACTACATTCAAGCTGAGACGGCATACATAATACATGCCGTAGCCAAGCGTTGCCGCAAGAAAAGTAGACCATTGCAGCCGCTTCAAGCGCCGTTGACAGGCGGACACAGAAAGGTCGGTACAAGGTTTATCGGAAGAAACCTTGTAGAAATTTATAAGATGTTTCAACATTGTATTTTGTTATTGGATTTAAGTTTCGCAAGCTCAATCGCAACCATCCGGCGGATGTATAGCGAGGAAAGGAGATATTCCGTCGCTACACTCCGCTGAATGACAGAGATTACTGAATATAAATTTGTATTATGCCAGAGCCTTTGCAACCAAGCTTGCGGAACTCGAACGGATAGTGAACCAAATTGCTTTATTCGTGCATTTTTTTCGTTCTCAGATACTCCAGCAAATAAGCCGGACGGTCAGTCTGTAGGATGCGGCATCCCAATGTGTCAATCAAATAGCCATAGCCCTCATCGGGGTTTTGCAAAGACATGTCATCGTCGTGTCCGCCTGCCATCGTATCCCACAAAGTGTTGTACCAGATAAGGGAGCGGTCGGCTAAAGTCGTTGCCAGCTTCTTGGGAAGCGGGTTGGAGTCCTTTACATACAGCAGTTCAAAAGCTACGGGAGACATCTCCTTGACAAACGTCTCTATCTGTTCCTCGGCCCCCGGCTTGTCGAGGTCGACAATGGGCATATAGATTACGTCATTCAGATAATCGCCGAATTGTTTCTTGACTTCGGCTGCTGTTTTGCGCCCTTTCATTATAATCTGCTTGGTGGTTCCGGTCTTCTTCATCAGCTCATAAATCTGGTCGAAATAGAGGTCGGCCTGGTCCAGATTTATCATTATCTTGCCTTTGGCATGCAGCAAGGCCTCTTCCAAAGTAGGAACTTTGTGGATGGTACGTATGTTGCAGCCGTTTTTCAACTTCAACCCACGTATGTAGTCGAGAGTGGCTTCCGAAACCAGCCCCTTGCCGGTGGTTGTGCGGTCCAGTGCCCGGTCGTGCATCAGTATCAGTTCACCATCCTTTGTCTTCTTTACATCCAGTTCCACAATATCCACACCCATTCTAACGGCATTGTCTATTGCCTCTAAAGAGTTTTCCGGAAAATTGCGCCAGTCGCCGCGATGGGCTACCACAATTACTGAACTCTGGTCGCGATTCATCAGTTTTTCACGAATCTGCGTCACTCGGTCTTGAGCCGAAAGCTGCAATACTGCCAAAACAGCAAACAGCAATAAATATATCTTTTTCATCATTTCATGGATTATAAATTCAATCATTCCAATGCATAGCCTTCGTTCTGCCAACCGGCTTTGTCATTGACATTCTCTATTTCGGTTTGAGGAACCGGATAGAGCTGCCGATAAGCATCAATACCGGGAAATATGGCAGCCATTTGTCCGGTGCGAACAATGTCGAACCAACGGTCGCACTCCAGAGCAAGCTCCAAACGGCGTTCCTTATATACTGCCTGGCGGAAGAGTGTTTTTGTGGACAGTTCGGCCAATGTTTTCCCTTCAAGACCTGCATTTGTGCGTACGGCATTCAGAGCATCCAAAGCATCTTGTGTAGGAACAGCGGCAAGCTCATTGGCAGCTTCGGCATACATCAGCATCACTTCGGCACAACGCATTACCGGAAAGTCGGCACTGGTCTCATTGTTCGTTGCCGGAGCATTGAACTTGCCCGGACGCTGTCCGCTGCCCGTAGGTTCTACCAGGGCCTTACGGTTATCCTTGTCGCTTTCAAACTCCGCTTGCTCCAATGAGATGATATTGCCATTGTCATTGTTACGATAGCGGTTGTTCTGATGTACCGACTCGCCTACTCCACCTTTCAGATATTGAACGGCAAAAATAATGTCCTTGCTCGTCTTCAAGTCGTTGGGAAAAGTTTGCGGCATGGGCACCAGCATCAAGTCTTTTCCGGCATGAATGGCTGCTACCACCGGAGCAAGTTCATTGACCACTTCCTGATAGTTCTTCCTATATAAATAAACCTTTGCCAGCAATGCATGCGCCGCATACGAAGTGGCACGGCCTCTTTCCGATTCGGGCCAAACCGCGGGTAAACCTTTGGCTACAGCCAAGTCGCTGATTATCTGCCCATAGACTTCATCAATGGGAGCACGCTTGTTGTTACGCGCTTCGGCCACGGTCTGCGTTTTTGTAATGATGGGCACCTCGCCCCACAAGCGAACCAGGTTAAAGTAACAAAGAGCACGTATAAACGAAGCTTGTCCGGCAATGCGAGAGCGCTGTTCGTCGGACATCGGCACTTCTTCCACATTCTGCAACACCAGGTTGCAACGATAAATAGTCTTGTACAACGAAAGCCATGCCCCCGACAAGTTGGAGTTTGCCGGAGTTTCCGTGAAAACTTCTATCTGATAAGTGATGCCGCCACTGGCACCGGAATTGTCATTCTTCACATTGTCACCACGTACTTCCATCAAAGTCATGAACTTCGCTCCATACTGGTCGCTGGATTGCAACTCATCATAGATACCTATAACGGCTCCTTCCAAACCCTTCACATCCTTATAAAAGGTTTCCTCCGTAGGAAAATCAATAGGTTTCAAGTCTATAAAATCACTACAGCTTGAAAGAACCATTGCTGTAAGAACAAACATTATTACTTTTTTCATATTACTGTCTTTTTAAGATTAAAACGTAAGATTAACACCTATCGAAGTGGTTCTTGCCAACGGGTATACACCATAGTCTTCGCCATTGGTAGTAGCGGCACTGCGATTTGAAACTTCCGGATTATAGCCTTCATAGTTGGTAAAGGTAAACGGATTTTGGATGGAACAGTATACGCGCGCCGACTTCAGATACACCTTTTTGAGCCAGTTTTCGGGCAAGGTATATCCCAACGAAATATTCTTGATGCGCAGGTAAGACCCGTCTTCCACGTGCCATGTAGAGGTGGTGCCGTTCTGCCCCTTACTGACGCGGTTGGCACGTACATTCATTCCACTACCAGGATTGTCTTCCGACTTCCAGCGGTTCAAAGCTCCTTTGTAGTTATTCATATTCCCTTCGTGGTTATAGAAATACCGGCGAGACAAGTTCAGGATTTCATTGCCCTGCACACCTTGAAACACAATGCCGAAGTCAATGCCTTTCCAAGCCAGTGTAGCACCGAAGCCATAAGTAAAGTCGGGCATATAGTTGCCCACGATGGCGCGGTCGGTATCCGAAATATCAAGTATCCCGTCTCCATTGACGTCCTTGAACTTGAAGTCGCCCGGCTTCGTGTCGGCCAGTCCGTAGTTGGTGGGAGAATCCTTGTAGTGCAAAGCTGCATCCACTTCGGCCTGATTCTTATAGACACCTTCTACCACTGGAAGATAATAGCTTCCGATGGCCTCACCCACGCGGGTTATGAAATAGGCATTGCTCACCGAACCGGAAGAAATAATATCGGCATTGCCCGGTCCAAGTTCTTTCACTTCGTTGATGTTCTTCGAGATATTGAAGTAAACACTCCAGTTGAAATCGCCCATCTTCTGATTGGTGGCGATATTGAATTCCACACCTTTGTTGTTCACCTTGCCGATGTTCTCGAGGCGAGTGTTGTAACCGGTTGTCATGGGTACGGGGACATTGAGCAACAAGTCATACGTGTTACTGTTATATAAATCCAGCCCCAAAGTCAAACGGTTACTGAACAGCGACGCATCGAAACCTACATTCACCTGCGCTGTCTTTTCCCAATGCAGTTCGGGATTGGGCATGCTCTTGGGGGCCGCACCCTTTATTACTTCGGCATTGCTTCCGCCCAACACATAACTATAATAGGCAACTTCGCCTTGTGCACCATAGTTGGGAATACGGAAGTTACCCGTCAGACCGTAGCTGGCGCGAAGTTTCAAGTCGTCGATGAAAGTCAGCGACTTCATAAATTGCTCTTCCGTCAGACGCCATCCGGCAGATACCGACGGAAACCATCCCCAACGGTTCTGTTTGCCAAAACGGGAAGCACCGTCGGCACGGATTGCTCCTGTAAGCATGTACTTGCCTTTATAGTTATACTGAATTCTGGCAAGTCCTGAAAGCAAGGCCCATTCGGAAGCATGCGAATTGCCGCGGGTAACGGTACCTGCATTGAGAGTGGGCACGCTGTTCGTAATGAATCCGTTGGCAAAAGCATAAGTACTTTCGTCTCGTTGGTATTGCATGGTCCAGCCTACCAGTGCAGAAAGAGAATGCCCGTGGATTTCCTTATTATAGCTCATCGTTTGCTCAAACAGCCAGTTGTACATCTTGGCAGTCTTCGCCGTTGCTTCGGGCACCGACTCCGGATTTCCCTCCGTATTGGAAATGGGGATAGTGGACGGACGGAACGTATCTTGCGAGCTACTGTAAATATCCACACCGAAATTGGCCCGATACTTCAATTCGGGCATAAAAGCCACTTCTCCGTAAATATTGCCAAAAACACGGGATGCCTTCGTTTCGTCCTTCTGCAACATGGCTAATGCTACGGGATTCCATACTTGCGTCTGGCTGTTACCTTTCTTTATGGAACCGTTTTCGAGTACTGTCTGTGTATTGGGACTCCAGGCATTCTGAGAGAAGCAAAATGAACCGTCGGGATTATAAACCGGAAATATAGGAGCACTGTGCAGCGCCGAAGCAATGATACCGCCACCGCCCGAATTGTAAGCGCCGTCAGAATTAACCGCATTCTCTATCGTTACAGACGGATTGAGCGAAAGGCCGAACTTGAAAATACCTTCGGTTACATCGAGGTTGAAGCGCGAGCTGTAGCGCGTAAAGTCACTGTTGATAATGACACCTTCTTGTGACAAATAATCTACAGACGCATAATATCTTATCTTCGGGCTGCCGCCTGAGACAGAAACCGAATGGCTCTGCATGCCTGCCGTACGGAAGATTTCGTCCTGCCAGTCCGTGTCTACCAGTCCTTTTTCACCTCTCAGGTATGGCAAGATTTCAACGGGAACAATTGTATTATAATCATTGCTTGTATTTTGCAGACGGATGGCATTGCTGTCCGAGATGTCAAAAGACAAAGGATTCTTATTCTGCGCTATGAGCTTACGGTTGATGGACTCCATCTTGTCGGTATACGTATTGTTGCGTGCATCGTTCACCAAATCGGCATACTCGTAGGCATTCAGCATGTCTATCTTCTTTGAAACCGTCTGCCAGCCATAGTATCCGTTATAGGAAACTGTAGCACGCCCTTCCTGCCCTCTCTTGGTAGTAATCAGTACCACACCGTTCGAACCACGCGAACCGTAGATGGCAGCCGAAGAAGCATCTTTCAGCACCTCGATGGACTCTACATCGTTCATATTGAACGTATTCAGCTGCTCCTGGGCAAGAGGCACACCGTCCACAACATAGAGCGGAGAGGTTCCTGCCGTAATAGTGCCCGTTCCGCGTACCTTAATCTGCAAGGAAGAGCCCGGAGCACCCGTCGACTGAGACACCTGCACACCCGGCATCTTGCCCACCATCGCCTCGGCCATGGAAGTAACCGGTTGGCCTTTCATATCACTGGCACGAAGGCTGGCAATGGCAGTAGTCACGTCGCGCTTCTTCTGCACACCATATCCCACAACCACTACTTCGTCCAGCAACTCGTTGTCTTCCATCAAGACGATTCTGTCCAGGCCTTTGCCGCCCGCTTTTATCTCTACCGTCTGATAGCCGATATATGAAAAGGCGAGCATCGCATTCCCGGGTACATCGGCCAGGCTATAATTTCCGTCAAGATCGGTAATCACTCCATTGGCAGTGCCCTTTACCAATACACTGGCACCGATAATCGGCTCCCCGTTTGGGTCTACCACTTTTCCGTTGATTGTCTTTGTCCTCACTTTCTCAATAAGCTCTCCACTTTTCTGATTGCCTACGGATATTGTATTGTTGTCCCTATTGAAATATAATTTTGCTTGCGAGGTAATCTGCTCCAAGACCTCTTGCAAAGAAGCGTTGGAAACATGGATGGAGATGCGTGGAGCTGCATTGACTATTTCTTGGTCATAGAAGAATTTCAAACCAGTCTGCACGCCCAGTTGGTTGAACACATTCTCTACCGTTTCATTCTGAACATTCAGTGTAATGCTTCTTGTCTCTTGTGCCCGCACGTATGGGGCTGTAAACAACAAGCATACGAACAGTAAAAAAGCTAAAAATGAATCTACATTTCTACATTTCCTTTCAGTATTAGGAAGATTATTCATAAATTTGTGCGTTTTAGTAATTGAAATAAATTATTAAAAACAAAGATGTGTAATGCGCGATACGTTATTCACACGGGTCGAAACGAATGAATATCCGTCCGGATTACCGGAATAGGGGCTTCTCTTAGAGACAGCTCCTATTTTTTTGTGTAGCTCAAGTTGGTGGTTTCATACTTAATTTTATTAATGATAAAGGTTAACACTCTGGCGATTCGCTTATATATAGTACACAGTCGCCCGAAGAAGCAGGGGTCTCATTAAGATATTTTCACTATTTATGCGAAGCAGTGATTGAATTATATTCATATTTGATAAGAAAGGAACCTAAGTGATTAGCAGTACTATCTCAATTGAGGGTGTGTCGAAATAGAGACTTAGAACACAAATTACGCAAATTATACAAATCATGCTTTTTAATGACTACTGATAATCAGGGATTATCCGAGTCGCTTATTTGCGTAATTTGTGTAATTCGTGTTCCCTTATCACTTCTGACACACCTTCTACCCGTAGGGGGAGGTGGTAGGTAAAACAATAAACACCTATGAATCATAAGAATAAGGTTTTCTTTCCTCACCTACCACCCCGCCCTTTGGGCACCCCTCCTTCTTGAAGGAGGGGAATTGAGATAGTACTTTTAACTCATAAGCGTTTCTGAAACAGTTCATAACTGATAAGAAAGAAATAATCCGTGCTTGAGTAACAAGAGTTTCTTCAACTTGCCCTCACCACCCTCACCGTTTTCCTGAACCTCCCTGTTCATCGGTGTTTCTTACGAAAAATGCAGTGAATTGATAGTGTGTTCACTATAGTGGTCTGTCTTCTTCACGATAGTGAACAATTCGGGCCATCTTAGTGAACATACTTGTTCACTTAAGTGGAGCGTCAACAAACTCAAAGACTTTTCAGGAGAAACGTATGTGCGAAACACAATGAATGCCTGCACAGTACACTACAAACGCCTTTCAAATACCCTTCAAACGGACAGCACCAAGCCCTTTTTTCTATATTGGCCTGAGTTCGATATAAGGCTTTGCTTATAACTGTATAATAGCGAGTCAAATTCAACTCCTGATTCACACTATTTATAGAGCAATACCTTGTTCCCATCTTTCTTATAATGAATGCCGCTGGTATATTCGATAGACTGCAACACAGCTTCCAGGCTCTTGTTGTCGTGCTCGCCCGAAATCAGATTCTTGAACACCTGCCCTTCGGCAAAAGAGATGGAGCAATTATAAACGCGTTCCAACTCTTTTGCAACATCGTTTATCGGAGTACTGCTGAATCGCAATCCGCCTTTCCGCCATACTGCCACAGTGCGTTTTTCATGCTGCTTGTTGTATTCGCCGGAAATGGTATTGATGTACACCCGCTCCTGGGCGCTTAAGCGCATCATGGCTTCTGGCAAGTCCACTTGCACCTTGCCACTCTCCACATCGACAGAAACAACCTCATCGGACAAATAAGCTTTGATATCAAAGCACGTGCCCAATACACGAACGTCGAAATGATGGGTATTGACAATGAACGGCTGCTTCTCGTTGCGATGAACCCGAAAGTAGCCCTCACCTTCGAGCTCCACCCTGCGTTCGTTGCCCGCAAAGCGGTCGGGATAGCGAATGCGGGAGCAGGAGTTCAAGACCAGTTGCGTGCCGTCAGGAAGCAACACCTGCTTGCATTCGCCATAAGAGGTCGAGGCTTCCAGATAAGAAATCTGCTGTTCGTTGATGTAATCCAGATATCCGACGCCACCCAGCACCAAACAAAGAACCGCAGCCGCAGCTGCAGCGACAGTTGCCATGCGGCGAAACCAGGTCCGTTTTTTGTGCTCGATGCGCTTCAACAATTGGCGCGCCTCTTTCTTCGACTTCTCGCGTTCGAGGTCAGTCAGCGGTTGTTGCGACGCTGATTCGTCCCAAACATCGGCAGCCAGTTCCTCAAGGATGCCTTCCGGTTCCGGCACAGCCAAGTGGTCTGCCAACTTGCTGACATCTTCAACCGTGTACAAGTCATCCAAGTAACGGCGAAGCAAAGTCTTATCTTTCTCGTTATGTTTCATAATCGTTTTTTTGCGGGGAGCTACAAAGATGTTCTTAAACTATCCCTTTTAAAAGAATAGTACACGCAAAAGCGAAGCATCTAGGGTGTATTTAACGTTTTTTATCTCATACGGAAGAAAGATGGGCTTCATTACAAATTCATACAAACAAGAAGCAGCACGAGGTCGGCAGCCGCTACCGAGTTCTTCTGCAAATATCCGCGCAGCGATTTCAATGACAAGGATATAGACTCCTGCACCGTATTGACCGATATACCCAGCGTTTCAGCAATCTCCTTGTGAGACATCTGCTGTTCACGGCTCATTTCAAAGATTTCACGCTGGCGGGGCGTCAATTGCTGCAATGCACGCAAGATTAGTTGCCGCAAGTCATTAGCTAGAATTTCATTCTTCGTTTCATCGGTATAATCCACAGCCTGCGCAAGGACATGCTCCTTGAGTTTGTTCTGGTTATCGAGGTCGCGCAGCTGATTCAGCACACGGTTGCGAACAATTGTATAAAGGTAGGAAGAGAAGGAAGCATCGGGATTGATGAAACGTCGGCTCTGCCAAATCACGGTGAAAGCGTCCTGAAAAACATCCTCGGCATGCTCGCGCGACTTCAGAAAACGCATGGCAAAGTATATCAGGCGGCCCTTATAGGCAGCGTACAGTTCACAAAAAGCATCCTCATCTCCATCTATCAGGCGGAGAACAAGTGCCTTTTCATCAATTAGAGTTTCTGCTGCATACATAGGGCTATCTTTACATTCAAGTACAAAGGTATCGCTAAGATGTTGCAAACGTATGTAAAATTCGGGAAAGAAAAAAGAAAAATGAAAAATAAAGCCGGTTCATCCCTCAAGCAATGACCGGCTTTAACACGCTTCTATCGTCTATAGGCTTTCAGTTTATTCCTATAATAAGCCTCCACATCCTTCCAATGGTAATAAGGAGCCAGTTCGCTTTCTACCGGAAGTTTCATCTCATGCTCGTTGAGCAGCACCTTTACAAGAATGTCATCACTGCCTTTCTTGCGGAAGAAAACGAATTGAACGTTGCCTGCCATCGGGAAAATCTTGTAGTTTCGCCAAGTTTCATCGAGTCTGCTTAAATCGGTAGTCTGATAAGCACAATCACCCAATTCCAGCAGGCATACCAAAGGAAGCAGGCAAGATTCATGGCCGAAACGTAAAGTTGCGCTGTTCTCTTTCTTCACGATGCAAGTGTCGGCCGTATTCAGTATATTTTCCAGCAGATTGGATTCCATATAAGGTATTTCGCTTTTGGTGAGCGGAGACGGGCCATAGGATATATACCAATTCTTGTTGCTGATTTGCCACAAATCATAGCATTCGTCTTTGGTGAAGAGAGAGTAAAGTTCCAGATTCGTGTCGAGACTCTGCATGTTGCTTGCCACATCAAACAACCGGGTCATCAATCTGCCGGCATCCACTTTCCAGTTTACATAATCCTCGTTGTTGAACAAAGCCTTCATCAAGCGTTCCGGATGTACATGCTCCTTCCGGATGGCAGCCTTCGCCTCGACCACTTCATCCGCCTTGCACAATGTCTTGACATAGGGGTCATCGTTATTCATATAGTACATGTCGGCATAGCTGGCATCGTTCTTGAACTGCAACTTCGGATTGAGAGATTGCAGCTTCAAACATTCTGCCGCCATAGAAAGAATGCAGCGGATAACCACCGTGGAGCATGCATCCACCTCGGCTTCTCCTTTAAAGACTTTCGGGAAATTCTTGTACATTCGCTCTGCAATGCCTTTGTGCTGGCGTGCACCCAGCGGAGTCAGTTCGCCATATCTGCTCTTAGCCATGCGCGAGACGCTATCCAAAACACAAAGTGTCTTCTTTCCCAACTCAGTGAGCACACCATTCTCATCAGCCTCACGCATCACTGCCAACGGCTTCTCGTAATCATCCGGATTTATAAGGAACCGTGAACCATGACGGGCATAGTGGCTCAGATAAAAGGGTTTATAACCTGCAGGAGGAGCTGTCTGCTCCACAGTCGGTTCGGGATAGGCATAGTAATTGGCTGCCGAACGATGAACATCTGCAAAGATTTCTTCTTTGGCTGTCTGGGCTCTCATTCCAAGCACCAGGCAACAAAGAACGGTTAGAAAAACGAAACGCTTCATAGATACTACTCTTTTATGATTTATTCATGTGAAATCTCTTTCAGGTATTCTTCTATCTTTCCGAAGAAGGATGCCAAGTGCGAACCATCAACAAAAGAATGATCCACATAGATGGAAAGTGGAAATACCAGACGCCCTTCACGGGTCACCGTTTTTCCGGCAGTCATCAAAGGGTGGCTGCAAGCATTCCCGGCTTCGGCAAGCGTATAAGTGGTAGAGGTGAAATACATCTTAGGGACAGCGCTCAAATGCACTACATCGTAATCGCCTTGCTGCGCGAGATGCTTCTCGGCTCCATAAGGATCGCCATCTTCGGGAATATTGGTAATCAAAGCATAGGCTTCGGCATAAAAGCGGTTGAAATCTTCGTGATAAGGTATGCGTATTGTATAGAAAGTCTTACCGGGAACGGCTATCGGAGAAATGATATCCACCCGATCGTGAAAGACGACCTGTCCATTCTTGTCTTTACGGAAACGAAGTTCATCCACCTCGTTTGCCGAACGGAGCACGGCATAAAGATAGTAAAGGAAAAAAGAGCGTCCCGCTGCTCTGGCAGCCAGACTTGCCTCTGTACAATCAATCTCTGTAGTAATGGAATACCAGGAGCTAACAAAGTTGCGGAAAAAGTTGTAGTTATCCCGGCGTTCCCAAGTTTCAATGTCTATAATCTGTTTCATATACAAAAAAGGGGGTTAGAAAAAAGGATGCCACTTTACGGGCATCCTTTCTATATTCAGTTTATTTTTCTTTCTTATAATTCTCCAATCCAGTCTGCAAGAACTCGATATATTTGGGAATATCTTCGTCGTAGGAGTAAGACTTATTGAGCGGTTTGCCTTCGTTGTCAATCAACACGTAGAAGGGCTGCGCATTGGCGCCGAACTTGACACGCTGCAGATAGCTCCATTTGTCGCCTACGGTACGTAGCGTACGTTCCGTGCCGTTCTCCACAATCTTCACGGGAGAAGGAAGCGGTGTCTTGTTGTCGACGTAAAGCGTGATAAGTACATAGTCGTTGTTGATAATGTCACTCACCTTCGGGTTTGTCCATACGGCAAGCTCCATCTTACGGCAGTTCACGCAACCATAACCGGTGAAGTCGAGCATCACGGGCTTGCCATGCTGACGGGCATACTCCATACCGAGGTCGTAATCATCGAACTTGGCATGCACTTCATTATTGTAAAGATTGAAGTCTTGCGTCTGCATGGGCGGCGCAAAGGCACTGACAGCTTTCAACGGAGCTCCCCACAAACCGGGAACCATATACACCGCAAATGCCAGTGAGGCCAACGCCATAAAGAAACGGGGTACACTAACCTTTGAATCGTCATCATCGTGCGGGAACTTGATTTTGCCCAACAAGTAGAAACCAAGCAGCGCAAAAAGCACAATCCACAAGGCGAGGAACGTCTCACGGTCGAGGATGCGCCAGCCGTAAGCCAAATCGGCCACCGAAAGGAATTTCAGGGCAAAGGCCAGCTCCAGGAAGCCGAGCGTCACCTTGATGATGTTCATCCATCCACCGGACTTGGGCATGGACTTCAGCCAGGACGGGAACAGGGCAAACAGCGTGAAAGGCAATGCCAAAGCTATGGCAAAGCCCAGCATGCCGATGGCGGGAGCCACCACGCTGCCCGTCGTGGAAACCTGCACCAGCAGGAATCCGATAATGGGTCCCGTGCAGGAGAAAGATACCAGCGACAAGGTAAATGCCATCAGGAAGATGCTGAGCAAACCGCTTGTCGCCTCGGCCTTGCTGTCTACAGCCGTACTCCACTTGGAGGGCAACGTTATCTCGAACGCTCCGAAGAAGGAAGCCGCAAACACCACCAGCATCAGGCAGAAAAGGATATTGAATACTGCATTCGTAGAGAGTGCGTTCAGTGCGCTGGCTCCGAAAACAAGCGTGATTGCCAGTCCGAGCGTCACATAAATCACCACGATGGAAGCGCCATACGTCCACGCATCGCGGATGCCCTTCTTCTTGTCCTTGCTGCGTTTCAGAAAGAAGCTGACCGTCATCGGGATGATGGGCCATACACAGGGGGTGAAGAGCGCCAGCAGTCCACCGGCAAATCCCGTAATGAAAATATAAATCCAGGACATGTCTTCCTGCGAAGTGGTTTCGCCCAAAGAATTCAGTTCACTGATGACCGGCTTCCATAGGTCCACCTTGTCCGCCACCTTGATTTCCGTCGGCCCGTCCGCACCGCCGATAGCAGCCACGGGAGCCGTGCCGGAGACAGTCTCCTGCTTTGCGGGCTGTTCTTCGGCTTTCGTTTCAGCGGCAGCGGCGGCAGCTTCTTTGGCAGCCCCTTCTGCCTTGCCGGAGAACTTGAAAGGAACTTGTGTGGGCGGCAGGCAGTTTTCATCGTTGCAAGCGCCATATTCCAGATAGCCTTCTATCTGATAAGCGCCACCCGTCAACTTCAGCTTCTGCACAAATTGCGCCGTATTCTCAAAATAGCGCACCTTCATTTCGAACAACTTATCGAAAGTAGAGATTTCCTTGCCTACGGGCTTCAGTTTACCAACCACTTCCGCTCCGGATATTTTCTCCACATTGAAAGTCGCCGAGATAGGACCGCCATCGTCCAGGTCAGTGGAATAGACATGCCAGCCCTTGTCAATAGCAGCCGTAAAAACGACCTCCGCTTCATCAGCAGCCACAGTCTTCAGTTCGGACTTGAACTTGACGGGATCTTGTATCTGTGCCCGCATCGCCACCGTGAAAAGCAACAGAAATAGAGGGAACAATAATTTCTTCATGTTCTCTGATTTAATTTTTAATTTTTAATTTTCAATTATCTCGTAGTCCACGCAGGCACGGCTCTCTTTCACAGCAGCGATAAGCTTGCCGGCAGCTACATGGTCGGGATGGGTAGCATAGTATTTCACGTCATCCAACGTATCGAACTCACTGTAAAGAGCGATGTTCCAAGCCTCGGCAGGATTGATGTTCAATCCGACTTCAATCTTGCGGATAACGGATATTTTAGCCGGAAGCGCTTCGATAGCTGCCTTGAAACTGTTCATCGCAGCCAACTTTTCGTCAGCCGGTGCCTCATCTTTTAACTTAAATAATACAATGTGCTTTACCATAACTTTGCCATTTAAATGATTTATCACTATATTTGTCAGCCTAAGCGGCTGTTTTAACAACTGCAAAAATACTGGTTTTGTTTCAAATATACACTTAAACGGATGTTAATAATAGGAATTGCAGGCGGAACCGGCTCGGGAAAGACCACCGTCGTACGTAAAATTATCGAAAGCCTACCGGCTGGTGAAGTGGTATTGTTGCCACAAGACTCTTACTACAAGGACAGCAGCCATGTGCCCGTGGAAGAACGGCAGAACATCAACTTCGACCACCCCGACGCTTTCGAGTGGAGCCTTCTTTCCAGGCATGTCGCCATGCTGCGCGAAGGAAGAAGCATAGAACAGCCCACCTACTCATACCTGACGTGTACCCGGCAGCCCGAAACCATCCATATCGAGCCCCGGGAAGTCATCATCATAGAAGGTATCCTTGCCTTGTGCGACAAGAAACTGCGAAGCATGATGGACCTCAAGATATTTGTAGACGCTGACCCCGACGAACGCCTAATTCGTGTAATCCAGCGCGATGTAGTGGAACGCGGACGTACGGCCGAAGCCGTTATGGAACGCTATACACGTATACTGAAACCCATGCACCAGCAATTCATAGAGCCCTGCAAACGATACGCCGACCTCATTGTGCCGGAAGGCGGAAACAACCAGGTGGCCATTGATATATTGACCATGTACATCAAGAAGCACTTGGGGAGTTAATTTGTAATGGAGAATTGATAATGGAGGATTAAGAACGCACTAAACCCTATGAGATATGAACAGCCTGTTTTCTTTCGCCAGACATAAATCATCCATTATCAATTCTCCCGTCCCAATTATCTTGCTGTTGTTGTTGTGCTGCATCGCAGGATGCCGTGGAGGACATCCTGCCGAAAAAGAAGAAGCGGATGACCTGCAACAGATAAAGGACAGCGGAGAACTGGTCGTATTGACACTGT
This sequence comes from Bacteroides sp. AM44-19, assembly GCF_003603395.1. Taxonomy (NCBI): domain Bacteria; kingdom Pseudomonadati; phylum Bacteroidota; class Bacteroidia; order Bacteroidales; family Bacteroidaceae; genus Bacteroides; species Bacteroides sp. AM44-19. Next base: position 494,710 of record NZ_QTNB01000002.1, on the reverse strand, counting down.
ACAGTTCCACTTCCTACTTCATCTACCGTGGCCAGGACATGGGATTCCAGTATGAGCTAAGCGAACAGTTTGCCAAGAGCCTGGGAGTAAAGCTAAGAATAGAGGTAGCCCGGAACGTGCACGAACTCATAGAGAAGTTATTGGCAGGCAAGGGAGACCTCATTGCCTACAACCTGCCTATCACTAAAGAATGGAAAGACAGCCTGATATATTGCGGTGAGGAGGTCATCACGCACCAAGTCATCGTGCAACGTAACGGCGGACGCACCAAACCACTGAAAGACGTGACGGAACTCATCGGGAAAGATGTATATGTGAAGCCCGGAAAATATTATGAACGGCTGGTCAATCTGGACGAAGAGCTCGGAGGAGGTATCCACATCCATAAAGTGACCAACGACAGTATCAGTGCAGAAGACCTCATCACCCAGGTGGCACAAGGAAAAATCCCCTATACCGTAGCAGACAATGATGTGGCACAGCTTAATACCACCTATTACCCCAACCTAAATATCGGACTCTCCATCAGCTTTGACCAGCGTGCATCGTGGGCAGTCCGGAAAGACTGTCCGCAACTGGCAGCCACCGCCAACAAATGGCATGAGGAGAATATGACTTCACCTGCCTATACAGCAAGTATGAAACGATATTTTGAAATCGGCAAGGCCATTCCCCACTCTCCTATCCTCTCCCTGCGCGAAGGAAAAATTTCCCATTACGATGATTTGTTCAAGAAATATGCTCCCGAAATAGACTGGGACTGGCGTCTGCTGGCGTCTCTGGCGTATACAGAATCCAACTTCGACTCCACTGCCGTATCTTGGGCGGGTGCCAGGGGGCTGATGCAACTGATGCCTGCCACAGCCAGGGCTATGGGGCTACCCGAAGGAAAGGAACAGAACCCTGAAGAGAGCATAAAGGCTGCCGTGAAATACATAGGCGCCACAGCCAAAAGTTTTTCCAAGATACCCCAGGAAGAACGCATCAACTTTGTGCTGGCATCTTATAATTCCGGTATCGGCCATGTGCTGGATGCCATGGCACTGGCCGAAAAATACGGCAAAAACAAATATGTCTGGCGTGATAATGTAGAAAACTTCATTCTGCTAAAAAGCAATGAGGAATACTTCACCGACCCCGTCTGCAAAAACGGCTATTTCCGTGGCATCGAAACTTATAACTTCGTAAGGGATATTACGTCACGCTTCGAGCAATACAAGAAAAAGATAAAAAAATAGGGATTAAGGATTAATCCCTAATCCTTATTTTCCTTCCTATTTAAAACAGATTCAGTTTGTTCTTTCTCGCTTCTTCCAGGGAAACGGTTGTCACTTGTTTCTCCCGGTTCTTTTCGCACAACTGCCGATACTTCTCATGCAGTTCTTCTTCCAGCTCCTCCTTTGTCTTAGGATTCATCAGCTTGGCTGCTACTGTAGCATTCTGTGAAGCGTCCTTCAGATGGATTACGGGAGCATGATAGACCGGAGCAATTTTCAGAGCTGTGTGAAGCGGTGAAGTCGTGGCACCACCTATCAGCAGAGGAACGTCCAGACCTGCCTTTTCCAGCTCAATGGCTACATGCACCATTTCATCCAGCGAAGGGGTTATCAAGCCACTCAATCCTATCATGTCTACCTTTTCCTCTATGGCATGCTGTACAATGGTTTCGGCAGGCACCATGACGCCAAGGTCCACTATATCGTACCCGTTGCAGGCCATTACTACCGAGACTATATTTTTGCCAATGTCGTGCACATCACCTTTCACCGTAGCCAGTAGTACCTTCCCGGCAGCAGTCGCACCTTCTTCTTTCTCCGACTCGATTACGGGCTGGAGGATGGCAACCGCCCTCTTCATGGTGCGCGCCGTCTTCACTACTTGCGGCAGGAACATCTTGCCTGCCCCAAACAAGTCGCCGACATGATTCATGCCTGCCATCAACGGACCTTCAATGATAGAAACAGCTTTGGGATACAGCTTCAACGCTTCGGCAAGGTCTTCTTCCAGATAATCGCCGATACCCTTTGTCAAGGCGTACTTCAACCGCTCTTCCACAGGAGTCCCCTCTCTCCAGGCAAGTTGGGAATGGGCGGCAGCCTGCCGCTCTCCTCCAGAAGTTTTTGCCGCCTCTGCTTCCGCTTTCAAGCGTTCGGCAGTTTCTATCAGGCGCTCGGCAGCATCGGGACGACGGTTCAAGACCACATCCTCTATGCGCTCCAATATATCAGCGGGAATATCGGTGTAAAGAACGGAGGTAGCCGGATTGACGATACCCATATCCATGCCCTCGCGGATGGCATAGTAAAGGAATACGGCATGCATCGCCTCGCGAATGTAATTATTGCCGCGGAAAGAGAAGGAAAGGTTACTCACTCCTCCACTGACATGCGCACCGGGCAGATTCTTGCGTATCCATCCGGTGGCACGGATAAAGTCTACAGCATAATTGTTGTGCTCGTCCATACCGGTTGCCACGGCAAGTACATTCGGGTCGAAAATTATATCATGGGGATTGAAACCTATCTTGTCCACCAAAAGACGGTATGCCCGTTCGCAGACCTCAATCTTACGTTCGTACGTGTCTGCCTGCCCTTTTTCATCAAAAGCCATCACCACGGCTGCCGCACCATATTGCTTGATGGTACGCGCATGCTCCAGGAATTTATCTTCCCCCTCCTTCAAGGAGATGGAGTTGACGATGGACTTGCCTTGCAAGCATTTCAATCCGGCCACAATCACTTCCCACTTAGAGGAGTCTATCATGACGGGAACACGGGCAATCTCCGGTTCCGAAGCTATCAGATGGAGGAAAGCCGTCATCTCCACTTGAGCATCCAGCAGTCCGTCGTCCATATTTATATCGATGACCTGCGCACCGTCTTCCACCTGCTGGCGGGCAATGCTGAGCGCCTCGTCATATTTCTTTTCATTAATCAGACGCAAGAATTTGCGCGAACCCGCAACATTACAGCGTTCACCCACATTCACGAAGTTATTTTCCGGCTTCACTTCCAGAAGTTCAAGCCCGGAGAGCCAAAGATTTTCCGGTCTGGGAACCGGCTGATGGGGCGTTGCACCGGCAATCAGCGAGGAGTACTCGGCAATGTAGGCATCTGTCGTTCCGCAACAACCACCGATAATATTCACCAATCCCTCATGGATATACTCTTTTACTTCATGTGCCATATCGGCAGGAGTCTGGTCGTATGTGCCCAAACTGTTGGGCAGTCCGGCGTTGGGATAAGCACTGATATAATAAGGTGCACGGACAGCAAGCTGCTCCAGGAAAGGTTTCAGCTGGCGGGCGCCAAAGGAGCAGTTCAACCCAACTGAAAAAATATCGGCATGTTGCACGGAGGCGAGAAAAGCATCCAAAGTTTGTCCCGACAGAGTACGCCCTCCAATATCAGAAACAGTCACAGAGAGCATCAAGGGTACATGAACTCCTACAGTTTCCATCGCCTGCCCGGCGGCAAAAATAGCAGCCTTGGCATTCAGCGTATCAAAAATGGTTTCTATCAGCAAAGCATCCACACCACCTTCGAGCAATGCTTCCATCTGCTCACGGTAGGCATCGGCCAGTTCATCGTAGCTCAAGGCACGAAAGGCCGGATTGTTCACATCGGGACTCATGGAGCAGGTCTTGTTCGTCGGTCCTACGGAGCCTGCCACAAAACGGGGTTTGTCGGGAGTAAGAGAAGTAAACTCATCTGCCACTTTGCGTGCCAGGCGCACTGCGGCAAGATTCATCTCACGCACATAGTCCTGCACATGATAATCGGCCATACTGACGCGGGTGGAACTGAATGTATTTGTTTCGATAATATCTGCACCTGCCGCCAGATACTTGCGGTGAATGTCTTGTATCACATCGGGGCGTGTCAGACAAAGCAGGTCATTGTTACCTTTCATCTGTCCGGGAATCTGCGAGAAGCGTTCATCCCGAAAATCTTCCTCTGTCAAGTTGTATTGCTGTATCATGGTGCCCATTGCACCATCCAGAATAAGGATGCGCTCACGCACCAAACTACCAAGTTTACTCATATTATCTTTTAAACATACGCGCCATATCGCGTTTGTCATCTTTTTCCTTCAGTGATTCGCGCTTATCATATTGCTTCTTACCTTTGGCAAGTGCCACCACAAGTTTGGCCAGCCCTTTTTCATTGATAAACAAGCGCACGGGAACAATGGTGAAACCCGGATCTTTCGTGCCGCGCATCAGTTTTTCAAGTTCCTTCTTATTCAACAAAAGCTTGCGCTCCCTGCGTGCATTGTGATTGTTGTACGAACCATAGAAGTATTCGGCCACATGCATGTTCTTCACCCACAATTCGCCGTTGGCAAAGTAACAGAACGTATCGACTAAGCTTGCTTTCCCCAACCGGATGGACTTGATTTCTGTGCCCGTAAGCACAATGCCAGCCGTATAGGTGTCCGTCAGTTCGTAATCGAACGTAGCACGCTTATTCTTTATATTTACAGGAGCTTGTTTCATAACATTTATCAGTTTAGCACTACCGTCAGCTTATTGAATATCCATTCAATGGCCACCGGACAAGCTATTAACAAAATAGAAGAAAGAATGGTGAAACGCAAACGGTCTTTTTCCGCTATCTGCATCACCTTTTTGCTTCCTTCCCACACAACATACACGATATAGAATTGGAGCAACAGAGCCATAATGCCGAAATCAGGCAATATGCCGATAACAATCCTCAGCATGAACACCACTACCAGTGCATAACCTGCAAACTGTTGCGCCAAAGGAATATCACTGTCCAGCATAAACATGCGGACACGCAACCCATTGATGAGATAGGCTGCCAAAAAATATCCTCCAAACAAGGATACAGCCACCGCACAGCATTGTGTCATGGCATATTGAAAGCTTTGCGGCCCGTCCCATCCCATCTTCATCAAAGAGCCGATGAAAACGGACAACCCGCATAAACCAATCATAGGATAGACAAAAGTAGTAAATACTTTTCGTCTATCCTCTAAACTAATTTCCTCCCAGGCACGAGCCGGAGAGGAAATCAGTAGTATTGCTATATGAAATAAATCTTTGTAATTCAATATCAATTTATTGATTAGTAGACGCAATTTTGTATTCTACAGTATATTCCGTATAGTTTTCCGGTATTTCTGTATTGCTATTATTTCCACTTTCATGCGACTTAATAACTAATTTAGTAGGAAGATTTCCTGCTTTTTCTTTAAACCTTTCTAAAGCATTTTTTATATCATACCCATACCAATTAGAATAATAAACATCTGTCTTATCATCAGCACCCTTATCATGACGCAGATAGAAAACAAGGTCTGTGGCCCCTGCTTCAATTTCATCCAGTACACAAGCTAAAGCAAATTTATGCATCTTAAACTTATCGTTGTCATTTTGCAGTCTCCAAGCTATAGGAGTTACAAGTATATCCTTGTTATACAAAAATGGCTGAACTGACCCATTTTCCAATTTCAAAGTTATCACCGGTGCTGTTTCCGGCGCATCAACAACCAAGCTTTCTGCTGTCATTGATACGACAGCGTTTGCAAAAGAAATAGGCTGAAAATTCTTCAAAGTGAAGTTGGTAGTTTTAGATTTTTCATTCGTCTCAGGTTCTATGCTCTTTCCTAAGATGATTCCCATTCGAGAATCTGAAATCTTCAAACTTGAATTTGCCTCAAATTGAGTAACAGAAGCCGGTGTAGGTTGATAAGTGTTACCCGCAGCATCTTCAAAAGAGAGTAATCCCATATAGTTATTCACTAAAACCATGCCATAAATGTCATCATACTCTCCGTCATCTGAATTCAGACACGAAGTAAACGAAATGCCCATCAACAATGTCAAGGCAACCATCAAGAATTTTAATTGTTTCATCTTTCCTATAAATATTAGAGTTTGCAAATTTAGATAAAAGAATTGAGTAATATAGTACTCTCCTCGTTTTTTCATTGTTTTTAAGATTAAATGAAAGATTAATCTAAATACTGCAAGCCCCAATATTTATTTAACATTTATAAACAACCATAATTTAGATAATCACATTATTCTAAAACATATTCTCCTACCAATTTCCCTGTTGTTGGATTATATGTTCTAGCTTCAAAAGAAGAAAAGCAGTCTCCACTCCATTTTCCTTTAACTCTAAACGTTTTAGTATCCCCTATTTTCCTTAATGTAGCAACGTAAGTCAAACTACCTTTGTACATGACTAACACCGCATCAAGTTTTACAGTTTCACCTGGTTGAATCGGGATTTGTCCAGTTCTCGTTTTTGTTACCGTTTTACTATCACTTGTACCATAAGTCCAAGATTTATTTGTCTGCTGCTGTACAGAAACATTTACTCCAAGCGAAGAATCATCTCCTACCACATTAGGTATACCCACGTTCAATCCTCCTGAAATAGTGACACTTACTCCTTCTGTTTTTGAAAAATCAGATTTTTCTGTATAGCTTGTAGATAAAGAATAGTTCCATGTATCAACGCTTAAATGTTCATTTGTATATTCATCATGGTCACAAATCACTTCTGTAGGTTCAAAGCTGTCAACCGTAGTCCGTACATACTCTAAACCAACAAGTTCATATTCACCAACAGGAACTATTTCCCATAAAGCGAGGCTTGAGGAATTATTCGTTTTAAACTTTACAGAGGAAGACGTTGAAGATTCTGATTGCAAATAATAAGAAGACAAACCAGTATTAAAGTTTCCATACATCGTATATATCATACAATTAGCATCAGCCAAACAATTAAAGCTTAAGCCAGGTCCAGCCAAAGGTGAATCAAAAGTTGATTTATTCCAATAACTCAAACGAAGATTATCAGGTATTTCTGAAGATAAATAGTTATTAGGAGTAACAACTCCATATGTATCGGATGTCACTCTATTATTTCCCCCAGCAACAACAATAGTTCTTCCATACTTCAGATACCATCTCTGCCTCAAAGATCCATCATCTTTATCTGTTAAACAAATTTCAGTACCTTTCTCTTTACAAGTAAGATACTTTTGTTTAGAGTTTCCAATATTCAAAATATTCACTGGAATTTCGGCAAGCTCACTTATCGGATCAAAATCCGCACTAGAACCTATCGCCCTTGTCATCACCTGCCCCACACCACTACTTTCCACAAAGTTATCCAATTCCTCTTGCTCACAAGAAAATAGAGCTAACACTCCTACCAACAATAAACTAATCTTTTTCATAAGCATTACATTTTTTAGTTAACAATATATCATAATTCAAAACAGCCATATGCATATGCCCCATTATCTCCTTTAATTTCTATACAATACTCCCCTGATACTCCGAAAGGAAGTTGCAAATATTTCCGAAGGGGAGATAGAATATTCTCGGAAGAAGAATAAATCACAGAACCATTTTGGGAAATGGCAATTTCCACTACCCCGATTCCTTCCATAAAATCCAATTCCACGGAATAATTAGAATCTTCAACGAATACAACAAATGGCACTAATGGTATAACGGAACGGCTTCCATCTTCTTTTCCCGTAGTCAGAATTTCAAAAGGAATATCATTTGAATGCAAAAAGACTTCTTCTTTTCCAGAAGTAATACTTATGTCGACCAAAGGATTAGCATCGACCTTTAATAAAGAAAATAACAACAATACAGATAAGATAATTTTCAGTTTCATAGTCTTTCATTTTTTATTTATACAAAATTAGGGACTATTCAACAATAATTCAGCAATAACTATGCGGACAAAAATAGGGTAGGTAATAAATTATATATCAACACACTACAAAGAAACATATAGGACAAAAAAACGTTTTTTTCTCAATACATCATTACCATTTGCTCTAAAGAATCATTCTTAGTAAGTCCTAAATCTGCTTTTAGTCTTTGTCTGTTTTTATATATGGATTTCATTTCACAATCAAAAACAATCATTAATTGCTTGTTAGAGAATCCCACTTTCAGCAACGCAGCCAACAATAATTCATTTTTTGTTAAATCAAACTCTTGTTTAAGTCGAGTAATAAAATTCGCATGAACCAAATCCAAAAAGTCAAATATATGTTGCCGTTCAGCAATAGTCATATTACTAATAATCAAATTTCCTTGCTTCAATTCCTCTAATACAAACAAGGCGTCAACACTCGAATTCTCACATACTCGCTTATTTTCTGCTATTAAACAAAGGATTTTTCTATTCAGGATTCCTATTTCCTCTTGTTTAGCCTGACGTTCTTGTAAGCTCACATTCTCCAATTCTGCAATTCTACAAGCATATCTATTAATAATTGCATTATTATTTCCAATAATCTCGACATTACGCAACAATTTTGTTCGATACCTTTTCCTAACCAGAAAGAAAGCGATGATGCCCAACCCTAATATGAATACAAATAAAAACAAATAAAAATAAGTCTGTTTCTCATTTTCCAGCCTTATCTGTTTATTTTCCAAAATAAGCTTATCATTTTCATACTTATTCTGCAAATCCAACAACTGCTTTTGCAGTTCAGCATTACGAGTCACCTCTAATAATGAATCAGACTTCTCTTTATACAAAAACGCTTTCAAATAATTACCATCTTTTTTATGCATATCAGCCAAATAGTAATATGCACCCGAAGACACAAAAATATTAGTTGCATTGATACAAGAAACAAAACAATCTTCAGCTTTTTTCTTTTGACCTACTTCAGAATAAACACGTCCCAAAGACAAACTATAACGATATTTATCATTTAAATTATCACAAACTTCCATTGCATTTGAAAAATACTCTATTGCTTGTGGATATCGTTTTTCATTATTGGCAATAAGTCCTAATAAATGTAGAAAAGATGCCTTCATACCACTAACAGTGTCACTCAACACAAGCCCTTTTTCAGCATACCAACCTGCACTATCATTATGATGTACCGAAAAATAGCCTCTTGCCATATTCCTATAACCATATAAAATACGACGTCTGTCACTCGCCAGTTCATAGTACCTGATAGAATGTTTAAAATTGTCTATAGAATTTTCATACAATCCTTGAACCGAGTTCAAATACCCTATATATTCCCAGACCATCCCTTGTACTTTATAATCCCTAGTTTCTTCCAAGAGACTCGATGCTTCCAGATAAGCCTGCATAGCATCTGAGAAGCGCTCCTTTAACAACATCACTTTTCCATAATAAAAGTAAGCCTTCCCTGCCTTCAATTTATCACCTTCCTGTTTATAATATTCTACCGCTATCATTATCAATGAGTCTGACTGCAAATTATCCAAATAGTTTTTATCCAAAGCCTGCGTTAAAAGCAAAGCATAATCTGCTCTCTGTTGTCCTCTCATACATTCGGGACATTCAATTTGACTCAGAAGCGACAAGGCACTATCAGGAAATAATTCCATACACGCTTCCACACGTCTTAAGACATTATTGTCCTCTTTTTCTTGTACACATGAGATAAACAATACAAGAATCATCAATAAATTAATTCCATTTTTCATCCCGGCATTCATAGCTCGCATATTTTAGCTTTCAGATAGCACATCTCTCCAATACCGAAAGGCAAGAATGGGTATAGGCTAATATGCCTTTCCTCGTTACTCTCTATCACACAATCTTGGCAAACAGCTCCAAATGCTCATCCACATAGCCGGCAACCAAAGCTGTATATTCCTCCTCTTTTTCCAAAAATTCATCTTCCAGTTCATCGAAAGCCTCATATTGCTCGTACATTGCCATAAATTCCTCGTCTGTGCGTTCGCGTTCCAAGTCGTCACGATGGCTATCGTATATTTTCTTGGCAGCATAAACCAACTTGCTCAAATCGCCCACTCCCCACAAACGCATCACTTTGGCAAACGGATTGTCGAAAATATAACCGCCATAACCATTTTGAATCAGTTGGCAGAAGCCCCCTTCCATCACTTCATCACGGAATATCTGATAGGCCAACAATGAATGCTGTTCACCGGTAAGCAAAGGCATCGTCCCGGCAGTCATTTCTCCGCCTATTTCTTTCTTATAAGCATCGGTGAATACGCCGATAAATGTATCCATCCCTTCGCCGGCAGCCTGGCGCAATGCCACATCTGTAACTTCTATCATAGTTTGTATTTTATTTAATTGTGCCACAAAGGTAAGACTTTGCAGTCATAGTCAAACACGGACTCCCCTTTATTTTCTTCGCCTTGCCAACCAGTTGGCAGGATTTTGCCTTACCATTGGCAAGACTTTGCCACCGTGTTGGCAAAACTTTGCCATAGGCATGGCAAAAGTTTGCCAAGACGCAAGCAAGGGGTTGGCAAAATTACTTCCTGATTGACAAGCACATACCCTATTGATTCACAAATCCTATCAGAGACGAGAAAAAACAGTCAACTGCAAACTCCACTTTACATTCCGCAGAAATTCAGCTTCTTATTACTTCTTTTTAATAAAAAAGTCAAATTGAACAGTTGGCAGAAACGGGGAAAACAGCTAACTTTGCACCCGACTAATAAAAGTGGACTACGTTTTTTTTAATTATATCACTTAAAAAAAGAGCTAATTATGACTTATTCACACGAAGTGGAACACATGTGTGTTGTGAAGAAAGGTCCTAACCACGGACCGGCTCCTATTCCCGAAGAAGGTAAATGGGTAAAAGCTAAAGAAATTGTTGACATCTCTGGTCTGACACACGGTATTGGCTGGTGTGCTCCTCAGCAAGGTGCATGTAAATTAACCCTCAATGTAAAGGAAGGCGTTATCCAGGAAGCTTTGGTTGAGACTATCGGTTGCTCCGGTATGACTCATTCTGCTGCTATGGCATCAGAAATCCTCCCGGGAAAGACTATCCTCGAAGCATTGAATACTGACCTCGTTTGCGACGCTATCAACACAGCTATGCGCGAACTCTTCCTGCAAATTGTTTACGGTCGTACTCAGTCTGCTTTCTCTGAAGGCGGTTTGATGATTGGAGCTGGCTTGGAAGACTTGGGCAAAGGTCTGCGCAGCCAGGTAGGCACATTATACGGAACGTTGGCTAAGGGTTCTCGTTACTTGGAAATGGCAGAAGGTTACATCAAGACTATCGCTTTGGACAAGAACGACGAAATCTGCGGTTACGAATTTGTTCATCTGGGCAAGTTTATGGATGAAATCAAGAAAGGTACAGACGCCAATGAAGCATTGAAGAAAGTTACCGGTACATACGGCCGCTTCACTGAAGAGCAAGGTGCAGTTAAACACATTGACCCACGTCACGAATAATATAAGGAGGAAAGACATATGATTAGAGAAGTAAAATTTGAAAGCCAAGACCGTCGTATCAAGCAGATTCTTGCTGCATTGAACGCAAACGGTATCAAAGACATCGAAGAAGCCAATGCTATCTGCGAAGCTCATGGTCTCGATCCTTATAAGACTTGTGAAGAAACTCAGCCCATCTGTTTCGAAAATGCAAAATGGGCATACGTTGTAGGTTGCGCCATCGCCATTAAGAAGGGCTGCAAGAACGCTGCTGAAGCTGCTGAAGCTATCGGTATCGGTCTGCAGGCATTTTGTATTCCGGGTTCTGTAGCTGACGACCGCAAGGTTGGTATCGGTCATGGTAACTTGGCAGCCATGTTGCTGCGTGAAGAAACCAAATGTTTCGCTTTCTTGGCAGGTCACGAGTCATTCGCTGCTGCCGAAGGTGCTATCAAGATTGCCGCTAAAGCTGACAAGGTACGTAAAGAACCTCTGCGTTGCATCCTGAACGGTCTCGGCAAGGACGCTGCACAGATTATCTCTCGTATCAACGGCTTTACATACGTTCAGACTCAATTCGATTACTATACAGGTGAACTGAAAGTAGTTCGTGAAATCGCATACAGCGACGGTCCCCGTGCCAAAGTAAAATGCTACGGTGCAGACGATGTTCGCGAAGGTGTGGCTATCATGTGGAAAGAAGGCGTGGATGTATCCATCACTGGTAACTCTACGAATCCGACCCGCTTTCAACACCCGGTTGCAGGTACTTATAAGAAAGAACGCGTATTGGCTGGCAAGCCGTACTTCTCAGTGGCATCCGGTGGTGGTACTGGTCGTACTCTGCACCCGGACAACATGGCTGCCGGACCGGCTTCTTACGGTATGACGGACACCATGGGTCGTATGCACTCAGACGCTCAGTTCGCTGGTTCTTCATCAGTTCCTGCCCACGTAGAAATGATGGGATTCCTGGGTATCGGTAACAACCCGATGGTAGGATGTACAGTGGCTTGTGCGGTTGACGTGGCTCAGGCTTTGAGCAAGTAAGTAGCAAGTAAATAATTACATAGAAAAAGAGGATAGCCTTCATTGGCTATCCTCTTTTTCTATCTACCCACAATCGCCACCTTTATCACCCCCTCCAGCCTATTCTCAAAAATACGGTAGGCTTCGTCAATTTCCTCCAACGAGAAACGATGTGTGATAAGCGGTGTGGTATCTATCTGTCCCGCCGCTATCAGGCGCAGTATCTCGGCACAATCGCACCCATCCACACCACCGGTCTTGAAGACAAGATTCTTGCCATACATCTCCGGCAAGGGCAATAACTGAGGCTGGTCATAAAGCGCCACAATGGTGACAATGGCATTGGGACGGGCACACTCCCATGCCAAGCGGAAAGTATCTTCCGTGCCGGCAACTTCAAGTACGACATCTGCCCCACCATGGTCGCTATGCTTCCTCACAAAGTCTTTGCAGTTTTCCGGCCCAATGACCAGCACCTCCGGATAATGCTCGCGGACAAAACGGATTCTTTCGGCCGACTGCTCGCAGACAATAATGCGACGGGGCTTCTTCAGCATGGAACAAAGCAGGGTACAAATACCCGTCGGCCCGGCACCGATGATGAGTACAGTGTCTTCCTCGGTTATTTCGGAGATACGGGCAGCCCAGAAGCCGGTGGCCAACACATCGCCTACCAAGAGCGCCTGCTCGTCGCTTACCGTATCGGGAATACGGTTCAGTCCCTGGTCGGCATAAGGCACACGTACATATTCCGCCTGGCCGCCATCGATACGGCACCCCAAAGCCCAACCGCCATTGGTGTCGGTACAGTTGTTCACATATCCGTGACGACAAAAGAAACATTTACCACAAAAAGTCTCCACATTCACAGTCACACGGTCGCCGGGCTTTACCGACTCAACTTCGGCACCCACCTGCTCTACGATGCCCACCATTTCGTGTCCTACCGTAATTCCGGGTACGGCGCGCGGTACACTTCCATGCTTTATATGCAAGTCACTGGTGCATATGCTACCCAGTGTCACCCGCACAATAGCATCACGTGCATCTTCCAATACCGGTATCGGTTTCTCAAGCAATCCGAACTTTCCGTGTTCAATATAAGTATATGCCAACATAATATATGCTTTTTTGAGTTATCACTTCTAAACGCGAAGTTGCCAGAAAGCAACAGCCGCTGCGGCCGCCACGTTCAGCGAATCTACACCGTGCGCCATGGGGATACGAACCACATAGTCGGCTCCCGCAATCGCTTCGTGCGAAAGACCATCTCCCTCAGTACCCATCACAATAGCCAACCGGGGCTCGGTCTTCAAAACGGGATTGTCTATGGAAATGGAATTGTCCGTAAGCGCCATGGCCGCCGTGCGGAAACCCAACTCACCGAGCGTATCCAGAGGACCGTCCATCCACGTCCACGGCACAAGAAAAACCGTTCCCATTGAAACCCGGACCGCACGACGGTTCAGAGGGTCGCAGGAATTACGCGTCAACAGCACAGCATCCATGCCAAGAGCTGCCGCCGAACGGAAGATGGCCCCAATATTGGTGGTATCCACCACCCCGTCGATAACCACAATACGCCGGGCTCCCCGGCAGACGTCCTCCATACTCTTCGGAACCGGACGGCGCATGGCACAAAGAACACCACGCGTCAAAACGTAGCCGGTCAGCTCGGCAAGCAATTCCCTACCGCTTGTGTAGACGGGTATATCGCCACAACGCTCAATGATTTCAGCAGCATCCCCATAGATGTGCTTGTGCTCACACAAAAGGGCCAAAGGCTCGTAGCCGACATCCAGAGCCACCTTGATAACCTTAGGACTCTCAGCTATAAACAGCCCTTTGTCCGGCTCAAGGCGGTTGCGCAACTGGGCTTCGGTAAGGGTACTGAATATCTCCACACCGGGATGGGTCAAAGATGATATTTCGATAACAGGCATCGGATGATTTACTATTTGACGATTACTATTTACAATTCATGGCAGAAAGCCCTATAACCCCTTTATTGTCTTCATCAGTTGTTCTCCCAGTCCGATGGTGTATCCTTGCGATACAAAGACCACCCGATTGAAAGTATCGGCTATGATGAACATCGGCAGGCTCTCTTTATGCTTCAACTTCATGCTTTCTGCAATCTGCGCAGCGATACCGTCCGTATCTATACCATAAATAATGGTAGAGGGCAAATCGGGGAATGACTCGCGGGCGAACTTGCCGGCTTTGGCCTCATTAGGGAACAGCAACACCATCTTACGCCCCCACTTCTCCAAATCAGCCTTGAATGAAGCGATGTCGCGCAACGCATGATTGGTTGGCTCTTGATTGACACCCAGAATGCCTACGACAAAGTAACCGCGCCCACAAGCCTGCAGCAGACTCTGCCGGGCTGCGGAGCCGGCGTCCGGCAGCGGAGTGAAGAGAGACTCCGAATTAAAGTTCCCGATAACCTGCACCTCATCCTCGCTCTCGCGCATCACCAACTCAATTTCCGTTGTCTTCTCCGGCAGAATATTGAAAAAGGTGGTTTTAGAAAGTACCGCACCGCTGGCAAGGCGTGTACCGGTCACCAAAACATAATCTCCGGCCTCCAGAGCAGTTCCTTCCTTCAGCAGATTGCTCCATGTAGTACCGCCGCCCATATCTGCATCGCCTTCGTCATAGGAAAGCAATTGCAAACTGCCCTGCGGGGTCTGTTTGGAAAGAGTGAAATGAGAATAGTATTTCGGGTTATCCAACGAACGGATAGGCTTATAGGAAGCCACCAACTTTCCCTTCGAAGCAATTCCTTCTGCCATAAAGACCGGCTCTTCCGGATGATGGTTCAAGTCCACATCCATCGCACCATCATCCCCTATCAACTGTACTTTGCCGGTCACTCCGTTGATACGGGCAGGGATTGCCATGCTGCGTGCCATGGAGACGAAGAAAATGTCACGACTATGGGCATCAGCCACACGGGCCTTCCAGACCCCTTCCGGAGAAATGGGAGCCCCTCCCAAATTACAGTCATTGTCTACCCGGATATTTTGGGCCACCCATGCCACCAGTTTCATCGGCTCTGCCTTGTATGCCTCAGCATCTTCCTTTGAGACGGCTTTCTTGAAAAATCCTTTATAGGGGGTCAGTATCTCGTTGCTTACGCGTGGATTGCGCACATATCTGCGGAAATGGTCGGCATTCTTGCACATACGGGATTGCATGTGGTCCATCAGAACTTCCAGTGTAACGTCGCGGAGGTCTTTTGCCGAAATCCGTTGGAGCAGGTCCAGACCTCCTCTTTTGGACTTTTCAGAGCGCAACCGTGCCATGAAGTCGGCAATGACCCGATGGTTTCCTCTGGAAGCGACCAGTATCCGTGAAACGGCATCTTCGTCGAGCTTGTACTGCCGGGCAAAATAACGCGCCGTCTCATCCGTCATGAACATAGACACATAAGCGTTGCGGATGGAATCTTCATGGACCATGCGGCGGTCATTCGCCGCACGCTGTTCGGGCGTAACCGCCGGCAACTCCGCATTTTCGGGGGGCGGCACAAGTTCAAAATCTACCGCATGGCCGTCGCCGGCAGTCTTATCCATCTTCACAACCAGTTCATGGTCCTTACCGAAAGAAAGTTTGGCATAGCCGAATTTTCCGTCTTTGGAAGCCCATACCAGCATGTCACCCTTACCGGCCGTCAAAAAAGCCTTTCCCTCTGCATCGGTCTGCTTCCGGGCTACAGTATAGAACTCCGCATAATTATAGAGCTTGAACTCCACACAAGCATCAGACACCGGATTTCCATGTCCGTCCATGACCGTAACTGTGGCCTTAGCCGTCGGTGCATAGTTACCGATTACATTGATTTCCGTATAAGTAGGAGTGACAGACATCACTTCCTCCGCTCCTTCATAACGTCCGAAGACCTTGGTATGCATCAGCATACCGCGACTGGCCGGAGCATTGAACCAACCAAGGTTGAGTACCGGTTCGGGTTCGCAGGCTCCAAGAAAATACCATTTCCCGTCTGCCCATGCTTCTACCCACGCATGATTGTCGTCGGTATGCGCCCACCGGGGTGTGTAGACCTGACGGGCAGGGATACCCACCGAACGCAAGGCGGCAACCAGCAAGGTAGATTCCTCGCCACAACGCCCGTATGCCGTGCGTACCGTTGCCAAAGGCGAACTGGTACGGGCATCGGAGGGAGTATAGATAGCCTTCTCGTGGCACCAGTGGTTCACCTCCAGAATGGCATCATAGAGGGACAGAGACTTGACACGATTCTTCAGTTCTTCGTAAAACACTACCCGTGCACTGTCCAGATGCTCATTGTTGACCCGCACCGGAAGTACAAAATGACGAAACAAATCCTCAGGAATAACTTTTCCCCAAGGCATCTCATCGGCAGCCTTTTGGGAGGCGCGCACGTTCATCAGATGAAATTCTCCGGAATAATCGGCAATGTCTGCCAAAGGCATATAGGCATAAAGGAACTCCAAAGCTTCGCGTTCGTACGACGTCAAGTCCGTATCGAATATGGCAAACAAATCGCCCTGCGGCAACCTTTCTTTTTTTTGATTGAAATCCTGCTCCACACGTTGGCGGTAAGAAGTGTCTGTAATGAAAGAACGTTTGCCGCAAGAGGCAAGCAAACATACCAGTCCGAGAAATCCCAGAAGTCGTGCAACTCGTTTCATAATGCAATTATTAAGGTTGAGCCACAAAAATAGTGTAAATCGTCCGCAAAAGAAAATTAATTCCCGTTTTTACTTACATAATCACTCTACTTCAGATGTATCACCAAAGTCGTGTCTCCGGAAAAAGTGAAGCTGCATTTGTCATAAGACGGCGGGCCCATAACGCCTTGAGCATCATTACTGAACCCGTACTTCTCTGTAGGAATGCCGAAAACGGCAGTATCCAGTTTCCCGTTTCCGTTCTCGTCTTGAAACAGCGAAATGGCATACGTACCCGCAGGTAACCCCTGGCAAGGAATGGAGAGCGACGTATCTTTCACATCTATCCGGAAGGCGGTCAAGGGTTTCTTCATGAATGTTTCTTCCGAATTGTAGATGGCGACATAGAGATGCCCCTCCACCTTTTCAATGTCACACACTTCAATAGTCAGGTTCTGGGCAAAGAGCAGCTGGGCGGCACTTTGCATTACAAATACTAAAAAAATAATCATTGCTTTCATCTTTGTTTATTTTAAAAAGGGTTATTGTCTAAAAATTGGATACATCGTAGGCGGCCTTCTTGCCTAAAGTCACATATACTCCTACATAGAAAAAATGGTCGCTGGAAGCCAGGACAGCCTTGTTATCCACCTTACCGAACTCATTCTTCCGGCAAAGGATATTGCTGGCGGAAGCATGGATAATTACCTTCTTGCTTGCCAGGAAGGTCACACCCAAATCCAGACTGTTATAAGGCTTCACTTCATCGTTCATCAGACCCAGCAGCATGGGGTTATGATAAGGACGTCCGCTACTGAAACGGTCGGTCACGCTGACAATGGAACGCAGGCGAGGCAAGGAATACTTCACCACCCAGGCTGCATTATGCCGTGTAGCATACTGAGGAGTAGTCAGTTCCAGATACTCCCGATATTTACGTTTGGCTATATTATAGGTATAGGATAACTGGTATTCCAGATTCTTGAAGGACGCTCTATCACGGAAGAACAAGTCTATGCCTTTGCTGTGTCCATAACCGTTGGAGGTCAAGAATACAGCTTTCGTATCGGCATCCGTTTCCTCCAATGCCAGACGGTCATAATCCTTATAATAAAGTTCAGCTTTACAGAAACGCCCTTCATAGTCGTACTGAACGCCTAAATTGTACTGCATACATACTTCCGACATCAACTGCGGCCGACGCACCAGACAGTTGTTCTCGGGCAACTGTGTGTATCGCCCTACAATCCCCGACAGCATCATGTTTCCCCAATAATAGTTCGCCGCCAGCCGGGGAGAGAAATTCATCTTACGGTTCGGAGAAGTGTATTCCGTGCGAAAAGAAAACTCCATCTTCAATTGTTCCATCGGATAATAAGCCATCGAAAAGAAACCCGCACCAATGGTAGGCGACATGCGATTGCTGTCATCCGTCCCGCACAACAGATAATGATTCCTGTAATTGCGGATATAGCTCTCTATCCCCATATCCAGGCGGAATACCGATGACAGCCGTTTGGAAACTTTAGCCTTCAGATGCGTCTCTTGCTGATGTTCCAGCCAGTTATCACCCGAAACAACTGCTCCTCCCATTCTCCGGTTATAGTAAGAATAGGCCGCCCCTGCAAACCAACTCCACTCTCTGGAAGTATGCCTGCGAAAGGTTGCATTTACATAGATATTGTCTTCACCCAGCCCGAACAATCTGCGGTTATCCCCTTCGTAAGTGGAAAAGTCCGTCCGGTCGTATTGTGCGTAAACCTTCCATACCACTCTTTCATCAAGAGTATAACGGAACTGGACAGCTCCGGAAAACATCCGGTAAGGCTTCTCGAAATCCCTCCTGCCCGAATAAACCTTGTCATACAAACCCAGGTTCTGATAATTCAAGTCAACAGACAAGGATCCTCTGTCAAAAGTCTTTGTGCCCCCTCCACCAACACCGACAACGGAAGCGTTCACTCCGACTTTATCGACCTTGCTGTAATCTTTTGTTTCCAATGGCAAGACTGCCGAAAGCGCTTCTCCATATTCTTGTGAAGCGCCTCCCGAAGCAAAGTTTACCCCACTGAACATAAATGTAGAGTAACGGCTGCGAGCAGGGGTATTTATTCCGTTCGAAGTATAGGGATTCAGTACATGCATTCCATCAATAAAAGTCTGCGTCTCGTAACTGCCTCCACCACGTACCAGCAATTCACCGGTTTCACCCTGCACTTGCGTACCGGGCAAAGTCTGCAATGCCTTGTATAAATCACCGTTCGCACCGCCCACCGTAACCAGTTCCACCGGATGCATATCGCTCCAACGGCTGTTGGCAGCAGGAGTTCTGGCTCCTTTTACCACTACTTCTTCCAAAGCGACACTGTCTATATTAAAATTCAGACGTACTGTATCGGTCACTGATTTCTGCGCTACGGAAGGCTGTGTATAAAGTAATACGCCCAATATCCCAAAGACTGTTTCCCGTTTCATATCTTTACATTCGTTGTGTTTCCTGCCGCAAACATAAAGGAAGGGTATAAGACAAAAAAATATCCGGGACAGACAGCCCGGATATGTGACAACCAACAAACTCTTTGTGACGAACAACGTATTTCTGTGACGAGTGACTAACTCTTTGTCCGGTTTTCAATCAATGCTTTCACCTCTTTGGCGTATGCGCGTGAAACCGGAACCTCTTCTTCGCAACCCTCCAGATTCAGCTTATATCCCTGAGAGTTTCCATCTACTTTCACCACCATCCGGATGTTTACAAGAAAGGCCCTATGGCAACGGATAATAAAAGGGCAAGCAGAGACAGCTTCCTCTGCCTGCTTCATGGTGGCACGCAACAATCTCCATGTAATTTTCTTTTCTTTATCCGAATCTGAACGGTAACCTACTTTTACGTAATTCCCCTTTGCCTCTGCATAAAGGAAATCTCCGGCCTTTACTTCCAGCATTTCTTTGGTGCCACCGGCAAACACCAACGCTTCTTCCGAGGAAAACACCTTGTCTTCCAAGCTCGCTATCCCAACTTCCGGGGATATTCTCCTTGAAAGGTGACCGTTCATCTCCATAGCTTCTTTCAGATTGCGGGTCAGTTGCAAATTGCGGTTCCACATCAGAAAAAATATGGTAGGAAAAGGTGCCAGCACCATTACCCAAGACAAAGCCAGAAAGAACAACCGCTTGTCCAACCACATTCCCATCAACCATGATTGATAGGCCCAAATCCCCACTGCTATCAGCAACAACATCAGCAGCAAATTCAACACATGCTTACCCAATGTCCAGTTCTGCTCCTTGTAATAAGCAGGAAATAATGCCGGAAGCAAATAGGTGAAAACTCCCGAAGCACCTGCCGCAATCAATGCAGAACCGGCAACCACCCCAAACACACTTCCCTTTATTCGGGAAATACCGAACGGCTGAAGTATATATAATATCAGAAAAATAATGGCCGAAGGTATCACTACTGCCTTCCAGCGTTGATAAAACGTAGGATAAGGACTCCGCCAAAGTTCCACCAATTTCCCCATAAGTATATAGTCTCTCTTGTTTACATGGTAATATATGCAAAGATAATACATTTACTCAACACATGCTCATACAGATACTATATTATCAATCTGTTTTATCACACGACAAGGATTTCCCACTGCCACACAATTCGCAGGAATAGAACGGGTAACCACACTCCCCGCCCCGATAACGCTGTTCCTCCCGATGGTGACACCAGGCAAAATGACAACCCCTCCACCAATCCATACTCCATCCTCTATTCGTACAGGTAAGGCATACGTACGGCAGATTTCTTGTCCTTCCGGACAGTCCTGCACCATACGTTCATCTACTTTGGTAGAATGGGTTGCCGTATATATCTGTACATTAGAGGCTATCAGGACGTTGCTACCTATGTCAATACGATTGTTGTCCACAAAGGTACAATTCATGTTGACAATTACCTTGTCGCCCATAAAAATATGCTTGCCACATTCACAATGGAAGTCAATATCCACATGCACATTCTTGCCTACATGTCCCAACATCTCACACAACAACTCCCTCCTGCGCTTGCTATCGGCATAATCTGTGGCATTGAACTGTGCCAGGAGACGTTTTGTACGCAAAATCATCTCCACTATTTTCGGGTCCCTGCTTCCTATAAAAGGTTCGCCAGCCATGCACTTTTCATATTCTGTTTTCATACGCATCCTTTTTTTGCGGACAAAAATACAAAACTCTAATGTATAGGAATTTATCCTATGTTAAAAAATACCCCTTTGCCCTAATACGACTCAATGATTGTTGTGTAATGCCAAGGAAAGAAGCGATATGTCCCAAAGTCACTCTATGAAAAAGGGCCGGACACTCACTCATTAATTTTTCATAACGCTCATACGCAGACAAGTTGAGGCGAGATATATGAATATCTTGTAAGCGAAGAAAATTTTCCTGTTGTAACACCCTCATCCAATTTGCAATATCTATATCTGACTTATACAACTCATTAAGCGTTTCAATGGAAATAGAATAGACCAGTGTTTCTTCCAATGTTTCCACGTATTCAAAGCCTGCTTTGTTCCTATATAAATCCCACGAGCCACAAGCTACATCACCTTCCATAGAGAACCATGTCGTTATTTCTTTTCCATCGTGCAAGGTGTACGAGCGTGTCATTCCCTTCTCTATGAAGTGGACTTGCCTATCAAATTGTCCTGCACGGATAATAAGTGTTTTGGCAGGAAACACTTGCTTTTCAAAACCATGTGTTAATGCTGCCAATGCTTCATCTGAAACCGGATAATAAGCTCTTATTGTTCTGACAATATTCTCCATACTAAAATATTCCTTTTTACAAAGGTATAAAACAAGGAAGAGTTTGCGAAACTTGCGTAA
Organism: Bacteroides sp. AM44-19; assembly: GCF_003603395.1. Taxonomy (NCBI): domain Bacteria; kingdom Pseudomonadati; phylum Bacteroidota; class Bacteroidia; order Bacteroidales; family Bacteroidaceae; genus Bacteroides; species Bacteroides sp. AM44-19. Next base: position 472,917 of record NZ_QTNB01000002.1, on the reverse strand, counting down.
CATATTTGTCATATATAGATTGCAAAATCTAGTATTTCTAAAGAAAATAAAGGATGAATGGCTATTTTTTATGTTATAAAACACATTTCTCGCAAACATTTCGTATCTTTGCAACGTTATAAGATAAAAGAAAAGATGTAAAAACCCGCTTTCCGAAACGCGGAGAGCACAAAAAGATGAGAATTATGAAAAAGAATGCAAATGAAATTTTTATGTTACAGTACCAAATCAAACGCTATCAGGCAAGGGGTAATGGAACAATGTGTCAAACACTGAACGGTAAACTACAAAAGCTGCTTGCAAAGCAGTCCCTCGTAACCATGTAAAAAAACACCTTTAAATACAATGAATAAAGGGCAGGGAACTTTTCAGTTCTCTGCCCTTTTTCTTTTTTATCCATCTATACTAATGGTTAGCACCAACAACAAACTCGCTTTGCATCCTTATCTCCCTACCGTCAACCGAAATTCCTTGTAGGGTAATTATATATATTCCGTTCATATCCGAAGTATAAAAGTTGAGTGTACCCATAGCGGAAGTTATCTCCGGATTCCAATAAAGTGTATGCCGAAAATCCGGTAAGCGAGAACCGGCTTGTTTCTCTGAATTGTATGATGGAGCAACAAATGCGATTCTCTTTTGTGGAAACTCATAAGAAAACATCTGTGAATTCTTATCCAAACGTATATCAGGCAATGTTCCCCGATGGGTTATAAACGAAACAATTCCATCATACAACTCCCCGCCAAAAGTATATTTGCCAGTATAACGATGTATATAGTGTATCAAACGGGCATCATAGTTCAGAATGGTTTCATGGTCATCAAACGGAATCCCGTCTAACAACACCAGTGTTTTCATATTACTGAATCTCCTTATATCCGGTTGCAGTATCCGGATGACATCTTTACCTTCCAGCTGACTGATACGTATTCCCTTGACAAATTCCACAAAAACATCCCTCACAGTCCTGAAACGAACATACTCATCCAGATTATAAGTGGAAGCGGGAACAAAATCATAAAGTTGTTGCAATATACTCTTGCTATACGAAGAATCTACCGGCAAAAGAGAATGTAATTGCGCGCTGAAACCACGCTCTATCAAGTCTTCTTTCCGAAATGACACACAGACCTTAGGAAGTTTTTCCGCCAACACCCCGACAAAAGGAGAAACAAGCTCCAATCGGCAGGGACTTTCCTCCTCCGGTAATGCAGTTAATACAATCTCCTGCATATCCGTTATTCCGGTCGTATAAAAAGCATAAATAGCGTCAGCCTTAGGCTGTCCGTCAAAGACACGAATATCCTTGCCCACACATGCCAGACGTGCATTTACATTGTCAGCAGGCGCTCCCATCAGCCTGCCGGTTACAATATGCCCTTCACACTCTGCAGCAAATGACCGTTCCGGAACACTTGTATAGTTCTTCTGCCCGTCGGCTGATATTGGAAACCCCTTTAGCACATAGTCTTTTCGTACTACGGACAAAGTAAGCTCCTTGACATCAGCAGGCAGATTGGGTAATGTCAAGGCTACTTTACTCCGGTTCCCATAGACCGATTTATCTGTCCATAAGTCCGCTCCGGAAAGCTGATTGCCGGAAGCTTGTGAAACGGTAATGGAATCCGTGAAAAGTTCCACATTATCCTCCTCTGTTGTCTGAACAGTATTAAGCAAGGCTATATACTTCTTTGGGAAACAAGCCATAGGATAGTTCCTCATATAACGCGTATATGCCGTCAGTTGGTAAGCTCCGGTATGCATGACTTGCGGAAGTCTGATACACCCCCATCCATTCCCGTTCTGCAAGTCGATTTTACCTTGTGCGTATACCAGCTTCGTGTCACTTATCTCTACATAAGCTACTTTGCTTAATACGCTTCCACGAGACAAGGAATCCGTCACACAAACTTTTATCCACAAATCTTCTCCAGCCACATAGCAGTCCTTGTCTGTATAAATACGCATATTCTCAACAATTTGAGCATGTAATCCCAATACAAGAACCCAACCTATAATACAAAATATCACTCTCTTCATATCATTTCAATATTAATTCATTTCATCCGGCCAGAAGGAAGGCTTTTCCAGGCTGGCACCTAAATAGCGTACGTCTGTACAACCTCCGGGAACCCATGCATAACCTACCATCAATGGATAAGCAATAGCATATCCCATCACATATAAATCCATGTACGAATCTGCCCAACCTCTAAATTCTTGGCAATAACCGTCAGGAAACCTATAATATATATCATCGGCAGAAATGAAAATACGATATTTTGCCACATTCATGCTAACTCCCACATAACCAACTACATTTTTGCCTGAATTGTTGCAAATAATATTCGTAGGAAGTTCCGAAGGCTGAGGAATAAACAATCCACCCATTTCTTCATTGATTTTTATTTTCTCCTGATAATATTCGTACTCGCCCCTCGAAATCTTACGCTGTTTCACCAAAGTGCTATAATGATGAAAGACACGGTTATTATCCGCCTTTATAGAATAGAGCCACTTATCCTTCAATTGAGCATCCTTATTTGTTCCTATATTACCTACTATGATTTTAGCCGACTTATCATGACACCATCCCCGTGCATATGGTGTAGCATCAAAATCAACCACCTCATCAGTGGTAGGGTCATAACGGAACTTGGGATTATATACTGCCCTCACTTCCCAATCTTCCTCGTAACTCCAGAAATAACATCCGCCATCTTCACTCCGCATAGAAAAGCGGATAGAGATGTCACCGTATTTTTCCGGTTGCTCGTAGGTAACGTCATTTATTGTTTCTGTCTCCAATGGATATTGAGGCTCCGAAGTATAAATATCCCCTTCATACACAATTTTCAGACTATAGCTGGCATCTTTATTCAAAGAGCCAATTACAACTTGGTATTTTCCATCTCCCAAAGAGGTGCCATTAAAGCAAGAACCATCACTTCCTACTACACTGACTTCTGCATCTATCTTGTTATAATCTTGAGGAATTCCTTCTACATTCAAAGGAAAGGAACAGCTCAAGGAAAAAACGACTGTACTATCTGATATGATGTTACCTTCAACTATAAGCACCCTCGTACTACTCTCCGGCAAGTGCGCATTGAATTTATCCACACAACTGCCAATAGTGAGCCACAACAAGCATATCCATGTTACTATATATTTTGCATTATTCATCGCTTTTTCTTATTAAAACAGATTGATTTCAACTGGCCAGAAGGAAGGCTTTTCCAAGCTGGCACCTAAATAGCGTACGTCTGTACAACCTCCAGAAACCCATGCATAACCTTTGAATCCCGTACGTGGGTCCGGGTCCGGATATGCAATGGTATACCCCATCAAGTATAAATCTAAAAATGTATACTCTTCTTTCAGCCCTTTCGCTCCCTGACAATACCCCTCAGGAAGCCTATATTGTATATCATCTGTAGAAATGAAAATGCGATATTCCGCCACATTCAAACTGACACCAACATATCCAATGGCCTGTTTATTTGAGCTTTCACATCTAATGTTCGACGGCAATTCCGAAGGCTGGGGAACAAACAACCCGCCCATCTCCTCATTAAGCTTTATTTTCTCCTGATAATATTCATATTCACCCTTCGAAATCTTACGTTGTTTCACTATAGTACTGTAATAGCAAGAAAAACGAATATCGTCTGCTTCAATGGAATAGAGACACTTATCCTTTACACGATTATCCTTGTTTATTTCCATATTACCTATTATTATCTCGGACGATTCACTGTGACACCATCCGCGTGAGTATGGTCTAGCATCATAATCAACGATCTTATCTGTTTCGGGGTCATAAGCACACATAGGATTGTATACGGCCCTCACCTCCCAATCTTCTTCATAACTCCAAGAATAACATGCAGCATCTTTGCTTTGCATAGAGAAACGGATACTGACATCACCATACTCCCCTTGCTGTTCGTAGGTGACATCGTCTATGCTTTCCGTCCCTATCGGATATTGAGGTTCGGAAGTATAGATATCTCCCTCATAGACAATCTTTAAGCTATAGCGGACATCCCTATGCAATGTTCCGACAGCAACCCGGTACTTTCCATTACCCAACGCAACACCCCTAAAACTGGAGCCATCCTCACCGGTTACACAAACTTCAGCATCCACCTTATTGAAATCAGGAGGAACCCCTTCCACATCCAAGGAAAAGGAACGGCTCAAAGAAAACACGACAGCACTATCCGATATTATACTACCTTCAACTATGAGAAGGCCGATACTACTTTCCGGCAAGTGGGCATTGAACTTATCCACACAATTACTAAGGAACAACCATAACGGACATATACATATCACCCAATATACTTTATTCTTCATACCCTTTCAGAATTTAATATTATAAGTAACAAAAGGAATGGGAGCACCGAATATGGACATCTTGTATCCTTGAATCCTACCCTCCTCGGACACAAAATAGACAGAGTACACATTCTTCCTTCCGGTCAGGTTATAGATACCGAAAGAAAGGGAACTGTGGGTCAACAATGTCAGGTGGTGACTGGGTTCAATATTGAACGACAAATCCATACGGAAATAGTCGGGAACACGATAACTGTTACGGTCGGTATAGTAAACCTGCATTTTCTTCAAACCCTGGTCGTAGTATTGCCCGGCAGGAATTGTGGTGGGACGGCCCGTACTGTAATCCATATTGAAAGACATGCTGTAACGGCGGGTAAACTTGTAATTGCCTACAAGCTTGAAGTCATGCGGCTTGTCATACTCGGTCGGATACCATTCTCCACCATTGATGGGACGGGCTATGCGCGGATCATTCTGACGCAAGAAAGTGCGCGAATAAGTATAGCTCATCCACCCGTTCAGTTTTCCAGCCGGTTTTTTCACCTGGAATTCCACGCCGTAAGCATATCCCTCCGTATTGATGACATCCGTCTCCAGATGGTGGTTCATCAGGATTTGGGCGGAACTGCGATAATCCAGATAATCAATCAGCTTTTTGTAATATCCTTCTACAGATAATTCCAGAAGTTGCCCCGGCGTATTATAGTAGGCACCTGCCGCCACCTGCCAGCCACGTTGAGGCTTGATGTTGGGGTCGCTCAGCTTCCAGGTATCCGTAGGAGACATAACGGCAGTATTCGATACCTTATGGATATACTGCCTCATCGTATTGAAACCGGCCTTTACGGAAAAATCATCTGTAAAGGCATAACGTGCCGACACTCTGAATTCCGGTCCGTGATAGGTCTTGATGACCTTTCCATTCCCCGCCGTGATAGAATCCACCACCGAAGACATGGAGGGCAGTATACCTTCCTGATATGTATAGTAAGTGCGCGGTCCCAAAGCATTGAGCATAGAATAGCGTATACCCGCATTGATGGAGAGCCTGGAAGTTATATCCCATTCATCCCCTATATAAACGGCACTTTCCAGTGCTTTATCCTTTTGCAGTTCATCATATCTTACCAGCGAATTAGGCCCCACCGGCTCGTAGGTCCCGGAATTCACATTATACAGCTGGCTCATCAAACCGAAGTTCACCGCATGGCTATTGCCGGCTTGATAAAGAAAGTCCGCTTTTCCAAACCATTGGTTAATGGCAAAAGACAGCCGTGCGGCAGACGCTTCCTCCACCGTTTCATCATTTCGGTAATCGTAGTGGTCATAACCGAAAGAGAAGTTTCCGGTCAGCTTTTCTGCAAAGACAGTCCTCCAGTTTGCCGAGAAATTCATATTGTTGTAGGCATACTTCTCATTGTCATTAAAGGCAAAACGGTCGTGACTATAATAGCCATAGACATTCAGCTTGTTGCGCTCGTTCACCGTATGCGAGAAGACAGTCCCCAAATCATAGAAACCGGCTTTCCCATCACGATACCCGCTTTTGTTGGGTAATGTCTTCATTATCCAGTCCGAATAGGTCGTACGTCCACTCAGCAGAAGGGAAGTCTTTTCCTTAATGATGGGAATCTCGAGATTCAACTTACTGGTCACAAGCCCGATACCTGCAGAACCGGTAAACTTTTCCTTGTTCGCCTCCTTGCTGGTGATGTTCAGTACGGAAGCGATACGCCCGCCATACTGGCTGGGGATACTGCTCTTATAAAGTTCCGCATCCTTTATCATGTCCGAATTAAAAGCCGTGAAAAAACCGAAAAGATGATTGGGGTTATAAATCGTTCCGTTATTGAAAAGAAGCAGGTTCTGGTCAGCGGCACTCCCACGCACATTGTAACCGCTTGATGCCTCCCCCACTGTCTTGATGCCGGGAAGTGTCTGTATCATCTTCAGCACATCCACCTCACCCATAGCCGTAGGAATGTTTTTCAGCAGGGCAGGCTGCAGCTTCTCCATTCCCAACTGCACACTTTTCACGTTCTGTATACGCCCCGAAACAATAAGCACCTCATCCAACATATGGTCTTCCTCTTCCAACTCGATATGGACAATGCCTTCACCATAAAGCATAAATTGCCGATGGGTCACTTTGATATTCATCCCACTGATTTCAAGAATATTATAGCCTGCAGGCAGGTCAATGGTAAATTCCCCCTGACGGTTGGTCGTCGTAGCTACCCACGGCTCTCGATGAATGATGTTGATACCATCCAGATTCTGGCCGGTCTTAAAGTCAGAAACTCTTCCGGTCAAAGTTATCATATCTCCGGGGGCAGGCTTGTACTTGTTTCCTATCTCATAGACCTTGTTTTCTGAAGAAGACTTCACAACAGGAATATATGAAGGCAATAGTTCCTCATCTGTCTCCAACTTTTCCCCCATCAATGCCGGTGGCAGCGAGGTGGCCAGAAAAACCTCCGGCAAGACAAATATTCTGTCACCATAAACCGTCACCTTATAGATAGTAGCTGCCAAAGCCTCTCTCAAGTACTCGGCAGTGGGGTTCTTCACCTCTGCCCGCTTCACTTTAAAAGGAACCGTTATCGTTGTATAAACACGGCAAGACGTGCCCTTTTCTACTGCATCCATCAATTCGAATATGGAAATGCTGTCCGTAGCCATCTGTTGCTGTGCAAACATGCCGAAAGGCGACAATAGGAGGAAAAAGGCTACTGTATATTTAAGATTATGTGCTTTCATATTATTTTCCATGAATTAAGGAATCAATATATTCCGTTAACCGGGTCATTGCCCGGACACCGCCATTTTCCTTGAAGTCCAGCCGCTCTTTCCGGCAATAAGCCTTCAACTGCTTCTTGTATGTAGGAAAAAGTTTCAAGAAACCCGAACGGGAAGTTATCACATAATCGGTTCTGCCACTGCGAAGACTGAAATAGCTCTTTTTCTTGAACCGGCTGTAATAAAGATCGTTTTTCTTCACCTGAGACTCCATTGTGGATACGATATACTGTGTCAGGCACATTTGCGGACTATCATATAGCAACGCAGCGAAACAGTCACCCTGCGGTACAAACTTCTGTCCTTCTATGACAAAATAATCCACTTTCCGCATATCTACCTGCAAGGTTATCCGTTTCTCCGGAGTAACCACAATCAGACTCTTTTTATAGGTATCATAACGGAGCTGCAAATCCGAGTAAAGCCATCTGCCATAACAGACAGCCCCCTCGCGAAATTCATCCGTATTCCAATAGGGATGGTTAAGATACTTCTGCTGGTTATAATTTTCCTCTGCCTTACCGGAGTAAAGAGCAGCATAATCTCCTGCCGCTTTTCTGAATTCATCAAAAACGGCTTGTTGTGCACAAACCAAAGATGGAAAACATAGGACGCATAGTAGCGTGTAAAGGTGTGTTTTTCGCATATATGTGAAGTGTTATAGGTGAGGATAATCACAAATATAACATTTCACTTTTAAAAATAAAATTATTATTATATATAATTCAAATAAAAACAAAAAATAGAGCCATAATCGGATGCTAAACACAAAGCTAAACATTTAGCATGCAAGCAGAAGCACATTACAATAAGATTAAAGCACCATTCATCCTCCGCCATCAATTATACTTACATATATTTATAAAAAAACGATACAGCACAATCGCTCAAGCCGCAACAATATCCTTCCCGAAAGGAGTCAATGCCAGCCCTGCCAGCTTAAAATGTTGGATACCGAACGGAATGCCTATAATGGTGATGCACAGCAATAACCCGAATCCCAAGTGCGAAAGGCAAATCCAAATGCCGCCCAAGAATATCCAAAGAATATTCATCAGCACATAGAGGCAACCGTTGGAACGTTCCCCGCTACGAACCTCTTTGCCGAAAGGCCACAAGGCAAGGCTTGCCATTTTCAAGGTCTGCATGCCAAAAGGGATGCCAATAATGGTGAACATCATCAATAAACTTGCAATAAGATACTCCACAGCAGTGATGATACCTCCAAACATCAACCACAAAATATTCATAAAACAGCCCATAGCTTTCCTTTTTTTGATACTGAACACAAATATAGCATTATTTATTTGAATGTTCCGTCTCCCAGTCACTAAATTCAAAACTCAGCTGTTCCCAGACTCCTTTCTCCTCCCCCTCTTCACGGGGGTTGGAAACGGAAAGCCCAATCAAACGGATAGGATGATGTTCATAATCCACTTCCTGCAGCAATTGCTTTGCCAAAGGCAGAATCACGTCAAGGGCAACCAGCTCCTTTGCTTGGGTCATACTGCGGGTAATCTGGCTAAAATCATGAAACTTGATTTTCAGCGTCAGCGTATTCCCGCGGAAATTGGCGTGCTCCAGGCGCCCCACCAGCTCCACTGCCGCATGGTACAACTCTATAATGACGGATGAACGCTTGCTGATGTCCTTCTCCAAAGTATGTTCGCAACCCACAGACTTGCGGATGCGGACAGCCTCTACCGGACGGATATCGATGCCACGGGCAAAATCATAATAAATTGTCCCCACTTTGCCAAATTCGCGGGTCAGCATCTCCAAAGACTGCATGCGCAGCTGTTCCCCGTTGTGAATCCCCAAAGTGTGCATCTTCTTCGCCGTTACCGGTCCCACTCCCCAGAAACTTTCAATGGGCAGCCGGGCAACAAAGTCCAACGCCTGGGCAGGATGTATGGTGCAAAGCCCGTCCGGCTTGCGGTAGTCCGAGGCTATCTTGGCAAGAAACTTATTATAGGATATGCCGGCGGAAGCCACCAGATTCAACCTCTCCCGCACCTTCCGCTTTATCTCCTTCGCGATGTCTACAGCCAATGGAATGCCCGGTTTATTCTCCGTCACATCCAGAAAAGCCTCGTCCAGCGAAATGGGCTCGATGACATCCGTATATTCATGAAAGATTTCGTGTATCTGGCGGGAAACGGATTTGTAGACTTCCATCCGTCCCGGGATAAAGATAAGTTGGGGGCACAGCCGCTTTGCCTTCAGTGACGACATGGCAGAACGCACCCCGAAACGCCGTGCCTCGTAACTGGCTGCCGCCACCACTCCCCGTTCCTCCGCATGGCCCACGGCAATGGGCTTGCCCCGCAATGCAGGATTATCACGCTGTTCTACGGAGGCGTAGAATGCGTCCATATCGATGTGTATAATTTTTCGTCCGGTCATTCTTCTTTCAACTCCCCGATACAAAGATACACTAATTTTTCTTCATCCGAAGTATCCGCCGATAGACATAAATGAAGGCTGGTATTAAAAAGGCATCTGCAAAAATCCATGCAGTAGGGTCACCAAAACACACGGCCAGATAGCCGAAAGCCGGAACAGCCAGCAGGCTGACCAGTATCCGGGCAATCATCTCCGAGACACCGGAAAGCATGGCAAGATTGGTATATCCCACCCCCTGGATAGTGTATCGCAGGATGCAGAGCAGTCCCAGAACCGGAAAAAAGGAAACGGAAATGTGCAGGAACAACTCCGTATTCTTTAAAATCTCCAACTCAGAGGCATCTACAAAGAGCAGGGCAAAAGTCCTGGCACCGAACATCAGTACACAGAAAGTGAACGCCCAATAAACAATCATCATCAGGGTGCTTGCCTTGACTCCCATCCAGATACGTTCCGGCTTGCCCGCACCGTAGTTTTGCCCGCTATAGGTGGCCATTGCCATGCCCAGACTCTCGAAAGGACACATGAAAAACATCTTGATACGCATGGCTGCCGTGAATGCAGCCACACAAGCCGTACCCAAAGCATTATTGGCGCTTTGCAGCATAATGCTGCCAATGGCAGTAATGGAAAATTGCAGTCCCATGGGTACGCCGATGTACATCAGTGTGCGTGCCAAAGCACCGTCGAATTTCCGCTCGGCAGGCGTTGTCTTCAGAATGTCGAAACGACGCATCATATAGATGTAGCACAATATGGCCGAGACGCCTTGTGAAAATACGGTAGCGATGGCAGCTCCTGCCACTCCCCAACCCAGTACCAGAATGCAGAACAAATCGAGCAGGATATTCAGTACCGTAGAGAGAAGTAGAAACCAAAACGGCGTCTTGCTGTCACCCAATGCACGGATAATACTGGACAGCAGATTATAGAAGAAAGTAAAGGGAACCCCGATAAACGTGACAAGCAGGTAATAATAGGCTCCCGTGAATATGTTCTCCGGCGTACTCATCATGTGCAGAATATCTGCACAGTAAATGCTGGTAACCACGGCAATGACAACAGACATCACCGCAGCCAGCTGCAGGCTGACAGCCACATAACGGCGCATCGTGACATAATCCCGCGCACCGAACTTTTGCGCCACGGGAATGCCGAAACCTCCGCAACAGCCATTGCAGAATCCCAGAATAAGAAAAACGACCGAAGTGCTTGCCCCGACTGAAGCCAAGGCGTTGATACCCAGAAAGCGCCCCACGATAGCTGCATCCACCAATGAATAGGTCTGTTGCAGCAGATTGCCGAGCAGTAAAGGCAAAGTAAAGTTGAAAATCAACGGAAGAGCCCGTCCTTCCGTCATTTCTCTGGATGTTGCCATAAATCTGATACCTCCGAAATTGGGTGCAAAAATACGAAAAGATAGCGTTTACAGACTTGACGAAGGTCAAATTTAATAGGGAAGCTTAAGAAGAAGGAAGGCGAAGGACAAATCATTCCATCATGGGGAAAATATTATTCCACCACTAGGAAAAAATCGTTCCACCATGGTGGAACGATTTTTCCTCCACGATGGAACGATTAAATCTATGCAGATTCGGAGCTTAGTATTTACACTCGCGAATTATCTCTATCAGCTGCCGGAAATCTTCGGGATGAACATCTCCGATATTGCCGATACGGAAAGTGTCGGCTTGCGAAATCTTTCCCGGATAGATGACAAATCCACGCTCTTTCAGTTGTGTGTAGAAAGCTTTGAAATTGAAATCGGCATGAGGATAGAGGAAAGAAGTAATAACGGGCGATTGAATCTCGTCCGGCAGCAACGTTTGGAAACCGAGGGAACGCATGCCGTCTACCAGCACGCGGTGGTTCTCGCAATATCTGTTGTGACGGGCCTCCACACCGCCCTCCTCTGCCAGTTCGTCCATGGCTTGCTTGAAGGCGCGGACCACGTGTGTAGGAGAAGTAAAACGCCATTTGCCATGTCCTTTCTCCATGGCTTCCCATTGGTCGTAAATGTCGAGAGAGAGTGACTTGGAGACGCCCTTGCAGTGCAACAGCTCGGAACGGCGGGCGATGATGAAGCCAAACCCCGGAACACCCTGGATGCACTTGTTGGCACTGCTGATGAGGAAGTCTATGCCCAGTTCGTGTACATCGAGGGGAACACCGCCGAAGCTGCTCATGGCGTCTACAATCAGTTTCTTGCCGTGCATCTTGACGAGGTGGGCTATCTCCTTGAGGGGATTGAGCACGCCGGTAGTGGTTTCGCAATGCACCACGGCAACGTGGGTGATTTCGGCATTGTGCGAAAGATAGTCGTCGACGTAGCTGACGGAGACTTGCTCTGTTTCGTCAAAAGCAAGCATGTCGTACGAGATGCCGTGATACTCGGCGATGTTGCCCATGCGGTCGCCGTAGGCGCCGTTGCTCAGTATGAGGAGTTTGTCGCCAGGCTTGATGACGCTACCGATGACGGCTTCCACACAATACGTGCCGCTGCCTTGCAGGAGGATGGAAGTATAGTCGCCGGTATGCTGGGTGGCGAGGGAGACGAGGGACTTGCGGATTTCTTCCACAATGTGGAGGTTGTAGTCTTCGTCCCAGGTACACCAGTCGGTCAGCATGGCTTCCTTGACGGTTTGTGAGGTAGTAAGGGGGCCGGAGGTAAGGAGAATGTAGGGTTTCATATGCATTGAGTTTTTAAGTTTATACGTTTATAAGGGTTACAAAATCTCAAGTTTACGGTTTATCTCGGCGATGACTGCGGGGAGCTCGGCAATGGTATCGACCACATAGTGGGCACCGGCGGCAAGCATGCGGCGGCGGACATCGGCCTTACGGGCTTCGAGCTCATCGGCAGGCAAGGAGGAGACTTCCTCTTGTGTCAGTCCCAGTTCGTTACTGCCGAGGACTACGCCGACGGTCCATGCTTTGGCATTGATACCCTCCTTGATGTCGGCGATGGTGTCGCCATACTTCAACACACAATCTACGGAGGGGATGGCGAAGTCTGCCATATTCTTATATATCATGTAGGGAGCAGGACGGCCTGCAGGCAACCCGTCGGGAGTGACGCAATTATCTACCGCATAGCCTTTGGCTGTGGCGGCAGGCAGCACAACATCCATCATAGAGCGGGTATAGCCGGTGGTGGAGCCAATGCGGATACCTTGCGCACGCAGTGCGGAAATCGTTTCCACCACACCGGGAATAGGGTCGGTATAATCTTCGAGCGAGGCAAACAACACCCGTTGGAATTCGGCATAACGTGCCTGCACGTCTTCCTCACCAGCGGGACGGCCGAATTTCCGTTCAAATTCCGCACGGACACGCTCTATATCGAACAGCGCACGGATTTCTTCTACTTTGGTCAGCCCCATGTGCGCACGTGTTTCGGCAGCAGTGACGGGAACGCCGATGGCCCGAAAGCTCTCGACAAAGGCGGCGACGGGAGCAAAGCAACCGTAATCGACGGCAGTTCCTGCCCAGTCCATAATGATACATTCAATTCTTTTCATACGATATATTATTATTATTATTCAGTCTCAAGAAGCAAGGAATTGCCCGGCCGGGACCAACGGCGCAAACGGAAAAGGGAAGAGCCCAACGGTCCCGAAGCATTCTCCTTGCGATAGCGCTGCACCAGGTAGACAGCCGAGCATAGGAAAGCCACGCTGCACACAATGCCGACATAGCCCGACATCAGGTTATAGAAATCCAGCCAGTTGATGTCCGGATTGAAGAATTCCTTGAATACCAATACCACCACCGTACCGGTATACCCGATAAAATCGAGTGTGACAATAAAGAACCCCACATTCCCCTTGATGCGGAAGCAGGCGATGAAACGCTCGAAGAACAACGTCTGGAAGCTGAGGTAAACAGTATAGAGCGACAAACTCTGGAGGAACAGCCACGTCATGGGTGGCAGTTGCAACCCATCGTAATTGAAGGCCACGAATCCCAAGGTCGCTGTGCCGCACGTCACAAGCACCAGCAGCAGGCACAGCACCTTTATATTACTCCTCACCGCGGACATCAGCCCGAAAAGCAACAAGATAATCAGTGTCACCACCGCATCTACCTTGGCAAATGCCCACGACGACAGCTCCGCCGCCTCCACATCCAGAATCTTCACCAGGAAGTCCTCCTTGATGTCCTGCAAGACGGTGATGAACAAGTTTGCCGCAAACAGCATCAGCAATACCGGCATGAAGCTCTTGAAGAGGTCCGCACGCGCCCTGCCGTCCAGCGTCACCCGTTCCGAGCGTAGTGCCCGGTCTGCCGCGGTAGGTTGCGGCATTCTCGTCATCAGCCAGCCCAGCAACGACAGCAGCGGGAAGGCAAAGGCACCGATAAAGGCAGGCATCCAGAACTCACTGATGTGGAGATGCTCCATCACAAACAGCCCGACGGACTTTGCCGTGCCCGAACTGATGGCAATGCTCAGCCCCATTAGGCTCGCCAGCAGGTCCGTCACCCGCCGCCCCTCGAGGAAACTGAAAATCACTCCCCACATGCATCCCAACGAAAGCCCGTTGAAGAACAGCGCAAAGACATTCAGCGGTCGGGGCAACGCTCCGAACAGCACCAGCGAAAGCTCGGCCACCGCCACCGAGAGGATGATGAACTTCAGACGGTTCTCCTTCTTCAGTTCCGAAATTACCTTGATGCCAATCAGCTTGGAAATAAAATAGCCGGAAATCTGCACGGTGCTGGTTGCCGTCTTGTAATCCATCCCGAAGAAGTCGAGCCCGTCGAAGCCCGCAGCCGTAAACGGCTTGCGCAGCGCATAGACCAGTGAATAGGAGAGCAAAGCCGCTCCACCCGCCCAAAGGATGAATAAGGCATCAGCCAGTCTCTTGCTCTGTATTATCTGTTTTTTCTCACCGTTGAACATAGTGTGTCGTTTAAGTTGGTTCTTGATTTCGGCGGCAAAGATAGAGGCGGGTGCTGACAGCAAAAATGAATTTCCATTATTAATAAACTTCATGAGATGCTCCACTCGGCGCAGGAAGTGTACAATTACAGCGGCATCTACATCAGTTACAGCCTCTCTTCCTCCTCCAATGCCTTAAAGGTAGAGCCTTACCTGATAACCCCTGCCGACAGCAACGACCACGTCAAAGTGGTGCACATGAGCGCCTACAACACCACCCACTTCGGCACTGCTGTCTTCAACAACCACCAGAATGCCTATATCTTCTTCAACGAACGCGAGGCGCCCCAACTGGCCTTGTTCACCATCTACCTGCAACTGCCCATGTACGACTTTCCCCACCTGCTCAAAGGGCTCTACCTCTGTCTGGACTACAACCGCAACCCCATAGCCCGCCGCATCCTCTTCATCAAACACTCGGACAGCACCTCCATGGACGACTTCCTGGAACTGAAAGGCCAGCTCATCCCCCAAGACCAGCTGACCGACGAGCAACGCCCCTACTACAACTACACCTGCCAGCCGGGCGACTTCATCAAAACCTGCTCCGTCCCCTCTCCCCTGCTGAACGAGAAAGACCTGGAACGGGAGAAGCGGATGCTGGAAATCTAAGACAGCCCGGACAGTCCGGGAATTTTCACTTTGCAACCAAGTTGCATCTCCTTTCCGCTACCTTTGCTGCAGAAAATAGAAAATAGGAGGAAACAATATGAGTTGCAAATGCTGCTGCACACACGGACATACAGCGATACAAGAAAAAAGAAACAGTCTGCTGAAAGATTATTGGAGAATCATCCTCTCCGCCCTATTGCTCTTCGGAGGGCTCATCCTGAATGCTACTGACACCACCTTCTTCAAGGGAGAGTATGTACCTTTTATATGGTACTTGCTTGCCTATCTCCCCGTAGGCCTCCCGGTGATGAGGGAAGCCTGGGAAAGCATCCTGCAAAAGGACGTGTTCAGCGAATTCACCCTTATGTCCATCGCCACCCTCGGCGCCTTCTATATAGGCGAATATCCCGAAGGCGTTGCCGTCATGCTCTTCTACTCCTTGGGAGAGCTCTTTCAGGACAAAGCCGTAGACAAAGCCAAGCGTAACATCAGCGCCCTGCTCGACGTACGTCCCGAAACGGCAACGGTCATCAGAAACGGCAGTACACTTGTCGAAGCTCCCCAACGTGTGCAGGTAGGCGAAACCATCGAAGTAAAAGCCGGAGAGCGCGTCCCCCTGGACGGAACGATGCTGGACGAAGTTGCCGCCTTCAACACCTCCGCACTGACGGGAGAAAGTGTTCCCCGCAACATCCGCCAGGGCGGGGAAGTGCTTGCCGGAATGATTGCGACCGACAAAGTCGTACGCATCCAAGTCACCAAACCCTTCGAGAAAAGTGCTCTTTCCCGTATATTGGAACTGGTGCAGAATGCCTCCGAGCGCAAAGCGCCGGCAGAACTTTTCATCCGTAAGTTTGCCCGTATCTATACGCCCACCGTCACCGGACTGGCGGCATTGATTGTACTGCTCCCCTTCCTCTATTCGCTGGCAGATGCACAATTCTCGTTCATCTTCAATGACTGGCTATACAGGGCATTGGTCTTTCTGGTTATCTCCTGCCCGTGCGCCCTCGTCGTAAGCATTCCGTTAGGCTACTTCGGAGGCATCGGCGCCGCCTCCCGCCTGGGTGTCCTCTTCAAAGGTAGCAACTACCTCGATGCCATCACCCAAGTCGACACGGTGGTATTCGACAAGACGGGTACGCTGACCAAAGGCACCTTCGATGTACAATCCTGCCAGGCACAACCGGGAGTTACGGAAGAGAAGTTGATACAGCTTGCCGCCTCGGCAGAGCGAAACAGTACGCACCCCATAGCCAAAGCCATCGTAAGCTATGCCAAACAAAGAGATATAGAGCTGATTGCCACAACGGACGTTACGGAGATTGCCGGCCACGGACTGCAAGCCACTATGGATGGAACGCGTGTCCTGGTGGGCAACACCCGCCTGCTGACTAAGTTCGGGATAGAATATCCCGATGAATTGTTATCAATTGTCGATACGATTGTGGTCTGCGCCATCGGAACAAGATATGCCGGTTATCTGTTATTATCAGATACATTAAAGGAAGACGCCGTCAACGCCGTCAAAGAATTAAAAGCTTTAAATATCAATAATATTCAGATATTATCGGGAGACAAACAAGCCATTGTTACTAACTTTGCAGAAAAGCTAGGCATCACCCAGGCATACGGAGACCTGCTGCCGGACGGAAAAGTGAAGCACATCGAAGCACTCCGCAGCAACCCTGCCAACCGGATAGCCTTTGTGGGTGACGGCATCAATGATGCCCCGGTTCTTGCCCTTAGTCATGTGGGCATCGCCATGGGCGGACTTGGCAGCGATGCCGCCATCGAAACCGCCGATGTAGTGATACAGACAGACCAGCCTTCGAGAGTGGCTACCGCCATTCATGCGGGCAGGCAAACCCGCCGGATTGTCTGGCAGAACATCTCGCTGGCTTTCGGAGTGAAGCTGCTTGTCCTCATCCTCGGTGCCGGTGGAATCGCCACACTTTGGGAAGCTGTCTTTGCCGACGTAGGCGTCGCCCTCATTGCGATAGTGAACGCCATACACATACAGAAACTTATTAAATAGAAAAAATGGAAGAAAAGAAATATTTGGACCTATTGGCCAAAAGGGACATACAGCCCACTGCCATCCGCATCCTGGTATTGCGCACCATGATGCAGGCAGGCCGTTCCGTCTCATTGCTCGACCTTGAAACCATGCTGGATACGGTGGACAAATCCACCATCTTCCGTACCCTTACCCTATTCCTCTCCCATCATCTGATACACAGTATAGATGACGGGACGGGGTCCTTCAAGTATGCCGTGTGCAGCGACAGTTGCTCTTGCGACGTAAGCGACCTGCACACCCATTTCCATTGCGAGAAATGCAACAAAACCTTCTGCTTCACCAACATTCCCACTCCGGTGGTGAAGCTGCCTCAAGGATTTACACTGAACAGCATCAACTATGTACTGAAAGGCATTTGTCCGGACTGTGCAGCAGAAGCCAACCGGGAGGCTTAGTTAAAAAATAAAAATCCATGCAGTCATTCATGTTCTTCTCTATCCTTAAGAAATAACATTGAGACAAACACATGGATACAAAAGCTCTTGTCACTTTATGCCAGAAGGGAAACGGGCAGGCCTTGAGCCTGCTCTACGAAAACTATTCAGAGAAAATGCTGAAAGTATGCCTACGCTATATTCCCGACCCAACGATAGCCCAAGATCTTCTTCACGACGGTTTTGTCATCATATTCACTTCCATTCATTCGCTGCGCAACCCGGAGAAACTGGAATACTGGATGAAAAAGATTATGAGAAACCTGGCACTGCAATACCTCAACCATGCCAATGCCAACCCCACCATCCCATTGACAGATATTCCGGAAGAGGAAGAGCCTGCTGAAAATCCTTTTTGTCCGGATTTCATTTCGTACGATAAGATGCTGGATATAGTGGAGAGCCTTCCGGAGGGCTACTGCAAGGTATTTAAACTGGCAGTACTGGAAGGATTGTCCCACAAAGAAATTGGAGATTTACTGGGTATAGCGCCACACTCCTCTTCCTCCCAATTGTTCCGGGCGAAAATTTTACTTAAAAAGATGCTGGCAGGATACCGTGTATTCATTGTTTTGACAGTATTGCTTCTCTTTCCAACGCTGTATGACTATCTGTACAGAGAGAAAAAGAGTATCAGGGAAAACCGTTTGTCCAAAGTTTCTTCCAGGCAAGCCGGGAGTACGCAACAAACAAAGAAAACCGATACTCCCCGAACCGACGAACAATGCCATACCAAAGAAAATCTGAACAAAAGGGAACGAATCATCCCTCCCGTTCCAGTTTCCACAGAATGGCCCCTTGCCATACCCACAATGAAAGATAGTATCCACAAATATCCCATACCTTCTCCATTCACCGGACAGACCATCACCAACCGACAGATGGCTTTCGTCTTCTCCCCTTCCCTGATGCCGCCAACCCGCAAGAAGAAATCCGGAAAATGGAAGTTGATGCTGGCAGGTTCACTCGGACCGCAACTGGCACAGAACTTATATAAGCTGATTGCCACTCCACATACCGACGGCATTTCAAGTGACTTCCCTCAACAAGTCAGCACGTGGGAAGAGTATTATTCTTATCTGCACACCCGCTATCAGCAGGGTACTCTGGGAAAAGATTCCATCGGACTCATGCAGATTGCCCAGAATAACAGCGGCAGGATTGTTGAGAACCAGCAACATCATGCCCCCATCGTCGTGGGACTCTCTCTCAGCAAGAAATTGAATGAGCGTTGGAGTCTGGAAACCGGATTGCAATATACGCTTCTCAGGTCGGAGTTCACTACCGGCGAAGCATTCCGCATTCAAGACAACCAGAAGTTGCATTATATCGGCATTCCTCTCCGGCTTTCCTACCGTTTCTGGCATTACAAACGTTTCTCCAGTTATGCCACGGCAGGCATGCAGGTGGATATCCCCATAAAAGGGACACTCCAAAGCTTCCATGTCACGGACAGTATTCCACACAAGCTCGACAGCCAGCCGGTAAGTGCTCCCTGGCAGTGGTCGGTCAACACAAGTATAGGCATACAATATCGCCTCACACCCCAGGCAGGCATCTATCTGGAGCCGACTATAAACTATTACATCCCCGACGGCAGCCAACTGCGCACCATCCGAAAGGAACATCCGTTCACATTCACCCTCCCGGTAGGTCTCCGCATTTCCTGGTAAAAAAACGATGCGCCACGCAGTCTTTTACCCGACTGATTATCTATTTATATGGATAATCAAACTCAAGAAGGAACAAAGAACATGCAGAAACGACATACCGACCGGGAAAGCTACTTTGGTGAACAGTCACAGACCAGCAAGAACTATTATATCCCCTACATAAAGGAAGTCATCGGACACATCCCCGATAAAGTGCTGGAAGTGGGCTGTGGAGAGGGAGGCAATCTGCTTCCTTTTGCCAAAGCCGGTTGCCGGGTGATGGGCGTAGACATTGATGCCATGCGAATAGAGCAAGCCAGGACCTTCTTCACCCAAAGGCATCAGCAGGGACAGTTCATTGCCACCGACATTTTCCAGCTTGAGGACAAGGCTACGAATTTTCCCCTGATTCTTCTACACGATGTGATAGAGCATATCAGAGACAAAGAACGGTTCCTCTCCGGCCTACAAAAGCATTTGTCTGCCGATGGAGCTATATTTGTAGGGTTTCCCGCCTGGCAAATGCCATTCGGAGGCCACCAGCAGATAGCACACAGCCGCATTGTTTCACACTTCCCTTTTCTCCACCTCCTTCCCCGCACTTTATACAGATGGATATTAAGACTATGCGGCGAGCAGGAACACGCAATTACGGAGCTACTGGATATAAAGAGCACCGGATGCACCATCGAACTGTTCAATCGCATCGTCCGGCAAGCCAACTATCAAATCATTGACCGGAGACTGTACCTTATAAACCCACATTATAAAATCAAATTCGGCTTGTCCCCACGAAGGCTCAACGGAGTTATTGCTGCTATCCCGTATATAAGAAACTTCTTTTGTACAAGTTGCTTTTACATATTAAAGAAAGGGACTAAAACTGTTAATCACTACTGATTTCCCAGCTTTAGAATTGATTCCGAACCATCAATTTAAGATTATATATTCAGAAGAAACCATTAATTTTTTGAATAGCTCTGATGAAAGAGTGGGTGTAGAAACCCTCATAAACTAAAAAATCCCCCTCGCTGCAGATGGTTGTAGCGAGGGGGATTTCAATAAAAGAGGAACTTGCACTTCTTCCCTTTTAATGTTTTTACATCGTTACTTGGTTCATTACAGCCTCGTCAGGTGTCGTTCCTATTTCATCGGCAAATAATATGTGGGTGATAGACCCTCTCGGGGTCGGAGTTTCGATTTTAATTCTTTGACCTTGGTACATCTCCGGAATATCAACCAGCTTACATCTATGGGCTTCGTTATTGCCAAAACTGACATAATAGTCTTTCCCTATTACCAGCTTTACAGGTTTACGTTGAGAGAAATGAGTCGGACAAACAGAGCTATCCACTTTTATATCTATCACAAAACCAAGAGCGGATGTTACCTTAGATAGTATATCAATGCTCACATTATAAGCCCCTTTCTCTATCTTGGCTATATTAACACGATTAACACCACAAAGATTAGCCAATTCCTCTTGGGTCATATTTCTCTTCTTGCGAAGAATGGCTAACCGACTACCAATCCGTTCACGTTCTTTCAAAATCTTCTCTGTACATTTTCCTTCGTGAATTTTCATAAATCTGTTGCAGAATTTAAAGTGTTGCCCCCACTTCTAATAGTTATTGGTTTTTGAACAGACAAAAGTAGATATTAATTTTGAATTGTAGCACATTTACTACAACTATTTTCTAAATGAATATAAAAGGTAGGGGGAGTAGAAGAAAAGAAAAAGCCCCTGAATTACTGGAATTCAAGGACTTACAAACTTCTTTTTACTATATCCGTGGAGCTGGAGGGTGTCTCTCGAACCTTTTTATAAAATTTCACAGGATATCAAATATCATGTAATCAGTTATTTATCTCTTTCTTTCATTAATCTAAATATCTCTTAATATCATTGTATATCTCATTTTTCGGGTGTATTTTTGGGTGTCATTTTCAAACACACCCAATTATGAATATTAAAAGAAATATCATTTTCGCACCGGAAAGCCGCAAAAAAGACGGTATTCCAGTCACAAAGAATGTGCCAATCCGTATGCGTGTTATCTTTGCCAGTCAGCGTATCGAATTTACTACGGGATATAGAATCGATGTAGAAAAATGGGACACAGACAAGCAACGGGTTAGAAACGGTTGTACCAACAAGCTAAAGCAAAGTGCATCCGAAATCAACGCCGAACTATTACGGCAATACACCGAAATACAGAATGTGTTCAAAGAATTCGAGGTGCAAGATGTAATACCCACCCCTGCACAAATTAAGGAAGCGTTCAACCTAAAGACAAAAGGGGAAAAGAAAGAAAACCATGAGGAAAAGCAAAAGGTTGAATTAGACTTCATGAAAGTTTTCAATGAATTTGTAGCAGAATGTAGCAAACAAAATGACTGGTCTTCCTCAACCCTCAAAAAGTTTGCAACAGTCAAAAAACACATTTATACATTTGACCCTAATACTACGTTTGACAGTTGGACGGAAAAACATTTCAATGACTATATAGAATTCTTGCGTACAGAAAAAAACATGCGCAACACTTCCATTGCCAAACAAATCAAATTCGTAAAATGGTTCTTACGTTGGAGTAATCGAAAAGGGTATCACCAAAACATGGCTTATGATAAATTCACGCCTAAAATGAAGAGTGCACCCAAAAAAGTGATATTCCTCACCCAAAATGAAATAAATAAACTAAGAACCTGCCCAATACCACCAACAAAGAAATACCTTGAAAGAGTAAGGGATGTATTGCTATTTTGCTGTTTCACCGGATTACGTCACTCCGATGTGTATAATTTGAAACGTAGTGATGTTAAAAACGGTCATATCGAAGTTATTACCATAAAGACGGCAGACAGTCTTATTATTGAATTAAATGACCACAGCAAGGCAATACTCGAAAAGTACAAAGGTGTGCCGTTCCCTAATGACAGGGCATTGCCAGTTGTAAGCAATCAAAGGATGAACGAATTTTTAAAAGAACTGGGACAACTGGCAGAAATAGATGAACCAATACGAGAAACATATTATAGAGGAAATGAACGAATAGACGAAGTTACACCTAAATACGCATTATTAAGTACTCACACCGGAAGACGAACATTTATCTGTAATGCTTTGGCACTTGGCATTCCAGTACAAGTAGTAATGAAATGGACGGGACACAGCGATTACAAAGCGATGAAGCCCTATATTGATATAGCGGATGAAATCAAAATCAACGCTATGACTAAATTTAATCTGATATAACTATGGACGAAAGAATAACATCAATGATACCCCACTACGGGAAACTCAACAAGATATATACCGAAATAATGTCCGGCGGCAGTTTCTCTTTTGAGAAGCAGCAATTCATTTCCGGCTTTTACGGAGAGTACGGGGACACGCAGACATTTGAAACCGCACTCATCAGCCTCATGCTTGAAATGGACGCCGCACACTTCTCCATATTGCTGAACAGCCTGAAACGTGAGATTGAAAGCAACATCTCGACTTACAACGCCTGCAGGGAGTTTTTCGACCGTCTCGATACCGAATACGTCTGCCGACGGCATGAAAGCCGTTTTGACTGGGACATCGACAGACAGATGAAAGTCACAAACGGATATTACCGGGAACTCATGGAAGCCAACGGCTCTTTGGAAGCGGTAGGCTTCAGGGAGCATGACCGTCAGGAAGAGGAACTGCTGGAAAGAAGGTACGAACGGTGCAAGCGGGAATACGACAAGGAAAAAGCCAAACTGGATGAACTGTACAAACAGAAGGAGCAGGCAAGGCGGGAAGCCCTGCAATGCCTGAAAAACCGTTGCGGGGACATTTGCAGACTGGGCGGCTCACTATTGGCAATCCTTGAAAAATACCTGACCGACCAAAAGAAAAAGGAGGGAGAGGAAAAGGAAGCCGCCACCACACCGACAAGCCAACCCGCCTACTTCCCCATGAAACTCTTGTCAGCCGTTTACGAAAGATGCAACGGCGAGCAGTTCGAAGCCGTTTCAGAACTGGACTTCTACGCCAGCATGAACCTGCAACCGTGCGAAGGCAGACTGAAAATAAGACCGAGGGAGAAAGCCCGTGTATGCTATCTCATTTTCCTTATGGGTGAAACGCTGCCCAAGCCGGACAGAGAGAAATGGAAAGAGGATATCATGAACCTGCTGGGAATAGACGATGCATACTACAAGTCCAAATACAAGGCACCCGTTCCCCGTACCGATTTAGCCAGTGACAGCAATCAGGAATTCGCAAGGGAAATGCGGTCAATATTCCGATAGTCGGTGATATGCAACGACATTCCACGACACGACCACTTTTACCACTCAAAATAATTTCCACCACCCTTTATTATCTTCTGATATTTAGTGAGATAGCGTGACACCACAATCACGCTATCCACATCCTTACCACCCGTACCCGGAACTAACTTTGCACTGTTCGAACGAGGTAAAAAGCCCATGCGCAGGGCTTGCAGTACAAACGTTAATTTCATTCTGATATGGAAATTAGAGACCTTTTATCAAAGCCCGTATGGCAGATGACGGGTGAAGAGTTCATATTCCTGAACCGGCACGCCTTACAGGGAAGCGAAACGAAGCCAACCCAACCCGCAGCCGACAAGGAAAAGAAGTACGTGTACGGGATAGGCGGCATAGCCCGGCTGTTCGGGTGCAGCATACCCACAGCAAACCGCATCAAAAAAAGCGGGAGGATAGACAGAGCCATTACGCAGATAGGACGCAAAATCATCGTCGATGCGGACATGGCGCTTGAACTGGCAGGACGCAAAAGCGGGGGACGCAGATAGGGAGGTGCGGTATGGACAACAAGGAAAGAAACATCACGCCCGAAGAGGCGGTAATCCTATGGCAAGCCTCACGGCTCGACCTTTCGGAAGACTACGAGAAGGCACCCGAAATCCTGAAAGTGCGGGGTTCCGTCATCGGCACGCTGGGGAATTTCAGCGCGTCAATCGGGAAAGCCAAGAGCAAGAAGACGTTCAACGTCTCCGCAATCGTGGCGGCTGCGCTGAAAAACGGGACGGTACTAAGCTACACGGCTGAACTGCCCGAAAACAAGCGGAAAATACTCTATGTGGACACCGAGCAAAGCACCTACCACTGCGCAAAGGTGGCAAAGCGGATATTGCGCATGGCGGGACTGCCCGCAGACAGAAACCATGAAGACCTTGAATTCCTCGTCCTAAGGAAGTACACGCCCGAAGAGCGCATAGCAATCGTGAGGGAGGCAATCTACCGCACCGAGAATATCGGGCTGGTAGTCATTGACGGAATACGGGACATGGTGCACGATATCAACAACCCCGGTGAGTCCACAACGGTAATCTCCTATCTGATGACATGGACGGGGGAAAGGGACATCCACATCCATACTGTCCTGCACCAGAACAAGGGGGACGAGAACGCAAGGGGGCACATCGGAACCGAGCTAAGCAACAAGGCGGAAACCGTGCTGCAAGTGGAGAAGGACGAGAATAACCCCGACATAAGCACGGTCAAAACCGCACACATCAGGGCGGTGGACTTCGAGCCGTTCGCATTCCGTATCAATGAGGAGGCACTGCCCGAACTGCTGGACGGCTACCGGTTCAAGGAGAAGGAGCCGGGCAAAGGGAGGAGGAAATTCGACCCCTACAAGGACATCACCGAGCAGCAGCACCGCATCGCACTGGAAGCCGCATTCACCCTGAAAAACGAATACGGCTACAAGGAACTTGCGGGAGTATTGAGGGAAACCTACGCCACTGTGGACGTCATACTTGGCGGAAACAGGGTGACAGACCTCATTACCCTATTGAAGAACAAACGGATGATAGTGCAGGAGAACGGCAGGAAATACACCTTCAAGCCCGATTTCCACTATTAGCGGTATGGCATGGGAACCACTTTACTTTAGTCCCGTACCATATATATACGGAAATAAAGTAAAGTGGATATAGCCCGTAACATATAGAGAGGTACGGGCGAAAACAAAAAAAAGATGTTCACACCGCCTGACAGGAAAAACAGCACGGGCATGACAGCCCGGAAACCGCTTTACTTTAGTCAGGGTGCATATATATAGCGAAATAAAGTAAAGCGGATGCAGCCCGCAACATGCAAAAGGCACGGGCGAAAACAAAAAAACAATATCCACTTAAACAGAAACCCACATGAATACGAATGAAGCGAAGCGGATACGCATTGAGGAATATCTGCACAGTCTTGGCTACAGCCCGGCAAGACAGCAGGGCGGCAGCCTATGGTACAAGTCACCTTTCAGGGACGAGTGCGAACCGTCCTTCAAGGTGAATACCGAACGCAACCTATGGTATGACTTTGGCGCGGGCAGGGGCGGGAACATCATCGCACTGGCGCAGGAGCTCTACGCATCAGACAGCCTGCCCTACCTCTTGGAAAGGATAGCGGAGCAGGCACCAAACGTGCGCCCGGTCTCCTTCTCTTTTGGCGGGCAACCTTTCTCCAAACCGAGCTTCCGACAGTTGGAGGTGGCGCCGCTTTCTTCCCCCGCCCTATTCTCCTATCTGCGGCAGAGGGGGATAAATACTGAACTGGCAAAAAGAGAATGTTACGAGGTGCGCTATCAAACCGACGGCAAGCCCTACTTTGCCGTCGGTTTTCCCAACCGTTCGGGAGGCTACGAGATACGCAACAAATTCTTCAAGGGGTGCATAGCACCGAAGGACATCACCCACATACGGCAGGAACAGACGAAGGAGACCTGCTATCTCTTCGAGGGCTTCATGGACTACCTCTCCTTCCTCACCCTGCGGCTGGAAAGGTGTCCCGACCGCCCCGAACTTGACGGGCAGGACTACATCGTGCTGAACTCTACTTCCAACCTTTCCAAAGCAATCCACCCACTGGGCGATTACGAACGCATCCATTGTTTCCTTGACAACGACAAGGCGGGAATGGAAGCCGTTCAGGAACTGCGGGAGGAATACGGGATGCGCATACGGGACGCATCGCACATATACGGAGGCTACAACGACCTGAACGACTTCCTTTGTAGTAAACGGTCAGGACAAGCGGAACGGTGGCAGGAGAAGCCGGAACCGGAGAAAAGGCAACGGCAGGCAAGGCAACCGGAGAGGAAAGGCAAAGGCATCGGGATGTAACCGCACATGCCAACGGAAGGCTTTAAAAAAGCCATAGCTCATTAGGGCTTTTTCTTCACGCAATGCACGCATCGCTAAAAAAGCCCCAATGAGCAAAAGGGACGCCGCCCCTTTTGAAACCCCGTGAGCCATGCGGCATGGAAGCAAGGCAGGGGAAGTATTAACCGAAAAATGTATTACAGTTATGGGATATGCAGTTTTGCATTTGGAAAAGGCAAAAGGTGCGGACGGCGCAATGTCCACGCACATAGAGCGCACCGTACACCCGAAGAATGCGGACAGAACGCGAACGCACCTGAACCGGGAACTGGTACAGTTCCCCGAAGGGGTAAGGAACCGTACGCAGGCGATAGCGCACCGGATAGAGACGGCAGGCATCAAACGCAAGATAGGTACCAACCAGGTAAGGGCAATCCGGGTGCTGCTCACCGGAAGCAACGAGGACATGAAGCGTATGGAAGAGGACGGGAGGCTTGACGGCTGGTGCAGCGACAACCTGAAATGGCTCCGGGAAACATACGGCGAGCGGAACCTCGTGTCGGCAGTCCTGCACATGGACGAGAAGACGCCGCACATACACGCCACCATTGTACCGATAGTGACCGGGGAGCGCAGGAAAGCCAGACAAGACGAACAGAACGGGAAGAAGAAGTACAGAAAGAAGAACACGCAGGATGTGCGGCTGTGCGCCGATGACGTCATGGCAAGGCACAAGCTGAAACACTATCAGGACACCTACGCACAAGCCATGAGCAAGTACGGCTTGCAGAGAGGCGTGGACGGTTCGCTGGCAAAGCACATACCGACCTCGCAATATTACAAGGAACTGGTGGAACGGCAGGACAGCCTGCAGGAGAACATCGAAAACCTGCTGGGGCTGGAAGAGGAAGCGCAGAAGAAGCTGAAAAAGGTCAAGGGGGAAATCAACGTGCAGAAGATGAAGGGTGCGGCGGTGAACGCAACCACAGCCATAGCGGACGGGGTGAGTTCTCTTTTGGGCGGCAGCAAGGTCAAGAGGCTGGAAGCGGAGAACGAAAATTTGAGGCAGGACATTGTGGCTCTGCAAAAGCAGGTACAAGCCGAACAGAGGGAGCAGACAAAAATGGAGAACCGCCACAACAGCGAGATAAACAAGATAGACCGGAGCTACCAGCAAAAAATCAGGGAATACGACAACAGACTGGAACAGATAGACACCTATTTCCCTATCGTGAAGGAATTGTTGCCCATAGCCGAACAATGCCGGGAAGTGGGGTTTACCGAGGAACTGACAAGGCGGGTTGTCAGCCTGCAACCCGTGGAGTTCAAGGGAAGGCTCTATTCGAAGGAACACAAGGAGAAGTTCAGGACGGAGCACTCGACGGCAACCGTGGAGAGGAACCCGCAGGAGAAAGGGAAATTCCGGCTGTGCATTGACGGCATGCCCATACTCGAATGGTTCAAAATGAAGTTTCAGGAACTCAAAGAAAAGCTGGGTGTAAGCCACACCCAAAAAGAAGAGAACAAACCGAAAAGAGGGTTGAGATTGTAAAACGTAATAAAAAATAGGGGCTTTGGTTTCATTTTTTTAGCTGTTTTTTGTATTTTTGTATTGGATTGAGTATGCTCTTTCCAAGACATATTAGAATTTTTAGAAGCGTTATGCTTATCTTGTAGATGAAAACGTAGGAAATTTTCAAAGAGTACAAGGATAGCATAGTGGTTCTCACGCTATAGCGTGGGCTGCTATATCCATATCTGTACTCAAGGTATTTTCCTACGACCTTCATCTAAGACGTGGCATGCAGACCCACGCTTCTTTTTGTATAACTCTGCTTAGTGGGGTCTCAGGCGGCTATATATGAAACCAACAACATGATTTCACAAGATGAATTTTCTTTATTTGACCCTCAAAAAATGAGAGCTTCAGTCTTACCTGACAAGCCCGGTAACTATATCATAGTATTACGTAGTACGTCCTCATTGCCCATAAAAGTACAAATTTCCACCACTCCTATACTAACCTTTTTTGATTACAAAAAAGAGAAATACAATGTCGTGTATGTAGGCAAAAGCAGTAAAAGTCTGCGTATTCGTGACTACAAACAACATTTCACTGGCACTGCCGGAAATTCCACAATTCGCAAATCATTAGGATGTTTATTGGGATTCAAACTGATTCCAAGAGACATAAACTCTCCCCAAAACGGAAAAACTACATTTGGTGAATTTGACGAGCGTACACTGACCGAATGGATGAAAGACAACCTGCTACTTTTTTATTATGCAAATAATGATTATGCAAATGTTGAAAAAGAATTGATTCGCATATATAATCCCCCGCTTAACTTGCAAGGAAATTTCAATAAAACTAATCTTGATTTCCGTAAGGAGCTTTCTGCGCTTCGTTCATGCACTTCGGCGAAACAAGCCCCAATACCAAATAACCAATTAAAACTAAATACCTATCCACAACAATTGCAATGCAGCAATTGTGGTATAAATCTAACAATTGATGAAGGGTTAAAAAATGAGAAGTACATTAAATGCCTTTCTTGTGGTTGTATTATTCAAAATCCCATCTACATACAAAATAAAAAAAATAAAGAACGCCGACAATGGATAGCGGTATTGATTTTTCTTGTTGTGGTTATAATTTTCAATATTTCAAATAGAGAATACAGCACTTCTTCAAAGGGTAACAATAGAATCGAAAACTACGGGAGCAACAAAGGACCATCTCAAACAAAAGCTATGGCAGGAGTAAGGGTCTATCTTAAACGGCATTATCTTAAAGACCCTGATAGTTATGAAGGAATAAGTTGGGAAGCCTTTGGTATATATAATAAAGACAATAATACTTATTTTGCTCTTCATAAATATAGGGCTAAAAACAGTTATGGCGGTTACGTGGTGGAAGAGAAACTTTTTGTATTGGATTCTGACGGGAATGTTATAAAAGTTGTAGATGACATGAATGAAGTCATTAATGGTTATTGATATAAACAATGAACAAACAATGAAGTTATGAAGGAGCAAAATGCTGAAAGACTTTCTGAATATGAGAAAGCCCAAATAGAGTTTGCAAAAGGTAAAGCGGAGTTTCTACAAGGATGTGGCGGTTGCCTGATGATCCCAATCATCATTATCATTCTACTTTGTATAGTAATTTTAATAGGTCTAATTGCTTCTCCTTTTATGGATTAATCAAAAAATTTAATTCTAACTTAAATAATATGGCATTATGAAAAAAATTATTACTTCTATTTTCATTTTGATGTTTTATCTTGGTTGTTCACCATCACAGAAGGATGTACTGTTTGCAAACGCTTCCGATGAACAAATCATAGAATGGGGTAAACAATACGTAGTCCATTCCATTGAGGATAGTTTAAAAGAAGGAGAAAGTTACAAAATAATGGAATGGATTTTGGCAGAAAAAAAGACAAGTATTCCCGTTGAGGTATGGCAAATGGATAATACATATAAAAAAGATTCAATATCAGAATGCGTCAAGCTATTAGATACACGAGGTATTTTCGATGAACTCGCATTTATAGGAAATGGTGATAGCGCATT
Organism: Bacteroides sp. AM44-19; assembly: GCF_003603395.1. Taxonomy (NCBI): domain Bacteria; kingdom Pseudomonadati; phylum Bacteroidota; class Bacteroidia; order Bacteroidales; family Bacteroidaceae; genus Bacteroides; species Bacteroides sp. AM44-19. The sequence continues at coordinate 442,933 of NZ_QTNB01000002.1, read as the reverse complement.
TGTAGCCTTCGCTGTTGCATATACAATAGATGAAAAGAATGGGAATAGTTCATTCTTAGAAAAAGTTTTTACCCTCGATAAAAGTGGTAAAGTGTTGGATTGTAGCGATTACCTCAGCCCTTCTCAAAAGAGAAAACAAATAGAAGAAAATTTTAACAGAGCTTTGGAACAGATGGGGCCTATTCTGATTCAGACGGTAAAGGAAGGTGCAGCTATGGCTGGTAAAGATACAAGCAATGTAACAAGTATAACGATTAATGGAAAGACATATTCCGAATAATTTATAATATTACGTATTATGAAGACAAATGAACGTATTTTAAGAATCAACAGTGTTTTGCAAAATCATTTTATAAAACATCCTCAAAGCGGAATGGTTCTTGCAAAAGAGTTTATGCCTCTTTTCATAGAGAATGGCATTTTCAATAAAGATTATAGGGAAGGTTTGCCCATTCGAAAAGTTCTGAGAGCTTTGGATACTGAAAATTCATTGGACAAAATCCCCTATGTTCATGCCGAAAGGAAATCTAAAATAACCAATTGGTATTTTCGTCCTTTGCTTTTATCGCTTGTGATATTTATGGGTATGCTTTCGAGTTGTTCATTTAAGTCAAATACCGATTTCCCTGAAGTGACCCATGTAGCTTTCCAAAAAGAAAAACATGGGAAATGGGGCATGGTTGGAGTTAATGGAAACATCTTGTTTGAAAACAAATTTGATAAAAGACCGTCTTATGCAGTAAATGGAGTGTTTAGAATTCAGGATTATGATACAAATCAATATCTTTACTATTCCGCAACTCCAACTCCTAAATTGATAGGAACTCCAAAAGGTTATAAGCAAGGAGGCATATGTAGCGAAGGAATAATTCCTGTTGTTTCTGCAGATGAACGTATTCACTATCTAACAGAAACGGGAGAAACTGCTTTTTATTTGCTTCCGTATCAGGGGAAAGAATTCTTATGTGTATCTCCGTTCTTTACGGAGCAACGTGCTTGGTTTCGGTTAGAAAATCGTAAATGCGGATATATAGATCCACAAGGCAATGTTGTGATAGAACCTATTTATGATAACGCTTTCCCTTTCCATGAAGGAAAAGCTATTGTATATAACAAAGAAGCTGACAAATGGTTAGTTATCGACCCCAATGGAAAAGAGTTATTTGAAGCCAGTTCCAATGGGTACCAACAATATTCATACACCTTTTTTGAAAACGGATATTGTTTAATAGAAAACTTCTTACTCAATGAAAAAGGCGAAAAAGCACAGAGATTCCCTTCTAACATTTACAGTATTTCACCTTTCATTGACAATGTTGCCTTATTTCAAGACAGTAAAACTGGATTATGGGGACAACTTAACATAGAAGGAGAAAGTATCGGAGAACCTAAATATTCGCGAGCTTTAGGCATTATAGACGATTGGATATATGTTGCTGATACAATTGCCAATTTAAGAGATGAATGGGACAATCAATATATGAATGTATATGCAATAAACTCTAAAGGTGAAATTAAAAATAAAATAGAAAACGTTTCATGTTTTTATCCATTATCCCAATATGCTATAATGGCAGAAAATGAGAAATATTACTTTGCTGACAAAAAAGGGAATCCGATAGACAACAACTCTTATTACAAAATTTCAGTTCCCCCATTTACAGATGCTCCCAGTTATTCACCCTTTTGGTCTTCTTTAATAGCACCTCATTCCATGTCTGATTATGATGCTTGGGGAGTTGCTACCGATTATATAGATGAAAAGAAAACATTGGCATCAATATTCGATAAGCTAACATCCGACGGCATTGACAGCTTAAAAATTGGTCAAACTATTTCAAGAATTATGGATTTATATAATATAAAGCAAATGCCAACAAAAGGAATGGTTGACTTACATAATAGAGATTGGGGTATAAATCAAGTCTTTGCGACATATTCCGTTGGTATTCTTCATGAATGTAAGTGTGCAATTGTGATTAAAGTAAAGATTAATGTGAGTGCTTCTCCGATAGGTGATAATCCAAAGAAATTGTTTGATGCTATACCACAATATCTTACAGAAACTTTGGGATTAAAAAGGGAAGATGAAACCCTTTATCGATCTGAAGATGCTTGTTATGATATTGTTTATTATGAAGGAGAGGATTCATTCTTTTTAATGTCTAAAGCGATAACAGAGAAATAGTTAAGAAACATTCATATAAATCGAACACTTAAAAATATTCCCGTACAGAACATCAAATTCTGTACGGGAATACTTTTATACATAAAAAATAATTATCTAAGTATCGTGGACCTGGGGAGAATCGAACTCCCGTCCAAACGAGGAAACCATATGCTTTCTACATGCTTATCTTTGCCTAAAATTTTCGAACATAAGCAAGACCAAAGCCACCAACTTATGCCTTATCCTCTAAAATTTCGTAAGAGTTACGAGGAAAAACTCAAACTATTCCCGATTTTACTGTGCCACTTTATCAAACGCTTCGGAACAAGAGCTTTTGAGTGACATCTCGTTTCTACCACTTTGGCGGAAATAAAGCTAATCTACTATACTTCGATTAAGCAGCGAGAGCATAATTTTCGTTGCCAGATAAAATTTTGATAACTGATATTTAAGTGGAAATTACCGACCCACTGCATGCTTACATACCATTCCAACTCGCTGTCAATTCCAGTCAAGCCCTAATGATGTTTCAAAGATAGGAAATCGCCTTGATAAGAACAAACAAAATGATAAAAATTAAAATAGAATATCACAAATCATCACAATAGTTAATTTATTTAAGAAAGGCAGATAGCTTTTGATATAAAGAATGATAATCAGACTATCATTTTTTATTTCAGGGTGCATTTTGGGGTGCAAACAATATAAGCACCTAATTATCAATATCATTTGTGGAGCTGGAGGGAATCGAACCCTCGTCCAAACGAGGAAATCATAAGCTTTCTACATGCTTATCTTTGCCTAAATTTTCGTGCAGCGGCAGAACCAAAGCCATCAACCGTTGCCTTATCCTCTAAATTTTCACCCGCGCCACGAGGCTGACACGAACTATCCCCGATTTGACTGCACCACTTTATCGGAATGCTTCGGAGCAACAGCTTCCGAGTGATGTCACGTCCCAGCACCTGGTGCCGGGATTAAGCTTCAATCTACTATACTTCGATTAAGCAGCGAGAGCGTAACGAGTTTCGCCAGATAAAATTTTGAGGACTGAGATTAAAGTGCAAATCAACGACGCACTGCATGCTTACTTACCATTTCTGCCCGCTGTCAAATCCAGTCAACCCCATGACTTTGTAACGGTCTGAAATTTAAAAGATTGCGTAACTCATTGCTAAGTAGGGAGGGTGAAAAAGGGATAAATGCTACTTTATTTTTCATCCTCTACCGCTTTCTTTGGCCCAAAGATACATATTCTTTTATTAGCAATCACCATATATTTACAAATATTAGCTAATACTGACTTTTCGTGATAAAAACAATAATCTTCCATACATAGAATATGTGCACCCCATTGTCATCAATGTTCAAACAGCTACCAAAGCCAGTATCCGTTGACGGAATTACCCCCTGCAAGAGGGAATATCTATCTTCTGTAATGGATATTTGCACAAAAGAGATGGGAAGTTAACGGAAAAAGTCTCTGAAGTTAACTGAAAAACCGGAAAGAATTAAGGAAGCAATCTATCCCAAACTTTGGTTTTTCCATACCCAACCTTGGGATGTCTAAACCAAGGTTGGGTTTAGACATCCCAAGGTTGAAAAGAAAGTTCTTCCGTACAAGCAACAATTCCGCCAACAGATTCCTATTATATAAATACACCCTCGTTTAACAGATGTAGCCGTAATACTTGTATACACCGCGATTGCATCTACTTTTCAGGTTATTATAGTGTTCTCTCTTTCTTTTTAAAAGTGAATGATATGTTTCGTCTAATAATGATTTGAATTCCCCGGTAGCGTCTTGGAGGATATTTTTAGTAAGAGGAAGACCCTTCGGACAATAAAAGCCGATACTTCGGACTATTTTATCCCTTTATTTCACACATTAGCCGTATTTTTGTCAACAAAAGAAACAATAATAACCAAGAGATTTTTAGAACATATCATGAAGAACCTTATTGCCCTAACCCTGCTGCTTGGAGGAAACACACTGCTCTGCGCACAAAAGCCTGCCAAAACACCGGCAACCTACAAGCCGGTGAAAAGTGAAATGTACCGCAAAGGTTGGATAGACTTCAACAAAAACGGAGTGAAAGACGTGTACGAAGACCCCTCCGCCCCGCTCGAAGCACGCATCGAAAACCTGCTGCAACAGATGACGCTGGACGAAAAGACCTGCCAAATGGTCACCCTCTACGGCTACAAACGCGTACTGAAAGACGACCTCCCCACCCCCGAATGGAAAGAGCTGCTCTGGAAAGACGGCATCGGCGCCATCGACGAACACCTGAACGGCTTCCAGCAATGGGGGCTGCCTCCCTCGGACAATGCCTACGTCTGGCCCGCCTCGCGCCACGCCTGGGCACTGAACGAGGTGCAACGGTTCTTTGTGGAAGATACCCGTCTCGGCATCCCCGTAGACTTTACCAACGAAGGCATACGCGGCGTGGAAAGCTACCGCGCCACCAACTTCCCCACCCAACTGGGACTGGGACATACCTGGAACCGTGAACTGATTCGCCAAGTAGGACTCATCACCGGACGCGAAGCCCGCATGCTGGGCTACACCAACGTCTACGCCCCCATCCTCGACGTAGGACGCGACCAGCGCTGGGGACGCTACGAAGAAGTTTACGGCGAATCTCCCTACCTCGTAGCCGAACTGGGCATCGAAATGGTGCGCGGCTTGCAGCACAACCACCAAGTGGCCGCCACCGGCAAGCACTTTGCCGCTTACAGTAACAACAAAGGCGCCCGCGAAGGCATGGCACGCGTGGACCCGCAAATGTCGCCGCGCGAAGTGGAAAACATACACATCTACCCCTTCAAACGCGTCATCTGGGAAGCCGGCATGCTGGGCGTAATGAGTTCGTACAACGATTACGACGGCATCCCCGTGCAGGGCAGCTACTACTGGCTCACCACCCGCCTGCGTGGCGAAATGGGATTCCGTGGCTACGTCGTATCCGACAGTGACGCCGTAGAATACCTCTACACCAAGCACGGCACCGCCAAAGACATGAAAGAAGCCGTCCGCCAAAGCGTGGAAGCCGGGCTGAACGTACGCTGTACCTTCCGCTCGCCCGACTCCTTCGTCCTTCCCCTCCGCGAACTGGTGAAGGAAGGCGGACTGAGCGAAGAAGTCATTAACGACCGTGTGCGCGACATCCTCCGGGTAAAGTTCCTCATCGGTCTGTTCGATGCCCCCTACCAGACAGACCTTGCCGGTGCCGACCGTGAAGTGGAAAAAGAAGAGAACGAAGCCATCGCCTTGCAGGCATCCCGCGAGTCCATCGTTCTGCTGAAGAATGCCGGTGAGCTGTTGCCCTTAGACATCAACTCCACCAAGAAGATTGCCGTCTGTGGTCCCAATGCCAACGAAGAAGGCTACGCGCTGACCCATTACGGCCCCCTTGCCGTAGAGGTGACCACTGTACTGGAAGGCATTCAAGAAAAGACAAAAGGCAAGGCAGAGGTGCTCTACACCAAAGGCTGCGACCTAGTGGATGCCCACTGGCCCGAAAGTGAAATCATAGACGATCCTCTGACCGACGACGAGCAAGCCGAGATAGACAAAGCCGTAGAAAATGCCCGCCAAGCTGATGTTGCCGTCGTAGTATTGGGCGGCGGACAACGCACCTGCGGCGAAAACAAATCGCGCACCAGCCTCGACCTGCCCGGCCGGCAGTTGCAACTGCTTCAAGCCATACAAGCCACGGGCAAGCCCGTCGTACTGATACTCATCAACGGACGCCCGCTCTCCATCAACTGGGCAGACAAGTTCGTCCCCGCTATCCTCGAAGCCTGGTATCCCGGCTCCAAAGGCGGAACAGCCCTGGCCGACATCCTCTTCGGCGACTACAACCCCGGTGGAAAGCTGACGGTGACCTTCCCCAAGACCGTAGGGCAAATCCCCTTCAACTTCCCCTGCAAACCTTCTTCACAGATAGACGGCGGTAAGAATCCGGGACCTACGGGCAACATGTCACGCATCAACGGAGCACTCTACCCCTTCGGTTACGGCTTGAGCTACACCACCTTCGAGTACTCCGACCTCGACATCACCCCCCGAGTCATCACCCCGAACGAGTCTGCCACCGTCCGCCTGAAGGTGACCAACACCGGCAAACGTGCCGGAGATGAAGTAGTGCAGCTCTATATCCGCGACGTACTGAGCAGCATCACCACCTACGAAAAGAATCTTGCAGGCTTCCAGCGCATCCACCTCGAACCGGGCGAAGCCCAGGAGCTGTCCTTCACCATCGACCGCAAGCACCTGGAGCTTCTGGACGCCGACATGAAATGGGTGGTGGAACCCGGCGACTTCGTGCTCATGGCCGGCGCCTCTTCCGAAGACATCCGCCTGAACGGAACGCTGACCGTAGAAGACTACCAGACCCGTGCCAAAGCCATTGAAGCCCCAAAACCAGCAAAGCGTGTGAGTGCCAGCACCAACCCAGAGGATGCCGAAAACGTGCTCGACGAAAAAATCAATACCGCATGGCAAGGAAATAAGGGAGATTATATTACCTTTGCCTTAAAGAACGGAGCCAAGGTAGATAAAGTTGCCATTGCCTTTACACGTGACAACAACCTGCCGGCAACCTTCGAAATCCAGCTCTCGGGCGGTGGCGGACAGTTCCTCACCGTATATTCGGGCACCGTCAGCGAATACGGCAAACTGATTTCCTATCCGTTCAAAGGCACTACCGCCAGCGACCTCCGCATCGTGCTGAACGATGACCGCGTCAGTATTGCCGAAGTTAAATTTTAATGTGCTAATGTGCCAATATGCTAATGTACCAATGACCATGCAGCATATACAGCGCAGCCAATTAGCACATTAGCATATTGGCACATTAACACATTAAATTAATGAAAACACTTCTTTTCTGTATGCTCGGATTAGGTTTGACAGCATGTGGCTCTTCTCCAAAGGGCACTAACGGTGACCAGGACGAACTCGCCATGCTAATAGGTACTTACACGAATGGCTCAAGCAAGGGTATCTATACCTTCCGCTTTAATCAGGAGACGGGAACAGCCGTTCCGCTCAGTTCAGCGGCATTGCCCAATCCCTCCTACCTCGTCCCCTCGGAAGATGGCGAATTTGTCTATGCCGTCAGTGAAATGAACGACAGCACAGCAGCCCTCAGCTCCCTTGCCTTCGACCGGGAAACGGGAGAACTGCGCCTGCTGAACACCGTTCCCACCTTCGGCGCCGACCCCTGCTACGTGGCCACCAATGGCCGGGAAGTGTTGACTGCCAACTACAGCGGTGGAACCATGTCCGTCTTTCCTTTACAGAAAGACGGCACTTTGGCTCCTGCAGACACGCTCTTTCAAGGCTCTGCCACCGGTCCCGACGCCATACGGCAAGCCACTCCCCACATCCATTGCACGGTCTTTTCACCGGACGGAAAGTATATCTTCGCCACCGACTTCAGTGCCGACCGCATCCTGCGCTTTGTGATGCACCCCGACAACCCTATTCCTCATGCTTCTCTGGAAGCCGTTGGCATTGAGGCAGATTCCGGCCCGCGCCATCTGACATTCAGCCCTAACGGGAAGTTTGCCTATCTCATCACCGAACTGTCCGGTAAGGTCATTGCCTTCAGTTACGACGACGGCCGCCTGGAACAGATACAGACTATCACAGCCGACACCGTAGCCGCCCGTGGAAGTGCAGACATCCACCTCAGTCCGGATGGGAAATACCTCTACGCCAGCAACCGTCTGAAAGAAGACGGCATCGCCATCTTTGCCGTGAATCCCGAAAATGGGACCTTGGCAAAGGTAGGTTATCAGCCCACCGGCATCCATCCCCGCAACTTCAACATCACGCCCAACGGTAAATACTTGCTTGCCGCCTGCCGCGACAGCAATGTCATTCAGGTATACAAACGAAACGAAGTTACCGGACTCTTGGAAGATACTCATCAGGACATTGTAGTCGACATGCCGGTTTGCGTACAGTTCGTCAGCTCTGTTAATAATTTATAAAGCAATATTTAGCAAAGATAACTTCATTAACTTTGTCCCTTAGCTAAATCAGTCTAAACGAATGTACATTATGAAGAAGAATATATTGATGCTCTCAGCTCTGTTCTTGTCTATCACTGCCATGGCGCAAACAGACGTAACCACCGGTGTGATGCGTGGCAAAGACTACGGAGTGACTTATATGTTGCCCAAAACAGAAATAGAAATCGTATTGCAAGCCACCAAGCATACCTACACTCCCGGAGAATTTTGCAGATATGCCGACCGCTATCTGCGTCTCAACAACGTGTCTGCCGAACCCGAGGAGTTCTGGACACTGGATAAGATAGAAACCCGCATAGCCGGTGTACCGGATAAGGACAACGTCTATTTCGTGAAGATGAAAGACAAGACCGTAGCACCCCTTATGGAGCTTACCGAAGACGGAATTGTCCGCTCCATCAACATTCCGTTCAGCGGTAAGCCTGCTGCCAAGACGCCCGAAGCCAAAGCCACCGAAAGCAGCATTGACCCACGCAGTTTTCTGACGGAAGAAATACTGATGTCCAACTCCAGTGCCAAGATGGCCGAGCTGGTGGCCAAGGAAATATACAGCATCCGCGAAAGCAAGAATGCCCTCCTGCGCGGCGAAGCAGACAATATGCCCAAGGACGGCGCCCAACTCAAGCTGATGCTTGACAATCTGAACCAGCAGGAAACGGCTATGACGGAAATGTTCTCGGGCAAAATAAAGAAAGAACCCAAGACATTCACCATCCGGCTGACGCCTAAAGAGATGAAAGATGAGGTGGCTTTCCGTTTTTCCCGAAAGCTGGGAGTGGTGGCCAATAATGACCTTGCCGGTGAACCGTATTATATCAGCGTCACCGACCTCAAAAGTCCCGATGTATCTGCCACCGAGGAAGGCAAAAAGAAAGTGGACGGTGTAGCCTATAACCTTCCGGGCAAGGCACAAGTGACATTGATGTATAACAATAAGAAATTGTTTGACGACCAACTTCCCATTACCCAATTCGGCACCGTAGAATACCTCGCACCGGTACTGTTCAACAAGAATTCTACCATCAAAGTGCTGTTTGATACGGCAACGGGAGGATTGATAAAAGTGGATAGGGAATAAAGGAATTCTAATTCCGGATTGTCAACTGGATAAATCCATCCTTACGCAACTGCATTACGTAGGCGGTGACCCGGGGAATATAATTCTCTTCCTCCCCAAAGTGCCTGGCAAGTAGAGAGATGATTTCGCGCACGGTACGATGTCCATCTATCAGATTCCAGACAGCTGTACCGTGTTCTTCCAGCCTCACATGGATGTCAGGAGACATCCCCTTCGGCAATAAAAAACGACGCATCCATTCGTATTTAAACCGTGGGTAGGCGAGTACGGCGCACTCACCTTCCCATTCGGTTGTTATATGTCCACAGCGGACCGGAACAGCGTCCAACAGACTTACTTTTCCTTCGGGTATTTCCATCATACGGTATCCGCTTTTCCTATTATTTCTGAATATTAGGCTCTTCCAGCTTATAACCATACTTCTTGTCTGCCTTCTTCAGCAGTAGAGCCACTATAAGGGACAAGCAGGCAATACCGGTAAAAATGCACATAGGCACCGTATAGTCATACATATTCGTTCCATCTGGTTTCTTGCCGGATATACAATAGGCATCAAGCACCCACCCTATCAATGTAGGAATACCCCAAAGACCGATATTCTGGATAAAGAAAATCAATGCGTATGCCGTACCCAACTGGCTTACCGGGAATATCTTGGCCACAGCCGGCCACATGGCAGAAGGTACCAGCGAGAAAGCGATACCCAAAATTATCATCAGCACAATAGCTACCAGCCAATAGTTTATATCGGGAATAGCATAAATGAAATGCACACATATCAGCATGGCCGAGCCCAGCAGCATGATAGATGCGGACTTGCCCCGCTTGTCAATGAAACCACCAAAGACCGGAGTCAGAATCAGCGCTCCCAATGCCGGAAGTCCGGCAAATGTACCGGCCACATTCTCATTGATACCGTATTTGATAATCATCAACTCGGAAGCAAACTTCTGGAATGGGAATACACAAGAGTAGAACAATACACACAGCAATGCTATCAGCCAGAAACCGGGATTGACCAGAATATTCTTCACATCCTTAAAAGAGAACTTCTCTTCCTCATCTTCCGTACCGGCAGCAATGGCAGCAGCTTCCATCTGTTTGTCCAGCTTCTTGTCCATCACTGCAAAGATGAAGAAAGCAATCATACCGCCCAACAACAGAACCAAACCCAACAACACCGGTGTGGAAATACCGAAAGCACGGGCCAAAGGAATGGCTACGGCATAACCGGCTTGCGAACCGATACGTGCTAAAGCGACTTGTACCCCCATAGCCGTGGCAAGCTCTTTCCCCTTAAACCACTTGGCTATGATTTTGGAAACTGTAATACCGGCGACCTCCGCTCCTACTCCAAAAATGGAATAACCGGCAAAAGCAACAAACACACCCGTTTTATAGCCAAATATTTCATTGATTCCGAATAAAGTCGCGTCGGCACCGGCAAGTCCCGTCATTGCATAGTATTCAAGTGCTGTACCACCTACCATCAGGATAGTTGCCAGCTTTCCGGTGAAACGGATACCAAAGCGGTCGAGGATTAATCCTCCCCAAATCAACATCAGGAAAAAAACATTCAGAAAACTATAACCACCGGTAAAGAATCCGAAATCGGTACTCGACCAAGCCAAGTCCGTTTCCAACATTGTCTTCAACGGTGCTACCACGTCGTTTACATAATAAGCTGCCATCATCGTAAAGGCAACAATCACCAATGCCCCCCAACGGGTAGCCTTGGAATCATTCAATTTAAGTTTGAGTTGTTCTGTCATTGTACTATTTGGATTTCAATTTATTAATCAGATTGCATAAATTGCTGACAAAGGTAAATAAATACTTCATCAAAACGAAAAAAGGCTGACACCTTTTCAGTATCAACCTTTCTCTTATTTTTCCAAGCGGGAGTCATCCGCAATATCCTTATCTTATTCTGCTGCAGGGGCTTCTGCTGCAGGAGCAGGAGCTTCAGCCGGAGTTGTAGCTGCAGGGGCCTCCGATTGCGGAGCTTCTGTACCTACGGGCATGTTATAAGGATTAGTTTTTTCTTCTTGTTGCGCCTGTTCCAGAATCACATCACCGCCCTTGCCTGTGGAAGAAGGAATAGTGTAAGCAGAAACAATACTGAAGACTACCATGACAGCTGCCAGAGTCCAGGTTGCTTTTTCCAAAAAGTCCGTAGTCTTGCGCACACCCATAATTTGGTTGGATGATGAAAAGCCTGATGCCAGACCACCTCCTTTAGAATTTTGAATCAATACAATGAAGCACATCAGCACAGATGCAATCAGCATTAAGATAACTAATAATAAATACATTTTGTTATTTTGATTTAGCGTTAATAATCAATTTCTCCAAAAATCTGATTTGGTCTGCAAAGTAAGCATTTTTTTTTGGATAATTCAAACTTAATTTTTTAATAATTTCAAGCGCCTTGTCATATCGGTGCTGTTTTATATAGATTTTGGCTAAAGTTTCCGTAAAACAGCTATCGTCCAACTCTTCCGTTACCGGCGATACTGAGGGTTCTTCCTCTTCTTCAGTCTCTTCCTCCTTCTCTACAAGAAACTCCCTTCTCGTATCCGAGGCATCCGAAGACTCACTCTTTTGGATAAAGTCATCTATCAATTCATGCCCGCGCAGTTTAGGCACTTCCGACTCATCTTCTGCATCCACACCGGGTTCTTCCTGCATTAAATAGGCCGTATAATCCACCGCATAATCCAGCTCCGTATGCTGTGAATGCTCTTCGGGAACAGTAGCCAGAAATGCGTCAATCAAGGAAAGGGTACGGTCCACACTCGGCTCTTTCTCCAAATCGCCGGAAAACAGCGACGAGACCTTCCGGGATTTCAAAGTATAGCGGTCACCCTCTATAAAGTAAAACAGCACACGACGGTCTGCCACATACAACACAGCCTTGCGCAACTCCGCGCCAAAGTTGATGTCGTGCAGCAGATAGAGGTTTTTCAGATAGAGCAAACGGAGCGACTGGAAATAAGGATAGCGTGCCACCAATGTGCGAAGCTCGTACAAAGTATCCCTATTCAGCGTCTCGGGATGCTGAATCCATTGTTGCAAATGGGTAGGCGTCATGAGTTTACCAGTTAGCTACAGTTGCATTGAAAATCTGTTCGGCAATGTCTTTCACCATCAAGGTTATCAGCTGGTCCTGCACTTCGGTCAGCAATTTTGAGGAATCATAGGTCTGGAAAGCCGAGAACTGCTGTTCAAAGTCCTCCTCATGGTTCGTGTTATTGGTGTAACGCACGTTGACAGTCAGCGTCACCTTCACCTTCGAAGAGTAGCCGCTGGCATCCACCGATTCATTATATTGATTGTAGCCGGTTATTTCTCCGTCTATTTCCAGGTCTCCTCCGGAATTCACCAGTTGCAGGCGAGTCTGCTGAATGAACATATCCTTCATTTTCTGGTTAAATTCTGTTGCCAGCGGTGCATATACATACTCTGCCCGGTTCTGGAAATCGGCAATGGAAATCGTTTTTACCTTTGTATAGTCGATAGAGCTTATCGGAGCAAGTCCCAACTTCATACTACATGAATTCACCAGAAATAACAAGCTTACCAACAAGGAAGCAAATGCCGCTTTTTTAATCCAATCCATATTCTTTTATCTTTCTGTATAACGTACGCTCAGAGATATTCAAATCCTGAGCCGCACTCTTACGCTTGCCGTGATGTTTTTCAAGCGCCTTACGTATCATTTCTTTCTCCACTTCATCCAGGGAGAGTGACTCCTCCACATATTCTTCCGTATCCTGGAAATCATCGTCCACCGGAGTAACCGGCTTTACCGAAGGATGTATAATGGTGGGGACACTGGATGTTACCGGAGGTACCACCGCCGGAGTAGCCGGCGTATAGTAGGCCGATGTGGCAACCGCCGGATTGGCTACCGTTCCCCTTTCAGCCATAATCTCATGCACCAACTTTTTCAAGTCCGTTACATCCTGGCGCATATCAAACAGAACCTGGTAGAGAATTTCCCGTTCACTCCCAAAGCTCTTGTCCTCCTTCACTCCAAACAAGGCAGGCAGGCGCTGCATATTGTTCTGCTCAGGCAGATAGCCCTTCAGTATGGATGCATTGATTTCACGATTGGTCTCAATGATGGATATCTGCTCGGTGATATTCTTCAACTGGCGCACATTACCCGGCCATGAGTAGCCCAGCAACACTTGCTTGCCGTCTTCCGTCAGCTGAATGGCAGGCATACGGTACTTTTCTGCAAAGTCCGAAGCAAACTTTCGGAACAGCAGCACCACGTCTTCACCGCGTTCGCGCAATGGAGGGACCTGAATAGGAACTGTGTTCAAACGGTAATACAAGTCTTCACGAAAACGTCCGTCAGCAATGGCTTGCGTCAAGTTTACATTGGTAGCGGCAACAATACGCACATCGGTCTTTTCCACCTTAGAAGAACCTACTTTGATGAATTCACCGCTCTCGAGCACACGCAACAAGCGTGCCTGGGTAGGCAAAGGCAATTCGCCGACTTCATCAAGGAAGATTGTTCCGCCGTTGGCCTCACCGAAATACCCCTTCCGTTCGCCGATAGCCCCGGTAAATGCGCCCTTCTCATGACCGAACAGTTCTGAGTCAATCGTCCCTTCGGGAATGGCTCCACAGTTCACGGCAATGTACTGTCCATGCTTGCGCCGGCTGTACTGGTGTATTATCTGCGGAAAGCTCTCCTTTCCCACACCACTCTCTCCGGTAATCAGTACAGACAAGTCGGTGGGCGCTACCTGGATAGCGATATCAATGGCACGCATCAGCGCTTCATTGTTGCCGATAATGCCGAAACGTAATTTTACTTGTTGTATTTCCGCTTTTGTCATTCTACAAATCTTCTTCTACACTATCGAGTTTCAGTTTGTCGCTATCGTCACGTTTCTCGTAATATTGCTTGCGCAGCGGATTTGCATGTGCCTCTTTCTCACGCTGGCGGTTACGGAACACATCTATTGCCACATAGATAGCCTGCCGGAATGAATCTTCAGAGGCGATTCCTTTCCCGGCAATATCGTAGGCCGTGCCATGAGCAGGCGAAGTGCGTATCACCGGCAAGCCGGCAGTATAGTTCACGCCCTCGTCCATAGCCAATGCCTTGAACGGTGCCAGCCCCTGGTCGTGATACATGGCCAGGATACCATCAAAATGGGTAAAGTTATCTGAGCCCATAAACCCGTCTGCCGGATAAGGACCATAGCAAAGCATACCCTTAGCAGCCATTTCGTTGATGGCCGGAATGATAATCTCCTGCTCTTCAGTTCCCAGCAATCCGCCGTCTCCTGCATGCGGATTCAGCGAAAGCACTGCAATACGCGGTGCGCTGATAGCAAAATCCTGCTTCAAGGAGCGGTTGAATATCTTCAGTTTTTCTTGTATCAGTTCTTTGGTGATGCTTCCGGCTATCTCTTTAACGGGAATATGTCCGGTCACCAATGCTACCCGGAAGTCATCTTTCATCAGAATCATAAGGGCCTTCTCGCCATCTCCCAATTTTTGCTCTATATACTCCGTATGTCCGGGGAAGGCAAACTCCTCCGACTGGATGGTATGCTTGTTGATGGGAGCTGTGACAATCACGTCTATCATTCCCTCCTTATATTCCTCAATGGCTTTTTCCAGTGCACCAAGTGCAGCTTTACCAGCTTCAACGTCAGGTTTAGAGAACTCAACCTTTACTTCATCATCCGTACAGTTCACTACACTCAAGCGATTGGGAACCGCTTCGGAGGCGGAGTTGACGATACTGAAGTTGGTAGGCAAGTCCAATGATTTACGATGATAAGCTGCCACTTTAGGCGAACCGTAGATAATCGGCGTGCACAATTCCAGCATCACCGGGTCTGCAAACGTCTTTAAAATCACTTCATACCCTACACCATTAATGTCGCCTTGTGTAATGCCGACTCTTATTTTGTTGTCTTCCATTTTTATTACTTATTATTAGTAGTATCTTTTGAGGTTACGCCTACCGGAATTTCCGTACCTTCCTGCTTGCTGCCGGGCAGTTTCAAGGTATAGAGCGAAGCCTCCATCTGACGTACCAGATTACGTTTCATTTTATCAGGTGAATAAATAAATATTTCAGATACGATAATACGCTGATTGGCCTTGTCCAAACGTACATGCGATACGAACGGACCGCCCATGAAGTCACCCTTTATGCGCCACAAGCCGCGGGCCTCCAGTGCATAGTCTCCCTGCACACTGATGGGGCGTACATCGGTCATCAGAGAATCCGTCGACATATACATGCCTTCACGGGCACCAGGGATATTAACCTTCATCACGGAATCGCGTTTATGAACAAAATATTCTTTAGTAAACGTATCCTTATCCGTATAAGGATAAGAGTAGATTACAAAGTTCTGGTCGCCGGTAGCTGCATTCGTACCTGCCCAGAAGAAGTTCTCACCCTCCTTGGTAGATGTCAGTTCGCCCGGCACCCATACATCGCAATCGAACTGGCTTTTCACCTTCGTTGCTATATAGTCGCTATGCTTGTCCTTCAATACTGAAATCTGACGATTCATTTCCGCATGGGTAAAGAAATCGATGATTACCTGCCTATTCTCCTCCACAAATTTCTCGAACGAAGCCTCGTCCGGTGCCTGAATAGTGAGAATAGACTGAGGAGCAGCATATACATTCCTTGCATACTTGAATTTAGGCTGGGTATAGAGGTCCTTGTTCACATCGACAATAATGATATTGCGAATCAGTTTTAAAGTGGCATCATAATTGGAAGGGGCAGTATACATGATTCGGAATGAACGTTCTGACTGGGGAAGCCCCGGAACATCAGAATCAAGCACATCGAAAAGCGCCCTACCGGCAGGACGTTCCCACAAGCCGGGCTCCACCACTACCAGAACTTCATACGCACGACCACTGGAGGTCGGAGTAAACACACCCTTTTTACCACCACCGCAAGCGGAAAAAAGTGTCAGTACGAGAACCATACTTAAATAAAACAAGTGCTTTCTCATATCTCTATCATTTTAGTTTTCACAAAGCTACGAAGAATGCGTAATATCCTCCCTACCTAAGTTAATAATTTATATTAATTCTTCTTTATTCTCCTCCTGCTTGGCAGTGGACAACATGCCACAAGCGGCAAATATATCCTCTCCACGCGATGACCGTATAGTGGTAAACAGACCGTGCGAAGTCAGATAATCACGGAACGCAGTCATGGTTTCCATATCAGCCCCTTCAAGATTCACTCCAGGTATGGCATGAAAACGAATCAGGTTAATCCGGCAGTCCAGCCCGCGTAGCAGCTTCAGAAGTTCCTTTGCATACGGTAACGAGTCATTCACTCCTTTGAAAACAATATATTCAAAAGATAGTCTGCGCTGTTTGCTAAAATCATAGTTTCTTAACAATTCCACAATCTCCGTGATGGAGAACGCCTTCTCTGCCGGCATCAGTTCGCGGCGTTGCAAAGGTATCGGCGAATGAAGGCTGATAGCCAGATGGCAGTCCGATTCCTCAATAAAACGCTGCAAGCCCTTCTTCAATCCCACAGAAGAAAGTGTAACACGCTTGGGACTCCACGCATACCCATAAGAGGCGGTCATTATTTCCAGCGCTTTCAATACCTCGTCCAGATTATCAAGTGGTTCACCCATGCCCATCATTACCACATTGGTAAGCTTGTCCCTTTCGGGCAACGAATTGATTTGATTAATAATCTGGTTGGATGTCAGATTGGCAGTAAAACCTTGTTTGCCGGTCATACAGAACTTGCAATTCATCTTACAGCCCACCTGAGAGGAGACACAAAGCGTAGCCCGGTCTTCGTCGGGTATATAGACAGCTTCCACGAAATGCCCCTCGCCTGCCCGGTACAAGTATTTCACCGTACCGTCTACAGAGCGCATGGCATCTACCGGCGCTTCGGCACCTACCTCATAGATTTCTTTCAGCAATTCCCGATGCTTCAACGAAAGATTGCTCATTTCGTCTATAGAAGTCACCTTCTTGTCATACAGCCAGGAAGCTATCTGCTTGGCAGAGAAACCAGGCATTCCCAGATTCTTCACCACATTCTGCAATTCAGAGAGCGTCAAGCCCAATAGAGGTCGTTTCTGCATATCGTTTTTCATTAAAACAAAACTCTTTCAAGAATGCAAAGGTAGGAATAAAGTTGCACAAAGACAACGGAGAGTATAGAAAATGAAATGTACAGAGAATGAAAAAGCCGCCCGGAAATACCGGACGGCTTTTCAATATGTTTTTTTATTCTTAGAAGAATAAATAACGTTGGTCTTTTACGTTGGCTTTCAGATACAAGTCACTGATGAACTGGCTTGCCATGC
This sequence comes from Bacteroides sp. AM44-19, assembly GCF_003603395.1. Classification (NCBI taxonomy): domain Bacteria; kingdom Pseudomonadati; phylum Bacteroidota; class Bacteroidia; order Bacteroidales; family Bacteroidaceae; genus Bacteroides; species Bacteroides sp. AM44-19. Next base: position 425,283 of record NZ_QTNB01000002.1, on the reverse strand, counting down.
GTGCGTGCATGTTAGCCAAGTTAGCCTCTTCAGTTTCCTTGTTGAATGTTTCGTTCAGTTTCTCTTTTGCATAAGGTTGCAGAACGAATACACCACCATTACCCTTGATAGGAGCACTCAGCTTGTTCACTTCGGCAATAGAAGCGTATGCGCCTACCAGAGGTTCGCTGCTACGCAATGCCGGGATATAGGCAGGAGCAGAGAAAGTAACGTGCTTTACAGAATCACTAACAGCATTTGCCATATTCTTGTACTGCTCGAACGAAGTTGCATTGGCAGCCTTCATATCAGCCATAATCTTCTCTGCTTTCTTATCACGGAGAATTTCAGCTCTCAACTGGTCCTTTACCAAAGCCAGTGGGCGATAACCTTCAGGAACAATACTTGCAACACCTACTACCAGCATACGGTCGCTCTCGCCACATTCGTACAAACCGGAAACTTCACCGGCCTTTGCCTCAAACGCCCATTTCAAAGCATCTTTGGTACCTCTGATACCACCGATACCATGTTCAGAGCTGTACAAGTCGGCTCTATCCAACAACTTATAACCGGCATCTTCCGCATTGGCAATCATTTTCTCTAAAGTATTGTTTGCAGCGATAAACTGGCTGAATTCATTGTATGCCTTACTGTAAGTTTCCTTACTGAATTCTACCGGACGCTTGATAACGGCTACCTTATATTTATCCTTGACAGCCTTCTTGTTGGTTACCTGCAAAATGACATTTGCTTGTCCCAACGCCAGATTGGTCAGTTCGTTCTGTCCCAAAGTAGTGACAGCAGTAATATATTTCAAGTTGTCACCGTCAATCTGTGCGCCTTCGTAGTTAGCTGAAGAGATCCAGGTAGGCTCACCGGTCTGACCGTACTTCTTCGCAATTTCAGCAAAGCTGGCACCACCCTTAATAGCATTGTAGATGCTGTCGGCTAAAGTCTTCGTCTTTTCAGCATCTTCGGCAACTACCTGAATCTGACGGAACTCGATAGAGTCCGGCATAGCAGCAGTAGCCAATTTCTTGAAAGAGTTAAGAGTATTGTCCGATACGTTATAATAAGGTCCGAATACACCACCCACCGCAACAGAGTCCAAACGGGCTGTCACATCAGCAGGCAGAGACTTAGTAGTGTAGAACAAGTCTGTATAAGGAGCTTCGGAACCGGTAGAACGGATAAAGGTAGTATAGTCAGAAGGATTGGCAGTAAGTTGTTCAGTGTATTCTTCCATTTCCTTCTGGAGAGCAGCTCTGTCTTCTGCACTTGCAGTAACTTGCACATCAATGAACTTGATATTGCGAGTTTCCACATATTGCTTGAACTGTTCTTTCTTCTTGTCGTATGCAGCTTTCAAATCGGAATCCTTGATAACGATGGTAGAGTCAACGATAGAAGAATAGGGAACTGCAGCAAGCAGCAGGTCTGACTGCTCTACTCTTGCATCAAAAGCGTCCTGAGCTTCTACCGGGTTGGAGAAAAGAGATTTTGTAATCAAAGCCTGATACTTCTCCTGAAGACGTGCCTGGATAAGGGACTTTTCGAGGAAAGACCAGAACTTGTACATGGATTCATAGTATTCTGCATATTGTGAAGGCATCTGTGCCTTATTCATTTTTGAATAGTCCACCAAGAACTTCTTCAACATATCCTTATCAAACGCACCGGTCTGAGGATTACGGAACGGAGTCTGTTGCAGCATCGGATGCACACCGGCATTAATGATAGCCTGAATCTCAGCCTTCGATACAACCAGACCGAGTTTCTTTGCTTCCTTTTCAATCAGCTTATTATTGACGTATGTTCTCCATACTTCATCTTTGATTTGGTTTGTCTGCTCATCGCTCAATGCACTGTTGCCACTGGAGAACTTGATGACTTCTGTATATTCTTCTACCAATGCTTGAAAATCCTGAGCGGAAATTGATTCCCCGTTCACTTCACCTACGTCTTGTGACTGGTGTGGCTGAAGCACTTTCCACGCGTCACCTGCGATGAAAGCAAACAGCGCCAAACCAATAACAATCACCAATAAAGGTCCTTTAGACCGAATGTTTTGTAATGTTGCCATTTTAGTTAATATGATTTATTTGTTTATTATTATTTTCCTAACATGTTCATTTTAGCGCACGAAGATACAAAAAATGCTAATACGCATCCATTTATTCTTTAAAAAATTACGCCTAAATGAAATTATTCAATGACTTTCAGTCTTACCAACTCAATTTTAGTGGCTGTTACCTTGATTATTTTAAACTGATAATTATCCACTTCAATCACTTCATGCAGTTTCGGGAAACTTTGATAACGGTTCAAAATCAGACCGCCCACTGTCAGATAATCATCCGATTCCGGCAGGTCGAGCCCGAAAGTCTCATTTACCTTTTCTATTTCCAGACGGGCCGAAAGCACATATTCACGTTCACCCAACTGCTTACACACATAGGATGTGTTATCATGCTCATCCTCAATATCGCCAAAAATTTCTTCCACCAAATCCTCTAAAGAGACGATACCCGCCGTACCACCGAATTCGTCCACCACTACAGCAATCGTTTTTTTCTGTTGCATGAACAGTTTCATCAGTTTGTGGGCCGACATCGTTTCGGGTACAATAGGCACTTCCTTCACGTTATTCCTCCAGTCCACCGGATTCCTGAACATCTCCGACGAGTGAATATATCCCACCACATTATCTATATTTCCATCATATACTATGATTTTGGAAATACCCGACTCCACAAAAAGACATTTCAATTCTTCCAATGTAGTGGTCAGATCTACAGCTACCACCTCTGTACGCGGTACAATACAGTCGCGTATCTTTATATTCGAAAAGTCAAGCGCATTTTGGAATATCTTTACCTCTGCATCCAGTTCTTCTTCACTTTCCGCATTCTCTATGCTCGACTGGATGAAGTAATCCAAATCCACTTTGCCAAAAGCCTTGGCCGACGCCTCCTTGTTTACTTTCATCCCAAATATCCGAAGGAACAGATACGACAATCCCGATGCAAACTTTGAAACAGGAAACAGAATGACATAACATATGAATAAAGGAATGGCACATACCCTCAGCATCAGATTGGGATTGATTTTAAACAAAGTCTTCGGCAAGAACTCACCGGTTACCAAAATAATAAGAGTGGAAATTACAGTCTGCACCAACACCATTACAAAATGATTGGAAATAATTCCGGCAAGAAGATTCACCTCTATGATTTGTGCCATCAAGATACCATAAATGACAAGCGCGATGTTATTACCCACCAGCATGGTCGAGATGAAGTTATTCGGGTTGCGAAGGAAATAGGAAATGATACCGGAAGTGACGCCTGACTTCCTTTCCATCTCAAAGCGCAGTTTATCTACGGAAACAAAGGCAATCTCCATTCCTGAAAAGAAAGCAGAGAAAGCCATGGTTATCAATAAAAAAATAACGGTATCCATTTTATCAATTTATGGTATCAGTCTGCAAGCTGTCTGCTGCGGCAGTCTCCTCGTCAACATAGAAGATACCCTCCGGCTTGCGAATCGTGTAAACAGTCATCTGCTGATTGGATTCAAAGCCATGTCCCGTAATGATACGGTCAGGCTGCTCGATACGGATAAACTCATCCGAATAAATTCTTTGTGCCCGCTGGTCCCAATACAGCAGCTCTGTATCAAACTGCTCACCTTTCAAATTCTGTATATGCACATTCCCCATCAGTTTCCACAACTCCTCCTTATTAAAGAAGTAGGCTGTATCAGCCTTGATACTTGCCTCCACTTGGAAGATAGAGTCGAACTTCTCCAAATAGACCCCCTTTTCAAAAGCCCAGTAAGGAGGATTCTTCCGGTCAAAGACCAGCCACTCTTCCGTATTGATGCGGTAACGCGTTACACCGGAATCAGAAACCAGTGTAGTCACCCCGCGGGTATCCATCACTGCCATAGAGTCACGCTCGGTAATGGCATCTCCCAGCTCCTTCTTCTTCCCGGAACACGAAGAAAATAAAAGAAGCATAACCATTGCCCCAAGGACAATGGTTATGCTCGCATTTTTATGATAAACAATGTTGATGGGTTGTAGCAACATGATTTTATCTGATAGTTGTAGATTCACCTATCCATCCACCGATAGTGATACGGTCACCAGCTTTGTAACCCAACATAAAGAGGTCTTTAGCCTGGGGAGTGTGGCGGGAATAAGTACTAATCAATTCGTTAGCACGTTCTGTAACTGAAGGATCTACAGCTTTAGCTCTCTGCAGCTTGTCAATTACTACAAAGTAAGTACACTTATTCAGAGCAGGCTCATCGGTCCAGTTAGGATTGGAGCCGTAAAGCTGTGCCAGTAAAATATAAGGCTCTCCATAGTTCTCCTTAAAGCTCATAGCCTTTTGGCAGTAGCTTCTTGCCTGAGAGAGTTTCTTGGCCTGCATCAAGGCTGCGGCAGTAGCGTATGCCATTTCAGCCTTCTTGTCATTATCTGTTTCTTTAGCCAATGCTTCATCAAAATACTTCACGGCATTGTCATAGTCACCTTTCTTATAGTACATGTATGCTACACCTACAGCTGCATCGGCAGTCGGGTCAATCTGATACATGTACTCAGATGCCTTGAAGTAAACTTCGCTTTCGTTGCACTTCATCAATTTCAGGATGTTCAATGCCTTCTTCAAGAAAGCGGAGTCAGTCTTGCTTGCTTCCACCTTAGGACCATAGATATTCTGCAAAGATTCACAATCAGCTACACCACTCTGAATGAACATGGCCACGAGGTTATCCTTGATAGCTTGCAAGTTAGCCTTCTTAGCTTCCTTGGTTTCAGCAGCAAGTGCGTCATCTGCATACTTGGAAGCATCAATATAATCCTGGAAGAACTGGTCGGTATGATTATCATCAGCCTTTACCTTCTGCATGGAAGTATCCAGGAAATAGTGCAACACCGCACCTTTGGAACCACCCTTTTCAGCATGAACAGATTCTTTCAGCCAATTATAAGCCGTATTAAGGTCCGGAGCAGGAGCGAACTGAAGATAATCCACAGCTTTGGCACCCAAGGCATCAGCCACACTCGGCACGCCCTTCATTCCCTTACCAATGAATTCAGGAATGTACTTCATTCTCAAATCATATACATCCATCAACTCATCAAAATACTTCTTGTAATCAGCAGAATTTCTATCCTTAATCTGACTCAAGAAACCCACTAAAATCTTCTGAGCATCTGTAAATGTGTAATACCGCAGTGTAGGACAATCCTTCAATACAGCCATACAAGGAGCGTATGCATCCTTAAAGTTACCAGCTCTCACTGCTTCATGAGAGATACTACTGTTCGAATTACAATTTTCAGTCTGTGCGAAAGTGCTGGTCACTCCACCCGAAAGGAGCAAGACAGCCACAAGCGTCTTAATTTTCATTGTATTTAAATTTTAGTTGTTATATTTTTGTCTATTCAATTTCCATTAATCCACTTTACGCTTGAAGAACCAACGTTCGTTAAAGGTTACTCCGATACAAATGCGCAATGTATTTTCGTTCAAGAACGCTGCTTGGGTTCCTTTGGTTCGCACGTATTGCGCAGAAAGGCTCAATACAGAACGGGTTCTCGGTATGGGTAATCCAAAACCGGCAGTAACACCATATTCATCAGCGGCACGTACACCGTCTATCTTATAATAAGGTTTGGAATAATAAGCTCCCAAACGATACTTCACATGAGACAAATAACTTCTTCCCATAGGATTCGGCAGATACTCTGCACCAACGGATATTCTTCCACGGTCGCAAAACGCCTCGTCATTGTTCATATAGCTCACTTTGCTCCAATTCTGGAACATCACATCCGCTCCTACCGTCAGACGATTGTCGTACACGTACGTCACACCTGCGCCAAATGTTGTCGGAATGCCGCAAGTAACAATAGTATCCCTCGTTGCCGAAGTAGCTCCCGTATTGCTATCACCAGTCTGCGTAACTTCGTACGCATCGTTACTCAAATCATGCCCCGGAGAAAAGACGACTCCCAACGTTGCAACATGCTTTTTCCCAAACTGATGGGTGTACTGCGCTCCAAAATCCAACTTATAACTCTTTACAGCCACATTAGACTGTATTGTAATAGGAAATACACTTGAACTGGACGGAAAGGTTTCCGCAGCGGTCCTTGTTATATCTCCCCAAAGATACGAAAAATTCGCACCGACAGAAAGATTTTTAATTATTTTAAAGCCCGCACCTAAATAAAGCTGATGCAGACCTCCTTCTCCCGAATAGCTTACCGTCGTAGATTTGTCTGGGAATTCCGTATCTTCCCGGTACTCTCCCATGCTGTATCCCACATTCGAATAAGGCAACAATCCCAAGCTTATGGCAGCCCATTTACTTGCACGAAACTGCATCGTGATGTAATCAAAACTGGAATTCTTGGCATTTCGTTTCAGAGTACCGTTACTGAGGTTTGTATTCTGTAAAGAGACTGCTCCATCAAAGATAAAAGTCAGCGAATCTACCGCCGTATAGGATGCTGGATTAGCGAAGTTTGTCTGATACTTGTCTCGTAAACCATAGGCAATACCACCCATCGCCCTGCTGTTACTTGAGCCTTGTTCAGATAACTGTCCATATCCATATCGTGTATAGGGAGAATTTGTATTATTTTGAGCGACTGCCGCTCCTGATAATATCGTGAGCAAGAGCACTAACAGTGTTTGTCTATAGCCTGTCATTATTATAGTTTAAAATTCTATTTAATCCTTTCAACACTAAAAATCTGTCTGCAAAGATGATACTTTTTAAGTTTGTATCAAAAGAAAAATCATCCCCGCCCGTTAAAAAAACCAAAAGTTCAGGATATTTATGCTTCATAGCCGTAACGTAACCTGAAATTTCATATTCAATACCCTTCAGTACTCCGGCACGGATAGCTGTATCGGTATCCTTCCCCATGGGCACCATCCGCCCCTCAAGAGCCACCATTGGAAGCCGTCCGGTAAACTGATGAAGCGCCTTGAAACGCATCTGCAGGCCGGGAGAGATATTCCCGCCATGATAGCGGGCAGCAGCATCAACAAACTCATAAGTGATACAGGTACCGGCATCAATCACCAGTATATCCCTGCCAGGAAATTGCTCATTGGCTCCTACCACCGCCGCCATACGATCATACCCCAGCGTCCGGGGAGTTTCATAGAGGTTTTCTACCGGAAGAGAAGTCTTTTCATTGAGCCACAGAATGGGGACAGCCATATCTTCCAGTTGCGACAACACCTCTCTACTCAAATCAATGACAGTAGCCACTATCGCTTTTTCAATCGTATATGTACGGCATACTTCAGGCAACCGTTCCAACGTCAGATTGGAGTCATACACCACCTCCACGATACGTCCACCATCAAACACCGCCATCTTGGCGATTGTATTTCCTATATCAATAATGAGATTCACCGTATTGCATAAATTTAGCGGCGCAAAGATATAACATTAATATTGAAATTCAGCAGAAACCATCTCTTTATTAGAAGAACAACTGCACAAGAATTCTTATTCACATCCACACCAAACAACCACAATGCCACTTTTACATTCTGTTGAGATTTATTAAAGCCGCAACATCATACCACAACCACCTGATTATCAATACAACTAAATGCGCTACATTCAGTATACGACTGAGCCCTATTCAGTATACGATTGAATGGCATTCAGTATACGACTGAATCAGGTTCAATATACCACTATTTCTTGCACCCGTATCGTTTGTAAATAGAAAATACCTACCACTCGTACTCGACAGTTGATTCAAAACAACCAATAATGCGAATTAAGAATTGTATCAAGTTCATAATTAAAAAAGATTCTTCGGACACAGATGACCGGAATAACGCGAATAACCGCTTTAGTTCCTAATCACAAATTGGGATAATATTAGTTTTTTCCGTAAGTTTGCAGCATGAAACGAAGCCTACTTATACATATATATATAGTAATCTTTTTCTTCTGTTTGCCTTCAGCAAATGCCCAGGTGACACAACAGCAAAAGACTGCTGCAACAGACTCCGTACGCGTCAGCCTACTGACTTGCGCTGCAGGAGGAGAGATTTATTCCCTATTCGGACACACTGCCATACGATACGAGAACTATACACGTGGCATTGACGCCGTCTTCAATTACGGCATGTTCAACTTCAACGCCCCTAACTTCATCTTCCGTTTTGCCTTGGGAGAAACGGATTATCAACTTGGAGTAACCGATTATGAGCATTTCGCCGCCGAATACAACTATCTGGGACGCGATGTCTGGCAACAAACGTTAAATCTAACAGAAGAGGAAAAAGAACGCCTGATAGCACTATTGACAGAGAACTACCGCCCTGAAAACCGAGTATACCGCTACAATTTTTTCTACGACAATTGTGCCACCCGCCCGCGGGACCAGATAGAGCGTGCCATCAACGGCACTCTGCAATACGCTGACAATATGACTGCTAACAGTACGGGAATCTCTTTCAGGGATTTGCTGCATAAATACAGTGAAGGCCATTTGTGGTCACGTTTCGGCATGGACCTATGCATGGGCAGCAAAGCAGACGAACCCATCAACCGGCGGCTGGCAATGTTCGTCCCCTTCTACATGCAGGAGTATTTCAATAAAGCGCAGATTGTGGACAAAGAAGGACAAGCACGACCACTGGTTGCCAAAGAAGAAAAAATCGTAGTAACGGGTAAAACACCAGCCGACTTCGTCAGCAGAGGCATCACACCGATGCAGTCGGCTTCGCTATTACTGATACTTGTAGCAGGCATCAGCATTTACGGCATACGAAGAGGGAAAACTCTTTGGGGCATAGACCTCATACTCTTCTTGGTTGCCGGAATGGCTGGATGTATACTGGCATTTTTAGCACTATTCTCACAGCATCCGGCAGTAAGTCCCAATTATATATTATTTGTATTCCATCCATTTCACCTTTTCTGCCTTCCATTCATGCTATCCAGGGTACGAAAAAGGGAAATAAGCCGCTATATGCTGGTTGACTTTGTAGTTTTAACACTTTTTATAGGGCTTTGGACAATAATTCCGCAGAGAATTCCGCCAGCAGTATTACCTTTGGCACTGTGTTTGCTGATACGTTCTGCAAGCAACCTCATTCTAACATACAAACGAAAGTAATGAAAAAAGGACTGATAACTTCCATACTCGCACTTACATTCAGTGGTCTGCAAGCCCAACCGCTGCCTGCCTCCCCAAAGCTGGTGGTAACATTGACCATTGACCAGTTGCGTACAGACTATATGGAAGCATTTTCGTCCTTATACGGAGAAAAGGGGTTTAAGCGCTTACTGCGTGAAGGTAAAGTATTCCGTCAAGCAGAATTTCCTTTTTGCGGAACGGACCGAGCCTCGGCCATTGCCGCCATCTATACCGGGACAACACCGTCCATGAACGGCATCATTGCAGAGCAGTGGCTGGATGCAGGTACACTACGCCCCATAGACTGTGTAGAAGACCCCAACTTCATGGGCAACTATACCGACGAAAGCACTTCCCCCTCCCTATTACTGACCTCCACCATTGCCGACGAGCTGAAAATAGCTACCCGCAACAAAGGTCTGGTCTACGCCATCGCACCTTTCCGCGATGCCGCCATATTGGGTGCCGGACACGCGGGGAACGGTGCCTTCTGGCTTAATAACAATACCGGAAAATGGTGCAGTACAACTTATTATAATGAATTTCCGTGGTGGCTGAGTCAATACAACGACCGGAAATCTCCCGACTACCGTATCAAGGATATGGTATGGACACCTGCACTTCCTTTTACCAACTATACATTTCTGCCCGAATGGCGCAACGAGCCATTCAAATACAAGCTGGATGGTGAACGGACAAACAAGTTCCGCCGCTTGATAACCAGCCCTTTCATCAATGAGGAAGTCAACCTGCTGACCGAAGAGCTGCTGAATAAGAGCACTATCGGACAAGATGACGTGCCCGACCTATTATCGCTGACTTACTACGCAGGAAATTATAACCACCGAAGTACGCAGGAATGTGCCATGGAAATGCAAGACACCTACGTGCGACTGGACCGTAGTATAGCTTCCTTATTAGAGCTCATAGAACGTAAAGTTGGGCTCCACAACGTACTTTTCTGCATCACCTCCACCGGCTATGCCGACCCGGAAGCAGCCGACCCGGGCGTATACCGGATACCGGGTGGTGAATTCTACCTGAACCGCTGTGCCGCCCTGCTAAACATGTACCTCATGGCATCCTATGGCGAGGGACAATATGTGGAAGCTTATTATGACCAACAAATCTATCTCAACCATAAACTTATTGAGAACAAGCAGTTGAGCCTGACTGAAATTCAAGAAAAATCTGCCGAATTTCTGGTTCAGTTTAGTGGCGTGAGCGAAGTATATTCAGCTCATCGCCTGCTTTTGGGCCCCTGGTCACGGCAAATAGAACGTATACGCAATAGTTTTCATCGCAAGCGCTCTGGCGATTTGCTCATTGAAATACTCCCGGGCTGGACTATCATGCAGGAAAATAGTACTGATAACCGTGTAGTACGTACGGCCGATATTCCTGCTCCCCTCATTTTATTGGGAGGAGGAATGAAGGCTGAAACCATCCGTACCCCCATCAGTATTGACCGCATTGCCCCTACCTTGGCAAGTGTAATGCGCATCCGCGCCCCTAATGCAAGTACAGCATCTCCCCTTGACTTTTGATTCTAAAATAATCTGTGCAAATCTGGATAATCTGTATAGAAATCAGTAACTTTGCACGCTCAACTAACTCAGCAATAATAATAAAAACAAATATATAATGGGATTTAATGAATTTTTAAGCTCGATTTTCGGCAACAAATCCACACGCGACATGAAAGAAATACAACCGTGGGTGGAGAAAATCAAAGCCGCTTACCCGGAAGTAGCCAAACTCGACAACGACGCCCTACGCGCCAAGACAGAAGAACTGAAAGCCTACATCCACGATTCGGCAGCCGAACAACGCGCCAAAGTGGAAGAACTGAAAGCCAGCGTTGAAGATACCGAACTGGAAAAACGCGAAGACCTCTTCAACCAAATCGACAAAATCGAGAAAGAGATATTGGAGATTTATGAAAAAGCGCTGGACGAAGTATTACCCACCGCTTTCTCTATTGTAAAGGAAACAGCCAAACGATTCTCTGAAAATGAAGAAATAGTGGTTACAGCTACCGATTTTGACCGCCAACTGGCTGCCACTAAAGACTTTGTACGCATCGAAGGCGATAAAGCCATCTACCAGAACCATTGGATAGCAGGTGGTAACGATACTGTATGGAACATGGTACATTATGATGTACAGCTATTTGGTGGTGTGGTTCTACATAAAGGTAAGATTGCCGAAATGGCAACCGGTGAAGGTAAGACATTGGTAGCTACCCTACCGGTATTCCTCAATGCCCTGACTGGTAACGGCGTGCACGTGGTAACAGTGAACGACTATCTGGCAAAACGTGACTCCGAGTGGATGGGTCCTCTTTACATGTTCCACGGTTTGAGTGTAGATTGCATCGACAAGCACCAGCCCAACTCTGATGCCCGTCGCAAAGCTTATCTGGCAGATATCACGTTCGGTACAAACAATGAATTCGGTTTCGACTACCTGCGTGACAACATGGCTATCAGCCCCAAAGACCTGGTACAACGCCAACATAATTATGCCATTGTCGATGAGGTGGACTCAGTATTGATTGATGATGCCCGTACTCCGCTGATTATCTCCGGACCGGTTCCCAAAGGCGATGACCAACTCTTCGAACAGCTCCGCCCGCAAGTGGAACGTCTGGTAGAAGCTCAGAAAAAACTGGCTACCCAATACCTGGCCGATGCCAAGCGCCTGATTGCATCAAACGATAAGAAAGACCAGGAAGAAGGCTTCCTCGCTTTGTACCGCAGTCACAAGTGCCTGCCCAAGAACAAGGCACTCATCAAGTTCCTCAGCGAACAAGGCATCAAGGCCGGTATGCTGAAGACCGAAGAAATCTACATGGAGCAGAACAACAAGCGCATGCACGAGGTGACTGACCCGCTGTACTTCGTTATCGAAGAGAAAATGAACAGCGTGGATTTGACGGACAAGGGCGTAGACTTGATTAGTAGCAATGTAGAGGACCCCACTTTCTTCGTACTCCCCGATATCACAGCGCAACTCTCTGCCTTGGAAAACGAAACAGAGCTGACAGACGAACAGCGCCTTGAAAAGAAGGATGCCCTGATGACCAACTATGCCATCAAAAGCGAACGTGTGCATACCATCAACCAACTGTTGAAGGCATACACCATGTTCGAGAAAGATGACGAATATGTGGTAATTGACGGCCAAGTGAAGATTGTGGATGAGCAGACGGGACGTATCATGGAAGGACGTCGTTATTCTGACGGTTTGCACCAAGCCATCGAAGCCAAAGAAGGCGTGAAAGTAGAAGCTGCCACCCAGACTTTTGCCACCATTACATTACAGAACTATTTCCGTATGTACCACAAACTATCCGGTATGACCGGTACGGCAGAAACAGAAGCCGGCGAGTTGTGGGACATCTACAAACTGGATGTAGTGGTTATTCCGACTAACCGCCCCATTGCCCGTAATGACATGAATGACCGCGTTTACAAGACAAAACGTGAAAAATATAAAGCAGTCATCGAAGAGATAGAAAAAATGGTGGCAGCAGGACGCCCCGTACTGGTGGGTACCACTTCTGTTGAAATCTCTGAAATGTTGAGCAAAATGCTTACCATGCGTAAGATTGAACATAGTGTATTGAATGCCAAACTGCATCAGAAGGAAGCGGATATTGTGGCTACTGCCGGTTTGAAATGTGCTGTAACCATCGCTACCAATATGGCCGGCCGTGGTACCGACATCAAGCTGAGTCCGGAAGTGAAAGCTGCAGGCGGTCTTGCCATCATCGGTACAGAACGCCACGAATCACGCCGTGTGGACCGTCAGTTACGTGGTCGTGCAGGACGTCAAGGCGACCCGGGTTCTTCTGTATTCTTCGTATCTTTGGAAGATGACCTGATGCGTTTGTTCTCCAGTGACCGCATTGCCAGTGTAATGGACAAACTGGGTTTCAAAGAAGGTGAAATGATTGAACACGGCATGATTTCCAAATCCATTGAACGTGCGCAAAAGAAAGTTGAGGAAAACAACTTCGGCATCCGTAAGCGTCTGTTGGAATATGACGACGTGATGAACAAGCAACGTACAGTAGTCTACACCAAACGCCGCCACGCTTTGATGGGCGAACGTATCGGCATGGATATCGTGAACATGATTTGGGACCGTTGTGCCAATGCCATTGAAGCGCCCGACTACGAAAACTGCAAGATGGATGTGCTCCAGACACTTGCCATGGAAGTACCTTTCACCGAAGAGGAATTCCGTAATGAGAAGAAAGAAAAACTGGCAGACAGAACTTTTGACGCTGCCATGGAACTCTTCAAACGCAAGACAGAACGTATGGCACAGATAGCCTATCCGGTCATCAAACAAGTATACGAAACGCAGGGACACATGTACGAAAACATACTTATCCCCATCACAGACGGAAAACGTATGTACAACATCTCCTGCAACCTGAAGAGAGCTTATGAGACAGAATGTAAGGAGGTGGTGAAGTCATTCGAGAAATCCATCTTGCTGCACGTCATCGACGAAGCATGGAAAGAAAACCTGCGCGAGCTGGACGAGCTGAAACACTCCGTGCAGAATGCAAGTTACGAGCAGAAAGACCCGCTGCTGATTTACAAGCTGGAATCTGTGAACTTGTTTGATGCCATGGTGAATAAGATTAATAATCAGACTATCTCTATCTTAATGCGTGGACAAATCCCGGTACAAGAGGCTCCGGCTGAAGCCCCTGAGGCTCCCCAGGCTCCCCGCCAAGTAGAGGTGCGCCAGGCTGCTCCGGAACAACGCCAGGATATGAGCAAGTATCGCGAACAGAAGGTTGATTTGAATGACCCGAACCAGCAGGCCGCTGCGGCACAAGATACACGTGAACAACCAAGACGCGAACCTATCCGTGCCGAGAAGACCGTAGGACGCAATGATCCTTGTCCTTGCGGAAGCGGTAAGAAATACAAAAACTGCCACGGACGGAATGCATAAAGCAAAGCTATAAAATGATAAGGCGATAGGGTGATAAGATGATACCGTCAGGTATCTTTTATCACCCTATCACTTTTTCTCCTACCACATTATCACATTTTTTATTCGTTCCAGCTTTTGAATATTCAGCTAAAAGAGTACTTTTGCTCCAAAGAACAAAACCAAAGACTATGACCAAATATCACTATTGTCTGTTATTGATGGGGTCTCTGCTGTTAGGCAGCTGCCAGAGTGTAGAACAACTGTCCATTGATTATATGCTTCCGGCAGAAGTCAGTTTCCCGGCAACACTGAAACGTGTGGCTGTTGTCAACAACATGCCAAACGTACCGGACAACAAACTCATCATCACTGAGGAAGAACAGAAAAAAAGCGAGAATGAGGTGGCACGCCTCACCAACTACTACAATGGAGACGCCGCAATAACAACCGAATCCCTTGCAGAGGCCCTTGCCAACGAAAACTACTTTGAAGAGGTTGTGATATGCGACTCTGCCCTCCGGAGTAAAGACATCAATCCCCGCGAAAGCACATTATCGAGAGATGAAGTACTGGAACTTACACAGAATTTGGACGTAGATTTCCTGATAGCCCTGGAAAACATACAAATGCGTTCCAATCGCAAGATAAGTTATATGCCCGACTGGGGTGTGTTCCTCGGCACAGTGGATGTAAAGGTATATCCTACCGTCAGAATATATTTACCTAACCGCAAAGGTCCTATGGTGACCATCAACAGCAATGACAGTATTTTCTGGGAAGAGGCAGGAAATGGTGAAGCGTCAGTACGTTCCCGCCTCATCAGCGAAGAAGACATGGTGAAGCAAGCATCTGAATTTGCAGGAACGGTTCCGGTAAGACATCTACTCCCCTATTGGAAAACCAGTAACCGCTATCTCTTCAGTGGTGGTTCTGTAAATATGCGTGACGCAGCCGTATATGCCAAAGAAGAAAATTGGAGTAAAGCAGTAGAGCTCTGGAAGCAGACCTACGAAACAAAAAAAGGAAAACAGAAAATGTATGCAGCCTATAACACCGCTTTGGGCTACGAAATGCAAGACAGCATAGATACTGCCTTGGAATGGGCATTAAAAGCGCAAACCCTTGCCCGTGAGAAAAGCAAGACAGACAAAAAAGAGACAGGCGAAATACATGATGGAACCATCTCCTATTATATCTTTATCAGCATGTATGTAGACGAATTGGAGAAACGAAAAGAGGGAATGGCACGCCTGAACATGCAAATGAACAGATTTGATGATGATTTTTAGTCAAATGATGCAGAGATAACCGTTTTTTTTATACCTTTGAACAACCATTAAGAAAAGAAAGTTATTATGAAGCTCAGTCAATCGTCATTAGCACTCTTGGAGGACACTCTTAAAAAAGCAATCGGCAAATACACCTGCGGTTGCGAACAGACTATCGTTACAGACATTCATCTGCAACCGAATCAGAATTCGGGCGAACTGTCTATCTTTGATGATGAAGATGAAGAGCTTGCCAATACTTCCATTGAAGAATGGATGACATACGAGGGGGATGATTTCTACGAAAATGTAGAGCGTATCTTGTCCTCACTGCTCTGCAACATGAAAAATGAAGGAAAGTTCGACAAGCTGACTATCCTGAAACCATTCTCTTTTGTACTGGTGGATGATGATAAAGAAACAATAGCAGAACTGTTGCTGATGGATGATGATACTCTATTGGTCAATGAAGAGCTACTGAAAGGATTGGATGAGGAACTGGATTCTTTTCTGAAAGAGCTGCTGGAAAAATAATATTCCAAACAATCAGCCTATAAGGAAAAGAGACCTTCTTATAATAAATTAGCCCCTGCGATATAAAACGACCGCAGGGGCTAATTCTTTTTTACCTATACAATACCTAACGTATCTTAATTCCATAGAAAGAACTTGAGGTGGTAACAAAAAGCATATCCTTCTGCCTTCCACCAATTGCCAAGGAAATCGGGCGTTCTTCTATCTGAATACGTCTCTGCTCTTTACCATATTTGTCATAGACAAATATTTCACCATCAGCAACATAGACATTTCCGTCAGCATCGGTCACATTACTGTATTGGCCATAAGGACATATTATTCCTTGTTCTGTCAAACGGCCATCCCCACCAACGGAAAGTTGTACTGTCGTTTTATTCATCTCATTTACAATATAAACCGGTTCTGACTGACCGGGAACTGTAACAGTCAAAGCACAAGAACGTCCCAAATCATAGGTATCCGGAATAATTGTCACGCCATCCGGAGCGACAAAACTATACTCAGGCATACTGGCAACCACCTTGTCAAAGTCACCTCTCCAACGACTGGAAGGGTGAATGACTTTCTGTATATTCTTCATACCGGCTGTAACGACACGTGGCATAGGCTTCATCGTAGCATCCACGTTATCCGGATTAAAAGAATACCCCCAAGCACTCCAGCCACTGTTACCCCAACCACTGTACATCGGATTATCATCCGGCAAGCGCACTACCGTTTCCTGCTTGCCGTTCACCAGATAACCCGGCTGAGGGTCATAGCGGAAAATAACCAGCAGATTGTCTTGCGTATCAGTAGTCAATGTAAAAGGCTTCCAGGGATAATCGGCTATCAAAGTAATCTGCTCCGTGTCTGCCGACCATTTATAGATTTTCTTCAGACGGTTTTCACAGAAGTAGATATTTCCTTTACTGTCGGTAGTAGCTCCGGAGGCTAGTTCAAAACCGGTAGCCAGCTTCACTGGCTTGTCCATGACCGTGCAGGAAGGGCGAAGGCTCTTCTCGCTACCCAAAACAGTGAGACGGGCAAAGTCCCACGAATAAACGGGCAACTTCTTATTCATATCATATATAGGAAACTCTATGACTGGTAATATCTGCGTATAATTGTGCATATTACGGAAAGTGATATTCTTGCAATCCCATATGCGGAAACCTATCCTCTTCGGCATAAAGGCACGGATTACGCGATACATCCACACATTTACCATTTCGATATTTTGACAGTTGGACATTTCTGCCATATAACAATCAGGCCCTTCACGACCTTCTTCCTCAAACTGGAAAGCATAAATTTTCCAGTTGGCCACATTATGGAAACGGGCTTCAGTACGGACATGATGCTCCAAAGACATGGCATAAATACGTCCCGGAGTCTTCGTTTCGCTAATATAAAGCCCACTGGCAGCATACGTACTGGCTGTCCAAACATCCTTAATTGTCCCGCCACCATTGTTTGTAATCCACAAACTCCAATACTGGTTGTCCCAAGCCATATCCTTACCGGTCTCCATGACCGGAGAAGACGGAGAACTAATTCGACGCTCGCCCCTGCGGTAAGACGACTGTCCGGAAGCATTCGGAGCCGGTTTGCGCAAGGTGCCGTGCCCGCCTACAAACTTCACATCATTCAAGTACGAACGCTCACCCGCCATCCATTTACAGCCGACAGCACGGTAATTATACGCACCGGTATTAATACCTATACCATTCAGTACGTCGTCGCCGCCTTCGGAAGATTCAACCAAAGGCACAGGCACGCCGAAACCACTGAATGCAGGCTCGCTTTCCTTCAACAGAAATTGAGTCCCAAAAGGATGCAGCCCAATCAGCTTAGTACCGGGAGACAGCTTCAACGTTCTCGTCAGGCGATACCAACCCTGGGGCACATAGATGTTTTTATGCAAAGAGACAGCTTTCTCAAAAACTTCCGTATCATCAGTCTCGCCATCACCTTTTGCCCCTAAGTCTCGGATATTGACCCATGTCTCCATTGCCGGAAGAACCGGAAGGTCCTTGCCAAGTGTAACCGGCAGTTTTGCCACCGGCTCTATTTCACATATTTCCCTGAAAGAAGAAGCATCATTCAAATCCTGATACACCAGACCGTAAGTAAACTCCTTGACTCTGTACATTTTTGCTTTTCCGGCAACTTTCTTTCCACTTTGAGCATAGCCCACCAGTACGGGAACATTCCTGCAATCCACATTCACCAGATTCAATTGCGAAAAAGTATTTCCCTCTACGCTCACCCTGACACCGGCTTCCGAAATATTCTCCCACAACGAATTCTCCACATGAAGGCGGTCTGCCAGATTCTCTGCCATTTCAAAGGCAACGGGCGTATTCTTCACATGCATATTGACGATGGCAAACCCCACCTCTTTTGAATAGACAGCCGCCTTTCTCTGCCCCTCAAAGTAAGTATCGACCATCATCATAGGCCATCCCGGAGAAGTCCTGGAGGAAATTATCCCATATTCACCGCCATAAAACCTGACGTCTTCCAGTTCATTGCCAACATCATACATGCCGGCTTTTCCCGAACCAATCCGAATGTCGCAATGATTGATAAATCCATGCTGGGCAAAATGCGCACGAATGGCGACGGCTTGAGGATTACCTTTGTCTATACGGAAATCCACATTGGACACCGCACTATAGAAAGTACCTGCACCAGCATCCGAAGGCTTCCTGCCCTCTTGTGCCAGCCCTCCCGTAAACCATATCATATAATTTTGAGTAGTCTGGAAACCGGGTGTATCGGCTCCCAAATAAATCACCGGCCGTTTCTTCCCATAACCAATCAGCCGAATGGATGAGGGAATTTGAATCGTCTTGCTAATGCGATAATTTCCTTCCGGCAGAAACAGTATCCCAAAATTCTTTTCGCGCTTCACCTGATTGATTGCCTCTTGAAGTGCATCGGTCACGTCGGACTTTCCATCAGCCTTGAAGCCGTAATTCTCCGGGGTAAAGTAGAATGCTTCCGGATCGTCCGGTCTTTGCGTATAGGTGGAACCACCCTCTGCCGCCCACCCGGACGGCATATTACCGATAATCCAACAGACTATCAGCAGGTATCTCATTATTTGATAATTTCTCATTACACAGATTGTTTTAATATGGATTTTCCTTATTTAATACGTACACCAAAGAACTTGGAACGGCCTGTGACAAACAATGTATTGCCATCCTTACCGCCAAACTGTAATGTGGACGGACGTTCGGGAACACGAATCATCCCTTTCTTCTTGCCATCCTTATCAAATACATATATTTCTCCGTCAGCCACATACAAGTTCCCTTCCTTATCTACAGCAGAACCAAATTCGCCCTGCTCCACAAAATAGCTCAAGTTGGAGAGCGTGCCGTCATTGGCCACATCCATCTTCACCATTCTGCGGTCATATTCATCAGATGTATAGAAAGGCTTTCCCGGATAGGCTTCCAGCAGGGAAGAACTACGTGACAAGTCGAAATAATGAGGAATGATAGTTTTTCCATCCGGTGCCAGGAAGCACATTTCAGGAACATAGACCGACACCGCATTGAAATCGTGGAAGTCTCTCCAACGGTTAGAAGGATAAAGAGCCTTATACACGTTCTTCACTTGACCCATCGGAACACGCGGCAACAGTTTGATGGTCTCTTCCGGATTTTCCGGGTCAATGGAGTAGACTCTCATTGTATATGCGGAATTACCATATCCGCTGAAAGAAGTACCTTTTGTATCAGGCATTACCGGCATTTCCTCCGGCTTACCATTAATCAGATATCCCGGCTGCGCATCATATCTGAACAATACCAATAGATTATCTTCTGAATCAAAAGCCAGGTTGGAGGGTTTCCACGGGAAATCTGCCAGCAGCGACAAGCTGTTTGTCTCTACCGACCACTTAAAGATACGACGCATCCGATGGTCGCAGAAGTAAATGTTACCTTTACTGTCGCGCGCAATGCCTTCGGCAAATTCCAAATCGGAAGCCAATTGGTTCACCTTACCTATTTCATTGCCTAACGATTGCTGATGAGGTTCTTTTCCGGTTACAATCAAGCGAGAAAGTTCCCACGGGCGGATGTCAATGTCTTTGTTGACATCGAACACTGCAATGTTATTCGTATATTTAATCTGAGAATAGTTATGCAGGTTCAGAAATGCGATGTTCTCGCAATTGCGGATACGTACAGAACTGTGATACGGTTCATTGACACGGATAACGCGGAACATATACAAGTTTGCAAAGGTCACATCTTTGCAGTCGTCCATCTCTATCGGTTGGCAATCGGTACTTTCGCGGCTCTCTTCCTCGGTTTGCATGCAATACACCTTCCAGTTGGACACCTTGCTGAAACGTACTTCATTTCTTACATGATGCTCGATGGACATGGCATAGATACGCCCCGGAGTAGAAGTATTGTTGGCATAGAAACCATTGGTGGCATATGTGCTTGCTGTCCAGATATCTTTAAAGGTGCCACCACCGTTGTTGGTCACCCACAGACTCCAATACTGGTTGTCCCAAGCAAGATCCATGCCCGAAGCCGCTACCGGATTATCGGGAGAACTGATACGAGCCGGTCTGTTCCACCGGCCACGTGGTTCCTCAACACCCGGTTTAGGTTTCCATAAACCGCCATGCCCGCCTACAAACTTCACGTCATTCATATAAGAATCTGCATTTGCCATCCACTTCACACCTACAGCACGATAGTTATAACCGCCGGTATTGATACCAATGCCCATCAGCATATTTGCACCGCCTTCCGAAGATTCCACCATCGCTTTCGGACCGCCAAAACCACTGAATGCAGCAGTACTTTCATCTAGCCGGAACTGAGTGCCAAAAGGATGCAGGCCTATCAACTTGGTATCGGGCTTCATCTTCAAAGTTTCGGTAATGCGATACCAGCCCTGGGGCACATAGATATTATCGTACTTGTCAATAGCCTCCTGGATGACCTTCGTATCATCCGTTTCCCCATCTCCCTTTGCACCGAATTCGCGCAGATTTACCCATGTTGTCATTGCAGGCAGTGCAGGGATGTCCATCAGTTGGGCAACCGGCATCTTCTGTATCGGTTCAATATCAACCAACGTTTCATATTCCGGCATATCCACCATGTTATCCATCTGCAAGCCGTGGTCGTATGACTTTACCTTATAGATTTTATGAGCAACATGGGTGGCCGTATTGCTACGGGTATATTTCGCCAAGGTCGGTACATTCTTACAATATACATTGCGGAAGGTTATCTGATTGTTGCTGTTGTTCTCGTTGGTAATCACCACTGCCGGACCACTTACATTTTCAAAATAGCTGTTTTCCAAAAATAACTTGTCGCAATAATTAGGGTCAATATCAAATACAGCCGGAACATTCTTGGCATACAGATTCACCATTGCCAAACCGGACTCCTGGCAACGAAGAGCAGCTACACGCTGTCCCTCAAAATAAGAGTCGACCATCATTACCGGCCATCCGGGAGAAGCTTTTGTCGTATAAATGCCATAATCTCCCCCGTAAAAAGCAACGTTTTCCAACTCATTGCCCACATCGAACAGACCAGCCTTGCCTTTACCTATGTATACGGCCACATAACTGATAAAACTGTGTTGGGCAAAGTGTGTGCGTAGCGCCACTGCATGCGGATTGCCATCTTCTATACGCAAGTTGATATTCGACATGGCACTGTAGAACGTACTGGCACCGGCATCACGGGGTTTCTCACCTTCCTTGACAACGGCTCCCGTAAACCAGAACATGTATTTAGCTTTTCCTTTATCATCAGCTACTTCCTCCTGAAAACCCGGAGAATTCTTAGCCAGAATAAATTCCGGGCGATTCTTTCCATAGCCAATCAAACGAATAGCCGTAGGAATATAAATGGTCTTGCTAATTTTATATTTACCTTCAGGGATAAAAAGGATTCCGAAATTCTTTTCTTTCTTCACTTGATTAATCGCTGCCTGCAAAGCATCCGATACATCCATCTTTCCATCCGCCTTTATAGGATAGTTCTCGGGAGTGAAATAAAAAGCTTCGGAGTCATTGGGTTTTAGAGGATATATCGAATTCAATTGTACAGCATACAACTGAGTACATATCATCCCCAGCAAAATTAAAATAATCGTGTTCAATTTCTTCATGGTCTTATTTTTAATGTATGGATAAAAAAAGACGTTCTGCCGTCAAGCAGAACGTCTCCCTCTGCTATAAATTACAATTTTATAACTACTACCGGCGCATAATTATGCCGTACAGTGCCCACACCCGAAACATCAGCCAGAGCGCCAATACGGAAATAATAATTCTTGCTGTATTTCAAGACATCAGCATTTTGTCCCAGATCGATGGACAATGTATAAATATCAGCGCTATTTATAGCAGTACTCGGACTAAACACTTGCTTATCAGTCCCTCCATTCAACGTCAATTTCACATTGTTACCTACCCACATATCTGAAAAAGCAAACAGCTGAATCTCTTTCAATTTCACTTCTTGTTTACCAGCTTCCAACGAGAATGTAGCAGTAATTACATTGCCATTCTTTTCTACTTTTGGACTTTTAACGCGAATATAAGGAATAACCTTGAAATCATACACATTATCCCCTGACTTAACAACAAAATCCTTCACTTCAAATGGATAAAAATTCCCATTTTCAAAACGGACATCATAAGTGGCAGCAAAAACCATATTGTTACGGTATTCTCCGGTATTTGTGATATACCAGGTTTGATCCGTAGCATTAGTAAATCCATGCTCCCTCACTTTAATTGCATTACCGTTTTCCATATCAGAACCTACAAGTTCACCAGTCTGTTCGTCAAGGATAGAACCATGTATGGAAGCATCCGGTCCCTCATAATTATCAATTTCACAAGATGTCAATGCGAATAAGAAGCATGACACAAATAACAATATCTTTTTCATAACTTTCTACTTAATATTATTCAAATTAATGACCTGGATTCTGAACTAAACCATTCGTGGCAATATTAGGTATGCCCCTATAGTAGTTGATGTTCTGGAAAGTACGCCCTCCTCTTGTTTCGTCACCAAAGTAGTTCACCCTTGCAAAGACATATTTAGGCTCTGCACCACGCAAGTCAAGCATCGGCACCAAAGCTTTACGAATTCTATTATTGCTGAACTCAGTATGGAATTCCCTACGACGATTCATATCCCAAAAACGCTTTCCTTCAAACGCCATCTCCACACGACGTTCCTTCAAAACACTCTCTAATGTCAAAGATATCCGGTCGGTATGTCCGGCTCTACGTCGCAAAGCATTCAAATAGTTCTCAGCCAATTCCTTATCGCCAAATCCACTACCATTTTCCACAACAGCCTCAGCATAATTCAGGTAGACTTCTGCCAAACGCATATCAATATAAGAGGTAGTGGACGAAAGACGGTCGGGAGACATGCTCTCGCCCTCGGGCATATACTTACGAACTCCAAAACCTGTAGCAGTCCAATTAGCATCCTCACCACTGTTCACATTATTAAATCCAGAGAACATGGTTTCACCTTCGGCTCCTAAAGCATAATATGTTGTTCCATTTTTCTGAGTAGACTCGTTTGAATAAGCCACATAGCTATTATTGTCCTTAATAAATCCGCCCTGGATAATAATCTCAGTGCCGGCATAAGATGAACCCGGCACAACCACACTTGCCAACAGACGTGCATCCTTGTTGGCAAACGGTTCATACAAATCGTTATATTTAACAAAAGGTACCGACATCAAGGTGTTCACTACAGAAGCATTATTCATATTATGGAAATTAGCGATATAAGCATCTTCATTCCCATCCGTACGAGTTACAATCTTTGCACTTTTTCCCGTGCCGTCATCCGTATAATCTTCAAACAAATCAACGATTTCCAACATCGGATTGAAACGTCCATATTTCAGAGCTCCCGGATTGACTTGAGGAAGGATATTAAACTGAGCATAGCTATGTCCCTGATTAGTATTGGTTGTTCCATTAAGATACGCTTTACTGAAAATGACCTCTTCATTCTGGTCATTCAGGAACAAGGCCTGGAAGTTTGATGCAGCCTCCTTAACAGTAGCCGGAGTAGGCTTATAAAGGGATTTACCGGAATTCTCTATAAGGAACTTAGATGCTTCAATACATTCTTTATAGAATGCATCGGCATCGGCAGAAGTCATTCCACCCACCAGTTTCTGAGTGACAGCCTCACCAGCCAAAGGTGCCAGATTCCAATACTTGGCTACAGAAGCTGCATGAAGTGCAACTCTTGACTTCAACGCATAAGCTGCCCACTTGGTTACGCGATACAAATCCGAACCAGAAGTCGCATCGGGCAAAGTAGCAGCAGCAAGGGTACACTCATTCAATACAAATTTCCAAGTATCCAACTCTGTACTGCGAGGAACTGCCACAGCACCCGGTCCACCATTGGCATAATCATCGTCCTGCACTTTGTCAATCAGAGGAACGCCGCCATATCTTTTTACAAGCCCATAATACATATAAGCACGTGCAAAATGGGCTTCACCAGTCATACGATCCGCATCTGCAACAGAAATTGTTCCGGCTTCTTTGGCTTTCTCTACATTCTGCATAAAAATATTCACCTGACGAATATCTCCATAGGGCCAATAATTGAATCCTTCGTAACCTATACCCACTCCTCCGTCACTACGGGTAGCTTCGTCGGTGAGAAATGCCAAATTAGTAGTTTCATTCACACCATCATAACCGCGTTGATTAAAACCAGCGTTCGGACGATAATTAAAATCTTCCATAGGAATCATGGTATATATGTTTGCCAATAGTGCCTTTACACCACCTTCTGTCTCCAATAACTGCTCGGGAGACACTTTATCCAGCGGTTCAAGTTCCAAGAAGGCATTACAACCGGACAATCCCATCAATGCACATAATGAGAATATCGATAAAATATTTTTTTTCATGGTATTTCAGAATTAAAAGTTTATGTTTAACCCAAAGTTATAAGTTCTCATCAACGGATATGCCAGGTTGGCTCCCCAATCCCTTTCCTCACGTTCGGGGTCAGCATCCTTCAAAGCCTTGTTACAGAACGTAAGCAGGTTTGAACCATTGACAAAGATACGGGCACTGTTCAACCCGATTCTTTTCATAAATGATTTTGGCAGATTGTAACCGATCTCCATACTCTTCAAACGGAGATAAGTAGCTTGCGGAAGCCAAACGGAAATACCATAATTCCATCTGCTACCATTATCCGAAGTATTGGAGAAATTGTGGCGTAATGCCGGATAATAACCGGCTACCCATTGTGTGGCAGGATTATACGGATCATCTGTTATATTTGCAGGATGCCAACGATCTACATACTTCGCAATTAAATAAGATTTATTTGTCTTGCCACCATATCCCCAAACATCATCATTGGCATATCCGATGGAGTAACCGGAAGCTCCTTGAAACAGCATATTGAGATCAAAGTTCTTATAAGAAGCCGCCAAAGTCAACCCATACTGGATAGGAGGATTTGCACCGGTTGCCCAAAACTCCGGAACACGGTCACTGCTGTTAATCCTGCCATCACCATTCAAGTCAAGCAATCTGTAACTACCCGGAAGCATCTTAGAGTTACCCAAGTTCCCACCAATCAAAGGAGCCGTTTCATACTGTTCCAAAGAAGTATATTGGCCATCGTATTTATACAACCACATCACATTACTGTTACGGTTTTCCTTTCCATTCAGCCATCTATCCATAGAACTGGTATATTCTGCATGTTCCACATGCAGACTTCTTTCACGTGCATACGTAAAATTAGCACTTACTGAATATGAGAAGTCCTTACCGATTTGTCCTCTGTGTCCCAATTCAATCTCAAAACCCCGGTTCCGGTTAGAATTCAGATTTTCCTTCGGGAAACTTGCACCAAATGTATCAGGAGCAGATTGTGCACGGTCGGCCAAAATGCCTTCATTCTTACGATTGAACCACTCGATAGTACCACTCAACTTACCATTCCATAAGTCAAAGTCCAGACCTACATTGGAAATAGAAGATGTAACCCAAGAAAGCCGGTCGGTCACTACACCAGGAGCTACCATACCCATAATCTGGCTGGTACCATCAAAAACATAACCATTGGAAGCCGAATTATAAGCAGATACATATTGGAAAGGATCACCGGCATCATATCCACTTTGCCCAAAAGAACCCCTGATTTTCAAATTAGTAATGAACGGCAAATTGTCCTTGATGAAACTTTCTTCCGAAAGCCGCCATCCGGCACTTACCGACGGGAAGAACGTCCAACGCTTAGAAGGAGCATAACGATAAGAACCATCATAACGTCCTACTACCTCCAACAAGTATTTACCGGCATAATCATAGTTCGCACGCATCAGATAGGCTGCCAAACGGCCAAAACTACGATACCCTGAATTGGTAGCTGTACCCGGACTTGCCTGATTCAAAATATCATTAGTAAACAACTCTGAATATTGCCGGGAACCGGATAATTCATCGCGTCGTGTACTGCTCAACTCTGCCACAGCTGTCACATTCAAATTGTGCTGATTGAAAGAACGCATATATTGAGCCTGCACCCTACCATAAATCTTCTGATATATTCTCATCGTATTGGAATAAGCGTCAGTACTACCTCCCGTACCGGCAGGCGCATCTGTATAATAATCATACAACGGATAAGAACGGTTTAAAGAAGAGTTGTTACGATTGTTACCGTCAAATGACCCCAAAAGACTCAATGACATCCCTTTTACAAAAGGAACTTGCCAATTCAATTCCACATCGGCAGAATACGTCAGGCCTCTGTTCTTGCGATAACCGTCTATATCCGGATCAACCAACGCAAAAGGATTCTTGTTTTCAGGACCGATTGCAGACAAATGATTGGGATTGTCAATCGTATGAGTACCGATACCACGGTCATTAACCATCAAAGTCTTAAAAGTCCACATAAAATCCTCTCTCGGCCTTTGGGTTTCATCCCAACGTCCGGACAGATTCACATTCAGTTTCAGCCCTTTCGTAAGCTCTGCAGTCAGGTTACTTCTCAGATTATATCTATGATAGTATTGGATACCACTCTTCAGCAAACCATTATCGCCATTATAGCCGAAGCTCACATAATACTTCACCTTATCCGTTCCGCCTCTCACAGAAACAGTATGCGATTGCTGGAACGCCAGTTTATTCATAAACATGTCAATCCAGTTATTGTCTGTATAACCCTTAGTCCCGGTTCTATACAGTTCCAGAATATCGTCAGTGTATTCAGGGGCAGCCTGGTCATTACGTGCCCTTTCATTGGCCAACATGCGATAAGCATAAGCATCTACCGTTTCTTCCATACCCGTGGCATTCTTCATACCGAACAATGCCGAGTAAGATACTCTGGTCTTTTCGGCCACACCTTTTTTGGTAGTAACAATGATTACGCCATTAGCCGCATTCATACCATAAATAGCGGCAGAAGCATCTTTCAAAATAGAGATACTTTCTATATCCTCAGAATTCAGCTGTGCAAGTTCTTCGGTACCTTCACGTGTGATACCGTCAATTACCACCAACGGGTCACCATAACCGCGAATGCTCACCATATTGTCGAAAGTTCCCGGCTCTCCGGTTTTCTGGCGAATCAATAGTCCCGGCATCTTACCTTGAATATTGCTAATCAGATTCTCGGTCTTGGTCGTAGCTATTTCATCAGCACCAATGGCTGCAATGGCACCGGTCAGTGATTCTTTCTTCTGTACACCATATCCTACAACAACCACTTCATCCAATATCTCAGCATCTTCTACCAAAACTATCTTGAACGAATTTCGGCCTGCAACCTTTATGTTTTGTGTCTTATAACCTACATAGCTTATTATAAGAGTAGCATCAGAGCCCACATTGGTCAGAATGAAATTACCGTCAATGTCTGTTATGACACCGTTGGTAGTTCCCTGCACCAAGATACTGGCACCAATCACCGGTTCACCGGTTGCATCGACCACAGAACCTTTCACCGTCGCAGCCTGCAAAGCCATCTGTACCCCATCAGCTCCTACAGCTTTATCATAAAGGATTATATTACGGTCCAATATCTTATAGCCTATATTGGTTCCTTTGAATACATCGTTCAGAACCTTGAATATGGTTTTGTTATTTGCCCGGACCGATACACGGCGCTTAACGTCAATCTGCTTGTTGTTGTAGAAGAAAACAAATTCGGTACCTTGTTCCAGCTCCGTCAGTACTTCATCAACAGTCTTGTTCTCAAGAGCAATGTTTACCATTGTCTTTTGAGCATAACCTTCATTGGCAAAAGTCATACCAACCAAACAAAACAACATAAATAATGTGCATCTCATAGCAAGAGGAATTTTTTTCATGCATCTCATCAGGACACTTTTTGCCCTAAATGATTGGATACAATAGTGTTTTTTCATAATTTTGTATTGATTTCTAGTGAAAAAATAAAGTTACTTTATCTGTCGCCAAACAGATATTTAAAAGTTACTGTGTTTCATGCAGGAAAATGCGCCAACATTTTCCTGCATGTTTTTCTAAACGGACTTGTGTTTCATCATACTACTTTTTAAAGGGTTAATAAACTTCTATTACCTGTCTCTCGGCATCCACATCACCATCTTCAACAAACTTGAAATGAATATTCGAGGATATTCGGAAGTGCTCCAATATTCGCTCCAAACGTTGTTTGGTAAATGTAGCCGTAAAGGAATTCTGCTTCAATGAAGCCTTTTTCAGAATGAATTCCACATTATATCTTTTGCTCAAACTCTTCAATATATCTTCAAACGGAGTGTTCCTGAAAATCAAACGTCCGTCCTTCCAACATGTTTCCACGTCTACATTGACTTCTTTCACAACGACCTTTTCCCGCACTATATCATAAATAACCTTTTGCCCCGGTATCATCATTACATTATTTCTCCTGCCGTTATTCACATAGGAGAAACTGACTTTACCCGAAACCAAAGTGGTCTGTACCGTCCTGCTCCCTTTGTAAGCCTCTACGTTGAACTCCGTTCCATGTACCACTATCTTGGAATTGTTCAGCGTGCCGACAATGAACTTCTTTTCATCTTTTGCGACAGAAAAGAATGCTTCACCCACCAACTTCACTTCCCTTTTATCATCGGCAAACCGGGAAGGATAACGCAACGACGACGACGAGTTCAGAACGACTTCCGTTCCATCCGGCAATTCGACAGAAGTAGTCATTCCCGGATTTGTCCTGACTTCCATCATATGTATCTCTTCTTTATCCTTGTCCCAATAAAGGATAGACCACGATACCATCAAAGGGATGAATAAAATGGCGGCCGCCCGTTGCATCCCTCTAAATAATACCTGATACCTATTGACCTTTTTCTGTTTCATCTTACGATGTACATCCTCCAAGGCCTTCTTTACATCCAGCCTGGATGAAATCTGCGCCATGTCCGCTGCCAGACCGAGTGTCTGAACCTGGCGGGCTGTCCTGCGGTTCTCTTCCGATGCCTCCAGCCACTCCTCTACCAGAGCAGTTTCATCCTCCGTTGTCTCTCCTTCATAATACCTGAGAAGCAGATCCTCCATTCCCTCTCTTTTTACCATAATTTTTATTGCTAGCTTTAATCAAAAGACAAACGGGCGAAAAGAACTCCTAAACAAAAAGCTAAAAATATTTTATACACTTAGATTATAATGGGAAAAAAAGCTATTTTTGCCCAACAATAATGAACCCCCACCCTATGAGAAACATACCATTGGAAGATACATCTTTATTATCCGCCATACAAAAAGGAGATAGAAGTGCTTTTGATGTGTTATTTCAAAAGTACTATTCTGTGCTCTGCACCTACTGCTATCGTTTTGTCCGGTTGGAAGATGCAGAAGAGATTGTTCAGGACGTCATGCTATGGCTTTGGGAAAACCGCGAAAGACCCATTATCGAATATTCGCTCAAGCAATATCTGTTCAAGGCTGTCTACCATCGTTGCATGACCCGGATTGCCCAAAATGAAGTGAAGCAACGGGCAGACACCGCTTACTATGAACGAATGTTCACCATGCTGCAGGAGGTGGATATCTATCAAATCAACGAATTAAGCAAGCATATACAAAGGGCCATCAACGAACTGCCGCCTACTTATAGGGAAGCTTTCATCATGCATCGTTTCCAGAATCTGAGTTACAAGGAAGCTGCCGAACTACTCAACGTTTCCCCAAAAACGGTAGACTACCGCATTCAGCAGGCTTTGAAGATTTTAAGGGTCAAGCTGAAAGATTATCTGCCACTGATATTGATGCACCTGCTCACCTCGCATTAAGACCATACATAAGCGGAACGTCCCCTATACCTTGTCGGCTACACACCGGGACTTAGCCCTAAAGAGTATAGAACTGAGAGGTCAAAACATCCGGATGTTTTACCCCAATACATGGGGATGTTTTCACCCAAAACACCCGGATGTATTACCCCAAAACATCCGGGTGTTTTAATGGAAAGGATGCGGATGTTATGACCTCTCAGTATACGGGTCAGACCGGTTCAGTCCTGATGGGAGAGGCACTAAGTCCCTATATATCCCGTATTCATTAATTATTCTAAAAAAAGTTAGGGAAAACTCCGGGCCACCGGTCATATAAGCAAGAAGCAACCCTATTATTATCATAACCTCAAAATGCACGCAATGAGAAAACTGATTATCCTATTGTCGGCGCTGGTGTACGTCATCCATGCACAAGCGCAATTTTCAGTGACAGCCCATCAGGAAGGATGGGACAATATTCCTCCACAAGTACAAAAACCGGGATTTTCCTTTCAGCAATCCGTACTTGCCAATATGGACGGGGACGATGCCCTTGAAGAAGTAATGCTTTTCGGACGTGACAACGGGCACTACCCCACTTTCGACCTTTTCAAGGCCTACTATGCAATCGTAGACAACTATACCAAAGAAATACAATACATTTCCGACGAGATTTATGTCACCGACAAGTACAATCTCCTTGTAGAAGACCGCAACAAGGACGGCATCTCCGAGCTCTACATATCCTACTTCAAAGATGGAAAGTTCAGCGTAGACGAACAAGGTTACAATCTGCGCACCACACGCTGCTACGACCGTATAGAATGGAACCCTACTGGCAAAAACTTTAAATCTTCCGGAAAATGAAAACAAGACTGACACTTATCCTGGTACTCCTTATTTATATAGGAGCTGCCTCGCACACACACGCACAGCAAAAGAAAGTAATCAAAACCATGATGATAGCCGGGCAGGACGGCAGCCATTACTGGCAAGGCGCCTGCGAAGCCATGAAGCAGATATTGGAAAACAGCGGAATGTTCAAAGTGGACTTTGCCTTTACACCCGACTTTGGTGGAGACATCGCCACCTTCAAACCCGATTTCCACCAATATGATTTAATCGTCATCAACTACGGCGGAGCTACATGGACAGAGCCCGTACGCAAGAATTTCGAGAAATACGTTGCCGATGGAGGCGGTGTGGTAGTGATACATTCTTCCGTCGTCCCGATGGCCGACTGGAAAGAATACAACGAGATAATAGGCATGGGAGCCTGGGACGGACGAAACGAAAAGGACGGTCCGTATCTGTACTGGAAAGACGGACAATACGTCTACGACTACTCTCCGGGGTATGCCGGCTACCACGGCTTGCAGCACGAAACCGTCATAGAACACCGCGCCCCCCATCATCCTATCCTGCAAGGATTGCCTCCTCAATGGAAACACTTCAAGGACGAGATATATACCCGCCTACGCGGTCCGGTAAGAAACATGGAAATATTGGCCACCGCCTACGAACGCGGACGGCATGAACCGTTGATGTGGACAGTAAGCTACGGGAAAGGGCGCATATTCGTCGACCTCCTGGGGCACTGCGGCAACGACCCGAACATGACTTACTCCATGCGCTGCACCGGTTTCCAGGTGACTTTACTCCGGGGATGCGAATGGGCTGCCACCGGTGCCGTCACCCAAGAAGTTCCCACAGATTTCCCACTGAAGGATACTTATACATTACGTCCGGAGTTCAAGGCTCCTTTTCATGCTTACCCTGAAACCAAACACTGAATACCATGAAATACATCATCCGAACACTGCTGCTGGCATGCTGCTGCATGCAGGCACAAGCACAAGCTCCGTGGAAACCCGATACGGAACTGGAGAAACAATTACAGCAAAGCAATCATGTGCACCGCATAATGAAAGCCAATCCCGCACACGCCGGACTGACACGGTGGGAAAAGAAAAAGGTATTGAAAAGCAGGGTACTCCCCCTGGCCGAAGATTTCGGCGCTCTGCGCCACACCGGACCCGGAACCATACATGTAGACCGTAAAGTCACTGTCTCAGGCAAAGGAAGTGTCCGTCTGGACACTCCTGCCTCCCTGGGCAAGAAGAATCCAACAAACCGGAATTACGCCACCCCGGAGATTATCCGTCCCCTCGACCGGGAAGACTTGCGGGAATACAACCGCTTTTCCGTTTGGGTATATGTGGATGCACCGGGCGTTTATCTGACCTTTGCCGGATTCACCCTATACAATGAAGGAGAGAAAATCATGCCGACTCCCGGACGCTTTGAAGGACAACACTTCGAGACTGTCTATCCCAACAAATGGCAGCACATCATATGGGAAATACCGGACCTATACCGTGACTGTGTCACCGGCTTTTCGGTAAACATCATGCTGGCAGGTGCTCCTGCAGGAGCCAGCGAATGCATGAGCCTATACATAGACGACATGCGCATCGAAAAGGTAGAAGCGGAAAACAGCCGGGGATTCGACCTGCGAAAAGATGCAATGGCCTACTGCCACAGCGGATACAAGCCGGGAGCACGCAAGCAGGCTTTGGTGCAGCACGTACCGGAAAGGACTTTCAGCCTACACGATGCCGCCACGGGACAAACCGTTTATCAAGGTAAGGCCAGTCCTCTGAATCAGGACAAGAAGCAGGACAAAGGATTTCTTGTGCTGGACTTCAGCAGTTTCAATACGCCCGGACAATACTTCCTCTCCATCGGTGATGTACAATCAAAGCCTTTCCCCATCGGAAATGATGCCTACCTGTCTACCGCCTGGCACACGCTGAACTTCTTCTTTTCCGAACGTTGCGGTTTCGACCAGCCCGGCATTCATCAGGAATGCCATCAGGATGTATTCGCCTATCATCCCGACGGACGGAGCATGAGTATTGCCGGAGGATGGCACGATGCAGCCGACCTGACTCAAGGAACGGGAAATACAGCCGAATCGTGCATCGCCCTCCTCGAAATGGCCGGTGCCGTACAAAGCAAAGACAGTATCTTCTACGAACGCCTGCTGGAAGAGGCACGCTGGGGAGTGAACTGGATTCTGCGTACCCGCTTCGGTGACGGCTACCGACTGGGTGGACTGATTATCGGCATTTGGACAAAGAATATCCGTGGTGACAAAGACGACATGCAGACAGAAGCACGAAATACGCCTACGGACAATCTGAAAGCCGCTTCCAGTTGCGCACTCGCCGCCCCTCATTTTGAAAAGAAAGACCCAGTGTTTGCACGGTGGTGCCGGAACAGTGCCATTGAGGACTTCCAATTCGCCATCGACCTGCTGGATACACAAAGGACGGAACAGAACGAAACAGAACTTTATGCCCTTGCCACCGTCACAGCCATGCGTTTGTACCGCCTTACACAAGATGTTTACTATCTGGACTGGGCAACCCGGCTGGCACGTACCGTCATGGCGGGCCAACAGTTGGAAAAGCGTACCGACTGGAAAATCCCCCTACGAGGTTTCTTCTATGAATCTTCCCGGAAAAAACGTATTCTGGCCTATTATCACCAAAGCCAAGAGCACTTGATGGCTGAAGGACTCTCGATGCTACTGACAGATGCCCCTACCCATCCGGACGCCCCGTTGTGGAAGGCATCCTGTGAAGCCTATGCAGACTATCTACGCGGGATTTCACAACTGATTGAGCCGTACGGCATACTGCCAAGCGCCGTATACGAGGTGGATAATACCGATTATAAGAATCTGTACCACGAAGGAGAGCAGGTAGGGCTTCCCAGCCTGGAAGAATACAATGCACAAGTGCGCAACGGCATCCCTCTCTCGAAGGATTTCTATCTGCGCCGTTTCCCCGTCGCCTATCAGTTCAGGGGATTCCACGCTGTTGTCATGGGCAAAGCCAAAGCTGCCTTTATTCTTGCACGCCTATTCAACGACAAAGCGTTAAGGGATATTGCAACCCGCCAGGTAGAATACATATTAGGCTACAACCCGTTTGCCATGAGTACCGTTTATGGAGACGGATATGACTATCCGCCGCTTTACGGGGCATACGCCGGAGATGTGGTGGGAGCTGTACCCGTAGGAATCGAAACATTCGAAAATGAGGACGAGCCTTACTTCCCGATGCAGAATAATTGTACCTACAAGGAAATCTGGACACACACTACCGCACGCCTGATGTGGTGCGTAGCAGAACTGTTCAAATAAACAGTTCATTATACCGCTAAAAAAAGCTCCGGAGTTGAAGGTTCCGGAGCTTTTTCTCTGTTTTATGTGATGGACAGTTATGCCTTTTTCAATGCTGCAATACTTTCCTTGAGAGATTTGATGATACTTTCAGCATCTGCCTGCTTCTTGCGTTCCATCTCAAGAACGGCGGCAGGAGCATTATTCACAAACTTCTCGTTACCCAGTTTCTTCAGCACACCCTGCAAGAATCCTTCCTTATGCTTCAGTTCGGCCTCCATACGGGCTATCTCGGCTTCCACGTCAATCATATTACCCAAAGGTACGGCATATTCCGTAGTACCTACCATGAAGGAAGCAGCACCGTCGGCCTTGTTCTCCACTATATTGATGGAGGAAAGGTTACACATTTTCATGATAACCGCGTTGAATGCCACAACCGGATTCTCACCGATAACCTGCAACTCAAGTGTCTCTTTTTGGGCGATGTTCTTCTGCAAACGGATGGAACGGATATTGCTGATAACCTCTTTCACCACTTCAAACTCCCGGATGATATCCTCATCTACCAATGCCGACATTGACAACGGGCTTACCATCAAGCTCTCACCGTCTGTACGGTCGCAAAGATGCTGCCACAACTCCTCTGTAATAAATGGCATGAACGGATGGAGCAGATGCAACAAGTTATCAAAGAAACCGATAGTTGCTTCATACACTTTCCGGTTGATGGGCTGGCCGTATGCCGGTTTAATCATTTCCAGATACCAGGAAGAGAATTCGTCCCAGAACAGTTTGTAAACAGCCATCAGCGCTTCACTCAAACGGTACTTGCTGAACAAATCAGCCACTTCGGCAGCCACTTCATTCTGCTTGGCCTCAAACCAGCGTATTGCCAGTTCTGAAGCTTCCGGTACCGGAACTTCCGCACTGACTTCCCAACCTTTAATCAGACGGAAAGCGTTCCATATCTTATTATTGAAGTTACGTCCTTGCTCACACAGTGCATCGTCAAAGAGGATGTCATTGCCAGCAGGAGCTGAAAGCATCATGCCCATACGTACACCATCGGCACCGTATTTCTCAATCAAATCCAGCGGGTCGGGAGAATTACCCAACGACTTGGACATCTTACGTCCCAGCTTGTCACGGACAATACCCGTAAAATAAACATTCTGGAACGGCATCTTACCTTCATATTCATAGCCTGCCATAATCATACGGGCTACCCAGAAGAAGATAATGTCCGGACCGGTCACCAAGTCGCTGGTAGGATAATAGTAGTTTATCTCCTCGTTACCCGGATTGTTGATACCGTCAAACAAAGAGATGGGCCACAACCAGGAGGAGAACCAAGTATCCAGGCAGTCCTCATCCTGACGAAGGTCTTCCAGTTTAAGGTCTGCATTACCCGTTTTCTCTTTTGCCAATGCCAAGGCTTCTTCGGGAGTGGCAGCCACTACATAACCACCTTCCGGCAAAAAATAAGCAGGAATGCGATGCCCCCACCATAACTGGCGGCTAATACACCAGTCCTTGATATTTTCCAACCAGTTCTTGTACGTATTCTTATATTTGGCAGGATAGAACTTCAACTCATCATTCATCACCGGCGGCAAAGCCATGTCGGCAAAGTGCTGCATCTTCAAGAACCACTGCATGGAAAGTTTCGGTTCGATGGGCACGTTGGTACGTTCGGAGAAACCTACCTTGTTGGTATAGGCTTCCACTTTCTCCAACAGACCGGCAGCAGCCAGGTCCTTCTCAATCTGCTCGCGCACATCGAAACGGTCCATACCGATATACAGGCCGGCAGCTTCACTAAGCGTTCCGTTATCATTGAAGATGTCGATGCTCGGCAGATTGTACTTCTCACCCAGCATGTAGTCGTTCACATCGTGGGCAGGAGTTACCTTCAGACAACCGGT
This sequence comes from Bacteroides sp. AM44-19, assembly GCF_003603395.1. NCBI lineage: Bacteria > Pseudomonadati > Bacteroidota > Bacteroidia > Bacteroidales > Bacteroidaceae > Bacteroides > Bacteroides sp. AM44-19. The sequence continues at coordinate 388,902 of NZ_QTNB01000002.1, read as the reverse complement.
ACCGAACTCTATATCTACGTAATCGTCCTCGATAACCGGAATAACACGTCCTACCAACGGAACAATCACCTTCTTACCCTTCAACCAGGTATTCTTGGGGTCATTCGGATTGATGCACATGGCTGTATCTCCCATGATGGTTTCAGGGCGGGTGGTAGCAACCACTGCATAACGTCCTTCGGGGTCACCTTCTACCATATACTTCAGATAGTACAGCTTGCTGTGCTCTTCTTTGTAGATTACTTCCTCGTCACTAAGTGCGGTCAGTGCCTTAGGGTCCCAGTTCACCATGCGGACACCACGATAAATCAGACCTTTGTTATACAAGTCAACAAAAACCTTGAGCACGCTTTCACTGCGTTTCTCATCCATAGTAAAAGCTGTACGATCCCAATCGCAAGAAGCACCCAGCTTGCGGAGCTGCTTCAAGATGATGCCGCCATGTTCGTCAGTCCATTCCCAGGCATGCTTCAAGAACTCGTCGCGGGTAAGGTCTGTCTTCTTGATGCCTTGTGCGGCAAGTTTGTTCACCACCTTGGCCTCGGTAGCAATGGATGCATGGTCGGTTCCCGGCACCCAGCAGGCATTCTTGCCTTCCATGCGGGCACGGCGTACCAGAATATCTTGTATGGTATTATTAAGCATGTGTCCCATGTGCAACACACCGGTGACGTTTGGAGGCGGAATGACGACGGTGTAAGGCTCACGACCATCGGGTTTCGAACTGAATAATTTGTGGTCCAACCAATACTGGTACCACTTTCCCTCCACGTCAGCGGGATTGTACTTACTTGCTAATTCCATGTTTTTAAATCTCTATAATTAATTTATTGCGAATAACGGGCGCAAAATTAATGAATTAAAATTTAAATATATATTTTTGTCCCTACAAAATGAGTCAGGAGTTAGTAGGAGTTAAAGGGAGTTATCGCCCTCCGGGCTTAGGAGTTAGAGGTCGATAGTCCTCTTAATGGTAGGTTGAAAATAAAAATGAGAGACAAATTGAAAATCCGGTATGTCGTATTAATCGTATTACTGTCTGTTGTATGGGCAACGCAACTCATTCCAATATTGGGAGAAGTATATGCACAGTCTGTATATCCGGTGATTTCCCATTTCTTGTCCTCCTTTTCAAAACTCATGCCTTTTGCCATAGGCGACTTGTTTATTTTCCTCAGTGTACTCGGACTTCTTTTCAATCCAATCAGGGCACGCTATATCCAAAAGAAAAAGTGGAAACAGATTCTGCTGAACGAAATGGAATACTTGCTGTGGATATATGCATGGTTCTATCTGGCATGGGGACTGAACTACTCACAGAAAGATTTCTATGGCAGGACAAACATTCCTTATACTGCCTATACTCCCGAAATCTTTCAGTCATTTGTAGACAACTATATAGACAAGCTGAATGCTTCCTATACAGATGTCACCTCCATTGACGAACCATTGGTCTGCCGGGAAAGCGTACACGGATACAACCAAATCAGCGATACGCTGGGGATACATCGCCCTCCCCACTCCTCTCCGCGCGTGAAGACCATGCTTTTCACTCCGTTCATTTCCATGGTCGGTGTTACGGGAAGCATGGGACCTTTCTTCTGCGAATTCACGCTGAACGGCGATTTGCTTCCACCACAATATCCTGCTACTTATGCCCACGAGCTGGCACACTTTTTAGGCATCACCAGCGAGGCAGAAGCCAACTTCTACGCTTACCAGGTCTGCACCCGTTCGCAGGTGAAAGAGATTCGTTTCAGTGGGTATTTCTCCGTACTCCCACATGTGCTGGGCAATGCCCGCCGACTGATGAGCGAAGAAGAATACGCAGAACTTTTCAACCGGATACGTCCTGAAATCATAGAACTGGCCCAAAAGAACCAGCAATACTGGATGGAGAAATACAGTCCGCTCATCGGAGACATCCAGAACTTTATCTACGACTTGTACCTTAAAGGAAACAAGATTCAAAGCGGACGCAAGAACTATTCGGAAGTAATAGGCTTGCTTATCTCATACGAAGAATGGAAAAACTAAATTTCAAAATCATGCATACAAGAAAAGAACAGATGGAAGCCTTCGGCCGCTTCCTCGACATACTCGACGAGCTGCGCGAGAAATGTCCCTGGGACCGCAAGCAGACCAACGAAAGCCTGCGCCCCAATACCATCGAAGAGACTTATGAACTTTGTGACGCCCTGATACGCGATGACAAGAATGACATCTGCAAAGAGCTGGGCGATGTGCTGCTGCATGTGGCTTTTTATGCAAAGATAGGCTCCGAAACCGGTGATTTCGATATGAAAGACGTATGCGACCGTCTTTGTGAGAAACTTATTTTCCGCCATCCCCATGTCTTCGGCGATGTAAAGGCCGAAACCGCAGGCCAGGTTTCTGAAAACTGGGAACAGCTAAAATTGAAGGAAAAAGATGGGAACAAAACAGTGCTGAGCGGTGTACCCGCTGCCCTACCCTCGCTCATCAAGGCCTACCGCATCCAGGACAAGGCACGCAATGTAGGATTCGACTGGGAAGAACGCGAACAGGTGTGGGATAAGGTAAAAGAAGAAATCCGGGAGTTCCAGACAGAAGTCGACCACATGGATAAGGAAAAAGCTGAAGCTGAATTCGGCGATGTCATGTTCAGCCTCATCAACGCTGCCCGCCTCTACAAAATCAATCCGGACAATGCGCTGGAACAGACCAACCAGAAGTTCATCAACCGCTTCAACTATGTAGAAGCGCACAGCATCAAGGAGGGCAAAAATCTCCATGACATGACGCTGGAAGAAATGGATAAGCTATGGAATGAAGCGAAAGCATTGGAAAAAGAAAGCAAACAAGATGATTCTTCTAAAGGTCAGGTTTAGCTGGCTAAAGCGAGGTATCTATCATTAACAAAAGAAGGTTGCTCACATCATTGTGGCAACCTTCCTTATTTGTATTCATTCACTATTCATCTTTTTCCTTGTGTTTTTCGTGGAGAAGCATCCCCCTTTTTATGCATGCCTTTCAGTAATTCACGGTGGAAACGCATTTCAGCCCTTTGCACCAGATAAATCTTTTTACAAGGCAATATTTTCTTGAACTTATCAAAGTAGGTCTTGTCCAACCGGTCAGAAGCGATACGGGCATCATATACACCTTCCATAATTTCCTCATACTGGGCTTCGGTTGTTTTTTCATCTTTCCCTTGTCGAAGCAACTTCCAAGCCTCGTCATTTAGCTGCTTTTTCCGGTCCTGCAATTCAAAATACAATGGGAAGAACTTGGCTGCCTCCTCACTCGTCAGTCCGGCTTTCTCCGTTATAAACGCTTTTTGTTTGGCACGAAACTCTTCAGGTGACAGATGCTGGTCACATCCATCGCTAGCCCAAAGCAGAGGCATAATGCCACATATCATAACCAATAAAACAATTAGTTTCTTCATTTTTAAATAATTGAGTGTTGTTACCTTATTCTGCATCAGAGTCTGCCAAATAAACATACAATGAATAATCATCCAGCATGGAATTCTCTACAGCCATATTAATATATTCCATTTCTGTTTCCGTATCATCAGCAGCCATACGCTCTACAGATGGAGTATGCTCCGAAGAAGCTACACGGATAATCAATGCCGCACCTATAAACATGGCGGTCATATACAACCAAGGCCTTACCTTCTGCCACATTGTAGGCTCTGTCTGCACAGCAATGAGTTTCTCTTTTTCGGGAAGCCGGTTCATTACCTCTGAAGTAAGATTCTCAAAGTAGCCGTCAGGAACGCGGAAAGGATTTTCCGTCCCTATCTTTTTCAGTATTTTATCTTCTTCTTTCATAAGCTTTCTCCTTTCTGTTTAATTAGACATTGTTTTGTGGCAAAGGTTTAATACTCCTCACCCAAAAACTTTTCTATTTTCTTCAAGGCATGGTGATAGGAAGCCTTCAAGGCACCTACGGAAGTACCAAATATATCGGACATCTCTTCGTATTTCATTTCCTGGTAATACTTCAGGTTAAACACCATACGTTGTTTTTCCGGCAAGGCAAGCAAGGCTTTTTGCAAAGCCATCTCTGCTTTATCACCGGAGAAGTAAGGATCACTTTCAAGCTTTTGAAGTGCATCTGCCTCGGGGTCATCCAAAGAGACTGTGGAAGCAGCCCGTTGTTTGTTCAGAAAAGTGAGGCATTCATTCAAGGCTATGCGATAGAGCCAGGTAGAGAGTTTAGCCTCTGCCCTGAAATAATCTATATTAATCCATGCTTTAATGAAAGTATTCTGAAGTAAATCATTGGCATCTTCATGAGAGAGGACCATACGACGAATCTGCCAATACAGCTGCTCGCTATATTGGGTAACAATCATCTCAAATCCCCGCTTTTGTGTGCTTTCTTCTTGTAGAAGAGCCAACACTTCGCGTTCATTATAGGAAGGGGTCATAAATTTCTATTCGCATTTGTTGTTTTAGACTGCCAAAGATACGAAAAGTTTAATTCATACCGATACACAAAGTGTTTCTTTGGCAAGCTGAGTATCCGGAAAAATAGCGGATGCTTCTTGAAGCAAGATATTTTCATCTTCGTATCGTGCCGAAAAATGTCCTATCAACAACTTCTTCACTTCAGCCTTCCTGGCTATTTCAGCCGCTTGTGCAGCAGTTGTATGAAATGTTTCTTTGGCACGTGGCGCATCCTCATTCGCAAATGTCGCCTCATGAAAAAGTAAATCAACCCCTTTTATCTGCTCCACGATAGAAGGAAGATAGATGGTATCCGAGCAATAAGCATAACTGCGGGACGGAGCAGAAGGACGGGTCAACAAGTTGTTGGAAACAGTTTTTCCCTCCGGTGTCACGTAATCGGCCCCATTCTTTATACGATTCAATTCGTATACCGGCACTTGGTAGAAATCGACCATTTCACGGATAATATGGTTAGGACGCCGCTTTTCTGCAAACAAAAAACCACAACACGGCATACGATGACGCAAAGGAATGGTAGTAACCGTCAACGAACGGTCTTCATAAATCAACATCGGTTCTTTCGTATCAAACTCATGGAAAAGGACCTTGTACGTCATCTGCCTATTAAAAAAATCCAGCATAGGTGTCAGTAATGTTTCCAGCCCTTTGGGAGAATGGATATGCAACTCTGCTGTACGTCCTAAAAGGTTAAGTGTAGAAATCAGTCCTAATAAGCCAAAACAATGGTCTCCATGCAAGTGAGAGATAAAGATATGATTCAAACGTGAAAACTTCAGATGTGATTTACGGAACTGCAACTGCGCTCCTTCCCCACAATCAATCATAAACAGCTTGTCGCGCACGTTCACAATTTGAGACGTAGGGAAATGACGCGTTGTGGGTAAAGCGGAACCACAACCAAGAATATGTAACTCAAATTTTTCCATTCCAAACCTTCCGAACTGATTTCTACTCCTTGATTTATAGAAGAGCCTTTATCTCTGAAACTCCAAAGGATATTTCAAAAGTTTCTCCGGATTTATTCCCTTTATACAGATAGCCCACCCCTTTATCACACTTCACACATACTTCCAAGAACATGCGCAAGGCTGGATCGGAGGAGTTCAAAGAGTTCTTCACATTTGCCTTCATCTGTTCGGCATTTTCCTTCAAAGCAGACATCTGTACTACAGATTCGTCAATCGTATAATGATAAAGCACCTTATCCGACTCGATTGTCAGTTTATTGAGCATAGTGGCTTCATCCACCTGCATCGGGCACGATACGTTGGTCATCTTCACTTGCTCTTCCAGTTTCTTCTCGTCACTGCTGTCGGCAGATGCACCACCACCATTCAATATATCTTTCAAGTCCTGAGTAGTCAGATAACATTCCACTTCGTTACCGGATGTCTTTCCTTTATATATGAACTTTATACCGGAATCAGTACCGACAACCAAATCCAGCATCTCTTTAATGGACCCTTGTGGATTACCGAACATAACAGTCACAGCAGACTTCATTGCATCAGGATTCTCTTTCAAAGCGTCTATATTGAGGAAACTTTCATTCATAAGCAGTACATATACCACATCCGACCCATCAAAAGTAATACTGGATATTTCGCCGGAAGCTCCCATATCCATGGGACATTGTTTGTTGGCTGCTGCGATAGCCAGCTTGAGTTTAGACTTCTGGCCGCATGCGGTTAGTAACATCAGCGACAGGCAAGTGAACAACACCATCTTCCCTGCATTTTTGAACATGTTTTTCATAATAAATGAAAATTAAATTATTGAATATTTCTATGATTGCAAAAGTAACCACCCTGCAAAGATAAACATTTATGGAAAAACCATCCTTAATTCCATAAAATTCTATTGACAAATCATAAAAAAGAAGGGCACTTGTTTGCGCAAGTACCCTTCCTTCATTTATAGAACGGAGTAATTATTTCTTTCCAGCTTCCATCTGTTCCTTCAAGGCAGCCAAAGCATCAATGTCACCCAGAGTAGTGGATGCAGCCTGGTTTTGGATAGCAGGAGCAACGTCTTCTCTCTTACCGGTTGACTTCTTAGTAGCAGCCTTCTTTTCAGCTCTTTCTTCTGCCTTTGCAGCATCTTCGAAGATACGGCTGTGAGAAAGGATGATACGCTTAGCGTCCTTGTTGAACTCAATTACCTTGAATTCAAGCTTCTCGTCCAACTGAGCTTGTGATCCGTCTTCCTTAACGAGGTGCTTCGGAGTAGCGAAGCCTTCTACACCATAAGGCAGAGCAACTACAGCACCCTTATCCAGCATTTCGATGATAGTACCTTCGTGTACAGAACCTACTGTAAATACAGTTTCGAATACATCCCAGGGATTTTCTTCGAGTTGCTTGTGGCCAAGGCTCAAGCGACGGTTTTCCTTGTCGATTTCCAGAACTTGTACGTCGATGTCTGCACCAATCTGAGTGAATTCAGACGGATGTTTAACCTTCTTCGTCCAAGACAGGTCAGAGATGTGAATCAAGCCGTCAACACCTTCTTCGATTTCAACGAATACACCGAAATTAGTGAAGTTACGAACCTTTGCAGTGTGCTTGCTGCCGATAGGATACTTCTCTTCGATAGTTTCCCACGGGTCAGACTTCAGCTGCTTGATACCCAAAGACATCTTACGTTCTTCGCGGTCCAAAGTCAGGACTACTGCCTCTACTTCGTCACCTACCTTCATGAAGTCTTGTGCAGAACGCAAGTGTTGTGACCAAGACATTTCAGATACGTGAATCAGACCTTCAACACCCGGAGCGATTTCGATGAATGCACCGTAGTCAGCCATAACTACAACTTTACCCTTCACGTGGTCGCCAACCTTCAGGTTAGCATCCAGTGCATCCCAAGGATGCGGAGTGAGTTGCTTCAAGCCGAGAGCGATACGCTTCTTCTCATCATCGAAGTCAAGGATAACGACGTTGAGTTTCTGGTCGAGTTCAACCACTTCTTTCGGATCGCTGACACGGCCCCAAGAAAGGTCTGTGATGTGAATCAAACCATCTACGCCACCCAAGTCGATAAATACACCATAGGAAGTGATATTCTTAACGGTACCTTCGAGAACTTGTCCTTTTTCGAGTTTACCGATGATTTCCTTCTTCTGTTGTTCCAGTTCGGCTTCGATAAGAGCCTTGTGGGAAACAACCACATTCTTGAATTCCTGGTTGATCTTAACAACCTTGAATTCCATAGTTTTGCCAACGAATACATCGTAGTCGCGGATAGGCTTCACGTCGATTTGAGAACCCGGCAAGAAAGCTTCGATGCCGAATACGTCTACAATCATACCACCCTTTGTGCGGCACTTGATGTAACCCTTGATAATTTCTTCGTTTTCCAAAGCTGCGTTTACGCGATCCCAAGAACGGGTAGCACGAGCTTTACGGTGAGACAGAACGAGCTGTCCTTTCTTGTCTTCCTGATTTTCGATGTATACCTCAACAGTATCACCAACCTTCAGTTCAGGATTGTAACGGAATTCACTCATCGGAATGATACCGTCTGATTTGTAACCGATGTTCACAACTACTTCACGCTTGTTCATTGCGATTACGGTTCCATCAACTACCTCGCGGTCGTTAACCTTGTTCAACGTATTGTCATACGCCTTTTCCAGTTCTTCGTGGCTTGCACTGGCTACTGATTCGCCGTTCTCATAAGCATCCCAGTTGAAGTCTTCAATAGGAGCTACATTCTTTAAATTTTCCATTAATAAATAAATTGTTTAACTCGTTAATTAAGTGAGACTTTATGTTGACTCATTGTAAATCGGGCGCAAAGATAGAAGTATTTTCTTGAACTACAAAACAAAAAGCATTCAAAACAGCAGTGGAATAATCAATTAAAGAATAAAAAAAATGTTACCTTTGCATCGTTTCATTTATACATAATCTCAATAATTTATCATGAAAAAGATAATCGCATGCATTTCCATCATTTGCTATACATTATTATGTTATAGCCAAAATCAGACAACGGACAACAACTACCGTACGCAAAAGAACATTTCCTATCTTCATCCCGGCGAAAAGGACAGTTATAAGCTGGAGCGTTGTAAGCTCGACCTCCATTATCCTACTGATAAAAAAGGATTTGCCACCCTTATCTGGTTCCACGGCGGAGGACTGGAAGCCGGAGAAAAACATTTTCCGAAGGAGTTCCTGGAGCAAGGCTACGCCGTGATAGCCGTAAACTACCGACTCAGCCCGCGTGCCCAAAATCCTGCCTACACGGAAGATGCCGCAGAGGCCGTTGCTTGGACTTTCGAGAATATAGAAGAATTCGGAGGAGATAAAGACAAAATATACATAGCCGGTCATTCGGCAGGAGGTTATCTCAGCCTGATGCTCAATCTGGACAAGAGTTACCTGGCAAAGTGGAATATTGATGCCAACAGCCTGGCAGGCGCTTTCCCCATCAGCGGACAGACCACCACTCATTATACCATCCGCAAAGAACGCGGACTGCCTTCCGACACTCCGATTATAGATAAATATGCTCCTTCCAATAACGTAAGAAAAGACGCTTCACCCATGATACTTATCACTGGCGACAAAGAGTTGGAGATGCTGGCACGCTATGAGGAAAACGCCCATTTATATGCCCTCCTCAAAGCATTGGGACAAAAAACCACCCTCTATCAGATGGAGGGATTTGACCACGGTACGGTGGCCGCTCCCGCATGTACCTTGATAAACAGCTATATGAAGAAGGCAGGCAAGAAGTAACCACTACCCTTGCCTTTCTTTTATATATGCCAATGCCGCTCCTATTGCTGTTCTATATTCAGCATAGGGCGGTATATGAAAATGTACATGATAGATGGCTTCCATTTTAGAAAACACCTCCCGGCACTGGGGCAGTTGGGTGAGATTTCCTATCAGAACGAAATCCTTGATAGGACTGTTCAAAGCTGACAGTACAGCAGCTCCTCCAATGGTTTGAAGTACCGTATAAATTATACCGCAGGCAATATCTTCTTGAGAAGCATTGCTATCCGCTTTTCCGAAAAGAGAGGCGGTAGCACTCACCGGCAAGTCAGGCAAAGCAGTGTTGCAAATATCACCTATCTGCAAGTTGACACGAGTTACATCCCCTTTCTCAGCCAACTCGGACACCTGATGAATATCATGAGTTTTCAACAGCAACCTCGATAATCCCTGCAAGGTGCCTCCACCAATCCCCAAGCCGCCAATATGCTGCACCTTGTCTCCATCTATTTTCACAAAAGAAGTGCCGGTACCCATGCTGACTACAATCAGTTGGTCTATATCCGTTGCATGTCTGGCTCCCAAACCATTGGCAATAAACTCATCCGTTTTGCGAGTAGGCAGTCCATATAGAGGGCTGTTGACAAATGCGCTTCCCACTCCCGTCAGCATCACCTGCTCCACATCGGCCAGCTGTATACCATTGTCATAAATATACTTACCGAATGCTCCGAATAAGGAAGTCACCGGATCGGTAGCCGTAATAAACATTGGAGACTGTATCTGTTCTCCATTGATTCCAACGATTTTCGTGGTACTTCCACCCACATCTATTCCTATTACTATACCCATAGCTCCAAGTAATTTGCAGCAAAGTTACAAAAGAATCAATAATTGACAATTGATTAATGTGATAATGTGCCAATATGCTAATTGGCTAATTGGCTGCGCTATGTTTATGCTACGCCATCACGCCCTGGTCATTGACACATTGGCACATTAATCACATTACCACATTGCTATCTGTTAAACAGTTCGAAGGTAAATTTGCAACCTATTTCTTGATACTTCCAGTTTGCAAAGCTGGCAAACAAGCCAAAGTCAAATATATGTGTACCAATACCATACCCTACTTCCAGATAAGGTTTCAAGTGAGGAACCACCAATGCATTCAGATACAGACGTTCATTCAATACATATTGGGTATATTTCATCAGATGGCGGAGCAGGAGGAAAGGCGCTTCATAGGTAAGGTGTCCGCGGATATATTTACGGGAAGAGTTATACCAGCGGCCGTCCAGCAACTGGAACACCCCGCCAATATCATCACTCCAACCCATAGGAAGATTGGAACGCCGCAAATTGGCAAAGTCCACAAAGTACAGTTCCTTCTGATTGGTAAACTCTCCCCAACCAAAACGCCAATAAATATCACGCATCAAGCCCAAAGAAACCTGATGCTGCAAATCAATCTCTACACGCTCGTACGAACCACTGCTCTGCAACACTCCACTGAGTCCCCGCTCCCAATCTACTGAGATGGAAGGATACTTGGAATGAAGATTTACTTTACGGTCGCCATTCATATAATAGTATTGTCCCGGAGTCCAGGTGAGGCGGACGCGGGGAGCAAAACTATTATAGGTATGGCGGAACTTGTTCAGGATATTCGGGTCAAAATTCGGAAAGAAGGATGAACCTCCGGAACCGACACGGGTGGCCGACTTGGTAGGCGGCATGCTCGGGTAGTTCAGTTCAAACCGGGAGCGGTTCACTTCCGTACGTCTGTGCATGGATACACCCACTTCCAGCGACAGACCGTTTACTATTTCCCAGCTATGACGCAGATTCAGATACAAATCCTTGAAATAATCCAAGTGTATCTGGTTGAAGTCAAAAATACTGTCGGGGATGGCTTTCAGGTCGTCCAGCACATCACTGCTGTAAATCCGGTTACCGTTACCAAACTCCAGATGCAATGCTGCACGCTTACGGGGCCAATAATCAAAATCGGACCTCACCCTCCAGTAAAACTCTTTTTCCTTAAAATTATAACCTATCCGGGGAACGATGCGCAGCAGGCGATCACCGGTAAAAATACGGTTGTACTTGAACTCCTGCCGATACGAAATTCCATGCTTGCCGCTATAGCTCAAAAGAAAAGGATTGATTAGTGGTGAACAGCGCACACTCCCCAATTTATCAAGGTCTACCGTATAGCGACTGATCAATGCATCTCCAATCTGCCCCCAAAACTCCAAGTTCTTATTCACCGGTTTCTTTTTCCGGGCGAGCGTATCCCGACGCAAGAAGAAATCCTGATACAGTGTCTCCTCATGCGGAGTCAAAGGAATGGGACGCAAAGTTTTAAAGTAAGCAGTATCACGTAGATAAGCATTCGTATCAGTACGCAACGTGTATGAATCGGACAAGTCATATTTACTTTTCTTCACCGACCTCCGTATATCACTGCCAGAAGTTTTCTGAATGATGTTCTTATAATCGAGTACAGCTTCATAAGTGCCATCTACCACATTTCCCAAAAAACGAAACGTTGCATCCACATCATACTGCAACGGAAGAAATTCGTCCGAATCGCCCACATTACCCATCTTCACCAGATTATTGAACCGCACCATCTCATTACGTCCGGAAAAACGCATCTCGCGTACACTCCACACGTTATCACTCACAATCAGATAACCGCCCACCAGCTGAAAGCTTTTGCTTTTTGGCATAAAACGGATTTTATACTGAAGGGCATGCCGTTCCCCCATCACCGTATCAATCCGATAGGTATAATATTTTTTGGCATTGGGTGCTAAAGGAGAGAGTAGTTTGTCATATAATAAGGTAGAAGAATAGATGTTGATGTGAAAATATTCCGGCAGCCGTCCGTCCATTTCCCAAAACTCGGAAGCAGTACCGACACTTGCCTTTACCTTCTGGTCATAGATGTCGGGAGCAGTAAAATGCAAATCGCTATAAGTTTCCATCATATATTCCCGCACCCCTTTCTTGGGCCGGAACATGGAAGGGATGTAGCGGAGAATATGATTCTTCTTACGGATATTCACCCAGCCCTTTATGTAAAGCTCAGCCTTGTAACTTTCAATAATACGTTCATAAAGGGGGGCAAAGAAGATGACTTTCTCCATGATGGAGTCTGCCGAACTCACATGTTTGTCAACCGGATAAGATACACGCTCCGCCCCTGCCTTCTGTACAAAAGAAAACAAGAAGCAAATCCAAATCCATATAAACAACAAACGTTTCAACCGCAATTTCTCCTTATAGAATCGGGACAAATATACGGAAGAATTTGTGTAATGCAAAAACATGTTCCATAAAGAAGTGGGGATGACACTTGTGACACCCTTTATTATAAAACATATGTTACGCGCGCGAGACAATAATACACAAGCACACATAGTTTGTGCGAGATAAATACGAACCTATATTAATTGTTATAAAAAGGGTGCCACAAGTGTCATGTACAGAATGATTCGTAATTGTGACACATGAAAATTACTAATCACGACGCACTAAGATTACTAATCGTGATGCGGAAAGATTACTAATCATGGCATGTAACAAACGCAAGCTTTGGGTCGTTTTTCCATAACAAGCAGGCTTTTTCAGGGGGTCTATTCTCAAAAAACACTAATATTTTCGAGAATACCCCCTAAAAAAGAGGGGGTAGTTCAGAAAAAACATGTATTTTTGCGCCCAACAACCAATAAAAGGAGAGACTTATATGTCAAAAATGCGATTTTTTGCTTTGCAAGAACTTGCCAATCGGCAACCTCTTGAAGTGACCACCCCTTCAAACAAACTGTCCGACTACTACGGCAGCCATGTCTTCGACCGTAAGAAAATGCAGGAATACCTGCCCCGTGAAGCCTACAAAGCCGTAACCGACGCCATTGAAAAAGGCACTCCCATCAACCGCGAAATGGCAGACTTGATTGCCAACGGCATGAAAAGTTGGGCAAAATCCCTCAACGTCACCCACTACACGCACTGGTTCCAACCCCTAACGGATGGAACTGCTGAAAAGCATGACGGCTTCATCGAATTCGGCGAAGGAACAGAAGTGATCGAACGTTTTTCCGGCAAACTGCTCATCCAGCAGGAACCGGATGCATCCTCTTTCCCCAACGGAGGTATCAGAAACACATTCGAAGCACGAGGATATACTGCTTGGGATGTTTCCTCACCTGCCTTTGTGGTAGATACCACACTTTGCATCCCCACTATCTTCATCTCTTATACCGGCGAAGCGCTCGACTACAAGACTCCATTGCTCAAAGCCTTGGCAGCCGTAGACAAAGCAGCGACAGACGTATGCCAGTTGTTCGACAAGAATATCACACGCGTTTATACCAATTTAGGCTGGGAACAAGAATATTTCCTCGTCGACTCGGCACTGTACAATGCCCGCCCGGACCTTTGTCTAACCGGACGTACCCTGATGGGACACTCCTCGGCCAAAGACCAGCAGCTGGAGGACCACTATTTCGGCTCCATCCCCCCACGTGTCACAGCTTTTATGAAAGAACTGGAAATCGAATGTCACAAACTGGGTATCCCGGTCAAGACCCGCCATAACGAAGTAGCTCCCAACCAGTTTGAGCTGGCGCCTATCTTTGAGAATGCCAACCTTGCCAACGACCACAACCAGCTTGTGATGGATCTGATGAAACGCATCGCACGCAAGCATCACTTCGCCGTACTGCTTCACGAAAAACCCTACAACGGCGTGAACGGCTCCGGCAAGCACAACAACTGGTCGCTTTGCACCGATACGGGTATCAATTTGTTTGCACCGGGCAAGAATCCGAAAGGGAACATGCTGTTCCTTACCTTCCTGGTAAACGTACTGATGATGGTATACAAAAACCAGAACTTGCTGCGCGCCTCCATCATGAGTGCCGGAAACAGCCACCGTCTGGGAGCCAATGAAGCGCCTCCCGCCATTCTGTCCATCTTCCTGGGCAAACAGCTGTCTTCCATCCTCGACGAGATAGCCCGCCAGATAAGCAGCAGCAAGATGACATCGGAAGAAAAGACAACACTGAAATTAGGCATCGGACGTATTCCCGAAATATTACTGGATACCACCGACCGTAACCGTACTTCTCCATTCGCCTTCACCGGCAACCGCTTTGAGTTCCGTGCCGCAGGTTCATCTGCCAACTGCGCCGCCGCCATGATTGCCATCAATGCGGCTATGGCCAATCAGCTGAACGAGTTCAAAGTATCCATCGACAAACTGATGGAAGAAGGAGTCGGCAAGGATGAAGCCATCTTCCGCATTATGAAAGAGACCATCATCGCCTCCGAGCCTATCCGCTTTGAGGGTGACGGCTACTCCGAACAATGGAAGCAGGAAGCCGCACGCCGTGGGCTGACCAACATCTGCCACGTTCCCGAAGCCTTGATGCACTACATGGATAACCAGTCCCGTTCCGTACTCATCGGCGAACGTATCTTCAACGAAACGGAGCTTGCCTGCCGCTTGGAAGTAGAACTGGAGAAATACACCATGAAGGTACAGATAGAAAGCCGTGTGCTGGGCGACCTTGCCATCAACCACATCGTACCGACTGCCGTTATCTACCAAAACCGTCTGCTGGAAAATCTCCGTGGCCTGCGCGAGACCTTCTCTCCCGAAGAATACGAAGTCCTCAGTGCCGACCGGAAAGAGCTTGTACGCGAAATTTCCAAGCGCGTAACAGCCATCAAGGTACAAGTACGCGAAATGACCGAAGCCCGCAAAGTAGCCAACCACATGGATAACTACAAAGACAAGGCTTTCGCTTACGAAGAAACCGTACGCCCTTATCTGGAAAGTATCCGTGACCACATCGACCACCTTGAGATGGAAATTGATGATGAAATCTGGCCGCTTCCGAAATATAGGGAGCTGCTGTTTACAAAGTAGGCCTCTCCCTAGCCCCTCCCCCGTAGGGAGGGGGATAGAGATACTACGATAAACAATTAAGTTACTACGATTTACGATTTGACGGTTTACGGTTGGAGTTACTCATACAATCATAAACCCACCTGCTAATGAGCAGTTGTTTAACAATACAAACTTCAATCGTAAATCGTCTAATCGTAAATATATAGATTTTCCTTTATCTCCCCCCCTACGACATCTTTTTGTCATATTTGTGCAATATTTAATTTTTTCTTTTTACATTTGTGCTGTATAACACAGTTTTGCAGCAGTTATGGTAAAAGTAAACTTGTCTGATATTAATGTTCCGGAGTTGATTGCAGATATATGGTCTCCCTTGAATGACGAACAACGGGAATTCCTCGCCAACCACTTCACACTCCAGAACTACAAAAAAAACGAAGTCATCCATTGCGAAGGCGAGACACCTACGCATTTGATGTGTCTGCTGAGTGGAAAGGTCAAAATCTATAAAGACGGAGTCGGTGGTAGAAGCCAGATTATCCGTATGATTAAACCTGTCGAATATTTCGGTTACCGCCCTTACTTTGCAAAAACAGACTATGTCACGGCAGCATCTGCATTCGAGCCGTCTCTTGTTTGCCAAATCCCCATGACTGCCTTGATGACTCTGCTCACACAAAACAACGACCTTGCCATGTTCTTCATCAAGCAATTGTCCGTTGACTTGGGCATTGCCGATGAACGTACCGTAAACCTGACGCAGAAACATATCCGCGGAAGACTCGCAGAATCCCTGCTGTTCCTCAAAGAAAGTTATGGTTTGGAGGAAGACGGCTCCACCTTGAGTATCTATCTCTCGCGTGAAGATCTGGCCAATTTGTCAAACATGACCACTTCCAACGCCATACGTACGTTGTCACAGTTTGCCACAGAACGGTTAATCACCATCGACGGACGTAAAATCAAAATCATAGACGAAGAAAAGCTGAAGAAAATCAGCAAGATAGGATAAGGAATAAGTGACAAGGGATAAGCGATTAGGGGTTAGCATAATAAAAACACATTGTTACCATCCTAACCCCTAATCACTAATCACTAAATCAGTCCTTTCGCAGACAAATATCTTTCCGCTTCAATGGCTGCCTGGCAACCAGTTCCGGCAGCGGTGATGGCTTGACGATAGTGAGGATCAGCAACGTCTCCGGCGGCGAATACGCCCGGCACTTTCGTACGCGGTGTTCCCGGCTCGGTGACGATATAACCTACTTCGTCCGTATCTACATAAGGTTTGAAAATATCTGAGTTGGGTTTATGGCCGATAGCCAGGAAGAAACCGTCAATAGCTACATCATAGCGCTTCTCATCAGGTTCACCCATACGCTGTACCAAATGTACACCTTCCACACCGTTCTCTCCAAACAAGCCTACGGCATTATGTTCGAACAGTACTTCAATCTTGTCATGCTTCATCACACGCTCCTGCATAATCTTGGAAGCGCGAAGATAAGGTTTGCGGACAATCAGATAAACCTTGGCAGCCAGTCCGGCAAGGTAAACGGCTTCCTCGCAGGCAGTATCTCCACCCCCTACAACAGCTACCGTTTTCTTGCGGTAGAAGAAACCATCACAAGTGGCACATGCGCTGACACCCATCCCCGCATATTTCTTTTCATCCTCCAGTCCCAGATACTTCGCTGCGGCACCCGTAGCAATAATCAGCGTTTCAGCCTCAATCACCTTTTCGTCATCAATTGTAATCTTGTAAGGTGCTTCAGCAAGATTGGCAGCAGTAGCGACTCCATAACGCAAATCTGCACCAAAACGTTCGGCTTGCTTCCGCAAGTCTTCCATTAATTCCGGACCAGCGATACCTTGGGGATAACCGGGAAAGTTCTCCACATCAGTGGTGGTCGTTAACTGGCCACCGGGCTGCAATCCTGCATAAAGCACCGGTGAAAGATTGGCACGGCCTGCATAAATAGCGGCAGTATAGCCGGCAGGACCCGAACCGATAATCAGACATTTTACTTTTTCTGTTTCCATCATTATATTATTTACTATTTGACTATTTACAATTTACTATTTAGCGCATGTCGATGACTTCAGCTGTGGGATAGGCTTTTTTGTCAAAGACAAAGAAACTATCCGGATAGGATTGTCCGGTCTGGTAGCTATCAATAAGGATAGTAGTCATATACTTACTTCCCCGTGGCGCCAAGTGCACTTGATGCAGACGATACGTATCCTTTGTCACAAACAGATAGACACTTTCAGGGTCTTTCCTCTTGTCGGCAGCAGTCATGATGACATAATAAACAGATTTGTCCCGCTTACCACCGACACTGCCCAACTTCAATCTGTATCCCTGCTTGTAGAGGGACAACCAGGCATACGGATTAAGAGTCTGCAATTCCTCCTGCGTAGGTTCCGATACATTCACCTCATCTGTCGAAGCCACATAGCTCCACTGTGTATGTCCGTCAAACCAAGTCTTCATTCCCTCAGTCTCAACCACAAACTTCTCACCTTCCAGATAGAGAACTCCCGCATAAGAGCCCTGTTGTTCGTTCACGGTAAACGCCAGCTTCACCCCTCCCGCTTTCCGAAAGGCTTCGGCTGTACGCTCCAATATATTCTTGGCATCCGGTTGTTGTGCCGACATCGGCACAGCAAACAACAGCAATAGCACACCAAGTAAAAGCTTATCAAATTTCATCATTCTATAAATAACCATTCCTTATTGCAAATTGTTTAACCGCATTTCCAGGTCGTTCTCATCTATACAGAACACCTCACGCGCCTTGCTGCCTTGCGCCGGTCCCACAATCCCCGCTTTCTCCAACTGGTCCATGATGCGGCCGGCACGATTATAACCGATGGCAAACTTACGCTGAATGAGCGACGTAGAACCCTGCTGGTGAATAACGACGAGACGGGCTGCATCCTCGAACAAAGGATCAAGACGCCCCATATCCACATCCCCCAAATCACCTCCTGCATTTTCATCCACATATTCGGGCAGATAAAAAGCGGTGGGGTAGCCCTGCTGGCGGGCGATGAACTTCGTAATCTCCGCCACTTCGGGGGTATCGATAAAGGCACACTGCACACGCACCGGGTCTGCTCCCTGCAGGAATAGCATATCACCGCGACCTATCAGCTGGTTGGCTCCCGGACGGTCGAGGATGGTACGCGAATCGACCATTGCCGATACACGGAAAGCGATACGCGCCGGGAAGTTAGCCTTAATCGTACCCGTAATGATGTTTGTTGTCGGTCGCTGTGTAGCGATAATCATATGTATACCTACGGCACGCGCCAACTGGGCGATGCGGGCAATGGGCAGTTCCACATCCTTGCCAGCTGTCATAATCAAGTCACCGAACTCGTCGATAACGACTACGATGTAAGGCATGAACTTATGCCCCTTCTCCGGATTCAGACGACGGTTGATGAACTTCTCGTTGTACTCCTTGATGTTGCGCACATGGGCAGCTTTCAGCAAGTCATAGCGGGTATCCATCTCCACACAGATAGAGTTCAAGGTCTGCACCACCTTCGTGACGTCTGTAATGATGGCATCTTCCCCGTCGGGCAATTTTGCGAGGAAGTGATGCTCAATCACGGAGTAGATGCTGAATTCCACCTTCTTGGGATCTACCAGCACAAACTTCAGCTCCGCCGGATGCTTCTTATATAATAAGGAGGTGATGATGGCATTCAACCCCACGGACTTACCCTGACCGGTAGCACCGGCAACGAGCACGTGCGGCATCTTGCACAAATCCACCATAAATACTTCATTCGTAATCGTCTTACCCAGTGCGATGGGCAAGTCGTAAGTAGACTCCTGGAACTTCTTGCTGCCGATAATGCTCTGACCGGATACAATCTTCGGATTGGAATTGGGCACTTCGATACCAATCGTACCCTTTCCCGGAATGGGAGCGATGATACGGATGCCGAGCGCCGAAAGGCTGAGGGCAATATCATCTTCCAGACCGCGTATCTTCGAAATGCGGACGCCCTGCTCGGGAGTGATTTCATACAGCGTCACCGTAGGACCTACCGTCGCCTTAATGGTACTGATTTCTATACCGAAACTACGCAGAGTATTGATAATCTTATCCTTGTTCGCGTTCTGCTCTACCATGTCAATGGTCGGACCATTGTCATCGTAATGCTTCATCAGGTCTATTGTGGGGTAATGATAGTTTTCCAAATCCAGACGGGGATTGTACGGCTCCTTCTCCGTTCCCACATACTCCTCCTCTTCGGCCTTTTCAACCTGGAATGCCGGCTCCTTCTCTACCGGCTGTTCCCGAAAAGGGGGCACCGGCTCCGGTGCAGGAGTCTCAAAAGTCATGGTAACGTCCTCATCCGCAGACTTGGCAGGCTTTATCTTTCCATCACTTCCACCCAAGTCAAGGGTGATTTCATTCAGCGGTTCGTCCTCTTCTTCCTCTATAGCAATCTCCTCCTCCTTTTCAAGAACCTTTTCCGGCTCCGCAGCTTCCGGTGTCGGAGCAGCCGCCTTTTCCTTTGCACCCCAAGAGGTCTTGAACTCTTCCGGCGTTTCACCCTGCACGCTTTCCACCTTCTCCTTACGCTTCAAGAAGCTGAGACTGAACAATCTGCGCAACCAGATGACAGTCCGTGCACTCAGATAGATGAGGAAGCAAATGGCAGTTACCAACAATAGCAGCCAGACTCCCGGCACACCGACTTGAGACACAAGCCAGTTACTGACATTGTATCCGTGCATACCGCCCAGATAGAGGAAAGAGTCCTTGTACTGGTCTACAAACACAAAACCGAAAAATACCGAGAACCACACCAGCATCAACGAACAGCCGATGAACCACTTCCACAAGCGCACCACACGCACCCGCATCAGCTTCAGTCCCGCCACAGCCAGGAACACGAGAATCAGGAAAGACGATACGCCGAAGCAATCATTTATCAGATAGCTGGCCAACTGCGCACCGCGGCTACCGGCGTAGTTCTTCACCCCATTGTTGGTGGAAATCAGCTCCTGCGCACTGCCTCCGTCAATGATGCTCTGGTCTGCCGCTCCCGTGAAAAAGAATGATGTGAAAGCAAGCAACAAATAAACCGAAAAGATTACCAGCACCAAGCCGATAACGAAATGAACCGTTTCACTTCTAAATAACGCTGCCACTTTCCCCAAAAACGAGAGTGACAGCTCCGTATCTTTAGCTGTTGAATTTTTCTTTGCCATATTTTTTAAATAACTATTGAGAATTGATTGCAAAAATAATAAAAACTATCCTTCTGCCGCGTTGTTTTCATTCTTTAATTTCTCGTCTGCCGATTATAGGTATTCCTAATCTACAACTGTAGTTTTATCGCATGTTTTACTTACATGCTTGCATGAAATGACATATCGCACTAATTTACAACAAATTGCGCCATGCAAGCAGACCTCATGCAAGCATGCAGGCAGATTTTGCCTACATGACGCAATCCATGCAAGCCCTATACGCATCAACCTACTCTTTTTCCTTCAAAAAATAAATCGGCTGTTTCTGCAACCCTTTGTTCACCAACACATTCTCCTCACAAAGACGACGAATCTGCCGCGTCGCAGTCGTGCGGGTCATGCCGCAAATCGACTGTACAACACTGCGGGTGATGAACTCATTCTTACGTAGATAGTTCACCACTTTTTGCTTCACCTCATCATCCGTCAGCCTCTTTTTCGTGAGATTCCGCAATTTCAGCGGCTTTACCTTCAATACTCCTATCTCACTGCGCAGCGCCTTGTCCGGTCTGAAAGTGATGTTTTTCAACTTCACCTTAGTACTTTTCCGCTTTGTCTCCAGTGTCACCGGTTCCGTGCAGGTCAGCGTGGGAACAAAGTAACCGATGCCGTCCAAATGTACCTGCCTGCCCTCCCCCAGCTCGCGTCCCACAAAATGCGACAAAGCATCGAGTACCGCCAGTACATCCGTCTCGGTCAGCGAGCAGTATTCTTGTATATGCCTGCGCAGCTCATCGGTCGTCGTGGAGCCGTTCAGTTTAATCCGGGGATGCAGGGTCAGTTCTTCCCCTTGTTTATCCTTCGTTTTCGGGTTTTCGTACCAATCAAATAAAATTGCCATATTCTTTCCTCCATTTTTAGATTCATTTCTGTTGCTGTCTGCAGGTTTCGCTCATGCAAAGTACCGGCTTTCATTAGGCAGAGCATGGGTCTTCCTTACGCAAAGAAGCGTTCTTCCTTCTGCTGAAAGCTTATCAAAAAAAGATGCGCACAGCTGTGGTTTACCTTCTTCATATTTGTGATACACCTTCTTCACAACTATGAGAAAGACATTCCACGACTGTGCGCAACTACAAACTACAGAGGCAAAGATAATGAAAAGCAGGGGGCTTGGCAAAGGAATGCTAATCTTTTTCAATAGCAAGCATTATTTTCCGAATAGAACACTTTACAGTCCCGATAAATCCACTTTATAAAAAGTCGGAGCAACATTGCTTTTCTCGAAGAACATCGCCATATAGATCGGGGCATAGATAATCTTACCTGCGACGCGTAGATTACCGTTGTTGAACACAACTGCTTCGGAGAAGTCGTATTCCTCGCAATCCATGATGTTGGACAAAGCGCGGTGTGTCTCGTAATCTTTACCTGATTTTACCTCAATAGGCAGTACCTTACCCTCAAGCTCAATAACAAAATCCAATTCACCGCGCTTCTTGTTGTTGTAATAGTAGGGAACAATGCCGTGAGCCACCAACTCCTGCGCTACGGCATTCTCGTAAATTGAACCGAAATTGATGTCCTTATCACCTTTTATAATCCGCATCTGAATGCCCTCGGCATATTGGCTGGCCAGCAGTCCGATATCACTTTGGAAGAGTTTGAACAGATTGCGTGAACGTGCAAGCAGGAGCGGCATTTTCGGCTCCTCCACATTATAGACGGGTAGCGCCACGCCCGCGTTCGTCAGCCATAAAAAACTGTTCTCGACCCGGTCGAACTTTGCGTGCTCATTCAATCGTTTCAGTATGAAGCGTTTGTTTTTAGCGTTTAGCTCAGGGGGAATAAGATTAAAAATCTCCTCGATGTAGAGTTTGTTATTAGGATCATACTGGGCGATGTCACGTTTGTACAGACGAATGATATCCTGCTGCACAGTCATCACCTCTTGCAGGTTGTTACTCTCGAGATATTTGCTCACGACCGCAGGCATACCGCCCACAACAAGATAGAGCCGGAACAGCTCCATAATTTTGCCGTGGACAAACTCATCGACGGCAGTGCGATTCCGCCATGCCTCATGCAATGCCCCGATAACGGCGTCATTTATACCCACACACGAAATAAACTCCTCGAAATCGAGTGGGAACATATCCTTTACACCCATGTAGCCAACCGGTTCCGAGCGCAGGTCTTTCAATTCTACGCCCAGCAACGAACCGCTCAAGATGTAACGATACGAACCGTCATCCACCAGAAACTTAATTGCCGTAACAATATCGGGACATTGCTGTACTTCGTCGAAAAAGACGAGCGTTTCACCCTTGATGAGCGGCACGGAGGTGATTGCCGATAGACGGAGCAGAATATCACCGCTGCTCTTTGCTCCCTTGAACAAATCCACCGCTTCGGGCATCTCGACGAAATTGACTTCAATGAAACTTTTAAACGTCTTACCGAACTGACGAATGGAATATGTCTTACCTATTTGTCGTGCTCCGGTAATAAGCAGGGCGTTACGGTTAGTTTCGTAGTAATTGCGAATGTAATCATCTATCTTTCTTTTTATCATAACCTATTCTTGTTTATTCGATTATTAAATGCAATAATCACACTATGCCTCTTTTCCATTGCAAATATAAAGGATTTATGCCACTTTTCCAAGATTTACGCCTACACAAATTGCCGTTTTTCCAATTTAGTAACAGTATCCAAATGCATGCTTTATATGCCCACCGAAGAGGAACTGCAGAACAAGATTGAAAGACAGAAAAACTTTTACCGGTTGCAGCACACGGAAAAATCAATAGAGTAACGACGTATGGTGAAAAGATTGGTTATAATGACGAACACTCAACAACACTAATATCAAGCATGAAGATAGCAATAAAAAACATCCCGTCACATAATTGGAAACATTTTGTATACAGAGAGACGGGAGCAATGCCCTATATTTGCAACCGGTCAATCAATCACCGGCCATGAAAAACAGGTAGTTTATGAGAAATTTCATTGTATTATGCTTATTGGCATGTCTGGCATCATGTACAGACAAAAAAGAATTCCAGACAATAAGAGAACGAATCGATTTATCAGGAAATTGGAACAGTTCATTAGGGAACTGCACATTGCCCGGTACGACGGATGAAAACAAGTTGGGAGACGGCAGGCATCCCACCAATGTAACCTCCCAGTTGACACGGACTTATCCCTACTCCGGCATCGTAGAATATGAAAAAGATGTTGAAATTCCCGTACAGATGGAAGGGAAACGCCTGATACTCTTCATGGAACGTACAAAGCCCAGTACTCTCTGGATAGACGGGGACAGCGTCGGCACGTTGGGACATATCTATGCACCTCACTGCTATAGCCTGCCGGCCTTGGCACCCGGCAGCCACCATATAAAGATACGCATTGACAATTCCCCCAGCTCCGTACCAGCCGAAATCCAAAGCTCGCATGCCTGGACCGACGGCACACAAACCAACTGGAACGGCATTCTGGGCGATTTCTACATCGAAGCGACCCCACACACCTATCTCGAGCAGGTACAAGTCTACCCGTCTGTAAAGGAGAAAAAGGCCCGCATCCATGTAAACATATACAGCGATTCGGAGCAATCGGGCGTAGTGACCCTTTCTGCCAAGACGTGGAACACCCAACAAGAACACCTGTTACTGGACATGGAAAAACAAGTCGGCTTAAGCAAAGGTGAAAATAAGATAGAACTGACGCTCGACATGGGCAACCGGATGCAGACATGGAGCGAATTCCACCCCACACTTTATGCACTGAACGTGACCCTTGCCACAAACGAGGGTAAAGACAATATAATAACAGATTTCGGTATGCGCGACTTTGCCACCGAAGGTACTCAGTTCACCATAAACGGCTTCAAGACCTTCTTGCGCGGCAAACACGACGCTTGCGTATTCCCACTTACCGGATATGCGCCGATGGATGTAAAGTCCTGGCGAAAAGTTTTTCAGACAGCCAAGAGTTATGGCATCAACTACTACCGTTGCCATTCCTACACCCCGCCCCGCGCCGCTTTTGCCGCTGCCGACATCGAGGGTATCTATTTCCAGGCCGAGTTGCCTTTATGGGGAAGCATTTCACCGGACAACCATCGCCTGAATGACTTCTTGCTGAACGAAGCCTATATGACCCTCGACTACATGGGCAATCACCCCTCATTCACCATGTTGGGACTGGGCAACGAGTTGGGTGGCGACGTTGACCTGATGCGCAATTGGCTGGACGGATTCAGAAAACATGACAACCGCCATCTCTATTCGCTCGGTTCCAACAACTTCCTGGGTTGGGGAGGTGCCATAGACGGTGAAGATTATCTGACAACCTGCCGGGTAGGAGGAGGCGAAGGCTATACAACGCACGTACGCAGTTCGTTTGCCTTTGTCGATGCCGAAAAGGGAGGTATCTTGAACAACACCCGTCCCAATACCCGTGCGGATTATACTGCTGCCATAGCGAAATCTCCCCGACCGGTCATCAGTCACGAAACCGGACAGTTCCAAATTTATCCCGACTACAAGGAGTTGGAGAAATACACCGGCGTATTGCATCCATATAACTTGGAGATATTCCGTGACCGGCTCAATGAAAATGGACTGCAGAACCAGATTGACGCATTCCATCAGGCCACCGGCCGGTTTGCCGTCGAATGCTACAAGGCTGATATTGAATACGGCCTGCGCACTGCCGGTTTAGGTGGATTCCAGATGCTCGACCTTCAAGACTTTCCCGGACAAGGCTCGGCACTGGTAGGCATTCTGGATGCTTTCATGGACAGCAAAGGCATTGTCACTCCCGAAACATTCCGCGGCTTTTGTGCTCCGGTGGTACCGCTGGCGCTTATGGACACCTACTGTTACAGCAACAAAGAAGAGCTGAACATAGGACTCGCCCTGACAAATTACGAAGAGCAACCATGGTCTGATGCATTATGCTGGCGTCTGGAAAGCCTGAGTGACAGCGTAACTTTTGTTCGCGAAGGAAAAGTCCCCGCCCATGTAGAGCAAGGAAAAGTAATGCAGGTGGGCGAGTTGAAAAGCACCCTTACCGAAATAGACAAGCCTGCCCAATTGCGACTGACACTGACCACCGGGAATTATCATAACTATTATAACTTATGGGTATACCCCGACCGGACACCGGAAAGCGAAGCGGACATCTTCATCTGTCAGTCCTTGGATGACGAGGCGCGAAAGAGACTGAGCCAAGGAGGGAAGATACTGCTTATACCCGACCACAAAGCCATTGAAGAACAGAGTGTAGGTGGACTTTTTACTCCTGACTACTGGAACTATGCCATGTTCAAAAGCATTTCGGAAAACGCCGGCCGCGAAGTTTCGCCGGGCACCCTCTCCTTGCTGATGGACGAGAAACATCCCTTGTTCCGGCAGTTCCCCACCGAGTGCCATAGCAACTGGCAATGGTGGAGCATCGTACGCCATGCCCGCCCCTTTATTCTGAACGCTACACGCCACGAATACAAGCCGCTTATCCAAGTAGTAGACAATGTGGAACGGAACCACAAGTTAGGCTTGCTGTTCGAATTTGCCGTAGACAACGGTAAGGTATTGGTTTGTATGAGCAACCTCGAAGCAATTCGCCACACTCCGGAAGGAGGTCAGCTGCGCAATGCCATTTTAAGCTATATGAAGTCGGCTGAGTTCTCTCCCACCGAGACGCTGACCTCACAGCAGTTGCAGCACATATTAACAACCGAGGTGAGGAAGCAAGACATTGTCGGCGTGAAAAACCAGTCGGATTACGACGTACAGCCGGAATAAATATGAGAAGTTTCATCATAATTCCACTTTTCCTCGGCTGTCCCGTCATTTTTCAGTAGCTTTGCGGACTTTAATACAGCAAGCACCCCATGAAACTTACCCTTATACGCACCGCTCGTGAAACCGGCAAAGAGACATTCAGCACATGGCCCAGCGACACCTTGATGGAGAAGATGAAAACCGAGAACAAAGCCGGACACATATCCGCCTTGCGCAGCCTCATTCCCCACATCACCGGAAGCAACGGACACTACCCCTGCATAGACAAACTGCCACGCATCTGCCCTGCCGCAGAATATGCCCGCAGCAAAGAGGGGGAAAGATACCTGAAAACCTACAACGGACTGGTACAGATTGAAGTCAACCACCTGGCCAATGCCGTGGAAGTGGAGCAAGTAAAGCGCCAGGCGGCCCTGCTGCCACAAACTTTTGCCGCCTTTTGCGGAAGCAGCGGACGAAGCGTAAAAATATGGGTACTGTTTGCCACCCCCGACGGTTCGCGCCCCAGGCAGGAAGAAAAAATCAGGCTGTTTCATACCGCTGCCTACCGGCTCGCCGTAAACTGTTATCAGCCCCTGCTCCCCTACCCCGTCACACTGAAAGAACCTGCCGTGGAGCAAAGCTGCCGCATGACGCTCGATGACCGTCCCTATTACAATCCGTCTGCCGTCCCTTTCTGTCTGGAACAGCCTTTGTCCGTGCCCGACGAGCCCACCTTCGGCCAACGGAAACAGACCGAAGCAAACCCGCTGATGCGCATTGCCCCCGGCTATCCGGCCTCCCAAACCTTCTCCATCCTCTTCGAAGCCGCCCTGAACCGTACCTTCGAAGAGCTGGAAAACTGGAAACGGGGCGATGACCTTCGCCCCCTGCTCTACCTGCTTGCCAGGCATTGCTACAAAGCCGGCATTCCCGAAGAAGAGGCAGTACGTCAAGTCATGATGCACTACTACCGCGAAGCGGATGAACAACTGGTGCGCATGACCCTGCACAACCTCTACCGCGAATGCAAAGGCTTCGGCACCCGTAGCAGCATGACCCGCGACCAAATCACCGCCTTCCGCCTGGAAGAATTCATGAACAGACGCTATGAGTTCCGCTGGAACACCGTGCTGGGAGAATTGGAATTCCGCCAACGGGACTCCATACACTTCCATTTCCGCCCTGCCGACCAGCGGGTAAGAAGCAGTATCGGACAGAATGCCCTGAAAGAAGGAATCAGCGTATGGGACAGAGATGTGGCACGCTACCTCAACTCGGACGCCATTCCCTTGTACAACCCCATCGAAGAATATCTGAACAGCATCGGACATTGGGACGGCAAGGACCGTATCCGCGCATTGGCCGACCTCGTCCCCTGCAACAATCCGTACTGGCGGGAACTCTTCTACCGCTGGTTTCTCAGCATGACGGCGCACTGGCAAAACATCGACCGTCAGCATGGAAACAACACGTCTCCCCTACTGGTCGGAGCCCAAGGCTATCGTAAAAGTACCTTCTGCCGCATCCTGCTGCCACCCGAACTGCGCTTCGGATATACCGACAGTATCGACTTCAAAAGCAAGCAGGACGCAGAGCGGAGCCTCGGCCGCTTTTTCCTGATAAACATCGACGAATTCGACCAAATCAGCGTCAATCAGCAAGGTTTTCTAAAGCATCTGCTGCAGAAACCCGTGGCAAACCTGCGCAAGCCTTACGGCACCGCCATCCAGGAAATAAGACGCTACGCCTCCTTTATAGCCACCAGCAACCAGAAAGACCTGCTGACAGACCCCAGCGGCAGCCGCCGTTTCATCTGCATCGAAGTCACCGGCCCCATCCATACCAATGTCACCATCAACTACCGGCAACTCTACGCACAAGCCATGGATGCCATAGCCAAAGGTGAACGCTACTGGCTGGACGATTCCGACGAAGCCATCTTGAAACAGACCAACCGGGAGTTTGAACAGCCCACACCGTTGGAACAGCTCTTCCTCTGCCACTTCCATCCCGCCGAAAATGAAGAGGAAGGAGACTGGATGACCCCTATGGAGATTCTCTCCTTCTTGCAAACCAAGACCAAAGACCGGCTGTCCATCAATAAAGTGGCTCTGTTCGGACGTGCACTCCACAAACTGGGCATCAGCAGCCGCCGGAAGACAAGAGGAACAGAATATCATGTAGTGAAAAAAGAATAATCCTGCCAATTAATTTGCTTCTACTTTCGGTTTGCGCTATCTTTGCGTTTCAAATCAAGAAGATATGAAAAAAGAAAGTCAAGTGATATTCGACCGGAATGCCGTAGAGTTTGTGACCGTAGCCGCCGAGTTTTGCAAGTTTCTGGAACAAGCGGAAGGGGTGAAACGTTCCGCGTTCGTCGATACCTCCTTAAAAATACTTCCGCTGCTCTACCTGAAGGCCTCCATGCTGCCCGAGTGCGAAACCATAGGAGACGAGGCGCCGGAAACATTCGTCACCGAAGAGACCTATGAGGTACTCCGCATGAACCTCGCCAATATCCTGGCCGAGAAAGACGACTACCTGGACGTATTCGTATCCGACATGAAGTATAGTGACCAGCCCATCACCAGGAACATTTCCGAAGACTTGGCCGACATATACCAGGACATCAAGGACTTTATCTTCGTATTCCAGCTGGGTTTCAACGAGACGATGAACGATTCGCTTGCCATCTGCCAGGAAAACTTCCGCCTCCATTGGGGACAAAAGCTTGTCAACACCCTGCGTGCCCTGCACGAGGTGAAGTATGCGCAAGGCGAGGATGAAGAGGAGGAAACCGCAGACTTTGAATATTAAATTATGGTTATCAAAAGAACAATAGATAAAGAAACAGTGAAAGACCTGCCCAAAGCCGCCTTTCCGGGACAGATACATGTCGTACAGACACCGTGGGAAGCGGAGAAGGCAGTCGCCTATCTGAAGTCCTGCCCGTTGCTGGGCATAGACAGCGAAACCCGTCCATCGTTCACAAAAGGACAGATACACAAGGTGGCCCTGCTGCAGATTTCCTCAGAGGAACATTGCTTTCTGTTCCGCCTCAACCTGACGGGACTGACTCTGCCGGTTATCACATTGCTGGAAAACCCAAGTGTAACGAAAGTAGGCCTTTCCTTGCGGGATGACTTCATGATGCTGCACAAGCGTGCTCCTTTCGAACAACATGCGTGCATTGAATTGCAGGAATACGTCCGCGCTTTCGGCATCCAGGATAAAAGCCTGCAAAAGATATATGCCATCCTCTTCGGGGAAAAGATTTCGAAAAGCCAGCGCCTTTCCAACTGGGAAGCCGAAACCTTGACCGAACCGCAGAAACTGTATGCCGCCACCGATGCCTGGGCATGCCTCAACATCTACAACAAGCTGCAAGAACTGAAACGGACAGGAGATTTTGAGATAGAAGCCAATAATAATGTGGTAATGTAATGCACATTATCACATTACCACATTAATCACATTATATATATGTACAAAGTATACCTTAAACCCAATAAAGAGGAGTCATTAAAGCGTTTTCACCCGTGGGTGTTTTCCGGCGCCATCGCACATTTCGACGGAGAGCCCGAAGAAGGGGAAGTAGTTGAAATCTATACATCCAAAAAGGAATTCATAGCCAAAGGGCATTTTCAGATTGGCAGTATCGCCGTACGCGTACTGACCTTCCGCCAAGACGAAGAAATCAATGCGGACTTCTGGAAACGCAAACTCAGCATAGCATACGACATGCGCCGCAGTATCGGCATAGCCGGAAACCCGACAAACAACACCTATCGCCTGGTGCACGGGGAGGGAGACAACCTGCCGGGGCTTGTTATCGACATTTATGCCCGCACCGCAGTGATGCAGGCACATTCTGCCGGCATGCACCTCGACCGCATGGCCATTGCCGATGCCCTTACCGAAGTGATGGGCAACCAGATTGACAATATCTATTACAAATCGGAGACGACCCTTCCCTTCAAGGCCGACCTCTATCCGGAGAATGGTTTCTTGAAAGGCGGTAGCACGGACAATGTAGCCATGGAGTACGGCCTGAAGTTCCACATCGACTGGCTGAAAGGCCAAAAGACCGGTTTCTTCGTAGACCAACGCGAGAACCGTTCGCTACTGGAACGTTATGCCAAAGGCCGCAGCGTACTGAATATGTTCTGCTATACCGGCGGCTTCTCCGTATATGCTATGCGTGGAGACGCCAAACTGGTGCATTCCGTGGACAGCTCCGCCAAAGCCATCGACTTGACCAACAAGAACATCGAACTGAACTTCCCGGGTGACACCCGCCATGCCGCCTATGCAGAAGATGCCTTCAAATACCTTGACCGCATGGGCGACCAATACGACCTGATAGTTCTTGACCCTCCTGCTTTTGCCAAGCACCGCGATGCTCTGCGCAATGCCCTGCAAGGCTACCGCAAACTCAATGTCAAGGCTTTCGAAAAAATCAAGCCCGGAGGTATTCTTTTCACTTTCTCGTGCTCGCAAGCCGTCAGCAAAGAAAACTTCCGCACCGCCGTGTTCACAGCCGCTGCCATGTCCGGCCGCAGCGTACGCATCCTGCACCAACTGACGCAACCTGCCGACCACCCGGTCAGCATCTATCATCCGGAAGGGGAATACCTGAAAGGACTGGTTCTATATGTAGAATAAAGGAAAAAGCAGGCTTTGTTAGCCTGCTTTTCTTAAATAGAGTTAATAAAAAGCAGAAATACGCCAAAACAGCATGTTATATAACATAAACCGTGTATATTTGCACTGTGTTTTTCATGGTATTAGATTTAAGGTTAATAAAGATTGGGTGTCTGGGATAGATACCCTTCTTTTTTTATAATACATTCCTTCCCAAAACCCATCCCTCATTAATCTCTTTCGTTGAAGAAAAAGCCGTACAGAACTTGTTTTTCTCCTAGTCTCATTGTACATTTGCATCTATTACATAATTCAAAACATAAAAAGCTAATATTATGAGCATCAAATTCCGACTCACTGCCATGCAATTCCTGCAATTCTTCGTTTGGGGAGCATGGCTGATTTCATTAGGTGGTTACATGGGCGGTACGTTACATTTTGAAGGCGGACAAATCGGAGCAATCTTTGCAACCATGGGTATAGCCTCACTGATAATGCCCGGACTGACCGGTATCATCGCTGACAAATGGATAAACGCCGAACGCCTTTACGGCATACTTCACCTCATCGGTGCCGGTGCTCTGATTTATGCTTCCACTGCCACTACGTACACTCACATGTACTGGGCCATGCTGCTCAACATGCTTGTTTACATGCCCACGCTATCCCTGGCTAACACCGTGTCCTACAATGCGCTGGAAAGATATAAAATGGATTTGGTGAAAGACTTCCCCCCCATCCGTGTATGGGGAACGGTAGGCTTTATCTGTGCCATGTGGGCTGTGGACCTCACCGGGTTCAAGGCAAGTTCGGCACAGCTCTATGTGGCAGCCATATCGGCAGCCATGCTGGGACTTTATGCTTTCACTTTGCCAGCCTGCCCCCCCATGCGCAGCGAAGGAAAAACGATGCTCTCTGCTTTCGGACTGGATGCACTGGTGTTGTTCAAGCGCAAGAAGATGGCTATCTTCTTCTTGTTCTCCATGCTGCTGGGAGCCGCCCTTCAAATAACAAACACATACGGCGACCTTTTCCTGGGTTCGTTTGCTTCCATACCCGAATATGCAGATTCGTTCGGTGTAAAACACTCCGTCATCCTGCTCTCCATCTCGCAAATGAGTGAGACGCTGTTTATCCTTGCCATCCCCTTCTTCCTGAAACATTTCGGAATCAAGCGTGTTATGTTAATAAGTATGTTTGCATGGGTATTCCGTTTCGGGCTCTTTGCCCTCGGAGACCCGGGAAGCGGACTCTGGATGCTCATTCTCTCGATGATTGTCTACGGCATGGCATTTGACTTTTTTAATGTATCGGGCTCGCTGTTTACAGAAATGGAAGCACATCCCAGTATCCGTGCCAGCGCACAAGGCTTGTTCTTCATGATGACGAACGGTGTGGGAGCCATCATCGGAGGTTATGCCAGCGGAGCCGTGGTGGATGCCTTCTCGGTATATGCCGAAGGCGGAGGACTGGTAAGCCGCGACTGGACACCGGTATGGTTTATCTTTGCAGGATATGCCTTAGTCATTGGTCTGTTATTTGGAATAGTATTCCGCTATAAGCATAATCCGGAGAAAATAGAGAAAAACTGATTGAGAATCAGGTTGATTTAATAGGTATGAATAAGAAGAAGATAGAACTACAAGTACTAAACATTTCCAACAGCCAGGCGCAAGTGGGCGCCTATGCCCTGGTACTGGGTGAAGCGGGCGGCGAGCGCCAGCTTCCGATTATTATAGGTGCCACCGAAGCACAAGCTATGGTCATCGAGATGAAAGGTATTGTACCGCCCCGTCCGCTGACGCATAACCTATTTGCTTCCGTTCTTGAGGTGCTGGGTGTAAAACTGATGCGTATTCTTATCTATAAAGTAGACAACGGAGTATTCTACTCCTACCTTTACATGAAAGCCGAAGAGACTATTCTCCGGATTGATGCCCGTACCAGCGATGCCGTCGCCCTGGCATTGCGCATGAATGCTCCTATCTTTGTCTACGAAGAGATTCTCGAAACAGAATGTCTGAAAACCGGCGAAAGCACCACCGACCCTATGGGAGGCAGCGAGCCGGACAAAGACGAACTGTTGCAGGAAGACACAATAGGCATATTGAAAACAGCCCTGCAGAAAGCAATCGAAGAAGAGGATTACGAACGAGCCGCACAGATAAGAGACCAAATCAACCAACTCAAAAACAATTTGTAACATGCACGTATTCTATACTCCCGACATACAGACCCACGCAGAACTGCCCGAAGAGGAAGCAGCACATGCCGTACGGGTCTTACGCCTGCAAGCAGGCGACGAGGTTATGCTGACAGACGGAAAGGGCTGCTTCTATCGCGCCGAAATCAGTACGGCTACCAACAAACGCTGCCTGGTGAATATTCTGGAAACCCTTCCGCAAGCCCCCTTGTGGAAAGGTCATCTGCACATTGCCATGGCACCTACCAAGAACATGGACCGTACTGAGTGGTTTGCCGAGAAAGCGACGGAAATAGGGTTTGATGAACTGACATTCCTGAACTGCCGTTTCTCGGAACGGAAAGTCATCAAGACGGAGCGCATCTCCAAAATTCTGGTTTCTGCCATCAAGCAGTCGCTCAAGGCACGCCTGCCCCAACTGAATGAAATGACAGACTTCAACAAGTTCATCACACAGCCTTTTCCGGGTCAGAAATTCATCGCCCACTGTTATGAAGGCGAAAAACCGCTTTTGAAGGATATGGTACATCCCGGAGAGGACGCTCTCGTACTAATCGGTCCTGAAGGAGACTTCAGCGAAGAGGAAGTCCGGAAGGCGACGGAAAACGATTTTATCCCCATCAGCTTGGGAAAATCAAGGTTGCGTACAGAGACGGCGGCACTGGTTGCCTGCCACATCCTCAATTTACAGAATCAATGATACTCACTAAAACAAAAACTATATGAAAAAGAACCTATTCTTCCACTTCTCAGTACTGGCAATGCTCATCGTGCTGATAAGCGCTTGTTCGTCCAAAAAGCCAGAATACACCAACGTTATTCCTTCCGATGCCTCGCAAGTCATCGCTGTCAATTTAAAATCATTGGCAGACAAGGCCGGTACCAAAGATAAAGAGACTAAAGAAGCACTGCAAAAGCTGACAGATGCCTTGAAAAGCGATATGAATACAGCTACTTTCCAACAATTGGAGGCTGTACTGAAAGACCCTGCCAAATCGGGAGTGGACGTCAATGCGCCGATTTATGTCTTCAATGCTCCCTCGTTCCCCTACACCACCATGGTAGCCAAGGTTCAAAGTGAGGATGATTTGCTGAAGCTTCTGGAAGTTACGGAGAAAGAACAGATAATCAGCCATGTGGCAGAAGCGGACGGTTACAGTTTTGCACAAATCAACAAGCGGGCATTGCTCGCTTTCACTCCTACCACGCTTATGGTGGTGAACTACACCGGCACATCGCAACTGGAAAAAGTCAAAGAAGGAATTCCCGCCTTGCTGAAACAGACCGGAGAAAACAGCATCAACAGTAACACCGCTTTCAAGAAAATGCAAAAGCAGGATGGAGACATCAATATGCTCATCTCTCCTTCCAGCCTGCTGAGTGCATACGCCAATCCGCTGAATTACGGAATATCCCACAATATCGACCTGAAAGACTTGAAGATGCTGGGAAGTCTCTCCTTCGAAAAAGGGAAAATAGAACTGAAAGTAGAGAGCTATACCGAGAACACAGAATTGAAAGCACTTTTCGAAAAGCAAATCAAAAGTACTTGTCCCATCGAAAACACGTTCTTGAAGTATTTCCCAAAATCTACCCTGGCGCTATTCAGCATAGGTATCAATGGAGAAGAGTTCTACAATGTGCTGCAAGAGAATGAGCAGTTCCGCAACGATTTCTCCATTACCAAAGCCGCTGAAGTAAAAGACTTGTTCAGTGCTTTCCACAACGACCTGACCATAGGCCTTATCAATGTAACCATGAACAGCAATCCTTCTTTCCTGGCCTATGCCAGCGTAAAGAACGACGCTCCCTTGAAAGCCCTTTATGAGAAAAAGTCCGAACTGGGACTGAAACGCGGCGAAGACATCGTGAAATTGAATGAGAATGAATATGTCTATAAATCACGCGCTATCAACATATTCTTCGGCATACGAGACAAACAGATGTACGCCACCAATGACGAACTGCTGTATAAGAATGCATGCAAGACCGCTGACCCGTCTGCCAAAGAGACGGACTTCGCTTCCAGTCTGAAAGGCAAGCGCACAGCCTTTGTCATCAATGCGGAAGCCGTACTTGACCTGCCCGTTGTAAAAATGCTAGCTGGATTTGGCGGACAAGAGTATAGCACCTATTACTCGCTGCTCGGCAATATCTCGTATCTGGAAGCTGTCGGCAACGAGGACAAGGCAACCGTCACCCTGCAGCTGAAGAACAAGAATGTTAATGCACTGAAACAGATTGTGGACTTTATCAAGCAGTTTGCAGGAATGTAATTTAAGGATTAAGGATTAGAGATTAAGGATTAATACCACTCATGAATAGGATTCACCTACGGCAAACACTACCTCAAGTGTTTGCCGACCGTGATGCCATTACCTCAGACGTATGGCATCGGGACATTACGTTCCACAAAGGGAAACGTTATCTCATAGAAGCCGCTTCGGGCACCGGAAAATCATCGCTTTGCAGCTATGTTTACGGTTACCGCAACGATTATCAGGGAATCATCAACTTTGATGAGCTCAATATCCGTTCACTCTCCGTCAATGACTGGACAGATATACGCAAACACTCCCTCAGCATTCTTTTTCAGGAGTTGCGTATCTTTCCCGAACTTACCGCCATCGAGAACATACAACTGAAGAACCGGCTTACCAACTTCAAAAAAAGGAAAGAAGTCCTTACCCTATTCGAGGCAATCGGCATTGCCGACAAGGTAAACGAAAAAGCCGGGAAGCTATCTTTCGGCCAGCAACAAAGAGTCGCCTTTATCCGCAGCCTCTGCCAGCCTTTCGACTTCATCTTCCTGGACGAACCCATCAGCCATCTGGATGACGAGAACGGAACAATCATGGGCAGGCTGCTGACAGAAGAAGCCAGCCGCCAAGGAGCGGGAATCATAGTGACTTCCATCGGCAAACATCTGGAATTGGATTATGATGAAATTTATCAATTATAAATGTGGCTAATATGAACCGACTTGTTTGGAAACTTCTCCGCCAGCACATCAGTGTCGGACAGTTGGCAGGCTTTTTCCTCGCCAATCTCTTCGGCATGATGATTGTATTGCTGAGCGTACAATTCTATCGTGATGTCCTTCCCGTTTTTACGGAAGGGGACAGTTTCATGAAGAAGGATTATATCATTGCTACCAAGAAAATCAGTACTTTGGGCAGCTTTGCCGGGAAAAGCAATACCTTCTCCAAAGATGAGATAAAAGACCTGAAAGCCCAACCTTTCACCAAAGGGGTAGGCGCGTTCACTCCTTCCTTGTTCAAAGTCTCTGCCGGACTCGGTATGCAGGAAGCCGGTATCCGCTTGTCGACAGAGATGTTTTTCGAGTCTGTACCCGACGAATATGTGGATGTCAGTCTGGACAAATGGCATTTTGATGAAGATACCCGGATAATTCCCATCATCGTTCCGCGCAATTATCTGAACCTCTATAACTTTGGCTTTGCACAAAGCCGGAGTCTGCCGAAACTCTCCGAAGGTTTGATGAGTCTGGTACAGATGGATATCATGATGCGGGGCAACGGACGTGTGGAACAATATAAAGGCAACATTGTAGGATTCTCCAACCGGCTGAATACCATTCTCGTCCCCCAATCCTTCATGGACTGGGCCAACAAGAATTTTGCACCGGAAAAAGAAGCTGAACCGTCCCGACTTATTGTGGAAGTGAAGAATCCTACCGACACAGCCATCACCGACTATTTCCAGCAAAAGAATTACGAAACCGAAGGCAACAATCTGGATGCCGGAAAGACAACTTATTTCCTGCGCCTCATTACAGCTATTGTCATGGGAGTAGGACTGTTCATCAGCATTCTGTCATTCTACATCCTGATGCTGAGTATCTTCCTGCTTCTCCAAAAGAATACGGTAAAACTGGAAAACCTGCTGCTGATAGGATATAGCCCGACGCGGGTAGCCACGCCTTATTATATACTGACAGTAGGGCTGAATGTACTGGTACTGCTCCTCGCCATCGGCTGCGTGGCATGGGTACGCAGTTACTATATAGAAGTAGTCCAAAACCTCTTCCCGCAACTGGAGAGCGGTTCACTGCTTCCATGCATATTGACCGGTTGCCTATTATTTTTTGCTGTATCACTGCTGAATATTTTGGCAATAGGCAAAAAAATTATCAGTATCTGGAAAGGGGGAAAATAAAGATGGGAAAAATCCATCCAACAGATATAAAGTTCATGGTAGTGTTGGTATTATGTCTCAGCATGGCATTTCCCATCTCTGCCAATGACTTTCTATTCACTTCCATTGACACCTCGCACGGTCTGAGTGATAACCAGATACGCTATATCCTCCAACTTCCGGACGGAAGAATGGTATTTACCACCACCCAGAACGTCAATCTGTATGATGGAGCCAACTTCACCTCTCTGCAGCCTACCCCCGAATATATATATCCGCTGAAACAATACAAGGGCTTCTACCATGTCTATCTGAGCGGTGATTCCCTCTTGTGGATAAAGGATTACCAACGGCTGATGTGCATCAATCTCCATAACGAGCGATACATTGCCAACCTGGACTCCGTCTTTCAACAGAAAGGTATGCAGCATCCCATAGAGGATTTGTTTGCGGACGAACGGGGGCTCGTCTGGGTAATCAGCCATGGCGAGCTGTTACAGCCGGAACTTTCCTTCCGATTGAAACTGTCTGAAGGCCGAGGAACAATACAAGACCTGACTGCAGACGAAGAATCTCTGTATCTGTTCCATGACACGGGAGAAATCGTGTGCTATGATGTAAAAAACGGAAAACAACAGTATGACATTGCCGCATATCCCCGGACGGAACAAGAGAAGTTCCAAAACACCTCCCTCATACTCAGAGGAAAAAACGGGTTCTATCAACTGCGCAACGGCTCTAAAGGAGGATTTTTCCATTTCGACCTCCATAAGCGAGCATGGGAGAAGCTGATGGAAACAGAGTATACCCTCAATACACTGATGATCTCCGCAGATGAGAAAGCATACATCAGCTGCATCCGTGGCTTTTGGATTATTGACCCCGAAAAGAGGACACGCCACTACATGCCCACCTTGAGGACCCGAAAGGGCAACGTCCTTGCTACAGAAATCAGTACGATTTTCCAGGACCGGCAAGGAGCTTTATGGCTCGGAACATTCAACAGAGGATTGCTGTACTACCATCCGGCCTTATATAAGCACATCCACATAGACAAGAAGGATTTCCCCCTATCACTTGAAAGAAATACAGCCGTAGCAAACTTTACGGAAGACCGGGACGGCAACATATTCATAAAGGACCGGACAGCTATCTATAAGCTCGACCTGCAGGAAGACGGCAACCGGATACTCATACCGGTAGAAGCATCCACCCTGCCCAAAGAGCTACAAGGGGAATACGGTTCGGAAGCGGCATTCGTGTCACATGACGGAACGCTCTATTTCGGAGACGCCGACGGATGCAACATCTTTTCCCCCAATCCGGAGCCCCCATCTTCCAGTCTGCCCTATCCACCGGTTTTCACGGCAATCCATGTGCATGGAGAATGCATCCTCCCGGGCAGAAGCTATGAAAACCGGACTATACTACCCGAAGCCTCTCCTTATGTGAAAGAAATATCATTGAGCCACAGCCAGAACTTCCTTACTCTCGAGTTCTCCGCATTGAATTACTTCAACCGCGAGCACACCCATTACCGCTATCAGCTGGAAGGTATCGACGCACAATGGGTAACCGCCGGCAACATGAAGCAGAGCAACGGCATTCTCCAAGCTCCCTATACCAACTTGCCACCGGGAAGCTACACCTTCAAGGTAATGGCCTCTAACGATGGAAAGCATTGGAATGAAGAGCAAACGGCCCGGATAAGCCTAACAGTCCATGCTCCCTGGTGGAAAACCGGCGTTGCATACGTCATCTATATAGTCTTGTCAATCGCCATCATTGCGGCAAGCATCCGCCTCTACATACACCGCACCCGGAAGGAGATGGAACGGAAACACAAAGAAGAAATCCTTTTGCTCCGCATCCGCAACTTGATAGAGCAGTGCAACCGTTATGAAGCGGAACAAAAGAAATCACCGGAAGGAAAAAACATAACTTGTGTACATAGCCATACCGAACCTCACCAAACAGAAAACAAGCAAGACGCATCCGAATCTGTTTTCCTGACAAAAGCTATCGAACTGGTGGAAAAGAACCTGCATGTACCCGGCTACTCCGTAGAGCAGCTAAGCCGCGACTTGTGTATGGAACGCACCGGACTTTACCGGAAACTGGTAGCCATGCTCGACCAGTCCCCCAGCCTCTTCATCCGCAACATCCGCTTGCAACGTGCGGCACAACTCATCCTGGAAGGCAGCCTCAGCATTACGGAAATCGCAGAGCGTACCGGCTTCAGCAGTTCCAGCTATCTCAGCAAATGTTTCCAGGAAATGTACGGCTGCCGTCCCTCGGAATATGCGGAGAAAATGCAGAAATCAACTTGAGTGTTGTTCCGTTTCAACAAGATTGTTGCCACCTAAAGGGGATTCAAGGCTACTTTTGCAGCATAATTTTAAAAGAACCATGAAAATGAATTTTATGAAAAGAGCCGGCTTCGTGCTGACTTGTGCAACCATGCTTGCAAACTTGTGTGCCGCCCAGAACACAGAGCGCACACCTCAAGGAATGAAATGCACCACACAAGGAATGGACATCCGTGTGGAATTCTATTCGCCTTCCATTGTGCGGGTTTACAAAACTCCCGAAGGCAAACCCTACAACAAAGAAAGTCTGGTAGTGGTCAAATCACCCGAAACGGTCAAAGTGGACTTTTCGGAGGAAGCAGGACAAACCGTGCTGAAATCTTCTATATTGAAAGTTCTTGTCAATCCGGCAACCGGAGGCATCAGTTTCCATACCATCGCCGGCAACGAGCTGCTGAAAGACAAGGACTACGGCACCTCTTTTGCCGATAAGAATGATGCCGGCACTCCCTCCTATCAAGTAAGGGGCTCTTTCCTATTGGATAAAGACGAACCCATCTACGGAGTAGGACAAGTGATGGACGGCAAATTCAACCGCCGCAACTCCATGCACCACATGCAGAACGAGAACATGTTCACCTATTCTCCTTATTTCATGTCGCCCGTGAAAGGCTATGCCGTATATTGGGACAACTACTCCATTTCAGAATTCATGGATACTCCGCAGGAACTCGCTTTCCAGAGCCTGGGACACTGTGCGGACTATTATTTCATGTATGGCGGAAACGCCGACGGCATCATCGCCCAGGTGCGCGACTTGACGGGACACTCCCCCATGCTTCCACTGTGGGCATACGGTTTCTTCCAAAGCAAGGAGCGCTATCATACGCAGGAAGAAAGCCTGAATGTCTTGAAGAAGTATCGCGAACTACAAATTCCCATTGACTGTATGATTCAAGACTGGCGCTACTGGCCCGAATATCAGAAGACGGACAGTGCGTGGAACTCACACAGCTTTGACCCTGAACGCTTTCCCAACCCCAAGAAGTGGGCCGACGAAATACACAAGCTGAATGCCAAGCTGATGATTGTGGCATGGCCCGGCTTTGGCACCCACACAGAGCAACGCAAGGAGCTGGATACCAAAGGCATGATTATCAATTTTGATACCTGGCCTCCACAAAGTGGCGCACGCCCCTACGACGTCTACAATCCCGAAGCAAGGGATATTTATTGGAAATATCTGAATAAAGGCATTTTCAGTTACATCGGCAACGACGGCTGGTGGCTCGATTCTACAGAGCCCGACCATATCAACCGACAAGAATCGGACTATGACCTCCCCACTCACTTGGGATCTTACCGAAGTGTAAAGAACGCCTACTCACTGATGCACAACAGCGGAATAGCCTCGCATCAAAAGGCTTTGAGCAAAGACAAACGCGTTGTCATCCTAACCCGTTCCGGATTTATCGGACAACAACGTTACGGCTGCAACACCTGGAGTGGTGACGTGACCTCCACTTGGGACATGCTGGAGAAACAGATTCCTGCCGCACTGAACTACACCTTAATGGGCATTCCGAACTGGAACAGTGACATAGGCGGCTTCTTTGCCGGACGCTGGAACCAAGAAGGGGGAGCCAAGAACCCCAAATACCAAGAACTGTATGTACGCTGGATGCAGTTCGGCACTTTCTGCCCGATGATGCGTTCGCACGGTACGGAGTTGCCCCGTGAAATCTGGAACTTCGGCAAGCGTGGCGAGTGGTGTTTCGATGCCCAGGAGAAGATGATTAATCTGCGCTATCGCCTTCTGCCCTACATTTACAGCACTTCCTGGGATGTGTCCCACAATGACGGTACATTCATGCGTCCTTTAGTAATGGATTTTGCAGCAGATTCTAAAACACATGAAGTTGGCGGCGAATTTCTTTTCGGACGCTCCCTACTGGTAGCACCGGTCACCCGGCCGGAAGTGACGGAATGGTCGGTTTACCTTCCTCAAGGCGCAGACTGGTGGGACTTCTGGAGTAACGAAAAACAGCAGGGCGGACAGACCTTGAACCGCTGTGTATCGAAAGAGATTCTGCCCGTCTATGTAAAAGCCGGCAGTATCCTGCCGTTCGGTCCCAAAGTACAGTATTCCGCCGAAAAGAATTGGGACAATCTGGAGATACGCATCTATCCGGGTGCCGACGGCACATTCACCCTCTACGAGGACGAAAATGACAACTACAACTACGAAAAGGGAGCTTATTCCACCATCCGCTTCCATTGGGACGACAAGGCTCGTCGCCTGACAATAGAAGAGCGGGAAGGCAGTTTTCCGGGTATGCTGAAAAGCCGCAAGTTCAAGGTTGTTCTGGTCGGTCAGAACTCCGGTACGGGAGACCGGCCGATGAAAGGCGGAAAGACAATAAGCTATGCAGGAAAGAAAAAAAGTATAAAGCTGTAACAGTAAAAAGGAGGAACGTGTCAAAACTACCTTACTATTTTTTAGGCGCGGATTACGCAGATTTCAAGAATTCAATTTGCATAGTCCGCGTTATTCCACGTAATCCGCGCCTAATATTACAGCATAATGAAGTGGTCATATACTTTATTAAAAAGGAAACAGCAACGGCAACACAAATACCATCACCACTCCCATAATAATCTGCAACGGGAGCCCCACTTTTATATAATCCATGAATGTATATTGTCCTGCCGGCATCACCAGTGCATTGGGCGGTGTAGAGAATGGAGAAGCGAAACACATGCTTGCCGCAACCGTCACGGCAAACAAGAACGGAACGGGACTTACTCCAATCTGAACCGCACTTTGAAGAGCAATAGGGGCCATCAGCACTGCCGTCACCGTATTGCTGATGAACATGGTCATCAATGAAGTGGTGAAATAGATACCTGCCATCAACACAATAGGACCATAACTACCCAATCCGCTCACAAGACTGTTGGATATATATTCCGAGGCACCGGTTTTTTCGAGTGCAAGAGACATGGGGAGCATGGCTGCAAAGAGCACAATCGTTTCCCAGTTTATCGTTTTATAGGCGGCTTCCACATTCCTGAAACATCCCGTCAGCACCATCAGCAAGCCGGCAATCATCACCGCTGTCACCGGGGCCACGGGAATAAAGTCGAAGACCATCATGGCAACCATCAGCACCATGATAGCGGCAGCTATGGGCGCTTTATAATCCAGCGTCACTTTGGCGGCTTCTGCCAAAGGCTGCCCCAATACCACCCAATCGGAATCTTCCCTGCTTATCCGTGCGATGTCCTGCCACGCACCCTGCACCAGCAAAACATCGCCACTATGCATACGCTCACGTCCCAATTCACGTAATATATATTCCTTCTTACGACGGATGCCCAATACATTTACATTAAATTTATCACGGAACCCTGCTTCCTTCACCGTCCGGTTCACAATATTGGAAGAGGGCATCAACACGATTTCGGCGATTCCGATGTCATAAAAGTCAAGGGACTTGTCGGCT
This sequence comes from Bacteroides sp. AM44-19, assembly GCF_003603395.1. Lineage (NCBI taxonomy): Bacteria > Pseudomonadati > Bacteroidota > Bacteroidia > Bacteroidales > Bacteroidaceae > Bacteroides > Bacteroides sp. AM44-19. The sequence continues at coordinate 345,935 of NZ_QTNB01000002.1, read as the reverse complement.
TTGGAGGCTTCTTCAGTGGTATGCCCGTCGAGCATTTCCATTAAAAAGTCTTCAGCAAAACGATTTACGTTCGACACCTCTCCCGTAATGTAAAGCACGTCGCCCACCCAAATGGTCGTATCGGGCGATGCCAATTTCTGGGTAATGGTTTTCAGGAATCTATGTTGGGAAGAGTCTACACGCCGTACTTCAATGATATTCAGACCATACTTGCGGCGTACATCCAGGTCTATGATGGTTTTTCCTATCAGACGGGAGTCATTGACAGCCCTCAAACGGAACAGATTGCTGGAAAGTCCGTACTCCTGTACCAGTTGGTCCAATGATTTGCCCGACAATGTTCCGTCATTCTTTTTACCTTTCTTGGAGAGAAACCATTTGGTCAGAGGCATTAAAACCAAAGTTCCCACTATCACGCACACAATGCCCACCGGCAAAAAGGAGAAGAAAGACAGCGGTTCAAAGCCCGCTCCCGTCAATGTATTCTGAATGACCAAGTTAGGAGGCGTACCGATAAGTGTCATCATACCGCCCATGCTGCTGGCAAAAGCCAAAGGCATCAATAGACGGCTAGGATTCATTCCGGCACTCAGTGCCAAGCTCACCACGATAGGCAGCATCAAAGCCACCGTTCCCGTATTGCTCACAAAAGCACCAATGGCAGAGGTAACCAGCATCACCAGCAAGAAGAGTTTCAGTTCGCTCTTGCCCGCCAGCTTTAAAATGCGCGAACTTATCATTTTAGCCAGCCCGGTCTGAAAAATGGCGCCGCCCACAACGAACAAGCCCACCATCATAATCACCACCGAGTTGGAGAAGCCGGAAAGGGCCTCTTCAGGAGTAAGAATCTGAAATATCAATAAACCAATCAGCGCACAAAGCGCCACAATGTCCGAACGGACTTTGCCTGCTACAAAAAAGGCAGCGGAGAGAACAAGGATAATAAGGGTAATCAGCATAAATATGTATATTAAGAATGCACAAATTTAAGCAGAATAAATCTCTCCACCAACAAAAGTAAATTGTTATTAATTCCTTTCCCGCCGGATGAACCAATCTTTGGCTAGTATGTTGTCTCATCAGAATTGATTCTAACTTTAACTATTAAAAACTGACTTGATTATGAAATGTAAAGATTCTAATTTCTGGATCGGACTGGGAATAGGTTCGGTTGCCGGTGCATTGGCCTACCACTTCTCCCGTACGGAGAAAGCTAAAAAGCTGGAAGATGCCATATGCCGTGCCATCCACAAAGCAAATGGCGAAGCCAAGGAGTTCATCAACACTGCTGAAGAAGAAGCATTGCACGTTGGCACCAAAGTAGCAGACAAGATGGCCCATGAGGCCCATGAGGCCGCAGAGAAAGCTGACAATCTGAAAAACAAGGTTCACAATTTTGCCGATGCTAAGAAATAAAACAAGCACTTGGAAACTTCTGAAGGGGTGTGTCAAAATTCACCACAGATTACACGGATTAACACAGAATGAGCTTAATCTACTGATAATCAAAGATGCTTATCTGTGCAAATCTGTGTAATCTGTGGTGAATACCAGTTTCGACACACCCTCTTTGCATATCGACCCATCAGTTCTGCAGACTGCGCCGATTCAAAATATCATTCATATGCTCCAATGCCCATCCTACCAAAGATTCAATATGCGGCATCAGGCTACATCCGGTTTCTGTAAGGTTATACTCCACACGGGGAGGAACTTCCGCATAGACTTTCCTGACAATCAGCCCGTCCGTCTCCAATGAGCGCAATGTAACCGTCAGCATCCGCTGGGAAATATCCCCTATGGTTTTCTGTATATCGCAAAAGCGCATCGTTCCATTCGCTTTCAGTGTGACCAGCACAAGCATTGTCCATTTGTCTCCCAACCTGCTCAGTACATCCCGTACCGGACAAGCATCCATACGATGAAAATTTTCCATTCCTTTATTTTACCAATCAGTTCAACCTCAGCAATGGCGACTCTATGCTTAGTGTCCGGCATTGCACCACAAAAGTAATAAACTTACTCAAAATAACTATCGTTTCATACGATAATTAAAACATTCTTTATACTCGTAAATGCATCCGCCTCATCCGGATTATTTGTATTTTTGCAACATCGTTTCCTATTCATATGTAACTGCAAGACTCTTATGAACGTAAAAATAGAAGAAAGCTGGAGAAAACACCTGCAAGAGGAGTTTGACAAACCTTATTTTGAGAAGCTGGTAGCATTTGTAAAAAGTGAATACGGGCATGCCAACGTGCTGCCTCCCGGCCATCAGATTTTCCACGTCTTCAACTCTTGCCCGTTCGAGAAAGTGAAAGTCGTCATACTCGGACAAGACCCTTATCCTAATCCCGGTCAGTATTATGGAGTCTGCTTTTCCGTACCGAAAGGAATAGCCATTCCCGGTTCTCTGGCAAACATATTCAAGGAAATACATCAGGACTTGGGAAAGCCCATTCCGACTTCCGGAAATCTGGACCGTTGGGTAGCGCAAGGCGTGTTTCCTATGAATTCCGTCCTCACAGTACGTGCCCACGAAACCGGCTCGCACCGGAACATGGGATGGGAAACCTTCACAGACGCTGTTATCAAGAAACTGAGTGATGAACGGGAGAATCTTGTATTCATGCTTTGGGGGGCGTACGCCAAAGAGAAAGCCGCTTTAATCAATAGCAGCAGACACTTGATTCTGACTACCGTCCATCCGTCCCCACGTTCTGCCGAATACGGATTCTTCGGTTGCAGGCACTTCAGTAAAGCCAACGATTTCTTACGGAGCAGAGGGATACAAGAAATTGACTGGTAACACGCTACAATACTCCGCTGACTCCGCTTCCAAACAAAGCAAAGTCCCCCAGGCACGGGTCGTCCGGAAAGGCCTCTGCCAGAGCTTCAGTAATCCGGCGGGCATTCTTCAAAGAAAATGTTTCTGTCTCGGTGAGTCCCAAAGCATAGGCCACACGGCAGACATGCGTGTCCAAAGGCACAATCAAGTCCCTGCAATCAAATCTCTCCCAAATACCAAAATCCACTTCCGGACCTTTCCTTATCATCCAGCGCAAAAACATGTTCAGTTTCTTTTGGGGACTCTTCGCCGAGACTTCCAAAAATGCACATAACCTTTCCATCGGATTACCGGTATACGTACATAAGGCATCCTCCAGACTGTCAAAAGCAGAATAAGCTGCATGCAAACGTCTGAAATAGGAATGAAAGTCAGCATAAGAAAGCATCCGGTAAAAACTGCTTCTGTCCGCAGCAGGAAAGTCATTCTTCCATCGGCAGGACAACACGTATTGATGAGGTGATACCCCCATCAACCTATGCAACTCTTCAGCCTTTTTCAATATCTGTTTACGGTTGCCGAAACTCATGATGGCAGTCAGCAGCCCACTGATTTCAATATCCTGCTTCCGTTCATAGCGATGTGGAAACTGTACGGGGTCGTTCTGAATGAAGCCGGCGCAATGATAGGCCGCCGCCCACTCCCAAAGTTGTCTTTTAATCTCCTCGGTCATCTGCAAGCATTTGTTTTTTCATCTGAAATGCAAAGATATTGCAAATCGAATGCAAAACTTTCATGCTTGCACGAAAAAGTTGTGCCGGGATATAGCTTATCTTATTTAAAGATATTGCATTTATAGCAACATCGGACAAGTAACCTATTTCTTTTCCTCCTATTTTTGCAACATGAAAAAGCCCAATAGAGCCATGCAGCAGAAAAAGACAACCCAGGAGGAATACCAAAAGTGTGTGAACGCAGTAGTGGATTATATAAATCTGCACCTCGGAGAAGAAATTGACCTGAAATCTTTGGCCAGGATTTCCCATTTCTCTCCCTTCTACTTCCACCGCATCATGAAAGCTTTTCTGGGTGAACCCGTCGGTACGTTCATTGTCCGGACGCGTACCGAAGCCGCTGCCCGGTTGCTTCGTTACTCGGACATGCCGATAGCGGACATAGCCTACCGTATAGGCTACTCTTCGCCCTCGTCACTGTCAAAAGTATTCAAGCAGTTATACGGCATTTCACCATTAGAGTATCGTAACAATAAAAACTTTGTAATTATGAAACCAGCTATTATTCGTCCGGAACTGGAACTGAAACACGAAATCAAAGAAGTTCCTGCCCGCAATGTGATTTACATCCGCCTCTTTGGCGACTATAAACTGAACGACTATTGCAGCGCATGGACGCGCCTTTGCCAGTTCATCCAGGAAGAAAAACTGCCTATGGGAGAAGTGATGCCCTACTGCATCTATCACGATGACCCCAAAGTGACACCCCCTGAAAAGCTGCGTACCGATGTATGTATGGTCCTACCCTCATTTGCAACGGCCAAAGGAGACATAGGATTTAAACAGCTCGCTGCAGGCCGCTATGCCATATTCCTATACAAAGGTCCATACGAACATCTGCAGGCCGTATACGATACCATCTACGGGAAGTATATCCCCGAAATGGAATGTAGCTTACGGGATGAGTCCAGTGCGGAACGTTACCTGAATAACCCCGCAGATACGGCACCGGAGGAACTGTTGACAGAAATTTATATTCCGGTAGAGTAGGCAAACTGTTCTGCCGGAGCCATCAGACTTTCTCCCCGGAAGAGTTTAGGAGCCGGACAGCGAACAAGTATTCGTTCCTCCATGGAGTAAAAATCGTTCCACCATGGTGGAACGATTTTTACTCCGCGGTGGAATGATTTTTACCTCATGATGGAACGAATAAATATCAGGCAAGCCGGTCGATACTATATTAGATACCCATATCTATACTGTATTGTAAAAAAGGGACACTCCCTTGTCTGTATGCTTGTTTTTATTCATTAATTTTGCACGACGCAATGCGAATCAAGCAATTGACGCAAACAGATAATTTTAAAATCTCCATTAAAATCAAGATAAAAGATGCAAAATGTTTCCATAAAAGGGTTTATATATGCGGCTCTCTCCTCTGCCACCTTCGGGCTAGCTCCTTTCTTCACCATTTCATTACTCCTTGCGGGCTTCTCCTCTTTCGAAGTATTGGCCTACCGATGGGGAATAGCTTCACTTACCTTGGTCGTTTTCGGCATTATGCTGGGCGAGACATTCCGCATCAGCAGGAAAGACTGGGGAACGGTGTTCATCCTCAGCCTGCTCCGGGCAGCTACCTCCTTCAGTCTGGTCATCGCCTATCAGAACATAGCCAGCGGAGTGGCATCCACCATTCATTTCATGTATCCGCTGGCCGTGGCACTGGCCATGATGGGCTTTTTCGGAGAAAAGAGGTCATTCGCCATTCTGTTTGCCGTGTTGGTGTCACTAAGCGGAGCTGGACTTTTGTCATCCGGCAAAATAGACTTTGAAGGAGGAAACACGACCATCGGGCTGATTGCTGCCGGTCTGTCCGTATTCTTTTATGGAGGATATATCGTAGGAGTAAGGAAGAGCCGTGCCGTGCAGATTCCCTCCACTGCATTGACATGCTACGTAATGGGGCTGGGAGCCTTGTTCTTTATTATAGGAGGATATCTGACCGGAGGCATCCGGCTGGCCAATGATACCTACACATGGCTGAATATTCTCGGACTGGCGCTGCCGGCAACAGCTATATCCAACATCACCCTGGTAAAAGCCATTAAATACATAGGGCCTACACTGACTTCCATTTTCGGGGCCTTGGAACCTCTGACAGCCGTAGTTATCGGTTGCCTGATATTCAATGAAAGCTTCACACCGGCCAGCGCCATCGGCATGGCGCTGATAATAACGGCCGTTACAGTCGTGGTGGTACACGAAAAGAAAAAGGAGAGTGAGAGTTGATTGTCCTTATTTCGCCTTTTTATAATCCGTGATGAAACCCTCCATCATCCACTTGGCCAAGGCCTGGCGGTTCGAACTGATTACAAAACGGCGCTGGTCAAAAGTGTTCTGGATATTTCCCAATTCCACGAATACGGAAGCGGGAGAAGTATTGGCTAACACATAAAGATTGCGTGCGCTGACAGTTCCGGTAAACCCACGGTTGGGCTGGTGCTTGTCATATTTCGATTCGAAAGTTTTCTTCATGGTCTTAGCCAGACGCTTGCTGTCGGGCTTGCTTTTAGAGTGGTAAAAGAACACATCGGTCTGATGGCTCTTACTGCGACTGTCCACATGAAGAAAAATGGCACGGCAATATTTATAGTTCTTGCGGTCCTTCTTGTAAAACTCATTGATTTTGGCGCAACGTTGCCGGAGACGTGCCACTTGGTTCAAGGGTATGGGAGCTCCCATGCACGTCTCACGTTTGCTGTTGGAAAGGTACTTGTCATCACGGATTCCGTCTTTAGCATCCTGGATAATGATACGGACTTCCGCCCCCTCTTGCATCAAGTTACGGGCAAGGCGCAAAGCCACATCATACGCATACTCATCTTCATGCAGTTCTATTTTGCCGATTCTGCCGATAGCTCCGGGGTCGGGGCCTCCATGCCCGCTCACTACATAAAAACAAGCGCCCTGCAAACGGTTGGATGTCACTTTTACACTGGCAAGCGCTTTCCCGAACAAAGGTTCATTGATTGTCTTCTTCCCATTGCCAACCGGCTTTGATAATGGGGGCAGTACATACTTCACTCCCAGCCGCAATTCCTCCTTCCCTTTAAGAAGTTTCTTGTTCAGCTCCAAAAACTCCTTATAATAGGCTCTCCCCGGGCGCTTGTTACGTTCCAGGAAAACAGAGATTCCTTCTCCACGTCTCGGACTATCCCGCTCTTCCTGAGCCGAAGCATTAAAAGCAAACAAAGTACAAAAGAGGATGGTCAGTAAACAAAATATGCGTTTCATATTCCAATTATTCATCATTTATTCGGTTCGCTACAAATTTCCAGCCGCTAATTTATAGCATTTTACCATACTTAAGCACAAAATTATAATTTTTTCCCTACTTTTGCGACAACTTACGCGATAATAGATAAGAAACTTTTAAAACAGATAACATTATGGCAAAGCAATTCAAGCCGGAGACGCTGTGCGTACAAGCCGGATGGACTCCTAAAAAGGGCGAGCCCCGTGTACTCCCCATCTATCAAAGTACAACTTTCAAATATGATACCAGCGAACAGATGGCACGCTTGTTCGACCTTGAAGACAGCGGCTATTTCTATACCCGCCTGCAGAACCCTACGAACGATGCTGTAGCCGCCAAGATTGCCGCCCTCGAAGGTGGTGTGGCCGCTATGCTGACATCCAGCGGACAAGCAGCCAACTTCTATGCCATTTTCAATATCTGCCAGGCAGGAGACCATTTTGTTTGCTCCTCTACCATCTATGGCGGAACATTCAACCTCTTCGGAGTAACTTTGAAGAAATTGGGCATCGACGTCACTTTCGTCAACCCGGATGCCAGCGAGGAAGAAATTTCCGCTGCTTTCCGCCCCAATACCAAGGCCCTATTCGGCGAAACCATCTCCAACCCTACGCTCGAAGTGCTCGATATAGAGAAGTTTGCCCGCATTGCCCACAGCCACGGCGTGCCCTTGATTGTGGACAACACCTTCCCTACCCCTATCAACTGCCGCCCGTTTGAGTGGGGTGCCGACATCGTAGTACACTCTACCACCAAATACATGGACGGACATGCCACCAGCGTAGGTGGAGCCATTGTAGACAGCGGTAACTTCGATTGGGATGCACACGCCGACAAATTCCCCGGACTGTGCACACCGGACGAGTCTTACCACGGACTGACTTATACGAAAGCCTTCGGCAAAATGGCTTACATCACCAAGGCTACAGCCCAACTGATGCGCGACCTGGGCAGCATCCAGTCTCCACAAAACGCATTCCTACTGAACCTGGGTCTGGAAACACTGCACCTGCGTATGCCCCAACATTGCAAGAATGCACAAGCGGTAGCCGAGTATCTTGCCCAGAACGACAAAGTGGCTTGGGTGAATTATTGTGGTCTGCCGGGCGACAAATACTACGAGCAGGCACAGAAGTACATGCCGAACGGCTCTTGCGGCGTTGTCACCTTCGGCTTGAAGGGCGGACGGGAAGAGTCTATCAAGTTTATGGATTCACTGAAACTGGCAGCCATCGTGACTCATGTGGCCGATGCACGTACTTGCGTGCTGCACCCAGCCAGCCATACACACCGCCAGTTGACAGACGAGCAACTGATGGAGGCAGGTGTACGCCCCGACCTGATTCGCTTCTCGGTAGGTATAGAGAATGCAGAGGATATTATTGCGGATATAGAACAAGCGCTGAACGCTTGATAAGGATAGAAATTTTAAAACTTTCTTGATATTTTTTTAGGTGCGAATTACGCGGATTTCACGGATTTAGTCCATTACATCCACGTAATTCGCGCCTAAATATTACAACAATTATTTTACCTGCCACGTTATCGGCAAACTTTCCTTTCCTTGATAGAATGTCTTTACCTTCAATACCGAAGCATCGCATTTCACCGGCTCCTGCCACAAAGCAGACTGGGCAGTAGGTTCCGACCCATCAGTCGTATAACGTATCTCAGCCCCATCAATGGCCACATTAGCAAACAGATTTCCCTCTTCTATCCATAAACCCGGCTGAGGCAAGCGGAAGTTAATCCCATGCTTTGCCCAATAAGGCATTTCACTCTTGCTGATTTTCTCATAATAAAGTGCCAAAGCCTGATTGAAAGCCTGCTCCTCCCGTATACCGGATAAATTTTCCCATGCCGGATGGGCATTCCAGCCACGTTCTGCCAGCCCTAATATTTTTGGGAAAAGAAGATATTCCACGCCATCAAAACTACGGATAGTTTCGGCAAACAATTGCCCTTGTACACCCATAATATGCTTCTTGCCTATCTCTGTCAAAGCAGTCTTCCCCTTTTCCGCATTATTCAAATCAATGGGATTGCCTGCCATATCCACACGCAGCGAACGATAAATGCTGAAAGGAAGCATAGAGAAAGAGACAGACTCATCCACATAACCTCCCCAATCGAGTCCACGCTCGTCCGGATGACCATTGTAAGCCATATCCATATAGAAATTGCCCACGTTGCAAAGGATGACCGGGTAACCGTTATTGGCTGTCTGATAAACCACTTCATCAGAGCCCGGTACAGTATTCCAGCAATACACACCGGCAGCCTGGCCCCTCAACTGTTGATGAGCCTCTTCGGTATGCCCCAAAGCAACTTCCTGCCAACCACTGAATTTCAGTCCGTTCTTCTGCATCACATCCGCCATTTGCGTAATGAAATACTCTGACAAATCATGAGCTTTCGTCATGCCTTTTTCCTTCATCAGTTCCTGGCATTTCGGAGAGCCCATCCACACGCCGCGAGGCACTTCGTCACCACCCAAATGCACTGTGTACAGTGAAAGACCGGCTTCCTGATACATCGCATTAAGTTCCTGAATCACCTTCTCCATAAAACGGTAAGTAGAAGGCAAGGCGACATTCATCACATTGTCCGTATAATATTGTACAGAAACATAACGTGAAGTATCTTCCGGTTCACTCAACATATATTCTGTAGCTTTCCCCGGATCAGTTTCAAAATATTTGTTATAGCGTGCCTTCATGGAGACAATGGCAGCGCGGGCATGCCCCGGAGATTCTATTTCCGGAACAATGCGGACATGTCTTTCGGCAGCATACTTCAGCAAATCAATAAATTCCTCGCGGCTATAATATCCATTGCCTACAGTCTTTGCATCAGGGTCATAGCCACCGTCATAACATGGGTAGAGGCACTGGCTTTCGTCAGTGGTATGCCCGCGACGGCTACCCACAGCAGTCAGTTCCTCCAAACCGGGAATCTCCAAACGCCAGGCTTCATCATCACAAAAATGGAAATGCAGGACATTCAATTTATAAGATGCAAAAATATCCACCAGTTTCTTCAAGTTCTCCGGAGCGGTGAAATTACGGGCAATATCTATCATTTGTCCACGATATGCCAAGTCCGGATAATCCCGGATGGAGACTGCCTCCAGCAAATAAGGTGTCTGCTTGCCCTTCAACATTGACAAAAGTGTCTGTGTACCATTAAAAATGCCATGAGGAGTGGCAGCACTGATTTTTATCAGGTTGTCACCTATATTGATAGTATAATATTCATCATTTACGGCCTCCTTCCTATCAAGCAGTTCTTCCAGCACAATCTTCACGGAAGCATTTCCGACAACTTCCAAACCATACAAACCAGTCAGTTTCTCTTTCAGCAACTTGGCTTCACCGGCAAAGTTCTCCGGAAATGCCAAAGCTACCTTACCTTCCAATACGACATTATCGCCTTCAATGGCTACCGCTTTCTTTACAGACGGAAGAATGTCTGACTGCACCAAAGCAGGAGCACCAGCCAAGCGAAGATTGGATTCATAAATCTTAGTCGCATCCGGATAGCCGCTCATTGACTCGGGAGAAGGAAGCGGCAGCGCCTTCAAAGCCACGGGCAACGGACTGCCCTCTTTACCATCCACAGTCTCCACCCAATAAGTTCCTTCCGGTACATGGGAGTTCCGGTCCAGCTTGTAAGTGCAAAGGAAAGTAATCCGCATGGAATCACCGGGAGCCAGCGAAGCAAATTCGTCTGTCGGATACATTTTGAAAAAATTACCGTTCACTACCTCTACCTTCACTTCAGAGGCTCCTTCCTGCTTCACCCCTCGGGGAAGCTGTGAATAGTAAATCGTCCAGTTCTTTTTTAGAGGTTTTTGAGAGATATTCTTGAGAATAAAGGTATTCTCATAATATCCGGGTTCGATGTCACTTGCACCCATTTCCCAGGTCAGAGCAACCGGTGCCTTAGGTTCATTACTCGTTTTACATCCAGCAAATAGTGCCATTACACAAAATAATAATCCTGCCAGAGGAAGTTTCAAAATTCTCATGCAACTCATGTGTTAAGTTAATAAATGGGGGTAATTTCTAAAATCTGATGCCAAAAATAAGCATTTTAAGCTAATTAACTGATAAAAGTAATAGATTTTATTGACAGCGAGCTACAATTTAGAACTTTTATACCTACATTTGCAGCCAAATTATAACCAATTTAACTATTCTACCATGGCTAAAATAACCAAAGAAGCAGCCTTGCTCTACCATTCGCAAGGCAAACCGGGTAAGATTGAAGTAGTACCCACCAAGCCTTACAGTACACAAACCGATCTTTCTCTCGCCTACTCTCCGGGCGTTGCAGAACCGTGCCTCGAAATTGAGAAAAACCCGCAAGATGCATATAAATATACAGCAAAAGGCAATCTGGTAGCTGTCATCTCCAACGGAACCGCCGTGCTCGGCCTGGGCGATATCGGTGCCCTCAGCGGCAAACCCGTCATGGAGGGTAAAGGTCTGTTGTTCAAAATTTATGCCGGTATCGACGTATTCGACATCGAAGTAAATGAAAAAGACCCCGACAAGTTCATCGAAGCTGTCAAGGCTATTGCCCCAACATTCGGAGGTATCAACTTGGAAGACATCAAAGCACCCGAATGTTTCGAAATAGAACGCCGCCTGAAAGAAGAATTGGACATCCCCGTGATGCACGACGACCAGCACGGCACCGCCATCATCTCCAGCGCAGGATTGCTGAACGCCCTGGAAGTGGCAGGCAAGAAGATAGAGGAAGTGAAAATCGTCGTAAACGGTGCCGGGGCTTCCGCCACCTCATGTACCAAACTGTATGAAGCGCTCGGTGCACGCCGTGAGAATATCCTGATGCTGGACAGTAAGGGAGTCATTACCAGCGATCGCGAGAATCTGACCGAGCAAAAACGTTACTTTGCCACCGACCGTCGCGATGTACATACTCTGGCAGAAGCCATCAAAGGCGCCGATGTATTCCTCGGACTGTCAAAAGGTAATGTGTTGACCCAGGACATGGTTCGCAGCATGGCAGACCATCCCATCGTGTTTGCCCTTGCCAACCCTACTCCGGAAATCTCTTACGAAGACGCCATGGCGGCACGTCCGGACGTACTGATGTCTACCGGTCGTTCCGACTATCCTAACCAGATTAATAATGTAATCGGTTTCCCCTACATCTTCCGCGGCGCCCTCGACACGCAGGCAAAAGCCATCAACGAAGCCATGAAAATTGCTGCCGTGCACGCCATTGCCAACCTTGCCAAGCAGCCCGTGCCCGATGTGGTGAACGAGGCATACCACGTAAACAACTTCACCTTCGGTCCCGAATACTTCATCCCGAAACCGGTTGACCCGCGCCTCATCACCGAAGTGTCCTGCGCTGTGGCCAAAGCCGCCATGGAAAGCGGTGTAGCCCGCAAAGACATCGAAGACTGGGATGCCTACCGCCTGCAACTGCGCGAGCTGATGGGTTACGAAAGCAAACTGACCCGCCAACTCTACGACACCGCCCGCCGCAACCCGCAACGTGTGGTATTTGCCGAAGGTATCCACCCCAATATGCTGAAAGCTGCTGTGGAAGCCAAGGCTGAAGGTATCTGTCATCCTATTATATTGGGCAACGACGAAGCTATCGAGAAGCTGGCAAAAGAACTAGACCTTAGCCTTGAAGGTATTGAGATAGTAAATCTGCGTCATCCGGATGAAGCGCCGCGCCGTGAACGCTATGCCCGCATTCTATCCGAAAAACGTGCCCGCGAAGGCGTCACTTACGAAGAAGCCAATGACAAAATGTTCGAACGTAACTACTTTGGTATGATGATGGTGGAAACGGGTGAAGCAGACGCTTTCATCACAGGTCTTTACACCAAATACAGCAATACCATCAAGGTTGCCAAGGAAGTCATCGGTATCCGTCCGGAATACAAGCATTTCGGCACCATGCATATCCTGAACTCCAAAAAAGGTACATACTTCCTGGCCGATACGCTGATTAACCGTCATCCCAATGCCGAAACGCTAATCGATATTGCCAAGCTGTCGGAATATACCGTCCGCTTCTTCAATCATACACCGGTAATGGCCATGTTGAGTTACTCCAACTTCGGTGCGGATAAGGAAGGTAGCCCGGTAAGTGTACACGAAGCAGTGGATTATATGCAACAAAACTATCCTGACCTTGCCATTGACGGAGAAATGCAGGTGAATTTCGCCATGAACCGCGAAATGCGTGATGCCAAGTACCCGTTTACACGCCTGAAAGGAAAAGACGTAAACACACTGATTTTCCCGAACTTGAGTTCTGCAAACTCTGCTTACAAACTGTTGCAGGCCATGGATACAGATGCCGAACTGATTGGTCCTATCCAAATGGGATTGAACAAGCCTATCCACTTTACCGATTTTGAAAGCTCTGTGCGCGATATCGTTAACATCACTGCAGTAGCAGTTATCGATGCTATCGTAGACAAAAAGAAGGCAGTCAAATGAGACGACCGTTATCAAAATTCCAAATAGTTTGCATTGTGCTGCTTTGGGCAGCACTTTGCTACATTGTTTTGATATCTGTCGAACGAATTGACGGTCCAATCATCCTAACGCTTGCCATTTCGGCGGCTTTAGTATTTATTCCCGTCATAAAGTCTCTAAAAAGAGGATAAATAATATCTTTTTATTCCATTTTGCGGTATAAAACAATAAAATTGTTGTTTTATACCGCATTTTCTTTATAAAATGTTTGCTCGTTTCATTTTTATGTGTACTTTTGCAACCGCAATGAGAGGAAAAGGAAACAAACCGAAAATCGAATTGTTTTAGGTAATATATAGTAGCAACCAATAAAAGAAATAGATTATGAATGCAGCTAAGGTATTAGAAGACCTGAAAAGACGGTTCCCCAACGAACCGGAGTATCATCAAGCAGTAGAAGAAGTTCTTTCTACGATTGAAGAAGAGTATAACAAGCATCCGGAGTTTGACAAAGCCAATCTGATTGAACGTCTTTGCATCCCCGATCGCGTTTACCAATTCCGTGTTACTTGGGTAGACGATAAAGGTAACGTACAAACCAACATGGGCTATCGTGTGCAGCACAACAACGCTATCGGCCCTTATAAAGGCGGTGTTCGTTTCCACGCTTCTGTAAACCTGAGCATCCTGAAATTCCTTGCTTTCGAGCAGACATTTAAAAACTCATTGACAACTCTGCCTATGGGTGGCGGTAAAGGCGGTTCGGACTTCTCTCCGCGCGGCAAGTCAAATGCTGAGGTCATGCGTTTTGTTCAGGCTTTCATGCTGGAGTTATGGCGTCATATCGGCCCTGAAACAGACGTACCTGCTGGTGATATCGGTGTAGGTGGTCGCGAAGTAGGTTTCATGTTCGGTATGTATAAGAAGCTGGCTCATGAATTTACGGGTACTTTCACCGGTAAGGGCCGTGAGTTCGGCGGTTCGCTGATTCGTCCGGAAGCTACCGGCTACGGTAACATCTACTTCCTGATGGAAATGTTAAAGACTAAGGGTACTGACTTGAAAGGCAAAACTTGTCTGATTTCCGGTTCCGGTAATGTGGCTCAATATACGGCCGAGAAAGTATTGGAATTGGGCGGTAAGGTATTGACCATGTCTGATTCTGACGGTTATGTATACGATCCGGACGGCATTGACCGCGAAAAGTTGGATTACATCATGGAACTGAAAAACCTCTATCGTGGACGTATCCGCGAATATGCTGAACAATATCCGGGTGTCAAGTACGTAGAAGGTGCACGTCCTTGGGGTGAAAAGGCAGACATCGCCCTGCCTTCTGCAACTCAGAATGAAATAAATGGAGATGATGCCAAAAAACTAATTGCTAATGGTGTCATGGCTGTGTCCGAAGGTGCAAACATGCCTTCTACCCCTGAAGCAATCCGCGTATTCCAAGATGCAAAGATTCTGTATGCTCCGGGTAAGGCAGCCAATGCCGGCGGTGTATCAGTATCCGGTCTCGAAATGACTCAGAACTCCATCAAGTTGAGCTGGAGTGCAGAGGAAGTGGACGAGAAATTGAAGAGCATCATGAAGAACATTCACGAAGCTTGCGTGCAATATGGTACGGAAGCCGACGGTTATGTAAATTACGTGAAGGGTGCCAATGTGGCCGGATTTATGAAGGTGGCAAAGGCGATGATGGCGCAAGGGATTCTGTAAGAACTAAAGCCATAGTACAACTACAACAGAAGAAAGGTGAGGGGCTCAAAGCTTTTCACCTTTTTTCTGTTTAATAATATAGAAGAAACAAAATTTTGTTTTTTTCAATCCATTATCACATAAATCAGATAACTTTGCGGAAGTTAATAAGAGAAGACCATTATCATTGAAGCAAACCAAACGATTATGAATACAATAGAAATCCCCGTACTGCTGTTGACCGGTTATCTAGGCAGTGGCAAAACGACGTTGGTAAATCACATTCTTTCTAATAAACGTGGCATTAAGTTTGCCGTTATCGTCAATGACATAGGCGAAGTGAACATTGATGCAGACCTTATACAGAAAGGTGGCGTGGTGGGAAAGAAAGACGACAGCCTGGTAGCTCTGCAGAATGGCTGTATCTGCTGTACGCTGAAGACAGACTTGATAGAGCAGATGTTCGAAATCATGAAGATGCAACGCTTCGACTACATCGTGATTGAAGCGAGTGGCATCTGTGAACCGGAGCCTATTGCCCAAACACTCTGCTCCATTCCTCATATGGGAGGAGCGTATACTAAATACGGTATTTGCCGCTTAGACTGCATTACCACCGTGGTGGACGCCTTACGTCTGCAAAGTGAATTTTCTTGCGGAGATGATTTGACACGCAAAGGCATTGATGAGGAAGATATAGAAAACCTCATCATTCAGCAGATTGAGTTCTGCAATATTATCCTGCTGAACAAAGCAGCAGAAGTACAGCCCGAGGAATTAAAACGTATCAGGCAGATTATCCACACCTTGCAACCCGGTGCCCAAATTATAGAGTGCAACTATGCAGATGTAGACCTGGATAAGATTATCCATACCCACCTCTTTAACTTTGAACGTGCCGCAACTTCCGCCGGATGGATTCGTGGCATAGAGCAACAAGTAAGCGAAGAGGAGGAAAAAGAGGCGCATTACCATCACGAAGATGAACATCATCATGAAAGCGAACATCATCACGAGAAATGTCATCACCACCATCACGAAGGAGGTGAAGTAGAAGAATACGGTATTGGCACATTTGTCTACTACCGCCGTCCTGCATTCGACATTCATAAGTTCGACCACTATGTCGCTACCAAATGGCCCCGCAGCGTTATCCGCGCCAAGGGTGTCTGCTACTTCAGCCACAACCGCGACATGTCCTTCCTCTTTGAACAAGCAGGTATACAGAAGAAAATAACTGAAGCCGGACAATGGTATGCCACCGCTCCCGAAGAAGACATGATAGAACTGATGCGCCAAGAACCGGGATTGCTAAGAGACTGGGACGAACAATACGGCGACCGCATGCTGAAGATAGTATTCATCGGACAAAATATGGATAAAGAGCAAATCATCCGCGACTTGGACAAATGCCTTGAATAACTTCCTAAAAAAGTGCTCCCCGTCATTCCGATCTTAAGAACAACGGGGAGCATCGTCCCAGACGCGTAACTCTATTTTAAGAATCAGGAACCATATCAATTCTCCGTAAAACGGAACATTTTGAAATACACCTTCTGCTCTGTGTCGGATACATTCACCAGCCTCATCTTCGCAACGCTCAAATCCTTGAGAGATGCCTTCACCTGCGTTCTGTATCCCGGTTTCAAATCCACCGCCTGCCAGTTTGTACCATCCGAAGTTACTTCCAGTTTAAACTTAGAATTAGCCACCTCCGCATCTCCCAAATCAATAAGCACCGAACTCAACTGGCGGGCATAATCCATCGAAATGGTCAGCACACCGCCTGCCTGCCAGTTGATGACTTCATTGGACGGAATAATTGTATTCACCTTTCCCTTCTGCTGAATAGGAAGCGAAGCCAACTGATTCACGTCGCTCTTCAACGTGTAGGGAGAATAAACAGCCTTTGTATCAAGCCCGGCATGGAACACTGCATTATAGCCCGTTGTCGCCGCTTCGAACAAAGCATTGAAAGTAGGCATCAGATGCAGGCTGCCGCTCTTTATGCCCGCTTTATATTGGGCATCCGTCTCACCCATCAGCACCAGCAGGGCGCGGGCGTGTTCGTAGCTATCTATAAATGCATCCTTCTGCTGGCGCAGGCGTATCATGTTCAGCACCTCCGCACCATACTCTCCCACTTGTTTGAACTGAATGAGCCAAGGCCTTATTTCAGTTATCAACGGACGATTCTCATTTCCCGACGCAAGCAATCCATCAGCGGCAACGATTATCTTCCGGCATTCCTCAGCTACCTGCCGATAGGCATCTTCATCTATCTCGTTTTTCTCTTGATAGGCTTTCAACAAGGCAGAGAGAGCAGGCTGAATGGCAACGGACTCTTCACGACGGAAGCGATGTCCATTCTGTCCCGGGTCGGAATTATGAGCAGCGAAGATTTCCAAATATTCGGCATGAAGTGGCATAAGGTCTCTGACTGCATGTTTCCAAGAAGTTTCACTATCATAATTCTCCATATTCCAAGTATAATCAGCTACACTGTACAGAGAGATTTTGGAAGCCTCGGCATGTTCCATCGGATTGGAAACAAAAGCAGACATATCATCTTTTATATCAAGCCCGTTTCCATAAACCGGCCCTAGCAGCAAATGGTCTTGTACATAATCCGAAACGGGGAAATTCCACCAAATGTACGCCTTACGTTTCAGCAGCGGATTGACGAAGTCCAGCGTAGACTTATCTATAGTAGCAACTACCATATCACCGGTCCACATCACCTTGATACCCTCGTTCAACTTATCACCAAGCGTAGTGAGATAGCCTCCCTCCACATCGGTCCATGACTTGTTGTACTCTGTGGGACACAATATCAATGGTGCAACATCCCGCTTGACTTTTACAAAATGGTCGTCAATATAGTTCAACAGTTCAGCCTGCTTGTCCGCCTTTGTCCCCTCACCCGAAATATCATCAAAGAAAACGGCAAAACCACGCACACCCAACTGGTACATGCTTTCGAACTTCTGCAACAATAACGAGCGGTCTTCTTCATTCCAGCGAATATCCTGACCCGGATGAATGGCCCAATAGAAAATAACATTGTTCTCCTTCGCCCTATTCACCAATACTTTCAACTCTTCTCCTTCTCGAGCAGGATAAGGCTTGCGCCAGTTGGGAGTCCGGTGATAAGGATCGTCTTTCGGTCCATAGATATAGACATTCATTTTGTTCCGACCATAAAAATCAAGCTGGCGTATACGCGCCTCCTGACTCCAGGGAGCACCGTAAAAACCTTCTACCACACCCCGATAGGGAACATCAGGATAGTCCGTCACTTCAGCCAAAGGCAGCTTGTCTAAAGCAAGCAACTGCGCAAGAGTCTGTACACCATAGTACGCTCCCCGTTCGTCAGCACCGGCTATGACGATGCAGTCTTTTTCTATTTTCAGGAAATAACCTTCGGATTTGCGTGGAATCCGATGTTGGTATTTCTTAATAATCTTATCTCCTTTCACTCCTATATATACACGGAAAGAAGCGCCAAGCACCTCTTCCGGCATCAATGAACGGAGTAAAGGCAACGCAGGTCCGTCCTGCACGGAATTGTCGGAAAGGATCTGGTATTGTCGGGGAATATCAACAGAATCTTTTTGCGTAATATATTCTTGGGGAGTAGGTTGCAAATGAAACTCTTGCGCACAAAGCGTCGCTGTCGTCAGCATACCGAATGCTCCCAGTAACAGTAGTTCTTTTCTCATAAGCGGATTATTAAATTAAGGAATATCTATGTATTAAGAAAACTCTTCCATGCATTCAAGGTTGATACGTTCAAAAATAAGAAATAAATATGAAAACACGTACAAATACAGACATTTATTTCAGTTTAAAGATTCATTCTGCATCCGTTTGAGTTCATCGCACACAGCCGGATGCAGGAAGTAGCGTACGTCTTTTCCCTCCTCTATGGCCCGACGGATAAAAGTGGAGCTGATTTCGAATACCGGAGAAGAAACTGTCCGCACATTCTGCGGTAAAAAGGTGGCCTCTACCGGATAGCCGGGACGGGGATAAACCAGAAGATGATTTTCGGCAATAATGCGTTCCGACTCGTACCAACGGTGGAACAGCCTCCAGTTGTCCGAACCAATGACAAGATGGAAAGTGTGTTGGGGATAAGTCCGTTTCAGTGCGTCCAACGTATGAACAGTATAAGAAGGCCGAGGCAGATGGAATTCAAAATCGGAAGCGCGAAACTTGGGATAACCCTCAGTGGCTAGCTGCACCAGCTTCAAACGTAACTTGTCATCCATCAGTTCGTTTTCTTCCTTCAGCGGATTGTGGGGGGTGACCATAAACCACACTTCGTCCAGGTCCCCGTATTCGCAAAGATAGTTGGCGAGGGCCAAATGTCCGATGTGTATCGGGTTGAACGAGCCGCTGAAGATTCCTATATTCATTTATTCTTATTCATATACAACCTTACAAAGGACGTCTTTGCAACGCACGCCAGGCAGCCCAAGCATTGAAAATCGTCACTACAGAGATAAGAAACATTGAAATACTGGAACGAGGCTCGCCATGATGTATATACAATACACCCACAACAAGGGAGCAGACGAACAGAACGCTATTAATAATTAGCAATGCCTTGTTCAGCTTCGGGCTATTCTTCCTCCTCGGTGCCAACTGGTTGTACACTCCTCCACGTTGTTTCATTCGTTCAAGAATTGAGAGATTACTTTCAATGCTTCCGCTTTGGCTGTCTCCAGGTCATCGTTCACAATCACGGTATCGAACTTCGGTGCAAAGCCCAGTTCGTATTCGGCTTTCGCCACGCGGTTCTCTATCACTTCGGGAGCATCTGTTCCGCGCCCCACCAAGCGTTTGCGCAATTCCTCCACTGAAGGTGGCTGAATGAAAACAGACAAAGCACGCTCACCATAGAATTTCTTGATATTGCAACCACCCACTACATCCACATCGAACACTACATTCTGTCCGGCAGCCAATTGCTTTTCCACCTGCTCCTTCAGTGTTCCGTAAAAACGGTCCTGATATACCTCTTCATACTCCAGGAATTCATCATTGGCTATGCGACGACGGAACTCGTCAGGAGTCAGAAAGAAGTACTCCACTCCATCTTTCTCCGTTCCGCGGGGCGGACGGCTGGTCGCTGAGATGGAGAATGCCAAGTTCAGATTTTGAGTCAGCAGATAGTTGATAATCGTTGACTTGCCGGAGCCCGAAGGGGCTGAAAATATGATAAGTTTTGCCATCAAATTATTTACGATTTGACGATTTACTATTTGATACTACATGACGTTCAATACTTGTTCCTTGATTTGCTCCAATTCATCTTTCATCTGAACGACAATCTTCTGCATCTCCGCATGATTGGACTTACTGCCCAAGGTATTGATTTCGCGTCCCATCTCCTGGGCGATGAACCCTAACTTCTTGCCTTGTCCGGTTCCGGTTTCCAGCGTATTGATAAAATATTTCAGATGATTGCCAAGACGCTGTTTCTCTTCGTTCACATCCAGTTTTTCGATGTAGTAGATGAGTTCCTGCTCCAGACGGTTCTTGTCATAATCCACGCTCAAGGTCTTTTCCAGTGCATCGGTAATACGCTCCTTCACTTTGGCCACACGCTCTTTCTCGTAGGGAGCGATAGTCTCCAACAAATGGGAGATATTGGCGATCTTCTCACGGAACTTCTTTTCAAGAGCAGCTCCTTCCTGCTTACGGAAGTCCACCAGCGCACCGACAGCCTTTTCCACAGCCGAATAGACCACAGCCCATTCCTCCTCACTCAGTTCCTGCGTATCATTCTTCGTCATCACATCCGGCATACGGAGTAACGTGGCAAACCAGTCCGTCGCATCCGGCACAGGTATTCCTAGATTTTCTGATATAGCACAAATCTGCTTGTAATATCCCTCAACCAATGTCTGGTTGATGGGAGTGGCGCTTTCCGCACTCTCTTTCTTTTCTATCCAAAGGCTGAAATCCACCTTTCCGCGCTCCAGTTTCCGTGATATTTCATTACGGATTTCCATCTCCTTCTCACGATAAAGCGGAGCAATGCGGGCAGATAGGTCCATTGCCTTACTATTGAGCGACTTTATTTCAACGTTGATTTTCTTATCAGGCAGTTCGACGGTTGCTTTGCCGTAGCCTGTCATAGATTGTATCATAATGTTATAGTTTTGCGCAAAATTACACGATTATTTTAATTAGTGAAAATAATCACGTAAATTTGCCACAATAAAATCAAGAATAAAAGTTATGTCATGTATCTTGCATATTGAAACGTCCACTTCTGCCTGCTCCGTAGCCGTGAGCGAGGATGGACAGAACGTTTTCAAGAAAGAGGACCTGAATGGCCCTTCACACGCCGTTTCATTGGGAATCTTTGTGGACGAGGCGCTATCCTTTGCCGATAGCCATGCCATGCCGTTGGATGCAGTCGCCGTGAGCTGCGGCCCTGGTTCGTATACCGGGTTGCGTATCGGCGTGTCGATGGCAAAAGGTGTCTGCTATGGACGTAACCTGCCACTTATCGGGCTGGAAACCCTGAAAGTCCAGTGTGTACCGGTATTGCTCTACCACGATGAGTTACCCGACGACGCATTACTCTGCCCGATGATTGACGCCCGCCGTATGGAAGTCTATGCTGCCATCTACGACCGTGCCTTGAAATCGGTGCGCGACATTGCAGCCGATATTGTGGACGAAAACTCCTACCTGGAATTTTTAGAGCAACATCCCGTCTATTTCTTCGGTGACGGTGCAGCCAAATGCAAAGAGAAAATCACGCATCCCAATGCACACTTCATCGACGGCATCCGCCCGCTTGCCGGCATGATGTTCCCGTTGGCAGAAAAGGCAATAGCCGAACAAGATTTCAAGGATGTGGCCTATTTCGAACCCTTCTATTTGAAGGAATTCGTAGCCGGCACGCCAAAGAAACTTATTTAGGGTTTAGCGATTAGGGATTAGGGATGAATACCATGCGGTATCACTACGTAGCCCATTAATCACTAACCACTAATCGCTAAACCCTAATCACTAATCGTTGAACATTAATCACTAATTAAAGATGCAATATAACACTCAACAAAAACGGATGCCCCTACCCGAATATGGTCGCAGCATCCAGAATATGGTAGACTACGCGCTGACAATCGAAGACCGTGCAGAACGCCAGCGTTGCGCAAACACAATCATCAACATCATGGGAAACATGTTTCCCCATCTGCGCGATGTGCCCGACTTCAAACATAAGCTATGGGACCACCTTGCCATCATGGCCAACTTCCAATTGGATATAGATTATCCGTACGAAATTATCCGCAAGGACAATCTGAATACCAAGCCGGAGAG
The DNA here is from genome assembly GCF_003603395.1 of Bacteroides sp. AM44-19. Taxonomy (NCBI): domain Bacteria; kingdom Pseudomonadati; phylum Bacteroidota; class Bacteroidia; order Bacteroidales; family Bacteroidaceae; genus Bacteroides; species Bacteroides sp. AM44-19. The sequence continues at coordinate 323,570 of NZ_QTNB01000002.1, read as the reverse complement.
CATCCCCTACCCCAGTACCAAAATCCGCTACCGCCACTATGGCCGTACACTGGAAGTACTGATAAAGAAAGCCATCGAATTTCCGGAAGGAGAAGAGAAGCAGAACTTGATAGCGCTCATTTGTAACCACATGAAGAAAGACTACATGGCATGGAACAAAGATACCGTCGATGACCGTAAGATTTCAGATGACCTCACCGAACTCTCTGACGGAAAACTGCAAATGACAGACAGTATCGTCCGTCTCATGGCCGAACGTATTGACCAGAACTACCGTCCGAAAGTGAACAACCAGAATAACCGGAACAACAACCGGAACAATAAACGGAAATACTAAAATTGAATGATTAGTGGTTAGTGATTAATGCCATGCGGCATCACCATGCAGACCACTAATCACTAATCACCAACCCCTAATCACTAATTTCATGGCATCATTTGTAATCGAAGGAGGACACAGACTTTCCGGTGACATTTACCCCCAAGGAGCAAAAAACGAGGTGTTGCAAATTATCTGCGCCACATTGCTCACTGCCGAAGAGGTGACTGTGCACAATATCCCGGACATACTGGACGTCAACAACCTTATCCAATTGATGCGGGATATGGGAGTCAGCGTATCTAAAAAAGGCATTGACACTTACAGCTTTCAAGCTGCCAACATTGATTTCGCCTATCTGGAAAGTGACGCGTTCCTGAAAAAATGTTCCAGCCTGCGCGGTTCCGTCATGCTGGTGGGGCCGATGGTGGCACGTTTCGGCAAGGCCATGATTTCCAAGCCGGGCGGAGACAAGATAGGACGCCGCCGTCTGGATACACACTTTATCGGTATCCAGAATTTAGGAGCCGACTTTGTCTATAATGAGGAGCGTGGCATCTACGAAATCTCAGCCAAACAACTGCATGGCAGTTATATGCTACTCGACGAGGCATCTGTTACGGGAACTGCCAATATCGTAATGGCAGCCGTCCTTGCCAAAGGCAAGACCACCATCTACAACGCCGCCTGCGAACCCTACGTGCAGCAACTTTGCAGAATGTTGAACCGGATGGGAGCTAAGATAGAAGGCATCGCCTCCAACCTCCTGACTATCGAAGGAGTAGACGAGCTGCACGGAACCGAGCATACCATCCTCCCCGACATGATTGAAGTGGGCAGTTTCATTGGCATGGCAGCCATGACCCGTAGCGAACTGACCATCAAGAATGTCTCCTACGAGAACTTGGGAATTATCCCCGACAGTTTCCGTCGACTCGGCATCAAGATGGAGCAGTGGGAAGACGACATTTACGTGCCCGCACAAGAGACGTACCAGATAGAGTCCTTTATCGACGGCTCCATCATGACCATTGCCGACGCACCCTGGCCCGGACTGACACCAGACTTGCTCAGTGTGCTGCTGGTGGTTGCCACCCAGGCAAAAGGCAGTGTACTCATTCATCAGAAAATGTTCGAAAGCCGTTTGTTCTTTGTGGACAAGCTGATAGATATGGGAGCGCAAATTATCCTCTGCGACCCGCACCGCGCCGTTGTCATCGGTCACGACCACGGCTTTAAACTACGTGGCGGCAACATGACCTCGCCCGATATCCGTGCGGGCATCGCCCTGCTGATAGCTGCCATGAGTGCGGACGGCATCAGCCGCATCCACAACATAGAGCAGATAGACCGTGGGTATCAGAACATCGAAGGGCGACTGAATGCGCTCGGAGCAAGAATAACAAGAATAGAATAAGATGATAAAGAGAGAAGAAGTATATAAGATAGGTATATTCAACAAGCCCCACGGCATTCACGGAGAATTGTCGTTCACTTTTACGGATGACATCTTCGACCGGGTGGAAGCCGAATACCTAATCTGCCTGCTGGATGGTATACTGGTGCCTTTCTTCTTGGAAGAATACCGTTTCCGCTCCGACACCACCGCCCTTGTCAAACTGGAAGGCGTGGACACGGCAGAACGCGCCCGCATGTTCACTAATATTGAGGTCTACTTCCCCGTAAAGCATGCAGAAGAGGCAGGACCAGGTGAACTGAGTTGGGACTTCTTCGTCGGTTTTCGTATGGAGGAAGTACATCACGGCACGCTGGGAGAAGTGACGGACGTGGACACATCGACCATCAACACACTGTTTGTGGTAGATTATCAGGGAGAAGAACTGCTGGTGCCGGCACAAGAAGAGTTTATCATAGACATTGACCAGAAGCACAAGGTCATCACCGTAGACCTGCCGGAAGGTTTGATAGCTTTGGACGAAACAGAAGAGGTATGAAAAAGAAACGAAGAAAAGCATTTTGGAGTAACATCAAGTTCAAGTACAGACTGACGATTACGAACGAGAATACCCTTGAGGATATCATCACGTTGCGCGTATCCAAGCTGAACGGGCTGTCCGTATTGCTCTCCGTGCTGTTCGTATTGTTTCTCATCGCCTCCCTGATCGTAGCCTTTACCCCACTGCGCAACTACCTGCCGGGATATATGAACAGTGAAATCCGTGCCCAGGTAGTGGAGAATGCCTTGCGCGTAGATTCCCTCCAGCAACTGGTGAACAGACAGAACCTCTATATCATGAATATCCAGGACATCTTCCAGGGCAAGATAAAGGCAGATACCATACATTCCATCGACTCGTTGACCCACCTGCGCGAAGATTCGCTCATGGAACGTACACAACGGGAAGCCGAATTCCGCAAACAGTACGAGGAGACAGAAAAGTACAACCTGACGAGCATCACCGCTCGCCCCGAAATAGACGGACTGATTTTCTACCGCCCCACACGCGGCATGATTTCATCTCCCTTCAATGCCGAAACAAAACACTTCGGCACGGACATTGCCGCCAATCCGGGCGAAAGCGTATTGGCCACCTTAGACGGTACCGTCATACTGAGTACCTACACTGCCGAGACGGGTTATCTGATAGAAATACAGCACAACCAGGACTTCGTGTCAGTCTACAAGCATTGCGGCTCTCTGCTGAAACGGGAAGGAGATGCGGTGAAAGGGGGTGAAGCCATCGCACTGGTAGGAAACACCGGCGAGCTGTCCACCGGTCCCCACCTTCACTTCGAGCTGTGGCATAAGGGCAGGGCCGTAAATCCCGAGCTTTACATCGTATTTTAGTCTCCAAATAGTAAATTGTAAATAGCATAATAGTAAATGAAACAGATTGCCATACTCGGTTCTACCGGTTCCATCGGTACACAAGCGTTGCAGGTCATCGAAGAACATCCCGACCAGTACGAAGCATACGTATTGACCGCCAATAACCGCGTAGAGGAACTCATAGCCCAGGCACGCAGATTCAAGCCTGAGGCAGTGGTAATAGCCAACGAATCGAAATACACGCAACTGAAAGAAGCGCTTGCCGACCTACCTATCAAGGTATATGCCGGCGCAGATGCCCTCTGCCAGATTGTGACCGAAAATCCCATTGATATGGTATTGACCGCCATGGTGGGATATGCAGGACTGAAGCCCACCATGAATGCCATCCGAGCCCGTAAGCCGATAGCCCTTGCCAACAAAGAGACGCTGGTGGTGGCGGGAGAGCTCATCAATGACCTGGCACGCTTCAGCGGTGTCCCCATCCTACCCGTCGACTCCGAGCACTCCGCCGTTTTCCAGTGCCTGGCCGGTGAGATAGGCAACCAAATAGAAAAAGTGATACTGACTGCCTCCGGAGGTCCGTTCCGCACCTGCACTATGGAGCAACTAACAACCGTCACCAAAGCGCAAGCACTGAAACACCCCAACTGGGACATGGGCGCCAAAATCACGATAGACTCTGCTTCCATGATGAACAAAGGGTTCGAGGTAATCGAAGCCAAATGGCTGTTCGGTGTACGTCCCGACCAGATAGAAGTCGTGGTACACCCGCAATCCGTCATCCACTCCATGGTACAGTTTGAGGACGGTGCCGTGAAAGCACAACTGGGAATGCCGGACATGCGCCTGCCCATCCAATATGCCTTCTCCTATCCCGACCGGTTGAAAGCCTCTTTCCCGCGCCTGGACTTCAAGCTGTGCACGGAACTGACGTTCGAGCAACCGGACACCACCCGTTTCCGTAACCTCGCCCTGGCCTACGAAGCGCTACATCGTGCAGGCAATATGCCTTGCATTGTCAATGCCGCCAATGAAGTGGTGGTAGCTGCCTTCCTGCAGGACAAAATTTCGTTCCTTGGCATGAGTGAAGTAATAGAAAAGACCATGTCGCGCGTATCCTACTTACAGAAGCCCACCTATGAAGACTATGTGGCTACGGATGCCGAAGCCCGACGGATAGCAGAAGAGCTGATTTGATAGATACACCGGAATGAAAAGAATTATAAAAAACATCTACTCATTTGATACGTTAAATAAGAAAACGTACCTTTGCGAAAATTATAAAAATCGTAAAATAGCAAATAATTAGATGGAAACATTCTTGATTCGTGCCCTGCAACTCATTATGAGCCTCTCGTTGCTCGTTATTGTTCATGAGGGGGGGCACTTCCTTTTTGCGCGTCTGTTCAAGACGCGGGTAGAAAAGTTCTGCTTATTCTTTGACCCTTGGTTCACATTATTCAAGTTCAAGCCCAAACACAGTGACACGGAATACGGTATCGGATGGCTACCCTTAGGTGGCTATGTAAAAATAGCAGGTATGATAGACGAATCTATGGATACCGAACAGATGAAGCAACCCATGCAGCCATGGGAGTTCCGTGCCAAGCCGGCATGGCAGCGCCTGCTGATTATGGTAGGCGGTGTATTGTTCAACTTCCTGCTCGCATTGTTCATCTATTCCATGATACTTTTTACTTGGGGCGACGAATATATACCAGTACAAAAAGCCCCATTGGGTATGGATTTTAACGAAACAGCCAAAGCCATAGGCTTCCGCGACGGCGATATCCTAATATCTGCCGACGGGGTACCGTTCGAACGCTATGACGGCGACCTGCTGACCAGTATTGTCGATGCCCGCCAGGTAAGCGTATTGCGTGACGGGGAAGCTGCTTCAGTCTACATCCCCGAAGACATGATGAACCGCTTGCTGGCAGACAGTGTGCGTTTCGCCAGTTTCCGTTTCCCTTATGTAGTCGACAGCCTGATTGTAGGATACCCTGCCGCTTCCGCCGGTCTGCAAGTGGGCGACAGCATCACCCACTTGGATGGAAAGTCAATAAGCTACTACGACTTCAAAGAAGAGATGCTGAAGCGCAAGAAAGCCAATGCATCCCATGAGGTAACCTTAACATACGTCCGTAACGGTGTGACAGACACCTTGAGCATGATGACCAATGCCGACTATGAAATAGGCGTAGCAGCACGTACGGCAACCGACAAACTGCTGCCCGTTGTCCGCAAGGAATACAGTTTCCTTTCCTCTTTCCCTGCCGGCGTATCTTTGGGGGTAAAGACTCTGAAAGGCTACGTAGGCCAGATGAAATATCTTTTCTCCAAGGAAGGAGCCAAGCAACTCGGAGGTTTCGGAACCATCGGCAGTATTTTCCCCGCCACGTGGGACTGGCACCAGTTCTGGTACATGACGGCATTCCTCTCCATCATCCTTGCCTTTATGAATATTCTGCCCATCCCCGCACTGGACGGCGGACATGTGTTATTCCTCATTTACGAAATCATTGCACGCCGCAAGCCCAGCGACAAGTTTATGGAACGTGCGCAGATGGTGGGCATGTTCCTCTTGTTCGGTTTGCTGATTTGGGCAAACTTCAACGATATACTGAGGTATTTCTTTTAAAGAACAAGACATAAAAAAACGCATCATCCATTCGCAGTAGAACGGATGATGCATTTACATCAAACAGATGATGTGTTCGGGGCAAGCAGACGATGCGTTTGAGCCAAACACATCATCTGTTTTTTCTGTGTCTTATACCAAATGGCCGATCCACTCTTCGCGGTCGCCCGGAAGCAGGTCTATTACCGGAACTTCAACCATTGTATAGCAACCAGGCTGCTGACGCATAGCGGCACGCGCCACACATACCAGCACTTGTGCCGTGAGGGCAGGATTGTTGATACGCATGTTGAACTCAAATAGCTGGTTCTGCGTCTTGCCAGACACACCTTTACGGGTCAGGTTTACCCCATGACCCATATCGAGCAGTGCATCCACACTCGGAACCAATTTTACATGTGTTTCGTCATTCACAAAGTACGGGTCGGCTTTGATGGCTGCAGTCACCTTGTCAAATTCGTAGCCATCCTTCAACTCGATGTACACCATACGACGGTGAATACCGGTTCCCGTGGGAATAGTCATGGAAAGGGCGGCTTTCACACCTTCGATGGCCTTTACAGCCACCGTATGTCCCATGCTCATGCCCGGACCAAAATTAGTATAGGTAATGCCCTTCGGAGCAATGGCTTCCAGCATGGTGCGGACAATGGAGTCACTACCCGGGTCCCAGCCGGCAGAAATGATGGATACCGTATTATGCTTTTTAGCCTCTGCATCCAGTGTGCGGCGCAAGGCAGTGATACCCGTATGGATATCGAAACTGTCCACAGTATGAATGCCTAAAGCAAGGATCTCCTTTGCATACTCTTCCACTTTGCGGGTAGGCGTACAAAGGATAGCAACATCCACGTCTTTCAGTTCCTTGATATTCTTCACAACGGGATATGCACCCAGTTCCGCAGGACAGTTTTCAGCTCCGGCACGGCGCACTACACCGGCAATTTCGAAATCGGGAGCTACTTGCAGGGCTTCGAACACATAGTGCCCGATATTGCCATAGCCAACAATGGCTGCTCTTACTTTTTTCATTCTTTTTATGAGTTTATTTATCAGTTTTCTACTTTATCGGCGCAAAAGTAAGCATTTTAATTTATTATACCGGCAGAACTCACTGCTGTTTTACACAGTTTTTTCTTTTTTTAGTGAGTGAAAGTCCAATAATAATTCATACATTCGCAGATGATATGTGCGCAAGGTGCATTTTGGGCCAACAAGTAAAAGAATTATGATAGAATACATCAGAGGCGGAATTGCCGAACTAAGTCCGGCAACCGCAGTAATAGACTGTAACGGACTGGGATACGGTGTCAATATTTCATTGAACACGTATGCTGCCATCCAGGGTAAAAAAGAATGCAAATTATATGTATACGAAGCTATCCGTGAAGACGCCTATGTCCTCTACGGATTCGCCGACAAGCAGGAACGCGAACTATTCCTGCTGCTCATCTCCGTGTCAGGCATCGGCGGAAATACAGCCCGCATGATTCTCTCGGCACTCTCGCCATCCGAACTGATAAATGTCATCAGCACGGAAAACGCCACTCTACTGAAAACAGTCAAGGGTATCGGGCTAAAAACAGCACAACGGGTGATTGTGGATTTGAAAGACAAAATCAAGACCGGCAGCGTTGCCACCGGCAACGCAGGGACCATAGGTACACTGGTATCGGCAGCCAACGTACAAGTACAAGAAGAAGCCGTAGCCGCCCTTACCATGCTGGGCTTTGCACAAGCCCCCTCACAAAAAGTAGTGCTTGCCATTTTGAAGGAAGAACCAAGCGCACCGGTGGAACAAGTCATCAAATTGGCATTAAAAAGACTATAATATTTATCTAAAACAAATCATGACAACAATCAACATGCAATATTGGTTGGGGGCCAATGAACGCACCCACGTACTGCCAACGGACAAATGGTACCTCGACTTTGCCACAAGCATCCTGCCCCTCGTCAAGACCTCTCCCTTGTTCAACAAGGAAGACCTGCGTACCCAAATTGACGCAGCCATCTCCCTCGGCATGTACTTTCAAGACGCCATTGCCCAAAGCGGAGGCTGGAAACTTTTCTCCGAAGCCTTTCAGGGAGTATACGGAACTTACCTACCGTTCTATCCACTGGGTGACGATTATACGCCCGATGAAATAAATCAGGAAGACATTGCATTCGTACTGTGGACATTGAAATCACAATTCAGTATTTTTGACAAGGAATACACCTTGTTCAGTCCTTATGACAAAGACCTGCTTGCATTAAGCCAAAGCGCCTATGAACTGATGGATGCACGTTTCGAAGAAGCTCCCATCAGCGAGGAAGAATCTTCCTTCCTTTGGGTAATGGGACTTGATTTACTGGATATGCCCATTACTCCGCTGCCGGAAGTCACTCCGGAAACCAAACTGAGCAAAGATGCCGCCCGCTGTCTGGAATACAGCCAGGGGAAACCGCTGCTATACTTCACCGATTACAAGGAGCTTTGCACTTTCTTTGTCGATGTCTTGGGATGGGAAAACAAACGGTCCGCATTATTGCCCGACCTGGAATACCAAAAAGAGTTCGTGATTTATGCCAACGCCAAAGGTATGCTCGTAGCCCACAACGTGGCCGCCTATTTCTGTGAAGAACATAACCCGATGTACGATGCCAAACGCGCTGCTGCAGAGGGTTACAAGATGTTCTGCCAACCCGGAGAGTGTCCGTTCGACCTGCTGAAATACGGAATGACCAAAGGAATTCTACCCGATGTGGAACTTCCCTTCTTGAAAGGAAAAGAAACACTGCATCAATATTGGGACTTTATAGCCCGCTACTACTTATGTGAATATTATGAAGGCGAGTAACCATTCCGGCATAAAGCCCAAACGGAGCAACAAGGCCAAGTCAACCGGAAAACGGATTGGTAAATCCAAACCTTCGAAAGCGAATAATCAGCTTAACAGAAGGGTAAAATAATTGAAAATGGATAATGGAAAAATAAACAGTGCAGCGTATTTATTGAAACCGCATGGCAATTTTCCATTATCCATTATCAATTTTCAAAGTTCCACAATCTCTTCCTTACACAACGTCAGTTTCTCCACTCCTTCCGCTGTTACAACCCAAGAGTTTTCGATACCGACGGGACCAATACCTAGCAAAACAATCTTCGGTTCCAAAGCAAAGACCATGCCCGGTTCCAGCTCCTGCTTCATGCGTGGAGCCAGCACCGGCATTTCATTGATTTCCAGTCCGATGCCATGACCGATAAACTTGGCTTTTTGAGTGGCTCCCATAAAGTTGTCGGCAAAGCCCGCTTTGGTGACAATATCGATAGCGAGATTGTAAAGGTCCTCACAAACAGCACCCGGTTTCGCTTTTTCTACAACAGCCTCTTGTATGTCCAGGCAAACCTGATGGGCAACATATGCCTTTTCCGGCAACTTTCCGATAGAGAATACACGGCTCATGTCTCCCATATAGCCATAGAAGTTACCCCCCATATCAACCATAAAGCTCTGGCCGGGTTGCAACAGTGCACCGTTCACACTGATAGGCAGTGACGGGTCAAGTCCTTCGCCTCCCAGAGCAAAATCATAGGGGGCAGGCGCAGTGGCATTGTCTCCTGCCAGCAGACTTCCCATAAAAATCTCCATACTTTGTCCGAAGGTACGGAAAATACCCAGACAACCTTCCAGACGCATCAGGCGCTCTATTTCGATGGATAATTGGCGGTCTGTCATTCCTGGTCTATAAACCGAGGGTATTTGTTCGTAAGCTTTAGCATGTGCAATGCCGGAACGACGGAACATCTCAATCTCTATTTCAGTCTTGACACTTCGGGCCTTCCGGATAAGTGCCGTACCACAAGGAAGCACCTCCGTTTCAGGGAAACACGCTGCCAAACGGTTATATTCCGTAAAAGACAACTCATCCCCCTCCAGCATCAACCTCGCAGGTATGGGCAAACCACATTCCTTTAGTAAGTCAGGCAGTTGTTCCGGTTTACGGATAGGATGAATATGTTCCCCTTCAATATTGTTAGGACGTTTGATGAATAAACGGGCGGGAGCATTCAACGGCAGATACAAGTAACCGCTGACGACACGTCCGTACGTATAGATTAAGTTTACATTGCAAGCGATAAGAGCGGCATCAATCTCTTGTTGAGCCATGAGAGAGCGTATTTTATCACGTCTCAGTTTCAATTCAGGTAGTAACATCTCTTTGTAATTTATGGTTTCTCGGATACAAAGATACAACTTTTTTAATTGAGAATAAAAAAAGTACTGCCCCATACCTTCACAGGCGTAGGGCAGCACAAACCACAAATACAAATACAACTAAACAAAGTTTCTCTCTTAGATAATTCCCTGACCCATCATGGCATGAGCCACCTTCATGAAGCCGGCGATATTCGCTCCCTTCACGTAGTTGATGTAGCCATCAGGTTCTGTCCCATATTTTACGCATTGAGCATGAATTCCGTGCATGATGGCGTGGAGTTTTTCATCCACTTCGGCTGCACTCCAGCTGAGGTGCATGGCATTCTGCGACATTTCCAGTCCGCTGGTAGCCACACCACCTGCATTGACAGCCTTGCCCGGTGCATACATAATCTTATTTTCAATGAAAAGATCGATAGCTTCGGGCGTACATCCCATATTGGAGATTTCGCCTACACATGTCACCTTGTTATCAATGAGGTGTTGTGCATCTTCGCCGTTCAACTCGTTCTGGGTAGCGCAAGGCAGAGCGATGTCCGCTTTCACTTCCCACGGGCGTTTGCCTGCCACGAAAGTAGAGCCGGGGAATTCGTCGGCATACGGTGCCACAATATCGTTGCCCGATGACCGGAGTTCCAGCATATAATCTATCTTTTCGCCACTGATACCATTCGGATCGTAGATGTAACCGTCTGGACCGGAGATGGTAACAACCTTGGCACCCAATTCGGTAGCCTTGGTAGCAGCACCCCAAGCCACATTTCCGAAACCGGAGATGGCAACGGTCTTGCCCTTGATATCAATACCTTTAGTTTCTAACATCTGGTTCACGAAGTACAAGCCGCCGAATCCTGTTGCTTCAGGACGAATCAGCGAACCGCCAAATTCCAAGCCTTTACCGGTAAATGTGCCCGTAAATTCGCGAGTCAACTTCTTATACATACCGAACATATAGCCCACTTCGCGACCGCCTACACCGATATCGCCGGCAGGAACATCCATATCCGGACCGAGGTGACGCCACAACTCCAGCATGAAGGCCTGACAGAAACGCATGATTTCAGCATCGCTCTTTCCGCGCGGAGAGAAGTCGGAACCACCCTTACCGCCACCCATAGGCAATGTAGTCAAGGCATTCTTGAAAGTCTGCTCAAATCCCAGGAATTTGAGGATAGAAAGATTTACGGAAGCATGGAAACGAATACCGCCTTTGTACGGGCCAATGGCATTGTTGAACTGCACACGATAACCAAGGTTCGTCTGAACTTCACCTTTATCATCCACCCACGTTACGCGGAAAGTAAAGATACGGTCAGGTTCAACCAGACGTTCTATAATTTTCGCTTTCTCGAACTCGGGATGTTGATTATAGATATCTTCGATGGAAAGAAGAACTTCCTTTACGGCTTGAAGATACTCAGACTCGCCGGGGTGCTTTGCCTCTAAAGAGGTCATGATACGTTCGATATTCATAATATTACGTTTTAAAGGTTATTACCTTGTTGACTTTACGCTATTCAAACAAAATGTCAATGAATAACACCGCAAATATAAGAAAACTTTTCAAAACAGCTAAATTTTACGGTTATATTTTGATTAAAGAATGATAAAATGTCAAATCCCCGGCATTCTCTATTCATACCTAAATGGTCTATTCTTTTCCTATTCTGTCAACAATTCGCCATAACGGCATAAATATAGAAAAATTATAATAAAGAAAATAAGAAATGACGAATAATTTACGAAAAAAGACACAATCCTCACGGACTATGCCTTTCCAATTGCTAACTTTAATTCTTAAATGCTTGTATTAAATCCGCAACATAATAATTACTATGTACGGACAAGCTTCATAATTTCTTCAATCCTTTTACCTCTTCTTTTGTTGCTTCTCGAACACTGATAGCCACCCCTCCACTACTTGCCAAAGGTTGACGCAGCACACTCTTTGACGTTACTATGCCACGACGGATGTCATAGCTCTGCGGATTATCTTTCCAGTCTGCATCCCGACCATCTGCATAAACGGTAACAATATATTTCCTTCCTTCGGGTAAGAAAGAGAAAGGAATAGTTGCCGTACGAGGATGTTCGTCGGTAATAGCACCTACATACCACTCTTGTTTTCCTTTGGCTTGACGAGCCACTGTGATATAATCACCCGGTTCGGCTTCCAAATACCAAGAATTGCTCCAATCCACCGCTACATCCTTAATAAATTGAAACGCATCGGGAAAACGGCGATAATTATCCGGCAGGTCTGCTGCCATCTGTAACGGAGAGGGCATCGTTACATATAGAGCCAATTGTTTTACCAATGTAGTACCCGCCTGACCTTTAGGTTTCGAACTATTATAATACGAAAGTTTTGTCTGGAAAATACCAGGAGTGTAATCCATCGGACCACCCTTCAACCGAGTAAACGGCAAGATACAAGTATGATCCGGATCATTGCCCCCCATAGATTCAAACTCACCACCACGGGCAGATTCTTGCGCTACCCAGTTGGGCCAGGTCCGACACAAGCCGGTGGGACGAACAGCCTCGTGACTATCTACCATAATCTTATAATCAGCAGCACGCTTCACCACATGTATATAATGATTGTTCATCCATTGTGAGGAATGATATTCACTACGGGGAATGATTGAGCCCACATATCCTGTCTTTACAGAATTATAGCCATTATCTACCATAAATTGAAAGGCTACATCCAGCTGCCGCTCATAATCGGCAGCATTAGCAGCCGTCTCATGATGCATGATAATCTTTACCCCCTTTGATTTGGCATAGGCATGTAGTACCGCAACATCAAAGTCCGGATAAGGTTTGTCAAAAAGGAACTGACGATCCTTACGATAGGATGCCCAATCTTCCCAACCTTCATTCCAACCCTCAACCAATACCGCATCAATACCATTCTCCGCCGCAAAGTCTATGTACTCTTTCACATGTTCAGTATTGGCCGGATGATGTCCATTAGGAGTTAACTTTGAATAGTCGGTTATGCCGGGTTTAGCCTTATAATAGTCGCTATATGCCCATGTACCTCCTCCACCAGTAAACATCTCCCACCAGACACCGATAAATTTCTGTGGCTTAATCCAAGAAGTATCTTCCAGCTTACAAGGTTCATTCAGATTAAGAATCAACTGAGAAGCAAGGATGCTACGTGCATCGTCACTAACCATAATTGTACGCCACGGGGTATGCAACGGTAATTGCAGATATCCTTTCTTTCCTAATTTATCGGGAGTAAGATGAGCAGAAAAGTTAAACTCTTTATCATCCACATTCAGCAACATGGCAGAATAATCTACCAAGGCAGCTTCATGAATATTGATATAAAGTCCTTCGGTAGTCTTTATCATAAGGGGTGTTTGTACTGTGAATGAAGTCGCTTTAGCTTCATATCCTTTTTTACGTAGATTACGTTCCATAGCTTCGCGCACTTCGGAAATGGCCGCAGTAGTATAGGCAAACTCATTCGTATCATAATCACCGGGAATGCAATAGAGTGTATGATTACCGGTCAGATTGAATTCCGTCAGTTCGTCTTTTACCGTCAGATAATTCATGGTTTTCTGCTCCGGCAACTCATAACGGAATCCGAGTCCATCGTCAAACAATCGAAAACGTACAATCATCGTACGGTCGTGCTTTGCCGGTTGTGAGAAAGTGACAGTAAGTTCATTGTAATGGTTACGGACTTTTTCATACTCTCCCCATACAGGCATCCAAGTTTCATCAAAAGTAGAATTTGTTGCATCAAGAATCCGGAAGCCATTTGACAAATCCGCTTCTTCCATAAGTATTCCCAAGGCAGAAGGTTCTACAACCGGCTCTCCTTTGTAATATAAGCTATAGACCGGCCCCCCCTCGGAATCAAGCACAACATTGAGTTTCAGATTCCCATTGGGAGATAACAATTCGTGTGCCATCGCCACACAAGCAATTCCCAGAAATACAACTGTTAATAATACATGTTTCATATACATCCGTTATTGTTGATATATAAAATATTGATAAGGTTCCATCGTCATTACTGTAGGCAACTCCACATCCACACCGGCAATCACATCGGTCATGGTCTTGCCAGCATGCTCCATAGGTACTTTCACTTGTACAGACTCATTGGCGGTATTCACCATGACCAACATGCCATGACTGCCTGCTGCCCGATAAAATGAAGCGGCATCTCCGGTAGTATAAACTTCCAGTTCACCACCACGTACACTGCTCGTAGCTTTATAGGCTCTGATGATTTCTGCCATCTCTTGCGCAAAGACTTCATTGGACTTCAAGTCTATAACTCCGTAATTGAAAAAGTTAAGTGACCGCGGATAGGCTACTTCCTGCGAACTATAAATAAGAGGTATCCCCTCGAGCATAGTCGTCAATACAAAAGCAGACATGGCACCACGCTCACCGCCATAACATTCTATCGGTGAAGCCTCACTTGCCTGGTCATGATTAGTAGAATAGCGTAACCGTAACGTACCCTTCGGCATTCCCTCCAATTCGGAAGTATTCATAGCATAAAGGTCAGTAAGTGAGCATTTACCGGCATAATAGTCTTTCAGTTTACTATGGAAGTTCCAGCCGTAGAGCAGATTGAAACCATTGTTCATTAAAGACGTTTTTCCGCCTTCGGCAAGCATCAGCAAATTATTGTCAAGTGTACGGAGCTCGGCGATTGCTTTCTTCCAGAAAGCATCTGGTACCCCCTCGGCATAATCACAACGGTATCCATCAATACCAATTTCTGTTACCCAATACTTCATGGCATCAATCATGGCTTGCTGCATGATTTCGTTGTCAAAATTCAAGTCAGCAACATCCGCCCAAGGCTGTTCTTGAGGTTGTACCACATTGCCATTTGCATCCTGTGTATACCAATCCGGATGCTCAGTCACCCAAGCATTGTCCCACGAAGTATGGTTGGCAACCCAGTCAAGAATCACTTTCATTCCTTTGGCATGGGCAGCATCTACCAGTTCTTTCAAGTCTTTTTTTGTTCCGTAACGTGTATTCAGCTTTTTATAATCCTTTATACAATAAGGTGAATTCACACTTTTCAGTACTCCCGGCTCATTTACAGGCATCAGCCAAAGCACGGTAGTCCCCAGGCTTTGAATACGGTCAAGCTCTGCTTTGATGGCAGAGAACGCATTTTCTTCGGCAAAAATGCGGGGATTTGCCTCATAAATCACCATATCCGAAGCCATGTATTCTTCCTGTGGGACGGGAATCGGTTCCATGTCACTCTGACTATCACTACACCCCATACAAGAATGTAGCATCGTAAAGAGCAGTGTCGCAATTATTACTTTTTTCATATTTCTACTTTTTATCTATACTTATACTCATTGGCGGAACTGATATCTGCAAAAGGAGCATCCAAACTCTCCAGTAATGGGCATTGGCAGAAAAGATACTAAGCCTTAATACTAAAAATCCCGGAAGCCAATACTAAAAAACAAAAGAGCTAAGAGATAACTTCTTCCCAAGGCTTGGTTTTTCTATCCCAAGACTTGGGATAGAAAAACCAAGCCTTGGGACATATATCCGCAAGATTGAAAAGAGATATCCTATCCCCAATCTCATTCCACCAATAGGTCATTTAACATCTTCATTACTATACAAAACTCATTTCAAGAAATTATTCTGATTAGAAACAAAAGCCGCTTCAGATTCCGGTTCAGAGTCTCCGTCCGGATTGTTAGGGTCAATCTCCTCACCAGCTATGTCCGTAATACGGAAATAATAATCTCGATCAAGCGTCACTGCTGCGAGGTCAAATTGTGAGCCTCCATTGTTATTATTCATTATCAGATTGTAAGTCAATCCCTTATTTGCTTCACCTGTATCGTAATAATTATACGTGACACCTTTTATCTCAACACTACCGGTTGGTAATATTCCTGGCCAACTGCCAAAGAGTTCCGGTATATCATTTCCCCACGCATATATGGTTGTTTCTGCCCATCCGGACTGGTCTTCAATAAAAATGGTATAACCATCATGGATGACCACTGCATCCGGATCTATTTCCGTCCAACCGCTTTCTGTGATTTCCAAATATATGTCACGGTCAAGAGTAAAGTTCTGTGGTCCATCAAATTGTGAACCTACTCCATTATCGTTAAATATCAAATTGTAAACCAATCCCTTATTTGCTTCACCTGTATCAAAGTATTTATAGGTAATTCCTTTTATCTCAACGCTACCAGTAGGTGAAATACCGGGCCAACCTCCAAAAAGTTCCGGCAAATCATTTCCCCACGCATAAAGTGTCAGTGCATCCCAACCTGTATTGTCCATCACGAACACAGCATAACCGTCGTGGGTCACTTCACTTGGGTCTTCCGGCTCCTCAAAATAAGCATTCCAGCGGGTTACCGTTATATCAGTGCGAGTACCTACCTTAGCCGAAATTTGATGTAAAGCATCCCCATTCTGCAAAGTACGCTCTATACCTTGTGTCTTAGAAACGAAATAAAAGCCATCGGCAAGTGTCTTTCCATTAACAAAATCTTCCGGATAGAGGTATATGCCCCATTTAACATCATTGTTTGCAGCTTTCTCCATCTGCCACTTAAGGTCTCCGGAAGCAGCATCCTGACCTCCATTGAAATCGCCTGCAATATAAATTATTTCATCGGCACCAGTTCCTTGGGGCATAATCACCTCCAGCAAGATAGCATCGCTACGAAGTTCAAATTGCGGCAACTCATGGTCAAACACAATTTCCTCCTTGTCACAACTACTGATGAAAGCTACAAAAAGCAACAAAAGCCATAGCGGATTACATATATATTTTTTCATTGTTACTATTATTATAGGATGATTAATAATTAGGATTCTGTACCAGTCCCGGATTTACCATAAGGGCAGACTGGGGCAAGGGATACCACTCGTATTTGCGGTCACGTTTAGCCGGATAGCTTAAACCGTCGTCCGTGGCACGGCCAAAGAACCACCATTGCCCTTGCGTAAACTTATCGAAACGACGCAAGTCTGTACGACGACGACGCCCCTCTCCCAAGAATTCAAGTCCCCATTCACTCAACATCCAATCCATATCAAAGGATGTAAAACCAGGACCGGGCTGTTCGAGAGCCGATTTATCTGTAAAATAGCGTGTTTTAACTCTATATACCAGTTCTTTAGCACCTTCCGTATCACCTGCACGCATTTTACATTCAGCAAGAGTATAGACCACTTCACTCAAACGGAATTCCACCTCATCGATGTTTTGGAAATCAATGCCTGCACTCTCCGGATAAACCGGATATCTTACCAAACGGACACCTGAATTCGTTTCACCCCAGCGAGGTGACATGACAGTCTCCAGATTACGTCCTAAATTAAGGAATGTACCCACCTGATCCACATAAACCAAATCCTGACCGTCACGGTCGGCATCTGCTTTCAAAGCCGCACCCTTACCATAGTTGGCTTTAATAGCCCCTTTCAAAAAAATGCCTTGATAGTTTCCTGTTGTTTCATTATACACATAGTTCTGCTTACGGATATCTTTATCGTGGAAACGTTCATAAACTGCTCCTAACTTATCACCGTAGTCGGTAAGAAAGCTCTTAGGATTGTCAGTACCACCATACGGCTGTACATTTCCAGAATTATCCCATGAAGGTGCCAAGCATACACAATTCCATCCGCTCTGGCTGTATGTACCTCCAAAGTAATCCCAACAATTGTAAGGCATGAAAGGCATGTTACGCATCCAACCGGTATTGACCTGACCGACTTCCATCGCCAATGCCATTACAACTTCCGGACATTCTACATTGTTTATCGAATAAATATCGCGATAGTCATCGGTAATGCTGTAAGTACCATAATCGCCATTCAGAATTTTTTGGCAAAGAGTGGCACACTCATTATAACTGTTTTGTTTGATAAACACCTCAGAATTCAGCAACAAGCGCATCTTAATCATACGATTGGCAGCTTGGTTCATGCGGTTGCGAGTCTTTCCAGAACCATCTTCTTTCATAAGATCTGTAACTGACTCATCTAATTCCTGACTGATAAAATCGTAGATAATCTTGCACCCCTTATCAAAATCAGTATCTGCAGAACCAGGGATTTCCGCACCCGAAGAAATGTTCAAGGGAAGTGCTCCACCCCAAATCTCAAAGATATTGTAGTATGCCCAAGCACGCAGGGTACGTACTTCGGCAATATAACTATTCAAAGCATCCTCAGTCATGCGTATAGATGCGGGGCTGATTGCCTGCAAATCTGTAATAAGCGTATTGCAAAGCCCAATAGTGGTCCACGCATTCTCCCAAGTTTGGCGAATAATGGTTGATTCTGACGTCCAGGTATGTGAAGACAAAGCAAACTTCAATGCCTCATCCCATCCCCAAAGTCCACCGTTCCAACTGCGCCATGCCACCTGGTCGGCAGAAAACTCCTGCAAATACCAGAAGTATTCCAAATAACTATATGCAGCTTTCGAATAGATGGCTGCCACTGCCCCCTGAACACTCGTCTCATCTTGATAATAAATTCCGGCATCCACACGATCGAACACTTCCTCGTCCAAATTAGTACAAGAGAAAAGTGAACATGACATAATCATCGCCAATAACCAACGACATTTTATATATTTCATATCTTTCATATTTTTAATAATTTGTTTCTCATTTATTTGAAGCGAAGAGTCACACCTAAACTCAATTGAGTTGCTGTAGGATAAGCACTATTACTATCTACTCCCGGCTGGATACCATTCACGTCTATAATTGAAGGGTCATTACCAGAATATCCGGTCAAGGTAAACAGATTCTTGGCAGACAGATATATGCGCATATTATCCAGTAACTTACGGTTCTTAGGAGTAAAATTATATCCCAAGGTTACATTTTCCAGTTTTATGAAGCTACCATCCTCCAGGAAATAGGAAGATATTACTCCACCACCGGTACGGATATTCTTATCTTCCAGATACGCAGAGCGAAGAACATTATCTGTACCACATCCCTGAAGCCCCATACCATATTTACGCATATTGAATACATCAAAACCGAATGTACCGCGGAAGAATACACTCAAATCAAAATTTCTCCAAGTCAGGTTGTTACTCCAAGACAAGAAGTGCTTGGGAGCACCATTGCCAATATAACGTTTATACTTGGCATCAGCCTGAGAAATCGGTATTTGCTCATCTTTATCATTCAAAATAAGCATATTGCCATTTTCGTCAACACCTGCATATTCATAACCGTAGAACTGCCCTATCTCTCCCCCTTCCTGCACACGGAAGAAATATTCGCTGGAGCCAGTACCCGGTTTTAAGTAAAGGTCGAGATAAGATGCCTTGTAAATATCGTTAGAAAGTTTGGTCAACTTAGTCTTCCCATAAGAATAATTGATTCCGCTCGTCCACTTCACTGCTGTTTTAGTAAGGATGTCACCATCCAAAGATACTTCTATACCGGTATTTTTCGTTGTTCCAACGTTAACCAAAATAGTGGAATAGACAAAAGGCGGTTGAGGTGCCGTGTACGTATAAAGCAAGTCTTTAGAACTACGGTCAAAATACTCCACTGAACCACGTAAACGATTCCATAGAACAAAATCAACACCCAGATTAATCGCAACGCTCTTTTCCCAAGCCAAATCCGGATTAGCATTACTAGAGGGAGCATAGCCCGTTACCCAACGCCCGTCAAAGAGATAACTACCATTGGTATTGTAAGTAGAAAGTGATTTATAAGCATCAAAATCCGAACGACCGGTAATTCCGAAAGAAACACGCGGTTTCAAACTGGTCAACACTTTCCGGGTATTCTTCATAAAGCCCATCTCCATCATTTCCCAAGCCAAAGAAGCTGCTGGGAAGTACCCCCACTTTTGGTTAGCACCAAATTTGGAAGAGCCTTCATAGCGCAACGAAGCCGATGCAAAAAGCATATCCTTCCAATTATAGTTCAACCGACCAAAGAAGCCAATAAGTGTCGATTCAGAGCGACCGCTATATAAACTTGCCAAACCATCCTTCAGATAAGAGCCACTGCCCAAATCCCAATATTTCGTATTATCAAAAGAGAAGTCGTTGTTACTACCACCAATCTGTTCCCAGATAGACTTCTCATAAGTATAGCCCACTACAGCCTTAATATTGTGGTCGCCCAAGTTCAGTGCATAATTTCCCAACCACTCCAATCGATTGGTGTACCATTTCTGATACTTCATTTCCGCACGTCCTTTATAACCATTCCAATAGGACTCCGAACCGGCAGACGAAGCATAATATTGTTGCTTCATGTCATTGTAATGCAATGAGTAACTTAATGTTGTATTCAACAAATGCTTTTCTGTCTGCAAAATATTCAGTTTAGCCTCAGCCGTACCCAACAAATACATACGCTGGCCGTTGTTATCTCTCAAAGCAAGCTCCGCAACCGGATTGGTTGCACCCGTAGGAGAAGTAGGCTGATAATACGAACCGTCTGCATTATATACCGGCATTGTAGGATTCATTGTGAGTGCCCTATCGAAGAAACCATCATTTCCCCAGGTTTCATTTACACGACGTGCACTCAACGAACCGTTGAATTGTAAGCGATTCTCCAGTACACGCTGTTCCATAGAAAAACGACCTCCAAATTCTTCACGACCACTCACGATGTCAAGTCCATTGGCACTTTTGTAATTGAAGGAAGCACCATAGAAACCATTCTTTGTGCTACCATCAATAGATATATATTGGTTTGTGTCGTATGCTACATCACGAGTAATCAGTCCATACCAGTCAGTGTCGGCTCCATAGTCTGTACCTCGTCTCGAACGACGGAATTCATCAGCCGACAGAATATCCGGAGAGGGCTTAGCTACATTAAAAGCGATGTAACTGTCATATGTGACTACCGTTTTTCCAGCTTCACCCGAGCCACGTTTCGTTGTAACTAAAATCACACCATTAGCACCTCGCGTTCCGTAAATAGCAGCTGAACCCGCATCTTTCAATACCGTAATAGATTCAATATCCTGTGCAGCGATGTTACGGATATCGCCACCTGCCACACCATCTATGACAATCAAAGGACTATTACTTGCAGAAACAGATGTTGCACCACGTACTTGTAATGAAGAACTGGAGTTAGGATTGGCAGCTGCCTGCGTATTGACATTCAAGCCCGCGACTTTTCCCGATACCATTTCCATCGGGTTATTCATAGCCCCCAAATTAAAATTTTTCTTATCCACTTGTACAATGGAACTGGAAACTTCTTTTTTACTCAATGAACCGTAACCCACTACTACAACTTCTTCCAACACCTG
Organism: Bacteroides sp. AM44-19; assembly: GCF_003603395.1. Taxonomy (NCBI): domain Bacteria; kingdom Pseudomonadati; phylum Bacteroidota; class Bacteroidia; order Bacteroidales; family Bacteroidaceae; genus Bacteroides; species Bacteroides sp. AM44-19. The sequence goes on along the minus strand of NZ_QTNB01000002.1, from coordinate 302,295 downwards.
CTGGTCATCATGCAAGACAACATCAATTTTGTTTCTACCGGATACGTTCAGTTCCTGCGTTTGGTAACCTACATAAGAAAAAATAAGTATTGCATCAGGATTGACATTCAATAACACATAGTTACCGTCAATGTCAGTTATCACCCCCGAAGTTGTACCCTTTACCAATACACTTGCACCGATAAGACCTTCACCCGTTGCATCGGTCACCTTTCCTTGTACCTGAAGTTGTTGCGCAACAGCAACACCAGTCATCATAAGAAAACCCAGTAAAAGGATCATGCGCTTTTTAAGGCATCTCTTTAGACTTTTCTTTTTCATCTTATTAGAAATTAGTTAAACAATAAATAGATTGATGCAAATGTATTATCAAAACAAACGCACGATTTGGGCTGAGATAAAAATCTAAAGTCCTGCAACAGGCAATCAACTATAATACAACGCATTACAAAAATGCTATTGCTACTAATTTCTAAATCATTTCTAAACTTTTTAAGGCAGAAGAAAGCCTCAAAAGGAGGATAAAATCAAAAAGAAGTTATTTTCATCACTCGTTCTTCAAAGTCCTCTTTACAAAGAGACTTGTTTTTTAGCTTGGAACGATAAGTATAGATGGTAGTTATGGAATAACGCAAAAATTCTGCAATACGCGCACTGTCTGTAATACCTAAACGAATCAGTGCAAATATGCGCAGTTCGGTAACAAGCAATTCTTCATTTTTAGGATGCAATTGTTCTTCAACTGGCAACAAACGATTAAATTCTTCTACAAAGTTAGGGAATATCTTAAGAAAAGATACATCGAAATTGTGATAGAACTCTTTCAACTCTTGATTTATGAAACGGTCGGACTTCAATGTACGATATAACTCCTCAAGTTTACCGGCAGCAGCCTGCTTGTTCAATATGCGGCGATATTCTTCCATCTTACTTATATAAGAGGAACTTAAACTGAGGAAACGTCCCAAATACTCTTCCTTAATATGATTGGCTTCCGTAAGAGTCTGATTAGTATGCAATAATCGTTCATTAGCCTCATGTTGAGACTTGTTCAGCTTCTTCAATTCACTATTCAATATACTCAATTGGGAATTGGCAGCAACAACTTTTTTACGGGCATAAGACAATTTTTTCATTTGCCATAGCACACACAGTACTGTCAATAGAAGGAAAACAGAAAGGATACATATGCCTGTAATAAACATTCTCTGCCGCTGTTGCTGTATTTCCTTTTCTTGCTGATAAGCACGATCTATGAGCGGAAGCATCTTGGAATTCTGCGAACTACGCAACCGAGTAGTATAATAATTAGCATCTTCCATACTAATCTTGATATAGTGATTAGCACGTTCCAAATCGCCCATTCCATAAAGTAATTCCGCTAATGCGCACAAAGAATAATTTTCTTTCACCACTGCCCTAATGTCAGCAATGGCACTGCTAATACGTGCTTCCATTTCTTTCTGCTTGTTCCCCACGACATGATAAGCAAAAGCCAGAATTGAAGTAGCTACTGCATACTCACGCGTATTGGATTTCAACCGAGGTAAAAAATTCTTCAATAAACATATAGCCTCCTGACTTTTTCCCTGGTCAATGAGCTGAGGTGCATGCACGACTACATATCTATAAGTATCTTCCGGTACTAGGCTGATTATAGAATCCCTATACAAATTTGCTATCCGAAGATAATTGTTCACGTAGTTCCGATCAGTGGCGTACTCTGCCTGATAGAGATATAGGTTTTCAAAACATACATAATAGTCCACTATATTTTCACCCTCCAACGTGTTACGAGGAAGCGATTTCAGCAATTCCATTGCTTCAACAAAAAGGCCCGAAGTATTTAGAATATGTACTTTATTTAATATAGAACTATTTATCCATTGCCTATTATTTAGCCGTGTGGCAATAAGAATATTTTCATTTATATAATGTAATGCAGAATCACTAATATAAGAATTATATTCGGCAAAAAGACGATTTTGTATCAGATAACGCTCCATGTCAGTAAGCCTCCCTTGCTTCAACTCATCCTTTATCAAAGAAATATACCGTTCTTTTTCTTCCTCGTATTGTCTACGCATCACGATAGTCTTATCCAGAACAGACAAAAGGCTATCTATTGCAGATGCATACATACCAAGCGAACATGGCAACAGCATTATTATTAAAATCAAGATACGCATCATAGGTTAACATTGTGACATAACTTCGCAAAGTTACAATTTTCTTCTGTTATGAAAATACGATTTTAGTATTTTCTTTGGCATTATAAGTCGTACATCATAGGGATTATACATCTACCGAAATTCATATTTCCTCTACTTCGGATAGCTTTTAAAGCTTTTATGGCAGTTTTCAAACCTCCTTCTGCCTAATAATGGCTAACATTGCAACCGAAACCAAAGGTTGACATCAACATGAGAAAGACATTATTATTTTTATACCTTTTATCTCTCGGCAGTATTGCCGCATACGGTCAGACACGTCTGACCCAAGACCCCAAACTGGAACGACAACTCCACGAAAGCGGACTGATACATCAACCCCTCCCCCTGGATATTGAAAACTCTTTCGAAACCAACGGATGGAAAAAGGAGGTCTTGCAAAGCGCTCCTCTCACCCGCTCGGCAGGTACAGAGGGATGGAGTCATTCCGGCGCAGGAAGCATGTCCTTCAGTACGGAAAAGACCGTTTCCGGCAAAGGCAGCATCAAACTGCAATTCCCCACATTCACCGGGAAAAGGGCGACCGGCTCTCCTTCCGACCCAGACTATGCCACCTACGGAAACAGCAGTGTTACCTATCATCTAGACGGCGCCAATCTGGAGAAGTACAACCGCATCGTATTCTCCATCTATCCCGATTGCGACGGCGCGCGCATCGTCAACATGAACCTCACGTTTCGCAATGCAGATACTCCTGCCAAGAAAGGATATAATCAGCCTTCGGGTTCACACCTCATTAACCTTATTAATAAGGAGTGGAACCAATGCTTCCTCGAAATAGACGAGTATCAGCGCGACAAGGTGATATCCATCACCTTCAGCACAGCCCTCAAAGGCAAAGACCGGACTACAGGAGATTCAGCTATCTACTACCTGGACAATCTACAACTGCAAACGGTGAAAGCCCCTGAGAAAGTCAGCGGATGGATACCTGCCGATGGAAAAATCTCCTACTCGACAACCGGCTATGCCGTCAACCACCCCAAAACCGCCCTCATCAACACAAACCTCACCATAGACGCCGGAAAGCGCTTCCAACTGCTTACCCCAACCGGAGAAATAGCTTACGAAGGAGACATCCGAAAAGAGAAAACCACTCTCGGAGAATTTGGCCTTATTGATTTCACCTCCTTCAATAATCCCGGAGAGTATCAGCTGAAGGTCGGAACATCGCTAACTCCCACCTTCCGGATTGGAGAAAGACTTTGGGAAGATTCACAATGGAAAGTGCTGAACTTCATCTTCTGCCAGCGCTGTGGACATCCGGTTCCCGGCAAGCATTCCACCTGCCACGTAGACCTCATGTCCCGACATGACGGACGCAGCATCTCCTACTCCGGCGGATGGCACGATGCAGGAGACTTGTCTCAGCAAACCTTGCAGACGGGAGACGTGACCTTTGCTCTGCTCGAAGCCTATAATAAACAAAGAAATATCAACCCAGCCCTCGCCGCCCGCCTGCGTGAAGAGGCGGAATGGGGAGTAGAGTTCATCCTAAAGAACCGCTACGGCGATGGTTACCGCGCCAGCAGCATGGGATTGCTTATCTGGCAAGACGGTGTGTTCAATACATTGGACGACATATCTTCCGTACGTGTACAGAACATGGCATTTGACAACTTTCTCTATGCCGGATACGAAGCTTACGCCTCCATGACGCTGGACAACGACCCGATGCTGCAGGAATACCTATTGCGCGTGGCCGAAGAAGATTTCGCTTTTGCTATGGAGAAGTTCAAAAAAGATGGCTTCGACCAGTTCGTCCAGCCTTACGAACACAGTTACAACACTTCGAAAAGTCAGTATATGGCTACCATCTCCTGGTCGGCAAGCCAATTATACAAGCTGACCGGAAAACCTTCTTATGCGGACATCGCCGCCGAATACATCCGCTACACCCTCGACTGCCAGCGCACGGAACCGCTGAAAGACAAAGACGGGACACGCGGATTCTTCTACCGGGACAAATCCCGCAAATCCATCGTACATTACATACACCAGTCGCGCGAGCAGGTCTATATGCAGGCCATGGTGATGCTTTGCGAAACCCAGAAGGAGCACCCCGATTATCCTAAATGGGTGAATTCCATACAACTATATGGAGAGTATCTGAAAGGAATGATGAAGTATACCCATCCCTACGGTATGATTCCAAGCGGTGTTTACCATGCAGAGGAATATAAGGATACCACCAACTTCTACGCCCTCCATCTGTTTCCCCCTGCCAATGCCAAGGAACTGTACACGGAACAGATTAAACGAGGAGTACAACTGGACAAAGAGCACTACATGAAACGTTTCCCCGTGTGGTTCAACATTTTCAACGGCAATACCGCCATCCATCTTTCCAACGGAAAGTCCGCCGCCATCTGCGGAAACTTCCTGAAGGACAAGGAACTGCTCAACATCGGTCTGGAACAGTTGTACTGGACCGTAGGCAAGAATCCTTTCGGACAATCCTTGATTTATGGAGAAGGACACAACTATCCGCAACTGAATACCTTCTCTTCGGGAGAAATGACAGGAGAGATGCCCGTTGGTATCCGTACCCTGGGTAACGACGATGTCCCCTATTGGCCGCAAACCAACAATGCCTGTTATAAAGAGGTATGGATTACCTCGGCAGGCAAATGGCTGTCTCTGATTGCGGAATATTAGATAATGGAGAATTAATAACTTATAAATTATAAATTACAAATTATGAAACATCTGTTTATTTTATTGTTTACGGCTTGCACCCTGCTGACGTACGCACAAGTCCCCGAAGGTTATCCGGCAAACTATGCCAAAGCTCCTCGCTTCAAGGCCTTGATTTATTACACGCAACATGCGGAAGAAGCACACGTACAATTTGCAGAACAAGCAACCACTTTCTTCAAGAAGCTCAATTACGGTGACGGCTTTGTTCTGGATATTACTACCGATTTTTCAAAATACCCATACGAGAAACTGAAAGAATACAATGTCATTATCATGCTTAACACATCCCCCAACACCAAGGCCGAACGCGATGCTTTTGAGCAATACATGGAAAACGGAGGCGGTTGGGTAGGTTTCCACGCAGCTGCCTACAACGACAAAAACACGCATTGGCCCTGGTTCGTTAAGTTTCTTGGTGGTGGGGTGTTCTATTGCAACAACTGGCCTCCCCAGCCGGTATTGGTCGAAGTCGACAACGAAGAACATCCCGTTACCAAGAATCTGCCTGCATCATTCGTGGCTCCCGCCAGCGAATGGTACCAATGGACTCCCAGCCCCCGCCAGAACAAGGACGTAGAAGTACTCTTGTCCCTATCTCCCAAGAACTATCCACTGGGTATCAAGGATGTAGTGAATTTTGGCGACTTCCCCATCGTATGGTCCAACAAGAATTACAGAATGATTTACCTGAATATGGGGCATGGTGACGAAGAGTTTATCGACGGTACACAGAACCTGCTATTGGTTAATGCTTTCCGCTGGGTAGTGAGCAAAGACAAGAACGGTGACCCGTTCCTCAAATGAGATGTTCCCTATATAACAGCAATCAGAAAAAGGAAATAGGGTATCACTCCTCAAATCTGCTCCAGAATACAGCACCTTTATGCCGAAACAGACACTTTTCGTACGAAAAGTGTCTGTTTCGGCCGTTTTATGCAGATACCCTTGCTGACACCCGACAAGCTGGAATGATAGTTTTTCACTGTATAAACCAAGAGTTTCAAGCCTTGAAACTAATAGTTTTACTTGCAAAAACTGTCCGTATTTGGCTTCAAAACCAAAAGTTTCATACCGAAAACTAAGACTATAGCTATTTTCATAGCCCACAAAACAAATATGCAACGCAATATTTTATAAAAGTGGGAAAGTGTGGCGGATGGTTGTAATGCTTTCTATCTATCACGGGTATCTGTCACGCTTTAATCGGCTTATGGTCAAAAGGATACCCCCCTTTGTGTGACAGCATGACAGATGTTTGCAGAAATAAACTTTATAGAAGAGAGCGCAACCGAAACACGACAACCTCGGATGGGTTATACTAAACCACATAAAAAGAGGAAATGCGGCAAGCATAAGTTACCAAAAAGTCTGCCGAAGAACTTTAGCTCTCCGGCAGACTTAAAATGTTTACAGATATCAGGCTCTGACTCCTTTGTATAGAGTTTAATCTGTCTTAATCTGAATCTTGGTAATTGTTATGTCACCGCCAATGATGAGAGCGGTTTCGGATTCGCCATTCATCGTTGCCGCCATACCTTCCGAGATTTCAAATTCCAGAAAGTCCTCACCAGCGGCAAGAACAATGTTGTTACCGCTTTCGCCGCCATCGCGGATGAAAGGAGCACCCCACCAACCATCACACAGACAGAAAGTCTGAGGAGCATCATGGTGAGTGAACGTGAACTTAATAGTTTGGCCGGCTTCTGGCGTTATTGCCGAGAGGTCAAGCTCAGATGCCGGGAGATACCACCACCAGCCAGTAGTGTATTCGCCCTCCCAAAGTGTAGGATACTCGCGGAACAACTCAATCTTCTTCAGTGTGTAGTTACCACCACCGACAATGATGCCACCACCAGCTTTCAGAGTTTCTGCCATACCCTGCGATATGGGAAATTCGAGTTCGGTAGTACCTGCAGCAACCCACACGGTGTTATTGCCTTCGCCGTCAACATCGGGTGCCCCCCAATTGCCATCACATACGCATACGCTGGCACCATCGGGATTATCAAAGGTAAGACGAATCATAAGACCTTCCTGAATCTGAAAACCTTCAAGACTCAGCTGGTCTGATGTCAGATACTGCCAGTTGGCCCAATCGTAGATATAGACATCGCCTTTCCAGATTGGAGTGTATCCTTCACCTCCGGTTTCTTCGCTGCCACCTACAATCTCGTCAGACAACGTAACCTCTGGCAAAGTATATTTTTTGCCGCTGCAGTCTTCGAGGACAACTTGGGCAAGTCCGGCTTTTATACCCATTGGCGAATAGATGTAGAGAGAACCGGTAGCTTTACGCTTAAAGTTGCTTGCATCTACAACAATGTCCTTGCCTTCTTCACCGGGGAAGTAAGCCTTGGTGATAAATTCGAGGTCGTTGCCGTACACCTCCACACATTCGTTGATTTTTATTTCCTTGTCAAGAGGAGCCACACGCAAAGGCTCGGGCTTGCCAATAGTCAGCGTCATGACCGACTCTGCCGATTCACCGTCGGCTTCTATTGTTACTGTTCCCCCCTCTGCAGAAACGCCGGCAGGAGTTATTACAGAGATATAGCCGTTGCCTACTTTGGTAATGTTGTTCACAGAGACATTGCCAGGGAACACAACGGAAGTGGCCTTCTCAAGACCCGTACCAGTGATGGTGACAACCTGTCCTTCCATAACTTTTGTAGGCAGGACGGACTTCACCACAAGCACATCGTTGGCATCCTCCACATCATCATCACTGCACGAGGTCAGTGCCATGTTCGACAGCAATGCGAATCCTGAGACCAGAAGATATATAATATGTTTTTTCATAAATCTTATTCGTTTGAAATTTCGTTGAATCTGTTTTACCAATTGGGGTTCTGCTTCAGATTGCCATTCTTCTGAATTTCAGACTGCGGAATCGGATAGAGGTTGTACTTCTCGTCCCACTGGCGAGTCTTAGTCACCCGATTGAGAATCAAGTTGCCGTTTCCATCCAGTTTGAAGTCTGCCACATCCACATTCTTGAAGAACTCGGCACCCTTCTTCCAGCGACGTACATCCCAGAAGCGCTGCCCTTCGAAAGCAAGCTCTACCATACGCTCACGCATGTAGCGCTCTTCAAAGCCATTGTTTCCTTGGAATTCAGGCATCATGATGTCCGGACGGTTACGAAGCACATTGACAGCCTCGTTGGCCGACATGCCAAAATCGCCCGGTTCGTCAGCATTGCCGTAGTAGTTGTACATGGCCTCCGCATAGTTGAGGTAAACCTCGGCCAGACGCATCACAATCCAGTTGTGGCGTGTTGTAGTCTGGTTGTTGGCTGTGGTGATACAATTGCCGTCCACAAACTTCTTCAAATAGTAGCCCGTGGGAGTTGCGCCGTACTTAGGAGCACCGTTGAAGCCGTTCTGATACGTCTCGATGGCAATCTGCTGAGCGGTGTTGGACGGCCAGAGGTCGCCGTTCTTCACTACAGTGAGTGCGAAACGCGGGTCGAGGCCATCGTATGGATTCTCGGCGGTCACATCGACATCTCCAGGATGTTTCTCCTTGAATGTCTTGCCATCGAACTGATATTCGTATGCGTCCACCAGTGCTTGTGTAGGGCAGTTACCGGAGTTACCGTTCTCCACACCCACAGGATAATTGTACTGTTCGAAGGTGTTGCTTGCCTGAGTGCCAAGAACAAAGATAAATTCAGGATTGGTGAATGTATCGTGCCCCCACAGGTTGGCATACTCGCTGAGCTTGTAGCCCCAGCGCTGTGCATTATCGATGATTACCTTGCTGGCAGCAGCGGCCTCTTTCCAAAGCTCCTTGCTATTGTCTGTATTGAACAAAGGTGAAGCCTGATAAAGTAGCACGCGTGCCTTCAGCGCAAGGGCAGCACCACGGGTGGCACGACCGATTTCCTGACCGGGAATGTCATTATACGACACGGGCAGGTATTCAGCCACGGCATCCAATTCATTGATGATGAACCTGAACACATCCTTGGCCGGAGTGCGTTCCACGCTGTTGGCCTGCTCATTGGTGAGGGTTGTGGTCACCAAAGGCACATCACCGTAGGCACGTACCAACTCGAAGTAAAAATAGGCACGAAGGAAACGCAACTCGTAAGGAAATATCTCAAACTGTTGTACCATGGTCTGATAGTCGGGATCATATTCATAATCCGACAGGTCTATCTTGTGGATGCGCTCAAGGTACATGTGTACCTGAGTGATGGCACGGTATGACCTATCCCATGTAATTGAAAAAGGGTTCGAAGGAGTCCAACCACCGTTGAAATACTTGTGAATGGGCGAGAAGGAAAGTGCAAACTCAGACTCGTCTGTGGCACTGGCTATCATGGCGCCATTACCGTAGGAATTATCCTTGAATTCGCTCGGCATTTGTGCGTAGACATCGTAGACAAGAGCCTTGACACCATTGAGGGGACTGTTGTAGGTCCAGTCCTCGTCACGATTCGAAGCTTCGTTGTAATCCAGATCGGCGCAGCCTGCAAAGGCTACTGCAACTATACCTAAAAAAGCATATTTTATCTTGTTCATAAATGTATTTTTAATTAGAAAGTTAATGTGACACCGATGTTGACACCCTTGAACATGGGATATGCCGTCGAAAGTACCTCGGCATCCATAGCGTCGACGTTGTCGAAGGAAAGAAGGTTCTCGCCCTGAACAAACACCTTGGCTGCGCTAAGAGAGAGCTTCGAGAGCACCGTTGCAGGAACTTTATAGTAAACCTCGATGTTACGCATCTTCAAGAAGTGGACAGGTTTGTACCATACGTTGCTTGCCTGGCTGTTGTTGCTGTTGTTCTGAGTTGTCAGACGTGGGTAGAGAGCGTTGTCGCCAGCCACATCCCAGCAGTTGTTGTAGTAGTCCACTGAAAGGTTGCCGTTGTCGGCCATACCACCCCATATGGCTGACGGCAGATACTTCATGTAGTTGCCAGTGCCCTGGAACCATGCGTTCAGACCGAAACCTTTATACTCAACACCGACATTGAAGGCATAGTTGAGTTCAGGGATGCCAGTAGCACCATCGAGACTGGTCACATCGAACTCGTTGATTACCTGGTCACCGTTGAGGTCTTGGTATTTGATGTCACCAGGGCTTACGGTAGAGTATTCCTGACGATAGCTGGCATCGATGTCGGCCTGATTCTTGAAAAAGCCTGCCGACTTGAGTCCCCATGCCTCGTTTACACGGTGGCCTACAGGGTTGCTCAGCGGATAAGTAGGTGTGCCGATATACTTGCTCACCTCATTGCGTGCCCACGACAAGTTGGCGCCCAAGTTGAGATTGAGGTCGGAAGTGATCTTCTTCGCATACTTGGCGCTTAACTCAAGACCGTAACTCTTGACTTCGCCAACATCGTTGTATGACGACTGTATACCCACCACCGATGAATTCTCATAGTTTGCAGAGAGCATGATGTGGCTGCGAAGCTGGTAGAAAGCATCCACAGAGATGTCAAGAGCATTTGCCAGACGAAGGTCGGTGCCCAAGTTGAAGCTCGTAGATGTCTCCTGCGAGAAATCGGTGGTCGGGAAGGAGCCAAGCGATGCGCCCCATGTAGCGCCATAGTTGTTGCCGATAACCACATAACCGTGCGTAACATCCCATGTAGGAAGCCACATGCCATAGGTAGGCATATAATCGGTATGCTGGATGCCGGCCGATGCGCGCAACTTACCGTAGTTGAGCAGACCCTCGTTGTTGTCAGCGTAAATCCAGCCGAGCGACAATGTGGGTGAGAATGCCCACTTGGAGGGATAGGTACGGCTGGAGCCGTTACCCGCAAGCACAAGGTCGGCAACGTAGCGGTTCTGAAAATCGTAGTGGAAGACTCCCATGATGTTCTGACGATAGTAGGTGTTTCCACGTCCGTCAGTGCTCGAACCACTGTTATCATAAAGAACGGCAGCATTGAAGTGGTCGTTGTCGAAGAACGAACGTTTGTAGTTGAAACCCAGGGTAGCTTTTGCTTTCCACCACTGGCCGGCATTCCAGTTACTGAAGGTGAGGTTGGTCTCCTTGTTGCCGAATGTGTTCAGGGCTACGTTGTTCTTGTCACCAATGGCACCGGTGTAACGCTCATAGCCATACTGGTGTGACTTGTGCGAATTCTCCGCGTAAATCGACGAATTGGCATAACCGGCACTGACAAATACGCTCAGGCCATCGAGCAGGAAGTCGAGCTTTTGCGACAGCTTGGCATCCACCCACAGCTGGCGCTGATGGGTCTTGTAGAAGCCGGACTCCTGAATCTTGGCAATGGGGTTGGCATCACCGTACGCCTCGTTACCACCCCAGATACCTGTTGAGGTCTTGTAGGGGAAAGCACTTGCCGGCAGGTCGTAGACAGCAGCTGTAGCATCGTCAGCATTGAGGTCTGAGGGCCGCTTGCTCTCCTGGAACATACCGAAGAGGTTCACCGACATGAGAGTCGTGTTGGTGAGGCTGAAGTCGAGGTTGGTACGGATATTGGCCTTCGACTGGCGCAGCTGCGCATTGTAGTCTGCCTGCTTGGTATCCTTGAGAGCACCGCGCACATCGGTATAATCGATATGGGTGTAGTATTTCACCTTGTTCGTACCTCCGTACACCGAAACGTATGCATGGTCTTCCTCGGCAGTGTTCTTGAAAGTAAGGTCGCGCCAGTTCACGTTAGGATAGAAGTACGGATCGGAACCGTCCTTGAAGAGGTTAAGCTCCTGCTCGGTGTATGCGGCAGAGAGTCCGTCATTGCGACGGGCACGATTGAAAGCGCTGGCATATCCGTAACCGTCCACCATGTCTGCGAATTCAGGGTCGAACTGGAACTTATGGCTGTAGCCCACCTTGACACGTGTCTTGCCTTCAGCGCCACGCTTTGTCTTCACAAGTATAGCGCCATTGATACCCTCATGGCCAAGAAGTGCCGTGGCGGCAGCATCCTTGAGGACGGTAACGCTCTCCACCTCCTCTACACTGAGGCGGTCGATGGGACGCTCATAGCCATCGACGAGGATGAGAATGCCGGTATCGTTAAGCGTGTGAAAGCCACGAATATTAAACGTGGCACCCTTATTTTCATCGCCTGAGAAGCCGCCTTGCGATAGAGCCGTGAGGCCCGGCAGACGTCCATAGAGGGCCTGGGCAAGGTTAGTTGCCGAAGTCTGCTGCAATTCTTCGCCTGTGATTGTGGTAGCGGAAGCGGTGCTGAGGAAATTGCTTATTTCCACACCGTAACCCAAATCATAGGCATTTGCATTCTTGTCGTTGAGTTTTACCTGCGCATTTGCCGTGAGAGAGGCAACGGCAGTCGCAAGCATCAACATTCTATTTATATTCATATTCTATAAGTCTTATTGATGTTTAAAATCTGGATTACCAACCCGGGTTCTGGTTCAGGCCATAGCCCTTGTTGATTTCATCACGTGAAATAGGCGTGAGATACCATTTGTCAGTCCACTTGCTCGTCTGGTCGTCAGTATCCCACCATACGCGGATATTGTTGGTACAAGGTATCTTCTCATAGATACAGTTCGGCCAAGGTTCACCGGGTTCAAGGCTCGTGTTGCCATTGTAGTCGGCAGGATTCATCTTGTTGCCGTTGGCATCCTTGCGCCATACACGTAGCTGGTGTACCTGTTTCTTGAATATGTCAGACCTCTTGTAGCGGATGAGGTCATACCAGCGGGAGTCTTCATAACCGAACTCGCAAGCACGTTCCTTAAGGAGCTGCTCGATGAAGTTGTCCTTATTGGCAGTTAGGTTGAGCTCCGGATTCATGGCCTCTACCTTGCCAAGACCTACGCGTGCGCGCACCTTATTCATTTCGTCGCAGGCTTTCTGCAGATTGCCTGTCTGTGCGAGTGCTTCAGCGTAGCAAAGGTGAATGTCAGCCATACGCAGATAAGCAAAATTGGTCGGATAGTATGCTGCATAGCCGTTGTCGCGGAGATACTTGAACAGTTTCATGCGGGTAGACCATGGATTGTCGGTAACAGCAGGATTGAAGGTCTGGTCGACATTACCGCCTTGCCACATCTCGGTGCTCGAAAGCCCCTGATATTGCTCGACAAGATTGTTGCGATTCACTACCATTGTCTCGTAGAGACGCGGGTCGCGATTGACAAAGATATCTACGTTGTTGGGGTTATCAGTATTGAACACGTCATCGTAAGGGAAGTTACGACCGTCTGCCATACCAAACATTTCCATATATTCGAGGGTGAAGAGAGCCATACCGAACTCATCCATACCTTCTACATTCCAGTCACCATTCCAAGCGTTTGTGCCCAAACCGGCATGCACTTCAATCACCTTCTCGCTGTTACCACGAAACCAATAGGCGGCACGGAAAGCGTTGCAATAGTCTTGTTCACTGTCACCAGTGGGCTGTACAAGGGCGAAATAGTTGCCGTTGGTACTATTGGCCTGGAAGAAATCCTCACAAGCCTTCAGTGCTTTCTGCCAAAGTTCGGACTTGTAACCGCCGGTCCATACCTGGTTGAGGTCCTGATTCTCCTCGTTGCGGGTGAATTCTAGATAAGGTTTGTCACTGTTAAACAGAGGCGAAGCCACGAAGTTCCACAGTCTTACACGCAGACCATAGGCCGAGCCTTTGGTCAGACGTCCGGAATTGGTGGCCTGATCCTGCACAAAGAAAGGAAGACCCGGCTCGTCGATGGCGGCCTGGATAAGCTCATCAATGAACTCTGCTGTCTGGATTACGCTCATGCGCCTACCGTCTACAACATCAGCAGCCAAGTATGAGCGGTCAACTTTCGGAAGGCCTCCGAAGTTGCGGAAAGCATCGAGATAGCGCGATGCCATGATGACATACACCTCGCCACGGAGCTGGCTCTTCTCAGATTCGCTCAGGTCAGGAACACGATCGATGTTCTCGATAAAAATCCAACCCTCACGGATGGTACGCCAGATACCTGCACGGTTATTGCCGTCGCCGTTGGCGATGAAAGGGAACTTGGCGAAACCACCGTTATCCTGGTCGGTCTCGGTGAGGTCACCACCGTAGTACTTTCCGAGATTGTGCCATCCGCAGTACGACTGGCAAATATCGGTCAAAGCATCGGGGTGAGAATACCATACTGCACCTGTATAGGTGAAAGGATTGTGCATGGCACCGTACATGTGCCAGAGGAAACGCTTTGCATTCTCTCCCTTGACAAAGATGGAGTCTACGGTCACGTCGACACCCGGCTGCTTGTCGAGGAAGCCATTTCCGATGTTGATATCATCGACACAGGAGCCCAGCGACCCCATCCCCATCATGATACTTGCTACATATATAATAATAGTAGCAGTTCTTATTTTGAGTTTCTCTATAAGATTCATTGTCTTGAATGTTAGAAGTTTAAGTTGATACCGAAGTTATAAACACGGGTCATAGGATAACGTGTGCTACCATAGCCGGCTTGTGCCTCCGGGTCATTGGCCTTGAAGCTTGTGAAAGTAAGGAGGTTATAGCCATTGGCATAAACACGGATGTTGTTGATGGGCACACCGGGTATGCGGAACGAATAACCAATCTCAAGGTTCTTCAGACGGATATACGATGCATCGACCATCCATGGGTCTGAAAGTGAGCCGTTATGCTCGCGTGCCGATTTCTCAAGAGAGATACGCGGCAGGCTGGCACCGGGGTTATCCTCAGTCCAGGAGTTGTCATAGACCCATTTATTGAGCATGGACTGGTTACCCGTACCGAAGGCCGGAGTATAGAAAGAACTGAGCTGACGGTTGACGTGGGTGGCACCTACCCAAGTCATGGAGAAGTCGAGACCTTTCCAGTTGAGCGTTGCGTTTATGCTACCGGTATACTCAGGAATATCGCTGTAGCCGATAGCATGTACATCGTTGGCATCCACCTTACCATCACCTGTGAGGTCAACGAATACGCTGTCACCAGGACGCAATGTAATCTGCTGGTCCGGCATGTCCACACCGTAAACTTCCTTGTAGCGCTGTTCGGTTTCACCGGGAACATAGAACTCAAAGAAGTCGTAGCCGAAAGGCTGACCTACAGGATGACCGGTACGGTACATGTGCGGGAATTCCTTCTTCACTTCTGCCATTTCCACCACCTTGTTGCGTGCGAAAGCGAATGTAGGAGCTATCGAGTAGTCCACTTTACCTATCTTGTCGGCCCAGCGCAGGGTCATTTCATAGCCATGGTTCTTGACACGGCCAAAGTTGATGGAATTGGGCTTGAGAGCGGAAATACCCGCGATGGTTGTTTCGTTGGAAACGAGGATGTTCTTGCGGTCTTCCCAGAAGAGGTCGACACCGAGACTCAAGCGATCTCCAAAGAAGTGTACATCGGCACCATAGTTCTGCTTGGTGGCTGTTTCCCAAGTAACATCGGGGTTACCGTTGCTGGATTCGCGTGCACCGGGCATGAACACACCGTTGTTGGTACCGAAGTTACCTGTACGGTCGTTGGTCCACCATGCACCACCGTTGTTGGTGTAGAACTGCCATGTACCGGGCAGATAGAGGAAGCGGCCGACACCCTGGTCATTACCTACTTTACCGATAGAACCGCGAAGTTTAAGATAAGAAACCACCTTGCGGATAGGCTCCCAGAATTTTTCAGAGGAGATGATCCAGCCGAGAGAAGCAGAAGGGAAAAAACCAAAGCGTTTACCTTTGGCGAAGTTCTCTGAGCCATTATAGCCCATATTGAGGTCTATCATATACTTAGTCTGGTAGTCGTAAGTGACACGGCCTACCATACCTACATAACCACGGGGGATAGAATTATAGACACCGCCAGGATAGTAGTTTTTAGATTCATTATAAAGAACGAGCGCACCGAAATTGTGGTCACCGAACTTGCGGGTATAGTTGAGACTCGCCTCTGCATACCAGTTCCTGCCCCCCCATTTCTTCTCTTCATAGCCAAGAGGCCATGAGTCACCCTGACGGACATAAACCACCTTTGGAGCACCGTCTTCCTCGTATTCACCCTTAGCGATGGTGGCCTTGTAGCTGATACCACCGGAAGTAGTACGTGCTTTCTGCTGTGTATAGTCAGAGTTGTAGGAACCCTTGATACGGAAATCAAGCCCTTTGGTGATAAAATCGAGCTTGAGCTTGTACTGAAGGTCGAGGTTTACGACATTCTGGCGTTGAACAGTATAACCGTGCTGGTAGATAAGACCGAGACCATCGGAGCCAACCGCGCCAACAAGGTCAGGGTCGGAAACAATGCGATGTCCCTCACTGTCAAGACCGTAGCCTGACATTGGCGTACCATTGTTGAGAAGACCTTCCACGCCAAAGACACCCGACTGACCGTTATACTCACCATTACCGATAGAGTTACGTCTGCCGATGCGGCCACCGATACCGATGGAAAGCGTGCTCAGCTTAGAGAAATCCACATCGAGGTTGGCGCGGAAGTTGTAACGGCGGTATTTGAAGTTTGTGTCATCGCCTTGGTCGAAGGTTTTGAAAAGGCCGTCCTGATTGAGCATGCCGACGGAAACGAAATAGCGGGCACGTTCAGTACCACCCGACACATTAATATTATATTGTTCCTGCCATGCGTGGTCATTCATCAAGTACTTGAACCAGTTGGTGCTTGGATAAACGGTAGGCATATCCATATCCTTCCAGTGCTGTATAGCTTCCTTCGAGAACTTCCATCCGTCCTCGGCTACTCCTTCCACTTCCTGAGCATGATTGTAAGCCGTTGCATACTCGTAGGAGTTTGCCGGCTCAAGGAATTTGGAAATCTGCTGAAGACCTACTGAAGTGGTCAGTGTGATGGCAGGCTTGCCTACCTCGCCGCGACGTGTTGTAACGAGAATAACGCCGTTGGCACCACGCACGCCGAAGACTGCCGTAGCGGAAGCGTCCTTAAGAATAGAAATGTCCTGCACCTCGTTCGGGTCTATCTGGCTGAACTCACGCTCTACACCATCGACAAGCACAAGAGGTTCGGCGCTGTTGAACGAACCGATACCACGGATGCGGATAACAGGGTCGTCGGCACCGGGAACGCCGGTATACTGCACCGACTGGAGTCCCGGAAGCTTACCCGAAAGGGTATTGCCAAGCGATGCGGCCGGCGATTTGAGAAGTTCCTTACCTCCTACGTTGGAGACAGAACCCGTCAGCGTCACTTTACGCTGCTGGCCATAGCCGATGACAACCACTTCATCAAGCAGTTCATCATCCGATTCCATGACAACATTAAGAGAAGCTGATGTCACCTTTACTTCTTTCGACTTGTAGCCGACATACGAAAACACCAAGGTTGAACCCTTGGGAACTCCCGACAAAACATAGTTGCCACCGCTATCCGTTATCGTGCCTTTCGACTTGTCTTTAGTCTGCACGGTAGCCCCGATAAGTGGCTCGTTCTGCTCGTCAGTAACACAACCTTGCACTTTTAAAAGATTTTGTGCGAAGGACACTCCCGGTAGCAACAAAGCCAACAAAAGGAGATGTAATCTGCATAACTTTCCCATTAGCATTAGAATTAGAATTAAATAAAATCATTAGTGTTAGAACTTCTGCAAATGTATTAATGAATCTTTCCAATAGCGGGTAAAAAATAACATTTGAGGTTTAAAATACGACATAACATCGCATAAGTTTAAAAACTATCAAGAAGGTTTAAAATACATCATACCCCCCAGAAAGCATACTGCCTAAAAAAAGAGAGTCCATCTAACTTCTTAGTTGTTAGACAGTCCCGTTTTTCTACCAGAAAGCACCATTCCTATATTAAAGCAATCTACTGATATATATAGCTTATATAGTTGTCAGTTAGATTTAACAAAAAGTTTATTAGCTATAGTCTTATGAAGCGTGTCGTTACTGTCATCGCCGGCATCGTCCCAGAACATGGCTCCAAGAAGTTCGTTTTCGAGAATATAATCACATTTCAAACCTATTGAGCGAGCGTTGTCGTAGCTGAGGACAAAACGTCCATTCTTGTCGGTCACATAAGGGACCTTTGCCTCGTCGTCCCAACAGTTGGTGTACCCCGAGGGCACCTTTACATTCTTAAAATCTGTGGAGTGGTCGTAAATATCGGTTCCATGACCATAAAAAGGCATACCGAGCACAAGCATCGATGCGGGCACTCCCTTGGCACAGTGCGCCTTGACCGCCATGTCACAGTTAAACCATCCGGGGAATTTTGAAGACTGATATAGGGGAGCATTGTGCTTAGGAGGATTCTCCATGTCGTACGCCATGATGTTGACAAAGTCAATATAGGGCATAACGCCTTCAAAATCGATGTAATCGGCAGAGCATACTGTTGCGAGCGTCAGAAGCTTGTTGCTTCCTATAGCCTGACGAATGTCGCGCATCATCAGGTTGTAGTTGCGAGTGTCGTCGGGTGACGAAGAGATACCTGCCATGTTACTCGTAGGAAATTCCCAGTCTATATCAATGCCGTCGAGACCAAACTCATCAATCACGCGCTTACAGTCGGCAGCAAAAGCGAGGCGATTGTCGGCATCTGCTGCCATCTCACTGAAGTTGCCACTGCCCCAACCTCCTATCGACAAGAGCACCTTCAAGTGGGAGGCTTGCTTCTTCAAGGCAACAACCGACCTCAGACGTTCCTCGTTGGAGATTCCGATACCACGGAATGTTCCCTGCACATACCCGAAGGCATAATTGATATGGGTAACATATTCCGGCTTCACCTCATGATTTGACCATGATGTAACATAACCGACAACTATTTTGTCGGTAGAACCAGGAATGGGATTTGGCTCCTCTATCACTGGCTCGTCCGGAAGAGATGGAAGTTCTTTCAGCTCATCGCCCTTTGAAGAGCATGATATCATCGAAACAATCATGAGCAGTATCATTGAAAAGTTTTTCATAATAAAATAGTATTAGTTTATATATAAAAGAGTTATTCAATTACTCCGGTTCATTAAGAGACATTGTTGGTTTCAATACGTCATTAACTTTTTTAGTAAATTCTTTAGATAACCAATAAGCTCCTATACCACGGATATCTTCAATGGAAGCACCAAATTTTACAATATATTTTCCTTTGGCACTTACCCAACTTTGTATACTTTCGTCAAAAGAAGCCAAATCGTAGTCGGATACATTGAATATCAGTATTTCACTCTCACCAGGTTGCAATAGTTTAGTTTTAGCAAAAGCTTTCAATTCACAAGCTGGTTTTTCCAGTCCACCGGCAGGAGCGGAGACATAGAGTTGAACGCTTTCACGCCCTGCCACTTTACCAATATTCTTTACGCGGATACTAGCTTTGAAACCTTTACCGGTAGCTTTTACAACAGAATTGTCATAAGAAAATTCCGTGTAGCTCAATCCGTAACCAAAAGGATAAGAAACCGGTCTGTTTACAGTATTAAAATAACGGTAACCGATATTGATACCTTCTTTGTGCAGAGTATAGTCTATATTTTCACGTCCGGCACTACCTCTTTGTCCTTTATATCCATTGAGTGGAAAGTTACGTGAAGAAGGATGATCCATGACAGTGATAGGAAAAGTCATGGCCAGCTTTCCTGATGGATTTTCTTTACCCAGCAATACATCTACTACAGAGTTTCCTCCTTCCTGACCAGGCTGCCATGCCAACAGAATAGCATCGGGAAGACTTTTCCATGAAGCAGTTTCAACAACACCACCCACATTGAGCACTACAATCACCTTCTTGTCAAGGGCATGAAAAGCGTTGCAGAGGTCACTTAGCAGATTCTGTTCAACTTCACTCAGATTAAAATCGTTTTCAATCGTGCGGTCATTACCTTCTCCAGCCTGACGACCGATGGTAAGGATAGCCACATCAGCTTCCTTGGCTTGATAAACGATACAATCTTTGCTGACAGGCATTTCCAGTATATCCTTTTCTTCACCATAATAACCTTGAGATTTGCCACGGTCGCAACGGTTCTTGGCACGTTGGTAGTCGAGGTATTTATTATATAGCTCTTCCAGATTTCCTGTGGTTTCAAATTCGGCATTATTAAGGCCTTGTTGCATATTCACAACATAAGGCTTAACGACATTACCCGAACCAGTGCCACCTGCCCAAAAGTTGTAAGAGGTACAACCGAAGAGTGCGACTTTTTTCACGTTTCTCAATGGCAATGCGCCATTATCGTTTTTGAGCAACACCATACCTTCGGCGGCCGATTGGCGAGCAAGGAGAGCGTGAGCTTTCAGATCTGGGTTATCGCTATATTTATATCCTCTGAAATGAGGGGTTTTAACAATGTAGTTCAGCATTCGTTTTACACAAATATCAATGTCTGCCACAGAAAGTTGGTTGGTCTTCACTTTGTCGAGAAGGTCATCCACTTGCTTTTGCTCGCCCGGCTGCAGGTGGTCATTGCCGGCATGTATCTGGGCAGCAGTGTTGCGAAGCCGAATCCAGTCGCTCATTACGATACCGTCGAACCCCCATTCGTCACGTAAAACGGTGGTCAGCAGTTCGTAATTTTCCTGGGTATAAGGACCGTTCAGACGATTGTAGGAGGACATGATGGTCCATGGGTGGCTTTCTTTCACAGCTATTTCAAAACCTTTCAGGTAGATCTCGCGCAGCGCGCGTTGGGAAACAATCTCGTTTACTTCCGTACGATTCGTTTCCTGGCTGTTGACGGCAAAATGCTTCGGACAAGCTCCTACACCATTACTTTGGACACCGCGAATATAGGCAGCGGCAATTTTGCCAGTCAATACAGGATCTTCAGAGAAATATTCATAGTTACGACCACAAAGCGGTGAACGGTGTATGTTCATCCCCGGTGCCAACACAACATCTACGCCATATTCCAAAATCTCATTACCTATTGCCTGGCCGATGGTTTCTACCAGCCCTGTGTTCCACGAGCAGGCGAGCAGAGAACCTATGGGAAATCCTGTGGCATAATAATTCTTCTTGCTATCTGGACGCGTCACAACAACAGCACCGGCAGGACCATCGGCAAGTCCGGTGGCAGGAATACCCAACCGGGGAATTACCTGAGTAAATCCGGAAATACTGGAATCCATCACACGAGGAGCCTTATCCAGCTTCTCATATCCTCCAAAAAGATAATCGTTACGCCCCACCAGAAGATTTACTTTTTCTTCCAAAGTCATGGAATCTACAATCTGATCAATATTATCGACTCGCAAAGTCAATGATTGGGCATTTACATGCCCGGTGCAGGAAAACAATAGCGCACCCACAATTAAATTTCTCACTTGCATAGCTTTTATATTAAAGTTTTTTTTGCGCTATAAAAGTAAAGTACAACATGTGGAGCGAGGTTGACAATTAGTCATATAAGGTATATTATTTATCAAAAAAGTCTCTTACCAGCATCATCATACTAATAAATAGCCATTCCCCTATTCCAAATGCCTTTTGAACGGGGCATTCCTCCGACATCGAGGAGCAAGGGGCTCGGCACCGGGGAACACCCCCTTTGGCACCGAGGAGCGGCATGGAGTATCTCTCTAACAAGGAATCAAAGATACCGTACAATGACTGCAAATGGTATTTGAAACGTAAATCGAAGATGAAGAAATAAAACAAAGCTCCCGTATCGTGGCCTGACAACAAGCACGATACGGGAGATACTAAATACCTATTACAAACAATTACCTTAACGATAATCCGTTACCTGAAAAACTATTCTATAAAAAACAACCTGTCCATACTTTGTAAGCCTCTGTCATTTGGAAGCTCGGGCACACGTCATTTACCCAATGTCCACGAAATGGCATTGTGCAACATTGCGGTGAAATCATCCGACTTGAACAGCTTCGGGCTGTGCCCCATCTGGAAATAGACATTACGGGCCTTCACTTTTTCATTGACCCATACCACCGGATGGTCACCCATCTTCACATCCGAAGCAGGGGTATAGGTGAATTCGTCCACATTCGCCAATACACGTACATTGGGGCGCGGACTCTTGTCGTATGTGTACCACTCGTCATCGGGGAGGACGAACGAGGCATCCACATTCTTCATCACAGGGTGCTCCTTGTCTTCCACCACTACCGTGCCGTCGGCAAGCGGAGCAATGTAGTTACGGAAACGGATGCCCCCCATAAAATCGCTGAACCACTGCCACAAAGGATACCCGTCAAACTCTCCAAGCAACGTGGCATGATGGAAGCCTATCCAGCCGCCACGACCTTCATTGATGTAATCCACAAAATTCTGCTCCGCCTCCTTGGGCCATGTATAAGGCGGAAAGTCCAGCTGGATGACAAGATCCGTACCGTCCAGCACACTCTTTTGTGCCAAAAGGCCGGCATTGTTCAGCACTTGAATCTGCAGGTTCTGAACCTTACTTTCATCTACCAGCCATTTCAATGCTGCATCCGAGAAAGGCTTGTGTTGTCCGGCACTCTCAGTGAGTACCAATACCCGGTAGGTCTTATCATAAAAAGGCTTGCGTTCTATCAGGTTCTCATAGACGGTACGGCGCAAGTCACCCTGCTCGTTGTCTCCGTCATAATCCCAATACATACCTCCCAACAGGTTTTGCTTCAGAATATACTGGCACTTGATGGCCAATGAACGCGGATTCTCATAACCGAAAACGAGTGTATCGTTCTTATTCACCAGGTAAGGTACCCGGGCCGTCTCGTCCCAACATTCACGGAATCCTTTGGCATATCCCACCTTGTTGAAGTCTTGAAAATTGGGATATTCCTTTCCACCGCGGCCATAGAAAGGCATCCCCATCACCAGCTTGTCGGCAGGCACACCGGCAGCCAAATGAGCCTTCACAGCCTTGTCACCCGTCATCCGGCCACTGTTGTCCGAAGAGTAGAGAGCAGAATGGTGCTTAGGGGCATTTCCCATATCGTATGACATGATATTCACGAAATCAATATAAGGAAGAATAGCCTGGAAATCAATATATTCACCGGAAGCCACCGTAGCAAGGGTCAACAACTTCTTCGGGCCGATGGCCTTACGGATGTCCCGCATCAGTAATGTAAAGTTCTTCGTGTCGTCAGGAGAAGAAGAAATGCCGGCGGCATTACTCGTAGGATACTCCCAATCGATGTCAATACCATCCAGCCCATACTCTTTCACCACCCGTCGGCAATCTTTGGCAAATGCCTTGCGGTATTTCTCATTCGCGGCCATCTCACTGAAACGTCCGCTGCCCCATCCACCGATGGATAACAGTACATTCAAATCCGGCTTCTGCTTTTTCAATTCCACCATCTGTCTCAAGCGCCCTTCATTGGCAATACCTACACCATCAAAGGTCTCATCGACATGCCCAAAGGCATAATTAATGTGAGTCATGTACTTAGGGTCAGGAATAACGTGACTCCAGGAAGTAACATAAGCCACGACCACTTTACCGTCAAGCGCAGTTTTCAATTCATCTGCAGCCCTCAGATTGCCGCACGACACTAAAACTGCCAATACGGACCAAACAATCAATCTAAAATTTTTCATACTACTATTTATCAATATATTTTCTATATTCGTTGGCGGAATCAATCTCTTTTTCTCTTGTACCGGAAAGGGTCTGAACCGTACCCGGGCCGTGTCTCCTCCGTGTCTCCTCCGTACCTGCTCCACATAAAGGTACCTTTATACGGAGAAAGTACGGAGCAGGTACGGAGCAGATACGGAGCGGCCCCTTTTCAGGACTTCCCTCAAACGAAGTCTGAGCAGTGATTCATTCCACCAACAGGTTTTCCATGGTAATTACCGGCAAACAAAAATCAATCAGCTATCTGACGGACCCGTGAACCCATCAATGCATAATACAGCATAAACGCTTCTCCAAAGAGGACAATGAACCATGACCATCTCCAGCCTCCAAGAACATCGGCAAGCACTCCCTGCAACAAGGGCAATATGGCACCGCCTACCACTCCAATCATGAACACACCCGAAGCCACCGAAGTGTATTTTCCCAAATGGGCAACGGACAATGTAAAGATAGCTCCCCACATGATGGAATGAAACAGACCTACTGCCGTGAGCAGCCACGGATTATTCAGAAGAATAGCCAGCAAAGCAAGTACTCCTGCCGATACCGTAGTAACCGTCAACTGCACGCGAGGAGAAATCTTGCTCAGGCTGCTCCCCACCAGGCGGCCCACAAGCATACCACCCCAATAGAGCGTAGCCATCAGTGCCGGAGAAGCATAATCCATCTCGATGGCATACAGATTGATATTGGCCCCGATACAGACTTCCACTCCTACATAAAAGAAGATAGCCACCACGCCCAATGTCAGATGACGGAAGGACCATACACTTTTTTCCAGCTTTTCTCCCTTCTCTACCCTGGTTCCTTGGATATCGGGCAAAGACAATTTCATCAACAACAATACAATCAAAGAAATAACAGCCATCAATGCCAGGAACGGAACCATCAGCTGGTCAATCTGAATGTCCTCCATAGACAGACCGCCGAACACGACACCAGTCACGAAATAAGGAGCAAGCGTAGTTCCCACAGAATTGGCAGAACCGCCTATAGCCAAACGCTGAATGGACTGGGTACCCTTGACATGGCAAGCCGTCAGATAAGGATTTATAACCACTTGCAGAATGGTGGCCGAAGCCCCTACCACGAAAGAACCCAGTAAGAAAATCAAGAACCCTCCAGGGATAACATTATTTCCTGCATGCCAATTCGCTTCAGGAAAGTGTACTGTGAAATAGGAAGAGGCAAAGAACAAACCAAGCCCCACAATCATCACCAGCAATCCACGCATCAATGTTCCTTTATATCCGTATTTGCTAATCCACGACGAGCCTACCCCTCCACAAACCGGATAAGCAAGGAACCAGGAGAAAGTAATCAAAGTAGCAAAAGTATTTTTCAACCCGCCCACTTCCGAAAGAAAAGTTTCTTTCAGAGGACCCTGAAACTGAGTATTGGCAGTCGTAAGGAAACCTACAATAAAGAACAAGAACACCATCGTGATGAATGGCCCCATATAATTTATTTGTTTTTCTTGTTGTGTCATAGTATTTTGATTATTAATTCAAATAATTAGTTATCAGCCGCCTGCAAGGCGACTTAGCAGTTAAGCATGCTTGCCGCCGCCTCATCCAGCAGAAATTCACAGTTGGGATGAAGCTGAAGGATGGAAGCAGGAACATCTGTTGTCACAGGCCCTTCAAGCATCCGCTTGACAATATCCGCTTTATTAGTCCCTTTGGCAACCAGTACAATCCGGCGTGCCTGCATAATGTTCTTTATTCCCAAAGTAGCCCCTCCCAACTCTTTATCGGGAGGAGTACCCGTTTCTC
The DNA here is from genome assembly GCF_003603395.1 of Bacteroides sp. AM44-19. NCBI lineage: Bacteria > Pseudomonadati > Bacteroidota > Bacteroidia > Bacteroidales > Bacteroidaceae > Bacteroides > Bacteroides sp. AM44-19. The sequence goes on along the minus strand of NZ_QTNB01000002.1, from coordinate 277,117 downwards.
TACGGATGCGTTCTTCCAGTTCCACATTCATCCGGGTCACCCATGCTTCACCGCCAAAGGGAGATTCCGGCTGGTTGAATCCCAGGTGTCCGTTCTCACCCAACCCTAAAATCAGCAAATCAATACCGCCACGGTTCGCAATTTCCTGCTGGAAATCCCTGCATGACTGTTCAAAATCACCAGAAATGGTAGGCAGCATCAAAAAATTCTCTTCCTTGATGCCCAATGTATCCATCAACTCCGTTTTCAGCATCGTGTAGCATGCTCCGGCATATTCGCGCGGCACATTCGTTACCTCATCCAATCCGAAGAAAGTAACGGTATCCACCTTAAACGGATATTTAGTATAGATTTCTCCCACCAACCGATGAAGATTGCCGGTAGTACGTCCCGTCGAAAGTCCTATCACACTCTCCGGTTCATTCAACATCTGCCCGATGATGCGCCATGCAGCCGTGCAGTCAAACTCCTTTTCATTCTTTGTTATTGTTATTTTCATATTCTTAATCATTAATTCCTAATCACATATTCATCGCCACCGCACCGGCCCCCAGAAGCCCGATAAATCCGGGATTCAGTTTCGTAATGACAACCCCGTTGCTGACAAAACGCATGGTCGTAGGATGAAGTTTCTCCAGAATCTTCTCGTGCATATATCCGTCGGCCACAATGCCTCCACCCAACACCACCGTGTCCGGGTCAATCACACGTACCAGATTCATGATAAGATTGGCAAGCGCCTCAGCTGCATTCTCCACCAGCACCGTACAGAGAGGGTCACCTTTCTGACTAAGTGCAAACACCTCACTCACAATCACCCGTTCCCCTTTTTCAGCCGGAATATGCAGGCCGGTCTCATACTGGTTGCGGAGCAGACGGGCACAATTGTCAAAACCTATGCCGGCAGCAATCGCCTCCACACAGTCCATCCGTCCACAACCGCATTTAATGCCTATGTTCACACCTACACGCACGTGTCCCACTTCGCCGGCATTGAAATGGCTGCCACGGATTTGTCTCCCATTTATCACCGTACCCACGGCAATGCCTGTACCTACATTTACGTATATAAAGTTTTTGGAAATTTGTCCGAATCCCCAGACACGTTCGGCTCTTGTAGCGCTCTTCACATCATTGTCTATATGGCAAGGCATGCCATATATATCCGACAGTTCCTTTGCCAACTCAATCCGCTGTGTCCTGCTCGGGTCAATCTGCAGCCAGACACCTTCGTTGGGATCTACACGCCCTATCAGCCCAACACCCATCGCTACCGGTTTCTGGTCATACCAGCCCACGGTACGGATATAATCATCGAGCGACGACTTGATGATTTCCAGCGCAGCCTGCTGATTAAAGTAACCGGAGTCATATTTCTTATACCTCAAAATGTTGCCACGGCTATCCATTTCGCCAATCAGCAACTTCGTGCCTCCTAAATCAAGACCTAAATACGTTTCCATTTTTTATATGCGTTTTTTAATATTGTTTACTGTCCACAATATTACGCACTATCAGGGAGACAAGGGTTTATTCTCTGACAAAAAAGGTTTAATACTTGTCAGCAGTGGTTCAAAAGCAGTCTTCATGGCTCTAAATTTTGCTGGGACTGGTACCAAACTGCTTTTTGAAGCATGTACTGAAATATTTCGGGTCAGAAAATCCGACCATATTCGCCACTTCCCCTATCGAATATTTCCGGGAAACCAGCAGCTCTTTTGCCTTGTTCAAACGGATAATGCGGATGAAGTCATTCGGTCCCTGCCCGGTCAGCGTCTTTATCTTATTGTAGACAGAAGTGCGGCTCATGCCCAGCATCCGGCAGAAGTCATTGATGGAGAATTCCGAATCGGACAACTCCTCCTCAATCACTTTCATAACCTTGTCCAGGAACTCCTTGTCCAACTGGCTGGTATAGTCTGTCTCTTCGGGCTGCGCATCCATCGCCAACACGGTTTCGCGCAAATGCTGCCTATTCTGAAGAATATTCCTGATACGCACTTTCAGCACAGACAAGTCGAAAGGCTTGATGATGTAGTCATTGGCACCGGCCTCCAGTCCGAAGATGATATTTTCCCTCTCACTCAGTGCGGTCAGTAATATAATAGGTATATGGCTTGTATCTACCGATGACTTCAGAATCCGGCACAATTCATCACCTTCCAGTACCGGCATCACAATGTCCGAGATAATGATATCAGGATTGATTTCCCTTGCCGTCTCCAATGCCTTTCCGCCGTCGGGCACGGCAACTACCTTATATTCGGAAGACAAGCTGTCCACCAGATACTCCCTCATATCCGCATCGTCCTCCGCCAGAAGAAGGACATTCTTCCCGGCACGTTCCGTTTCTTCATGCACAGCCCCGGTAGCGGCCTGAGCTTCTTCCCGGCCGTCAGCCTTCGCTTCCACCGCCACGCTCGCCTTTATCCTCTGCGGGAAAGTTACCGTAAACGTAGTTCCCTGCCCTTCCACGCTACTGAAAGAGATGGTGCCGTGATGCTGTTTCACAATGCGGCGCGTAATCATCAGACCGATACCCGAACCGGTTTCCTCAAAGTTCATGGCATTCTGGGCTCTATAATATTCGTGAAAAATATTGCCCTGCTCCTCTTTCGGAATGCCGATACCCGTATCCTTCACTTCAATAGTCCACTTCTTTCTTGCAGTCTTCACCAGTATATGGATGACTCCCTTCTCTGTATACTTCAAGGCATTGGAGAGCAGATTGTCTATGATATGATCCATCTTCTCCCGGTCAATCCAAACCTTGGGCATATCCGGCTCCACCTCCAACTCTATCCCGACGCTCTTCTGCATGGCGGCTAAATGAAACTCCGCCATCTTTTCCTCCAGATAAGCCTTAATGTCGTATGGAGAAACCTTCAGACACTCCTCGGCATGCAGTTCCGTTTTCTGCAACTCAAGCAGTTGAGTAATCATTCCCATCAGTTTTTCCACATTCTTCATTGCCACCGCAACGGTTTTCTTACCCTGCTCCGGAAGTCCCTCCTGCGCTTCGAGCTCGCTCAGCGGAGCCTTTATTAAAGTAACCGGTGTACGGATATCATGGGCTATACTGATAAAGGAACGTATCTTGTCCCTTATACGCCCCTCGTTCACCTTATGCCTCCTATACTGCACAAACATGTAGACAAAGACAGACAACAAGATGAAATAGAGGAGCAGCGCCCACCACGAAACCCAGTAAGGGTTATGAATGACAATGTCCAGACTTCTTTCTCCCACCTGCTGCCCGGTGTACTTATCAAATGCCCGCAAGCGGAATACATACTTACCGGACGAGAGATTCATATAGCTCACGTTCCGCACTGAATTGGAGCGTTCCCACTCCTCATTGTGATTTTCGAGCCTATACTCATACCTGATACGATGCGGGACTGCAAAGTTGATGGCAGAGAAGGAAATAGAGAAGGAGTTTTGATTATACTTCAAATCTATTTTCCGGGTATCATTGATATTCGTTTGCAAAAGAGAGCCTTTCATTCCCGCTTTGACCGATTCATAAAGCAGTTTAAAGTCTGTCAGAATCAGCTCAACGGGTGCATGAGTCCCCAAGTCCAAAGACGGGAGAAAGGAAAGAACCCCTTCTGCGGTGCCGAAAGCAAGACATCCATTCTTCAACTTAAGGGCAGCATTCGGATTGTAATATCCCCACCTGACATCCAAAAAATCATTGGCACTGATGATAATATCCCGGGAGCAGTCCAAGCAATACAATTCCTTCTCCGTACTGAACCAGATACGCCCTTCGTTATCCTCCAGCAGGCTGTTGATGGAATTGGAAACCAGATTGTCATCTACGGTATAGGCATGCGCCTCTTTCCCATCCGGCCCAACACGTATAAGGCCTTCCCCGTCTGTAGCCAGCCAGGTATCGCCGGATGAGGACTGCATCAGGCAACGGACAGGATAATGCAGAGAGATGTCTCCAAACGTCTGATGCCACTGCGTGTCTCCCGACTTCTTATCAAAGACGGCCAACCCGCTGCAACCGGCAATCAGTAATGAGCCCCCCTTACCCCGCTTTATGTCACCTATGCAATCAATCGGGTAATATGTATAAGTATCCGTCCGTATATCGTAACGGGTAAACTCTCCTTCAATACCACCGAACCAGACATAATCCCCTTCCGCATAAATGGCATAAACATAGTCGGTGGCCATTCCCTTCTCCGGATGTGCATTTCTTTTCTCTTTCTTCTGTACCCGTCCGGTCTGTTTATGAATACAATAGACACCGATACCATAGCCACCTACCCAGATGTTTCCCCCGGAGTCTTCGGCAAGTGCCAATACCACTTTGCCACTATATTCCGTACCGTCCAGATAGTGGGTCCATTTGCGTGACCGAGGTTGATAGAGGCTGACGCCGTTGTTTGTACCATACCAATAATCTCCCTCCGAGTCCTGAAACATCACATTTACATGGTCCGACTTCAGGGAATTATCATTATTGCGTTCGTGCCTGATTCTATAGACATCCGGCATCTCCGGATCCAGATAGCTGATGCCATTCGTAGAAGTGCCAATCCATACAACTCCGGATTCATCCACACAAATATCGGATACCGTATTACCACTCAAGCTTTTGTCATCATCCCCGTTATTCATATAATGGTTCAAAAGTTCTCCGGTAGCGACATCCATGCAAAAAACACCTGCACCGTCGGCTCCCACCAGCAGCAAATTATCCTTTGTCCTTGCAAACGAACGGATAGGTACATGAGGAATCCGGTCATTCAAGGAATGTATTTGCCCTTCGGGACCGTCAAGCACAAATACGCCGTTTGAAAAGGTACCGATGAACAGCTTCGCTCCGAAGACATAGAGCGATTCCACATGCATCTCTGTATGCAGGTCAACCGGCCTCGTCTCAAAAGACGAAGAACCTGCCGCTCCTGCCTTCGTCAGCCGGAAGACACCCTTGTCGGTGCCTGCAAAAAACACTTCATCTTCCATTTGGACCATGCAACGGACAGATTGCCCCTTCAATCCGGCAAAAGACAGTCCTGCACTTTCTTCCCAAGAATAAAGCCCCTTCGACATACACAACCACAAACGGTTTTCGTCATCAAACAGCATATTATACAATACCGGAGAAGGCAGGTAATCGGCCAAGTCCACACGCAATTGGAAAGAGTCCGTCAGTTTGTTGTATGCATAGATTTTTCCATTCTTCAATGCAACCCAGACAATACCCTCCTTATCACACATCATGGTAGTGGAAGACTGGATATTGTCCCTGGAATCAACCATTCCGTCCAGCTTGTAATGCTTGATTTCATTCCCGTCATAACGATCTATCCCGACATGAGTATACACCCAGACAAATCCGGCTGAATCCTTGTTTATCTGGAATACTTGCCGACTGCCCAATCCCTCCTTGATACCCAAGGTGCGGAATGAACCGGCAAACAAGTCAGCGGACAAAAAAACGAACACCCATAACAGCAGAAATGTACATGCAACGGATTTATATGGAAACGGATATGGAGCAGACATAGGTCATATATTGTTTTTCGGATGCAATATTACGCATAAATATAAAAAAAACGGTCGAAAAACTATCCGAATAGGTTCGATTTCTATTACTTTTGCCTTCCGAAACCAACAAATCATGAGAAGCCATGCTCAGTAAGTTCAAATTAAACCAGCTCTATTTCAAGGACACACAGTTTGCCAACCTCATGACACGGCGCATTTTCAACGTCCTTCTGATAGCCAATCCTTACGATGCTTTCATGCTGGAAGATGACGGCCGCATCGACGAAAAGATATTCAATGAATACACTTCGCTCTCCTTGCGCTACCCTCCCCGTTTCACGCAGGTTTCCACTTGCGAGGAGGCGCTGACACAGCTGTCCTCCATCTCTTTCGACCTCATCATCTGCATGCCGGGCACGGGAGACAACGACAGCTTCGACGTGGCACGATACATCAAAAACCTGTATGAACAGATTCCGATGGTGATACTTACCCCTTTCAGCCACGGCATCACCAAGCGTATTGCCAATGAAGACCTCAGTCCCTTTGAGTATGTGTTCTGCTGGCTGGGAAACACCGACTTGCTGGTTTCCATCATCAAGCTGATAGAGGACAAGATGAACCTGGAGCACGACGTCAACGAAGTGGGTGTGCAGCTCATCCTGCTGGTGGAAGACGGCATCCGCTTTTACTCCTCCATCCTGCCCAATCTGTATAAATTCGTATTGAAGCAGAGCCAGGAATTCTCTACTGAAGCACTGAATGCCCACCAGCGCACACTGCGCATGAGGGGACGTCCCAAAATTGTACTGGCACGTACCTATGAAGAAGCCTTTGGCATCTACCAAAAATATAAGAATAATATATTAGGTGTCATCACCGACGTACGCTTCCCCCGCGTAGAACGGGGCGAGAAGGACGGACTGGCCGGTATCAAGCTCTGTGCCGCCATCCGCAAGGAAGACCCGTTTGTACCCCTTATCATACAGTCCAGCGAATCGGACAACGTAGCGTATGCAGCCAAATACGATGCCGCCTTCATCGACAAGAATTCCAAAAAGATGGATGTGGACCTGCGCCGTATTGTATCAGACAATTTCGGCTTCGGCGACTTTATCTTCCGCAACCCGGACACGCTGGAAGAGATTGCCCGCGTAAAGAATCTCAAAGAGCTGCAGAACATTCTTTTTGCTGTTCCGGCAGAATCATTCCTTTACCACATCAGCCGCAACCACGTCAGCCGCTGGCTCTACTCACGTGCCATGTTTCCCGTGGCAGAGTTCCTGCGGCCCATCACCTGGAATAGCTTGCAAGACGTGGATGCCCACCGTAAAATTATCTTCGAGGCTATCGTGAAATACCGCAAGATGAAAAACCAGGGAGTAGTGGCAGTCTTCAGGCGCGACCGCTTTGACCGATACTCCAACTTTGCCCGTATTGGCGACGGTTCGCTGGGAGGCAAGGGGCGCGGACTGGCTTTCATCGACAACCTGGTGAAGCATCACCCCGAGTTCGAAGAGTTTGAGAATGCCCGTGTCGCCATCCCCAAGACCATCGTGCTCTGTACCGATGTGTTCGACGAGTTTATGGATACCAACAATCTGTATCAGATAGCCTTGTCCGATGCCGACGATGACGTCATCCTGCGCTACTTCCTCAAAGCAAAGCTGCCCGACCGCCTGGTGGAGGACTTCTTCACCTTCTTCGACGTGGTGAAGTCGCCGCTTGCCATCCGTTCGTCCTCGTTGTTGGAAGACTCGCACTACCAACCCTTCGCCGGCATCTACAACACCTACATGATTCCCTATCTGGACGACAAGTACGAGATGCTGCGCATGCTGAGCGATGCCATCAAGGGAGTATATGCTTCGGTCTACTTCCGCGACTCGAAGGCATACATGCAGGCAACGAGCAACGTTATCGACCAGGAAAAGATGGCTGTCATCCTGCAAGAGGTAGTGGGCAACCAGTATGGTGACCGCTACTACCCCAGCATGTCCGGTGTGGCACGTTCGCTCAACTACTACCCCATCGGCGACGAGAAGGCAGAAGAAGGTATCGTCAATCTGGCGCTCGGTTTAGGTAAATACATCGTGGACGGTGGCATGACGCTCCGCTTCTCGCCCTATCACCCCAACCAGGTGCTGCAAACCAGCGAAATGGAGATTGCCCTCAAAGAGACTCAGACCCGCTTCTATGCCCTCGACCTGCGCAATGCCGGTCACGACTTCTCCATCGACGACGGCTTCAACCTGCTGAAACTGCACGTCAAAGAAGCGGAAAAGGACGGAGCACTGAACTACATAGCCTCCACCTACGACCCTTACGACCAGATTATCCGCGACGGGCTTTATCCCGGCGGACGCAAAGTCATCACCTTTGCCAACATCCTGCAACACGACGTATTCCCCCTGCCACGCATCCTGCAACTGGCTTTGAAATACGGAGAGCAGGAGATGCGCCGTCCCGTAGAGATAGAGTTTGCCGCCACCATGAGCCGCGAGAAGGACAAAACCGGCACCTTCTACCTGCTGCAAATCCGCCCGATAGTCGACACCAAGGAGATGCTGGATGAAGACCTTACCGCCATTCCGGACGACCAGGTACTGCTCCGTTCCAACAACTCATTGGGACATGGCATCATGAACGAGATACATGACATTATCTATGTGAAGACAGACGACTATAGTGCCTCCCACAACCAGGAGATTGCCTGGGAGATAGAGAAGCTGAACCAGCAGTTCCTGGACGAAGGCCGCAACTATGTCCTTGTAGGTCCCGGACGCTGGGGTAGCAGTGACACCTGGCTCGGCATCCCCGTGAAGTGGCCGCACATCAGCGCTGCCCGCGTGATAGTGGAAGCCGGACTGACCAACTACCGGGTAGACCCCAGCCAGGGAACCCACTTCTTCCAGAACCTGACCTCCTTTGGAGTGGGATACTTTACCATCAACGCCTTTATGAATGACGGCGTATACAACCAGGAATTCCTGAATGCACAGCCTGCCGTACACGAGACGAAGTACCTGCGGCATGTACATTTCCACCAGCCAATGGTGGTAAAGATGGATGGCAAGAAGAAACTGGGAGTGGTGCTGATGCCCGAAGAATAAATCAGTCCGTCAGCCGGTGCAGCACAATCATCACCACCTCTGCGGGAGCAAACATGCGGATGGCTTTCTGCGAAGTGCCGATGCCGTTGGTGACAATCATCGGGATGTTCTTTGAGTTGTACTTCAGCCCGGAGAGGAACCGCTGCCCGTAGTGCGAGGGGACTATCGGTGCATAAAGCCCGAACAGCGTCACCTGCCCGCCATGCGTGTGTCCGGCCAGGATGAGATCGGAGTTTGTCACCGGGACGTCCTCGGCATAGTCTGGCGTATGCGTCAGCAGGATTACGAAATCGTCGGGCGAAAGGCCGAGTGTGGGCGATGTGCCGTTCTTGCCCAAGTCGAAAGGATTGCGCACGCCCGCCACAAGAATCCGCTCGCCGCCACGCCGCAGGGTGTCCACCTTATGCTCCAGCAGATGCATGCCATAATGCCTCATTTCGCGCACGATGTCGTCATAGCAAGCCTCGTAGTCATTGTTGCCAAGCACGGCATAGGTGCCCAACGGCGTCTTCACTTGCGCCAGGGCAGCCATGACGGGCGGCACGTACTGGCAGCCTTCGTGAAAGTCGCCGCCAATCAGCAGCACGTCGGCCTTCTGGTCTATGAGCAGGCGGACCAGGTCCTTCAATCCCTCCTCCTTCAGCAGGCTTTTGTAGTGCAGGTCGGAGACAAAGGCGATGCGGAAGCCCTCGAAGGCGGCAGGCACGTCGCGATGCGTGAAGTCGTACGTCTTAATGCGGCTGACGCCCTTATAGGCCGAGCCTACGTGGGTGGTTTTCGATGTGATTCTTGTACCTCGCTGCACAATTACCTTTTGTACCGGTGCCGTTTTCTTTATCTGCTGTTTCTTTACCTCGCCCTTCGCCGGCTGGCGGCGGACATTACGCAAATCAGACTGGTCAAAGGTGAACATCGGCGAAAGGCGGGCGGGCAACCCGATAGTATCGCCAAGCTGCGTGCTGTCTGCCTGCATGACTGACTGCGGCAACGACACGGTAATCATCCGCTTGGAACGGCAGGAAGACAAGAGCAGCAGAGAAAGAATGGATATGTAGACTAACTTCTTCATCATAAGTGGGTACAAATATAGGGATTTTCAGTATTTTTGCTGGCAGATGCCGAACTAAATTGGAACTACGATGAACGAGATTAAACAGAATTCACCCTACGCATGGTTTCTCGCCGCCCGCCCCAAGACGTTGACGGGAGCCATCATCCCGGTATTGCTGGGCAGTGCCCTTGCCTTCAGCGACGGACAGTTCAAGACCGCACCCGCCCTGCTGTGCGCCCTCTTTGCCTGCGGCATGCAGATTGCCGCCAACTTTATCAACGACCTCTTCGACTTCCAGAAAGGGACCGACCGTCGGGAAGACCGGCTGGGGCCGCAGCGCGCCTGCGCCGAAGGTTGGATTACGCCGGCAGCCATGAAAACCGGCATCGGCATCGCACTGACACTGTCGTGCCTGGCAGGGCTGGCAGTGCTGTTCACCGTCTGGGGGCAGCTGCCCCACGGAGGCTGGGAACTGGTGGTGCTGGGCGTGGTGTGCATACTGTTTGCTTTCCTCTATACCACGCTGCTCTCCTATCGGGGCTGGGGCGACGTACTGGTGCTGGTGTTCTTCGGCTTCGTGCCCGTATGCGGCACCTACTACGTGCAGGCCTATACGCTGAATATGGATGTGGTGGTGCTGTCGCTCGTCAGTGGCCTCGCCATAGACACCTTGCTGATGGTGAACAACTATCGCGACCGCGAGCAGGATGCCGTGAGCGGCAAGTGTACGCTGGTGGTACGCTACGGCAAGAAGTTCGGTGAGAATATGTATCTGGCACTGGGCATCGCCGCCGTGCTGCTCTGCTTCTGGTTTGTCTACACGGGCAAGCTGACTCCGCTGGAATTTATCTGGGCTCCCTGCGTCTATCTCTATATGCACGCACTGACGTGGCGCAAAATGATACAGATAGGTAGCGGTAAAAAGCTGAACAGCATACTGGGCGAGACGTCGCGCAATATGCTGTTCTTAGGATTACTGTTAGCGGTGGCGCTGAATTGAGAGGTTAGAGGTTAAGGATTAGCGGTTAGACCCTAATCCCTAAACCTTAACCTCTACCTCCATACATCTGTTCGTAATACTTCTGATAATCACCGCTGGTCACTTCTTCCACCCACGGCTGGTTGTTCAGGTACCATTCAATGGTCTTGACGATGCCGACCTCGAACTTCGTCTCCGGATACCAGCCCAGGGCATTGGTAATCTTTGTGGGGTCGATGGCATAACGCTGGTCGTGACCTAGGCGGTCTTTGACGAAGGTGATAAGGTCTTCGTTTATCCAGCTGATGTCAATCGTGCCGTCGGCGGCTTTTACTTGTTTCTTCAGCACTGCACGGTAACGGGGTTCTTCCTCCATCAAGCGGCGGACGGTGGCAATAGTCAGCTTCACGATTTCAAGATTGGTCTTTTCGTTGTGACCGCCTACGTTGTAGACTTCGCCTTCCACACCCTCGCGGACAACCAGGTCGATAGCTTTGCAGTGGTCTTCCACGTAGAGCCAGTCACGCACGTTACTGCCGTCGCCATAGACGGGGAGGTTCTTGCCTTCGAGAATATTCTTGATGATAAGCGGAATCAGCTTTTCGGGGAAGTGATAAGGACCGTAGTTGTTGGAACAGCGGGTGATAGTGACGGGCATCTTATAGGTATCGTGATAGGCCATCACTACCATATCGGCACTCGTCTTGCTGGCGCTGTAAGGGCTGTGCGGGCAGAGCGGGGTTTGCTCTGTGAAGTAGCCTTCGGCACCAAGTGAGCCGTAAACTTCGTCGGTAGACACTTGATGGTAACGAACGCCTTTGCGCCAAGTGGGATAACCGGACTCGTCCTTACCCGTGACCCAGGCACGGCGGGCGGCATCGAGCAAGTTTTGTGTACCCAGGATGTTGGTCATCAGGAAAAGCTGGGGATTCTCTATGCTACGGTCTACGTGGCTCTCGGCAGCAAAATTCACTACGTAATCGAATTTATACTTGGCAAACAGTTCGTCGGCAAGCACGCGGTCGCAGATGTCACCTTTTACAAAAAAGCAACGTTCATCGTCAATGTCATTGGCAATGGTGCCCAGATTGCCTGCGTAGGTCAAGGCATCCAGTATCACCACTTTAATATCATTATGTTTTGCCAGGATATATTTAATATAGTTGGCGCCGATAAAACCGGCGGCACCGGTTACGAGATAAGTCTTCATGAGAATTAAAAATTATAAATTAAAAATTAAAGTCAGCGGGCCTTTATAGGAGAACTATTCTCCTTCTCTTTTTGGGGAACAAAGAGTTCATCGCTTCGATTCAGCCAGTTCCATCAGGTATTTGCCATATTCGGTCTTGCCAAGCTGTTCACCCAAGCGATACAGCTGGTCTACATCTATCCAGCCCTTGCGCCAGGCAATCTCTTCGATACAGCTCACGCGGAAGCCTTGACGGTTCTGGATGGTGGCGACAAAATTGCTGGCTTCCAGCAGGCTGTCGCAATTGCCGGTGTCGAGCCAGGCAAAGCCACGGCCGAAGAGCTCCACTTTCAGCGTGCCCTCGTCCAGATAGAGACGGTTGAGGTCGGTAATTTCGTATTCGCCGCGAGCAGAGGGCTTCAAGGAGGCGGCTTTCTCTGTCACGGTGGAGTCGTAGAAGTACAGTCCGGGGACGGCATAGTTGCTTTTAGGATTGGCAGGCTTTTCTTCCAGCGAGACGGCTTTGCCGTTGGCATCAAACTCCACTACACCGTAGGCACGGGGGTCCTTGACGTAATAACCAAAGATGCAGGCACCCTTGTCTATGGAAGCGGCACGCTTCAGCATGGCGGAGAAGCCTTGACCGTAGAACATGTTGTCGCCCAGAATAAGGCAGCCCGGTCCGCCGTCCAAGAACTCTGCACCCAGCACAAAGGCTTGTGCCAGTCCGTTGGGATTCTCTTGTATCTTATAGGAAAAGGACATACCGAGTTCTTCACCGGTTCCCAGCAGCTCGCGGAACATGGGTAAGTCACGTGGAGTAGAGATAATAAGCACTTCGCGAATTCCCGCCAACATCAGTGTAGAGAGCGGGTAGTATATCATCGGCTTGTCGTAGACGGGCATTATCTGCTTGGAGATAGCCTTGGACAACGGATAGAGACGAGTGGCACTGCCACCTGCAAGAATAATTCCTTTCATATTTCAGTTCTTTTTCGGTGATACTTCAAAATGGAGAATAAAATAAGAAGGAGGACGATGCCCCACGGCTCTACTTGCTATTCGGGTACAAAGATAATGGAAAAATTCGATTAAGTGAAGGCTTGGTTTCATCTTTTTACTTCATTGCTTTGCTTACTCCGGTACATTGTTTTGCTTACTTCAGTGCGTAACGGCCGTCACCCCTTGATGAAACGGTCTTTACCTCAGCGTGTAACGACCTTTACCAAATAGTGTAACGGCCTTTACCCAATAGCGTAACAACCTTTACATTAGCATGTAACGGCTTTTACACTATAGCGCAAGCAATCGGTAAATACAATCCATTGAAAATAAACAAACTACATCATCGGTCAGCAAGTTCTATCACCTCCAAATCTTTAAACGTTCCCCCATCAACCGCAAAGCGTACCATCGTACGCACCTTATGGAAACCTTGAATGCCCGCAGCGCCCGGATTGATGTGGAGTACATCCAACGTCTTGTCATACTTCACCTTCAGTATATGCGAGTGCCCGCTGATGAACAGCTTTGGGGGACGCACCAGAATGCTGCCCTTGATGGAAGGGTCGTAGTTGCCGGGATAACCGCCGATATGCTTCATCAGCACCTCCGCCCCATCCACCGTGAAACGGAGAATCTGCGGATAGAGCTGCCGTATCTCCTGCCCGTCAATATTGCCATACACGGCACGGAAGGGACGGAAAGCCGCCAGCTTCTGTGCCACTTCCAGCGAACCGATGTCACCGGCATGCCATATTTCGTCACAGCCCTCAAAATATTGCAGGTACTTTTCATCCCAGTAGCCATGCGTATCCGATAATAAACCAACTTTTGTCATCTTTCCTTTGTTTATTAAAACAAAGGTAATTATATTTGGGAAAGAAATCAATATGCTAATGTGATAATGTGCCAATATGCTAATTGGCTGCGCACCATCCGCGAACTTCTCTTCATTAGCACATTGGCACATTAATCACTTTAGCACATTAAACTATGGAAAACAGATATTTCAAACGTGATATCAGCTGGCTGTCTTTCAACTACCGCGTGCTGCTGGAAGCCGAAGACGATACACTGCCGCTATACGAACGCATCAACTTCATTTCCATATACTCCTCCAATCTGGAAGAATTCTACAAGATACGCGTGGCCGACCATAAAGCCATAGCCACCGGAGCCTCGCAAAGCGATGAAGAGACTGTGCAGTCCGCCGCCGAGCTGGTAGATGAAATCAACCGGGAAGTCAACCGCCAACTGGAAGACCGTATCCGCATCTACGAACAGAAGATACTGCCCGCCCTACGGAAACACCACATCATATTCTATCAGAGCCGCAACGTGGAACCGTTTCATAACGACTTCGTGCGCAACTTCTTCCGCGAAGAGATATTCCCCTATCTGGCCCCGGTACCCGTAAGCAAGGACAAGGTGATTTCATTCCTGCGCGACAACCGTCTCTATCTGGCCGTACGGCTTCATCTGAAAGGAGCTCCCGTCGGTTCTCCAAACCGCATCCAATATTTCGTGATGAAACTGCCGTACAGCAAAGTGCCGCGCTTCATCCAGCTGCCTAAGGTGGGGAAAGACTATTATCTGATGTTCATTGAAGACATCATCAAGGCCAATCTGGATACCATCTTCCCCGGTTATGAAGTGGACAGCAGTTATTGCATCAAGATTTCACGCGATGCGGATATTCTGATAGACGATGCCGCCAATACCTCCGAAATCATCGAGCAGGTGAAGAAGAAGGTAAAGAAACGCAAGATAGGCGCCGTGTGCCGTTTTGTATACGACCGCGCCATGCCCCAGGACTTCCTCGACTTTCTGGTAGATGCCTACCGCATAGACCGCCGGGAGCTGGTGCCGGGAGACAAGCACCTCAACATGGAGGATTTGCGGCATCTGCCTAATCCCAACCAAAGCGTACGTCCCATCAAGAAACCCCAGCCCATGAAGCTGACCTGCCTGGACGAACGCGAATCCATCTTCCGCTATGTGGAGAAGAAGGACCTGCTGCTGCATTATCCCTACCACTCCTTCGACCACTTCATCCATTTTCTATATGAAGCCGTCCACGAACCCACCGTGCGTGAAATCATGGTGACCCAGTATCGCGTGGCAGAGAACTCCACCGTCATCAACACCCTAATAGCCGCCGCACAGAACGGAAAGAAAGTCACCGTCTTTGTGGAACTGAAAGCCCGCTTCGACGAAGAAAACAACCTCGCCACCGCCGAGATGATGAAAGCCGCCGGCATCAACATCATTTTCAGCATACCAGGACTAAAGGTACATGCCAAAGTAGCCCTCGTGCTACGCCGCGACAAGGAAGGGCGCAAACTGACAAGCTACGCCTACATCAGCACCGGCAACTTCAACGAAAAGACCGCCACCCTCTATGCGGACAGCGGACTATTCACCTGCAACCCGGTGATTGTAAACGACCTGCACAACTTGTTCCGTACTCTGCAGGGAAAGGAAAATCCAGTGTTCCACCGCCTGCTTGTGGCCCGCTTCAACCTGATTCCTGAACTGAACCGCCTCATCAATCACGAAATAGAACTGACCCGGCAAGGCAAGCAAGGACGGATTATCCTAAAAATGAATGCCCTGCAAGACCCCGCCATGATAGACCGCCTCTACGAAGCCTCGCAAGCCGGTGTAGAGATAGACCTCATTGTCCGCGGCATCTGCTGCCTCATCCCCGGGCAGGAGTACAGCCACAACATCCGCGTGACACGCATCGTGGATACCTTTCTGGAACATGCCCGTGTGTGGTACTTCGGCAACGGCGGCGCACCCAAGCTCTTCCTCGGCTCGCCGGACTGGATGCGGCGTAACTTGTACCGCCGTATCGAAGCCGTCACCCCCATTCTGGACCCGGACTTGAAGCAAGAGCTCATCGATATGCTATCCATACAACTGTCGGACAAACGGAAAGCCTGCTTTGTGGACGACCGGTTGCGAAACCGCTGGAAGTCGTCGCGACCGCAAAAGGAGAAGGTACGGTCGCAATATAGCTTTTACGAATACTTGAGAGAGAAAATATAAACAACTCTGCCCCAATATACCTCCGGCTCAACTGTCTTTTATAGGACACAGACGTACGGCAGTTCCTCCACTACGTGCTTGCCGAATGGTGAGGGTATCACTATAAGTCACTTCGCGCTCTTCTATAAGTATAGCAGCAGGACATGTCTCATAATCGGCCTCAGGAGCATCACGATAAATAGTAGCCAGATATCTTTTATCTGTATCGAGAAAAGACAGACTGATATTAGCCGTTCGTTCCTCATCTCCCGTGATACTGCCTATATACCAGCATCCCTCTCCTTTATCACAACGGGCAATAGTAACATAACTGCCAATGCATGCTTCCGGCACCACTGTTCTGCTCCAATCTGTAGGACAAGATACTATAAAATTAAAAGGTTCCGGATTAGCCTCGTAATTCTCTATTTCATCCGAAGCCATTTGTAACGGTGAATAGAGCACCACAAACAGCGCCAATTGTTTGGCCAGTGTGGT
Organism: Bacteroides sp. AM44-19; assembly: GCF_003603395.1. Classification (NCBI taxonomy): domain Bacteria; kingdom Pseudomonadati; phylum Bacteroidota; class Bacteroidia; order Bacteroidales; family Bacteroidaceae; genus Bacteroides; species Bacteroides sp. AM44-19. The sequence continues at coordinate 260,744 of NZ_QTNB01000002.1, read as the reverse complement.
ATGTACACGTGTCTGTGGCATTACATCGTTAACAAACCGAAACGTCACCGGTGTAAAGTCCATCGGGCCTGCCAACCCACGAGTGAAAGGCAATATTACGGTATGAGAGGGAGGATTTCCACCATCTACATCCCAAGCGTCCCATTCTTGTCCACGTACTCCCTCTTGTGTCATCAGATTAGGAAAAGTACGCTGCAAACCTGTAGGAATCACCGGTTCATGATTATCAATACAGATACGGTGACGGGCAGCAGCCTCTATTACCTTGCGATAATGAAGTACACCAAACTGACTGCTATGATATTCTTTCCCATCAAGCAAATCGCCCACATAACCCGTTTTTACTTGATGCACACCATATTTCTCATAGAACTTGAAACCATCTTCCATCTGATTTTCATAATTGGAAACATTACCGCCAGTTTCATGATGTCCTATCAAAGCTACTCCTTTGCTACGCCCATAATCAGTAATACGTTGTATATCAAAATCGGTATAAGGTTTTGTGAAACTAAACTTCCAAGTAGCCCAGTCTTCATTCCACCCTTCCACCAGTACACCTCCCAGGTTATTGGCAGCAGCAAAATCGATGTGACGCATTGTATTCTCTGTTGTGGCCCCATGATGGGGACCGGCATGCCAGGTGTTATGCTTCATGTGATAAGTCCACCAAATTCCAATATAGCGCATAGGTTGTATCCAGGAAGTATCGGTTATACGACAAGGTTCATTAAGATTTAACATGAGACGGGAAAGAAGCAAATCACCGGCAGATTCAGCCACTATCATTGTACGCCAAGGAGATACACGGGTATCGGTAACACGTACTTTCTCACCTGTACTCCAAGGTGTAAGAGCCGCACGTAATGTAACCGTTTTATTATCTTCAACTTGTTCAACCGGCTTCAAGTTCATGGCAGCATAATCTGTAAGATTTGCTTCATGAATAGCCAAATAAAGGCTATCTGTTGTCTCAATCGTCACCGGAGTGCTTACCCATCCCATCTTACTAAGAGTTTTTTTCTCAAATAAGGCCTCGTAAAAACGAACTCCTTTCACTGGAATACTCCAAGCATCATAATCTGCAGGAAAAACGAATTCAGTCACTTCGTCATCAATAAGAAACTCTTGTAGCTGTTGCTGGCGCGGGAACTCATACCGGAATCCCATCCCATCATCAAAAAGACGAAAAATAATATTCAGTTCCCGCTCCAACGATGTTTCTTCCTTGAGGCATACCCTCAATTCATTATAATGATTTACAATTTCAGCCTCTTCCCCCCATACTGGTTGCCACACATCATTATGCGAATCATGCTTAACCTCTTTTAGAACGAAACCAGTCAAAAGATCTGGCGCATCCTTCAAAACCAATCCCAGACGTGAAGGAAGTAAAATATTCTTCCCCGCATGTCTTAAACAATATCGGGGAGCACCTTCTTCATCAAGTGTAAACTCTAAAGAAAGTTTTCCATTTGGAGAGGTCAACTTGATATGTTCCTGCTGGCATGAAATCATCCATAGGCCTAAACATAAAGCAAGTATAATCTGTAGCGTTTTTTTTAGTTTCATAGTCATTACCGAATTTAATTTTATATATCCAATTCTTATTTTATAAGTCTACTGACAAACAGTCCCTTTCCTTCCTCAGCCGGAATAACACAGAAGTTTACGAAACCACAGACAGACTCCGGTTCAAGCAACGTGGCAACCAAATTTCCTAAAGGTTGTGCCAAAGGTACCAACCAACTACCTATTGGAAGTTCTACATTATCTTCATAGACATCCGTTTCTACATTTACCGGATGAATCCCCTCCCATTCCTTCTCTGCACGATACAGACGGGTTACTTTATAACGCTCAACTTTTGCTTTTTGTACACGGGTAACCTGCTCAATGTGTACACCCAACGCTCGAAGCTTACATACTGCTTCTGTACAGGGAGCATCGAGCAGATAAGCCTTAGGGCGAGTACGCATCAATTGAGGTGTTGCCTGCATGGCATCAAGGGTTGGCAGTTCAGTCTTAAACAGTTCATTGGCCTTATAATCGATAAAAGAGACTACATGACGTACAGTATCCGAAGTGAAAGTAACATATATCGGTTCAGTAGCTTTCAAGGTGCGCTTCCTGGCTTGTTCTATCTTACGTTTAATTGAAGCACGATGTTGCGCAGCAGTAACCAACGTTTGCCGTGCCACCAAGAAACCGCACTCACTACGACGTGCAAAACACTCCGGTCCCAATCCAATACCTCTTATTTCGACAAAAAGCGATACAGCCCCCGTCAATGCTTGAAAAGTAGAACTGGACTGCGGACTTTTGGCACCTTTTACAAGAACAAGGGAACCATCTGCCACACGAGGAGTAAAGTAGAAACCGGAAGCATAACCGGCACTATTTAAAACGACCTCTGCCTCACGACGAAAAAGTTCTTCAGACAGCGTACGTAAAGCTAAAGGCGCATTAAGATGTCCTGTAGGTAAAAAAAGTACATCAGCAGCATTTGCTGTCGGCACTCCACGTAATAAGTTAAACTCACGACGTAAAGGTGTATATTCATGAATATCAAGAGCTACGTCCGGATTCCATTGCTGATAGGACTGCTTCAACAGCAAAGTGACAGCATCCTCTAATTTGCTCTGATCGCGATTCAAATCGTAACCATCGGCTGAACGACGTTGCTGAATGGCATAACCATCAACATTGGCTATAGGAACCAAAGCCACAGCTATATGATTCAGCAATTCACGTCCTTCTTTTTCACAAAGTAAGTAACGGACAAGCATGCATACAGCCTCAGCACCTGCCGGCTCGTTACCATGCAGTGCCGCTTGAATCCATACCCTTACCTTCTTCTTGTCGGGAGTACCCAAATAAAGTACCGGAATGGTACGTCCTTGTTTGGTAACACCAATATTCTCCATATATGCCAAACCCGGAGAACGTACAACCAATTGTTGTAAATAGTCCTTTATCTCATCAACCGATGCCAATCCGCTACCGTAAGGTTTACTTAGAGTAGGTGTCTCACGGTCAAATTTGGGGTCAGGATAGAAACTTGCAGTTACTCCGGCAGGTTGCTTCGACTGATTTCTATTCCATAACACAAGATTAGCTAATACCACTTCTTGTGCTATCCTCTGTAAATAAAGAGCCGTTTCAGACGGTAGACCTGCATAATAATCGCTGCTAAAAGGCTCACCAAAAAAAATTGCATAAAAGACACAAGCCGCCAGATAACTGCCTGCAGGACTAGGGTGGCTGCCATCAGAATTATACAACTGCAAACTTGGACACTCTCTACGTACACGTCTCCATGCCTCACCCACAGGAGCACAATAAGCATCAAGGACATCAGCCATTTCCAAATAGTTTTCCGTAAGTTGCTGCTGCATTCCTTCATAAGTATCATTATTACGCCCCCATGTCATATAACAGACACTTTTTCCTTTTGGGGCATAAAGACGGCGTAAACTATCTAACTGCGCCGCAGGATGGAATACATTCTTCTTTACCCATTCCTTTTCACGAGTAGGTGCCTTGCTCTGTTCCTGCATCACCATATAATCCCATCCTCCTTCACGAATCGCCTCTAATGTTTGCGTATTGGCTGCATGCTGTCTCAAGTACCAACCAGGGTTAGCAACCTGGCGCACTGATATTTTTTTTCCACATGAGGATGCTAACGATTGGACTTGCCATGGCAAACGATTAAAAAAAGTATAGCTGTTACCTATAAAAAGTACCCGTAAAGAATCTGTCGTCAATAATGGCACAGCTTGTTTCCCCATAGGGACAGCCTCATGCCCGATGCCGCACTCTTCTATCTTGCGCCAATGGCATTCCCAACCACGGGATGCAGCCAACTGGTGAATATAAAGCCAGAAACTACGCCCACGCTCCATACGGTTTCGTCCTTGTCGTTCAGCTTCAGGAGTCTTGCGTAGAAAAGACTCACGTATCGTATCTCCCAAAGCCAGCTGTAGTATGATAGGTTTTGACAAGTATTTTTTTATCTGTTCAGATGAAATATAGGGGATACCAGCCGTACCATAAGGATATGTCTGGGCCAAATCAGGAAAAGTATACCAACCGGGAGAACTTATAATAGCTTTTTCCACATAAGGACTATCGTGAAAAAGCATGAAACGCTGTACGAATTGCCCACCAGCAGAATGACCATAAATCATATATCCTTTGCGCATGCTTCCCGTAAATTGACGCACATATTCAAATAGTTTATCAACCAACACTGGTGTAATTTTTTCGGGAGCATTAGCTACTGTATGGGCAGCATTCATCACCCCCACCTCCTGATAGTCTGCCAAAGGATAAGATTTCAAATCAAAGTGAGGTATAAAAAGCATAAAACCCTTTCTCTCCGCTTCTTCTTTCCAACCGTCCAAAAGATAACGATAGCCGCGGTCTCCTCCTTCAAAGACAAATACAATAGGCATTTGTTTAATATCCCCCTGGGAAGGTATATAATAATGTACATCTACCGGGCGATCGGCAAAAGGAGGGTATTGACTATAAGTGAAGAAATGTTCACCTCTTGGCCTTTCCAAAGTCTGTTTCGCTATTGCAGATAAACAAATACAGAGGAATCCAATATAAAATATAATCAGCTTCTTCATAATTCGTACCTTCCCTTCTTTACTATTGTACCATCTTGCATTACAAATTTACCACGGGCAATGACATCTGTAAGCTGCAAATCTTCCGCCAAAAAACACAAGTCTGCATCTGCTCCTTGTGCCACAATACCTTTAGCTCGTAATTTCAGATTACGAGCCGGATTGGATGTTATCAATGTAATCGCCTGTTCCAATGGTACCCCCTCCTCATTGACTAATGCAACTACCTCCTTGAAATTTAAATTCAAAGGAGCAGGACGATAAGTTATTTCTCCAGTTTCAGGATTCACTCTGCGTACGCCACCATGGCCATCACTAGAAAAAGTAATGCGATCAAGGGGGACACCAGCTCGCAATGCACGTATCACACAACGATGGGGAGTATCAAACTTTGAGCCACCAGTCGAAAAATCAATCATTCCACCTAATTTACCAAATTCTACAGCCTGCATAAAAAGAGCTTCAGTACGTATCAGATGAGTAGGAGACAGATAAGATATCAGTGTAGGATAGTGACGAGCAATATTGAGTAAGGGCTCAATACCTTCCGGAAGTGCTCCCAAATGAATGTGGAGAATTCCTCCTTTACCAGATGTAAATCCCCCTAAACGTACCTGATGTATAATACGTAATATCTCTTGCTCTGTCGGAAACGGACTACGGTCATCACTCATCGCCAGCTTACAGCCAATAACTTTATCTATGAAGATAAGATCGTCAGCCACACTATTCATCAATGTTTTGGTAGGCAATCCGTAATAACTTGTCAGCATATAAGCCGACAATCCGTCATCGTCAATAGCTTTGGCCTTGGCATAAAGCGTAGTAAGTTCTTTGGCAAATCCATCAGTACCAAGCATACCCAATACAGTAGTAGTACCACATGCCACCAGTTCGCTCATAGTCACCTCGGGGACTAATGAGGCATAACCTTGTTGCCCTCCTCCACCAGTAATATGTACATGCTGATCTATAAATCCCGGAGTAACAATTTTACCTTGCACGTCAATAGTATGGCAAAATGATTCATTCAGTTCAATTGTCTTTGAAATATGCGCAATCTTTTCTCCGCATAGCAAAATGTCTGTTTTACCAAGATAGGCAGGAGCATATAAATTTGCATTCTTTATCAATGTAAACATAGCTGTCGATTAATTTTAGAAAGTGATAAGATGATAAAGTATCAAGAAAACAATTCCTCCTATTAAAGGAAATGTATTACGCCTTGCCAACTCCACTGATGACACACCGGCTACCCCGGCAATGGCAACAATGACTCCGGCAATAGGAGATGCGGCACGTCCCATGCTTGCCGCCAACTGCAAAGGAAGTATCAATGAAAAAACCGGCAAACCAAGCTGAGTGGCTATACCCGGCAATAAAGGACCAAATGAAAAAAAGGCTGCATTGCCACTTCCCATCAGCATGGCAGCTCCAAAAATAATGAGAGTAAAGATTGCGGCAATAGCTAATCCCGAAAGTCCGATATGAGAGGAATAACCCACCAATGAATCAATAAATCCCAAACCAATCAGTCCTTTAGAGAAAACTTCTGAAGCTACAATCAATGTTACAACTGAAGTAAACACATTTCCCATGCCTTTCCAAAAACTTGCAAAAACGTTAAAAGTAGTACGCACACTACGAGTATGAAACAACACAAATACCAATGATAAGAACAGAGAAAAAAGCATAGCAGTAGTGGTACCCAATGTTACAGTAGGCTGAAATAGTCCCACAAAAGGTGAAAAGAAAATGAGAAGAGCCAAAGGTAATACCGGGAGTAGCGCAAAAGCCAATGGAACATCCGGTTTTTCTACTAATGAGGTTGCAGTCACATTTGACACCTGCAATATGCCATCCTGCTGTTTCTTTGCATCTTTTTTATCAAAATAACGGTTATTGAAATAGAAGAGTACCATTACAACCAAGGAAGTAGGAATTACTAAAGGAAGTTGATGAGTGATGAAATATTCCACATTGGATTGTCCTATCAATTCGGCAGCCATAGCAGTATTTGCCGACCCCGGTCCCTGATCAAATAGAGTAGCAGCGGCAATGACTGACAATGCTGTAAGTTGGCTTACTCCCAAACTAATTAAAACAGGATAAACCGAAGCCACAAGCAACAATCCTAATCCGGCAGCTGAAGGAGTAGTAATAAAAAGTAATTGTCCAATAGGAATAACTATAGTAGCCGCCAAATAAGGATAACGTCGAAAAAGACCTAATGGCTTCATGGAAATATAGACCAATGCATTAGTAGCCTTTATGTTATTCATGAAAGCTACATAACCGCCAATTGTCATTATCATAAACCCTGCACGCGCCAAATTAGAAAGAAAAACTTCCTCTATCATCCTTACCAAATCAAACACCACCATTCCCGTAGCTTCACTAGGTACTACCGAATGCACTTGCATGAAAAAAGCAGCTGTAAGCATTAATAAACCGGAAAGCATCAAAAGACCTTGAGGATTGAGCTTACGATAAAGACCTACCGCTGTAATCCCTACCATAAGAAGACTAAAAATGAAAGCCAATTCGGACATGATGTATCAAGATATTAAGTTTTTGTTTTCTTTTGAATATATGAATCTAAATCAGATATAAACACCGATATATACAAAGCCGTTTATATGCGGTATTTATATCTGACTATTATCTATCAATACCCCGGATTATTTTCCAAAGGATTACCAGTATTGGCATCAATGAATGATTGCGGCAGCGGGAAAAGGACAGGAGTTTCATATTCATCCATACCACGTCCTGCAATACCAGCTATCTCATTGAGTTCACGCATGCGACGTTTGAAATAGTTATTGGTATCACGTTCGTCACCACCATTTTCTTGGCAAACACGTACCAATGTATGACGACGTTCTTCCTCCGTAAGCAGTTCACGGCTGCGTTCATCAAGAATGAAATCCATACCACCGATTCTAAGATCATCTTCAGTAATACTTACAGCATTGGAACGATTACGTACTTTATTTATCCATTTAATGGCCTCGCCTACTTGATTACTCTTGTAAAGAGCCTCTGCATAAAGTAAATATGTATCTGCCAAACGTAAATAAACAATGTCCGCATAGTGTCCATCATTAGCTGCATTAGCCAAAATAGGTGGAGTATAATCCCATTTACGAGTAGTAGGCCAATCATATTTTTTAATGGAAGTAGAAGTTAGCATGGCTGCATTAACCGTAGTATCAATAAGTGCAGTACCACCTAAATCAAATACCTTGGTTACATTGCCGGCAGCATCTACATCATTAATACTCCATACGATAGCATTGGCAGATACACGGTCATCTTGTTCTCCCATTCCTTTATAATTGTACAAACGAAGTGCTCCTCTGGAAGGAACTACACGTCCGGCTCCCTTACCACCATTAGCTTGCCAAAAGACTTGTGCAAATGAACCTTCACCACCGTTATTGATATAGTCCGGATTATGCTGGTTTGTCTTTTTACAATCGCCATCATTAGCATAATAGTTCTTATAAGTTGTAGTCATATAGACATTTGCAGTACCATAGGCACTATTCTCCTCTTCTGTGTTAATGAAAGCCAGTAACACCTCCGTATTTCCATCAGCATACATAGGAGTATAAAATACGTCAATAAAAGGACATCCATCATTGGAAGCATTACTACCAAAGCGTTGATTTATAAGGGAATATTCTCCACTTTCCACTAATGGTTTCAGTACTGAAACTGCTTTTTCAGCATTACCTTCTGCCAAATAAAGTTCACCCAAATAGTGACGTGCCACAGCACCAGAGACTTTACTATTATTAGAAGTACGCAAAGGAAGGTTATCGACTGCAAACTGGAAATCTTCTGCCATCACTTCGCGAATACTACTCAAGGAAGCACGGTCCCAATCATCACGATAATTCAATCCTGTAATTTCTTGTGTTGAAAGGGGCACTGCACCAAATGAATAGGTAAGGTGACGGTAAGCCCAAGCACGGAAAAAGCGAGCTTCGGCCAACACCTCATTTTTACGATTTTCAGCATCAGCACCACTTCCCCAGTTAATGCCATCATTGTCAGCTCTTGAGATAACCATATTGGCAGTGTTGATGATACGATATCCCCACTGGAAAATATTATTCCAAATAGCAAGATCAGTGTAAGTTATCTCTTTGGGATTGTAGAGGAACTTCATTTCCGCATGACTATTATTGGCCCATGAATTATCTACCCCTCCACCCCAGGCAGAATGCAGACAGAGCGCAATACTTCCTCCCATTGCATCAGCACGGCGATACTCTGCACGCATAAGACCATAAAGAGGCGTTATCATCGATTTAAATCCATTGTAATCTACAAGTAAATTTTCAGGATAAAGTGCATCACGAGGATCTTCCTTAAGAAACTTATCCTCATTACAGCCGCCCATAGTGAGCAATAATACTGTAAACACTAAGACATTGAAATATGTTATTTTTTTCATATGTGCAATTTCATTTTAGCTTTTTATGATATATTACTCTCATCAAATATCTAACTTTAGTCCAAAAGTGAACGAACGTACTGGAGGAGCAGCCAATTGATCATTGAGAAATTCCGGATCCATACCTGTCCAGCCAGTTATTGTAGCCAAATTCTTAATGTTCATGTAAAGATTGAGCCGTTTGATGAAAGTACGACGCAACCATTGTTGTGGGAAATTATAACCCAATGTAACGTCGGAAATACGTAAGAAATCTGTCTTTTCATAGAAACTGGCTCCCTCTGGATTCACATCACTATTCAAACTATTTTTCGGATAGCTATTCGTAGGATTCTCTGGAGTCCAAAAATCCACCAAAAAGCGGTTCTGGCGATATGAATTATGGCTTGTATCATACAAGGCATTCAGATGGGTTTGTCCTAACTGAGCCGTTAAGAACACACTCAGAGTGAAGTTTTTGTACTCAAAAGTGTTCATCAAACTCATATTTACTTTAGGAATAGCCGACCCTATAATAGTCTTATCAGCCGTTGTAATATCGTTACCATCTACATCAAGGTATTTCACATATCCAGGATACGAATTACGATAGTTAGGATCTTGCTGCCCTGTCGGGTTAGACGGATCAGCAATCTGCCATACACCGATAATTTTATAATCATAGTTCACATTGATAGGTTCACCAATAAACCACTTGGAAGCCACATCATCAACCGGCTTTCCATTAGCATCATACAAACCAACATCTACAATCTCCGAACGATAGTGTGAGAGGTTGAAAGAGGTGCTCCAGCTAAAACTCTTATGTGTAATGTTATTAGAAGTTATCTGGAATTCAAAACCACGATTACGGGTCTGTCCACGATTCTCAGTAATAGAGCCAGTACCATTAATGGTAGGAATAGAACGGGAAAGCAGCAAATCTTTGGTTTTAGACCAATAAATATCAAATGAACTCTGAATACGTCCATTCCAAAGTGCAATATCAAAGCCAGTATTAATAGATGTAGTAGTTTCCCAACCTAAACCGGGCGAAGCTAACTTCGACGGATAGAAACCAAACTGTGCAGTATGATCATCATTCAGATAATTGTAAGTTGAAAGATTAGGTAGTGTACTATAAGCACTGATAGCCTCATTGCCATTTTTACCCCATGACAAGCGATATTTCAGATTGCTAATGGTTTCACTTATAGGCTTGTCTTTAAAAAAAGATTCATTGGAAATATTCCATCCAATAGCGGCTGAAGGAAAAACGCCGAATTTAGAACTTTCACCAAAAGCGGAGTAACCATCACGACGAGCAGTAAGAGTCAACAAGTAACGATCATCATAAGTATAATTCAAACGCCCCATTTGTGAAATATGATTTTCTTTATAATAATTGGAATTACCAGACATTGTGGCAGCTTTAGAAATCTGGTAATAATACATCACATCATTGGGAAAATTCTTACCTTCCATTGTATTCTGTTCATATTCCTTGCTTTGAGCAGAATATAATCCTGTGAAAAATATACGATGTTTGCCAAATTCACGTTGATAAGAAATAATATTCTCCAAAATCCATTCTTCTGAATGCCAGTCATCAGTATTCAATACGCCATTAGCACTAGCTCCTTCGTAGGTATCCAAACCTTGATAATTCTTATAGGAGCTGTTTTGGTAAGTGAAGCCTGTATTCAATTTATAGCTCAGCCCTTTAATAAAGGGAAACTTTACCTCAAGCACATTATTAGTGATAACCTTTGCACGAATATCTTTTGCCTTATTATTAAGAGATCCCAACGGATTAATGCTGAAAGCTGAAGAGGAGTCCTCAGTAGCAGAAAGTGTAAGTGAACCATCCTCGTTATAAGCACGTCCCAACGGAACTTGTTTTATAGCCCGCCAAAAAGAAGCACTGCTACCACTACGATCGTAGCGACCTAACTGTGTAGTAGTAGAAAATTTCAACCAACTATTAAACTCCTGATCAAGATTGAAACGTACATTATAACGCTTGAACTCATTGCCTACCGCAGTTCCTTTCACATCCGTATAGTTCAATGAAATGAAATAGCTGGTTTTGTTAGCTCCACCACGGAAAGAAAGGTTATGCTGTTGTTTTATACCGGTCTGTGTTGCCAACTTCATCCAATCAGTACTCTGACCGGCAGCATACATAGCTAATTCAGTAGGAGTAAAGTTATCTAACCAAGGTTCAGGATTCTCTTCTGTAGGAGGAGTAGTATTGGTAGCCTTGAAAGCTTCAGATTTATACTTATAGAATTCTTTGCCATTCATCATACGAGGTAAATTGATAGGCTGGTCAATAGTAACATAAGTATCGTATGATACCGTCAATCTGTCTTTCTTACCGCGCTTAGAAGTAATAAGGATTACACCGTTAGAACCGCGAGCACCATAAATGGCTGCTGAAGAGGCATCCTTCAATACTTCTATACTCTCTACATCATTGGGATTGATTTCCGACCATGGACCATCAAAAGGTATTCCATCAAGAATAACAAGAGGTTTATTATCGGCCGTAATGGAGTTGTTACCACGAATACGTGTAGTAGTAGACGAACCTTCAGCATTACTACCCGTCACACTAATATTCAATCCTGGAACTGCTCCTTGCAAAGATTGAATCAAATTAGCTTGTGGGCGACTTTCAAGTACATCCGAGTTAACTGAAGCAACCGAACCTGTAAGATCACTTTTGCGCTGTACACCATAACCTACTACTACCACCTCATCCAGTGCCTGGTTATCTTCTTTCAGTACAATCTTTAACGATGATGCGTCTTTCACCTGCAATGTCTTGGATATATACCCAATGAAACTTATCTCCATTACCGCCCCCTTAGTCACTGAAGCGAGTTTAAAGTTTCCTTCTACATCGGTAATGGTGCCCGTACCCGTACCTTGTATCACTACATTGGCACCGATTATCGGTTCTCCTTGTTCATCTGTCACATTTCCGTTAATATTCCATGTCTGTGCATGAAGTGAGCTTGAAAGTGACAGCATCCACATAAGACAGACAAGCAAAATACCACTTGCGTCTCTCGATTTTTGTCTGGTTTTCATAAATTACATTTTTAAGTTAATAGGAACTTGTGTGTAAAAAATCTCGAGAGCAAAATTAGACAATGTAACAACCGATTATATTCACAGGTAGAGGATTTGGTAAATTCACAAAGTTATATATTACTGATTATCTTTCAATTACAGACAGACTCAATAGATTTTCAGTAGTGATTTAAATTAAATCGGTAATCAAAAACATGTATATAGATAATTGCCATTCGATAGTATTAAGCTATTGAATGGCAATTATCTATATACATGTGGGTAAAAAATGAGAGAAACGCTCAGTCTTCAAATTACTTTTTACAAACCTCTTTCACAGCTCGAAGAAATTCCTCCTTACTGAGCGAAGATTTATTTAAAGTTATAGAACGATTATTATATACGGTTTGCAGTGAACAGTGCAAAAATTCTGCAATCTTCTCACTATCCGTTACCCCCATTCGTATCAAAGCATGAATACGAAGTTCTGTATTAAGCCGCCCAGACTTCACTTCAATATGTTCTTCGGGACGTAGCAAACTATTGAAGTGCTCTACAAAATCAGGGTATAAATGTAGAATAATGGAATCAAATTTCTCATAAAAATCCTTCATTTCATCGCTCATGGTAGAAGTAGAACTAATCATCTTCTTTAAATCTTCAAGTTGCCCAGCCTTTAATTTACGGTTTAACTTTTTACGATACTCCTCCATACGGCAAATATAGGATGAACAAAGTTTGAATACCTGACCAATATACTCCTCCTTAATATAATTTGTGTCACGTAGAACCAAATTGAGCTTTTGCAGTTCACTATTAAGACTCTTCAATCTACCATTGGCCACATGTAGCTCAACCAAAGCTTTCCTACGTCTTCTTGTTTGCCTTCTCAAAAAGAAAAGAGCTATCAGCAATACAATAGTGAGAAAACTAATAAATAAAAGGAATAGCTTTAGCTGCTTCTGTTGCATATGATCACGTTCAATGTAGCTTTGATGTATCCTTCTCTGCAACTTCTGCTGATGAAGCAGTCGTACACGGCTCTTAAAAGTTATACCGATATCAGAACAATAAGTACTATAACGATAGGCTCGGTCCAACTGACCTTGTTCATATAAATAGGAAGCCAATGCATACAACGAACCAATATCACGATTCACAGCATATACATCAGCAATACCTGAGAGAATCATATTTTCCAGCCACTTGGTATGGTTGTGTTCTTTTTCATAAAGTAGAGCCAAGTTATAAGCTAAAATAGAATAATTACGACTATTAGGTAGAAGACGTTGTTTTTCCTTTTCCAACTCATCCCTAATGGCAATACGTTGTGCACCGGGAACATCTTGATATTTCCACACACGGCTATAAAGGTAGCGTGGCTCGTCAGGAGTGGCCGTCTGCAATACTGAATCTGAATATAACGCATAAAGTTGACCATAATGCTCATGTAATGCATCATCACCTAATGAATAGAGTTGCAACCGCGAGCAGAGAGTACGCATCTGACCATAATAACGCGAACGTAAGTAGCGAGGCATACTGGAAGAACAGAGTGAATGCATTACTTCAGAGGCTTGACTAAGCAAGCCATTAGCCGTATAAACAAAACCAATACCTAATAAAGATTCAATCTCACGATTCTTATCATGATATTGTCGTGCTAAATCAAGGCTTTGTGTAGTATACTTCATAGCCGAATCTGCATCATACACGCGATATTCTTGATAAATAGCCTGATTAAGTTCATACTGTTTCTCAAATGCCTTAGATTGTCTTAGTGAATGCTTCAACGCCTCTATTCGCTCCTCTTTCTGCAAAATAAGTTTATCAGAATTATCTATCAGACTATCTAATTGAGTAAACAATGCCTCATTTGCCTTAGCAGCACTATCTGAGATATGCTGCTTGCATCCAGCACAAAAAAACAAATATAGTAAGAAGAATAGGTTTAAACAAAAATGTTTTTTCATATTTCTATACTCGTTGGTAGAATTCATTTATTTAATAAATGAATTAAAAAAGTTACATACATCTTTGATTTTTAATATCAAAGTTCTAATTACAATCAATTCTACACACAACTTGTATGCAATATTCGCAAGAATTCTCGACATCTGCAAACAATTAACTAGTAATTTGGCTGCTTAACATAGAAATAACCAAATACGAAACACAAAAGCATCCACTCTTCTATTATACTTATATTGTTACTCTTAAATGCTTAACATTAATGATTATTGGGAGAATAAGAGCAATCGCTCTTAGCACAATACCATTCTATTCCAAAACATTTGTAACATTTCTGTAACATGTATGACATTTCCCTGCAACACCAAACTCTTTCCTTTGCAGCCGGAAATAAAATACATGTCTATGGAAACAATTTATCTGGGTATCGTCATCTTTCTGTTCGTACTCGCGATTTTCGACCTCGTGGTAGGTGTCAGTAATGATGCGGTCAATTTTCTTCAGTCGGCTGTCGGAGCAAAGGCAGCATCTTTCAAAACCATACTGTTCATTGCAGGCATTGGCGTCTTCATCGGTGCGGCACTCAGCAATGGCATGATGGACATTGCACGACACGGCATCTATCAACCGGAGCACTTCTACTTTGCCGAAATCATGTGCATTCTGCTTGCCGTCATGTTGACGGACGTCGTGCTATTAGATGTCTTCAACACTATGGGAATGCCTACCTCCACCACTGTATCCATGGTGTTCGAACTGTTGGGAGGTACGTTCGCACTGGCGCTCATCAAGGTCTATAACAGCGATACATTGGGACTGGGCGACCTCATCAATACAGACAAGGCACTGTCTGTCATCATGGCCATTTTTGTATCCGTAGCCATTGCCTTCTTTTTCGGTATGCTGGTACAGTGGCTGGCACGTATCGTGTTCACCTTCAACTACAAGAAAAACATGAAATACAGCATCGCGCTGTTCGGTGGTATAGCTGCCACCAGCATCATCTACTTCATGCTGATAAAGGGGCTGAAAGACAGCTCATTCATGACCCCTGAAAACAAGCAATGGATACACGACAATACCGCATTGCTGATAACCGGTTTCTTTGTATTCTTCACCATACTGATGCAGATACTGCATTGGTGCAAGATAAATGTCTTCAAAGTAGTGGTTCTGATGGGTACTTTCGCCCTCGCTCTTGCCTTTGCCGGCAATGACTTGGTGAACTTTATCGGTGTCCCCCTCGCAGGATATTCCTCATTTATTGACTATACAGCCAATGGTACGGCCGCCGGCCCCGACGGATTCCTGATGTCCTCACTCCTCGGTGCAGCCAAAACCCCGTGGTATTTCCTTATCGGTGCAGGCGCCATTATGGTTTATGCACTCTGCACATCCAAGAAAGCCCACAACGTTATCAAGACTTCCGTGGACCTTGCCCGCCAGGATGACGGTGAAGAGAACTTCGGAAGTACCCCGATAGCCCGTACGCTGGTACGCTTCAGCATGACTCTGGCTAACGGAATATCCAAAACGATGCCCGAAAGCAGCAAGCGGTGGATGAACACACGCTTCCAGAAGGATGAAGCCATCATAGCCGACGGCGCCGCTTTTGACTTGGTTCGCGCCTCCGTCAATCTCGTATTGGCTGGTCTGCTCATCGCCTTGGGAACTTCCTTGAAACTTCCCCTTTCCACCACTTACGTCACCTTTATGGTAGCCATGGGTACATCGCTTGCCGACCGTGCCTGGGGACGTGATTCGGCGGTATTCCGCATTACGGGTGTGCTCAGCGTTATCGGCGGTTGGTTCATCACTGCCGGAGCAGCGTTCACCATCTGTTTCTTCGTAGCACTGATTATCCATTTCGGCGGTACGGTTGCCATCCTGGCACTGATTGGTCTGGCAGTCTTCATGCTGATTCGTAGCCAAGTGATGTACAAAAAGCGCAAGGAGAAAGAAAAAGGCAACGAGACCCTGAAACAGTTGATGAAGAGTACGGACAACAATGAAGTCATCGAATTGCTCCGCAAGCATACCCGTGAAGAACTGGTGAAGATTATGGAATTCACAGAAGAGAATTTTGAACGTACCGTCACTTCCTTCCTACACGAGAATCTACGCGGACTGCGTCGTGCCATGGGCTCAGTAAAATTCGAAAAACAACTCATCAAGCAGATGAAGCGTACCGGAACACTTGCCATGTGCCGTCTCGACAACAATACCGTACTGGAAAAAGGACTCTATTACTATCAAGGCAACGACTTTGCCAGCGAACTGGTGTACAGCGTAGGCCGTCTTTGCGAACCTTGCTTAGAGCACATAGACAATAACTTCAATCCGCTGGATGCCATTCAGAAAGGAGAATTTACAGACGTAGCCGAAGACATCTGCTATCTGTTACAAGTATGCCGCCACAAGCTGGAAACGAACAATTATGATGAACTGGAAACAGAGATTCGCAAAGCCAACGACCTCAACGGACAGTTGTCTCACCTGAAACGCGAAGAGCTGCAACGCATCCAAAGCCAGAGCGGCAGCATCAAAGTCAGCATGGTATACCTGACTATGATACAAGAAGCCCAGAACGTAGTGACCTACACCATCAACCTGATGAAAGTAAGCCGCAAGTTCCAAGTAGAAAAAGAAGAGTTATGAGTTATAACGCATGGTACATAACATGCAACTTATAACTCATAACTCCTTAAGCCCCATCTTCTCCGCCCGTTGCAACATAAATGCACGGGCGGCTTCGTATTCATTGGGAATGATGCCGTCCAAAATGGCATCCTTAATGGCACTCTTCAAGGCACCTACCTGCTGGCAAGGAGAAAGGCCGAAAGTCTTCATGATTTCTTCACCACTGACCGGAGGCTGGAAATTACGGATACGGTCGCGTTCCTCCAAATCCTTCAGCTTCTGGCGTACCAACTGAAAATTATTAAGGAAGCGTTTCTTACGCTCCATATTCTTGGAAGTAATGTCGGCTTCGCACAGTGTCATCAGGTCGTCTATATCATCACCTGCCTCAAACAAGAGACGACGCACTGCCGAGTCGGTCACTACATCATCCGCTATCACAATGGGACGCATGTGCAGGCTCACCATTTTCTGCACATATTTCATCTTCTCATTCATAGGGAGCTTCATCTTGCGGAAAATATCGGGTATCATCTTCTCGCCAATGAAATTATGGTTATGGAACGTCCAGCCCGCACGGGGTTCCCAACGCTTGGTGGCAGGCTTGGCTATATCATGCAGAAGAGCTGCCCAGCGTAGCCAAAGGTTGTCGGTCTTCTTGCTGATGTTGTCGAGTACTTCGAGCGTATGGTAGAAATTGTCCTTATGGGCGCGTCCATTGCGCGTCTCCACGCCTTGCAGCCTAACAAGTTCCGGGAATATCAGTTCCAGCAGACCACAGCGGTCCAGCTCAATGAATCCCTTAGACGGAATAGGTGACAAGATGATTTTGTTCAGTTCGTCTGCAATGCGTTCTTTGGAGATGATGGAGATGCGTTCGCGATTACGCTCCAGAGAATCGAATGTCTCATCGTCAATATAGAATCCCAGCTGGGTGGCAAAACGGACACAGCGCATCATGCGCAAAGGGTCATCACTGAAAGTTATATCAGGGTCGAGGGGAGTCCGGATGGTCTTTTCCTTCAAGTCTCCAATACCGCCAAAGGGGTCGACCAACTCGCCATAACGCACCCGGTTCAGGCAAACAGCCAGTGCATTGATGGTAAAATCACGGCGGTTCTGGTCATCCTCCAATGTACCGTCCTCTACAATAGGCTTGCGGGAATCGTGTGTATACGATTCTTTTCTTGCACCCACAAACTCAACTTCCGTACCATAGTACTTCAATTGTGCCGTACCGAAATTCTTGAAGACGGAAACATGCGCCCCACGCCCCAGACGCTTACCCAGCGCCTCGGCCATGGCAATGCCACTGCCTACCACCACCACATCAATATCCTTGGAAGGACGTTGCAGGAAAATATCACGTACATATCCACCGACTACGTAACATTCCAATCCCAATTCATCAGCCGTTTCGGATATCCGCTTGAATATATCATCACTAAAATATTGCTTCAGTTCTTCTGCCGTCAAATCTATCATAAATAATGCGCTAATGTAATGAATACGCAAATGTGTTAATGGTCTATTAGCACATTTGCACATTAAAATGCTGCAAAGATAAAGATATTATTTCTATTTTTGTGGACTCTAACTCCAAGAACAACAAATATGAAAAAAGTAATACTCCTTGCATGCCTATGCTGTACACTCTTCTCTTGCGAAGATGTGGAGAAGAAGGCCGGTGAAAAACTACAAGCTGCCCGCGAAGCGTTTGAACTCGGCAACTACAATGAAGCGAAGATTCTGATTGACAGCATCAAGATGCTCTATCCCAAAGCGTTTGAAACTCGCCGTGCAGGCATCGGCCTGATGCAGGAAGTGGAACTGAAAGAGCAGGAAAAGAGCCTGGTCTATCTGGACAGTATGCTTCAAGCCAAGCAAAAGGATTTCGATGCAATCAAAGGGAAATACACTTTTGAAAAAGATGCCGAATACCAGAATATCGGCAATTACCTTCATCCTTCCCAAGTGATAGAAAAAAATCTGCATCGCTCTTTCCTTCGCTTCCAGGTAGACGAAAACGGAGTCATGAGCATGACTTCCATTTATTGCGGAGCCCATAATATCCACCATGTGGCCGTCAAAGTCACTGCTCCCGATGGTAGCTTTGCCGAAACACCCGCCGCCAAAGACAGCTACGAAACCACTGACCTCGGTGAAAAGATTGAAAAGGCAGACTTCAAACTGGGAGAAGACGGAAACGTCATGGGGTTCCTTTATCTGAACAAGGACAAGAATATCAAAGTCAACTATCAAGGGGAACGCCCCTATTCCATCACCATGACTACCGCCGATCGCCAGGCCCTTGCCAGCGTCTACGAACTGGCACAACTGCTGTCATCCATGACGGAAATAAAGAAGAATATGGAAGAAGCCAATCTCAAAATCGAATTTGTAAAAAAGAAGATGGAAGAGAGAAAAGACAATGCACAAGAATAAAAAAAGGGAACCGGATGATAATATTCATTACTTAGTCGTCCGGTTCCCTTTTTATTATCAGTAAAGCCTTACCAAACCAATTTGGGTAAATAACGGCTTAGACATGTACGCAAAGCAGACAGAGTGATGGGTTTTACCAACACTTCCGAGGCTCCACACTCCAAGGCTTTTTCGCGGTCGGCAGTAAAGGCGTAAGCGGTCTGCATGATGATGGGAAGTTCCTTATCCTTCTTGCGAATAATCACCGTAGCATCCAGCCCGTTCATAATAGGCATTTTTATATCCATCAGAATAGCTTCCGCCTTGTCGCGATTCTCTTCGAACAAATTTACAATCTCCTCACCATTCTTTGCCCATAGTATCTCGCATTTCTTGCCGATGATAGCCTTTATCAGTTTAAAGTTACTATCATCATCTTCCGCAACCAGAATAAGCGGACGGTAATCTCCTGACACTTTTTCTATTTCCATGACCTATGCGTTTTGTTTATATAGGGGCAAAGATATAAAAAATAATAGATTTGCACTATCTTTGCAGCTCATTAAAAAAATATATAATGATTTCTATAGACGGACTGGCCGTAGAATTCGGCGGAACTACTTTATTCAGTGACATATCTTTCGTTATCAACGAAAAAGACCGTATCGCCCTGATGGGTAAAAATGGAGCGGGGAAAAGTACATTGTTGAAAATCCTGGCAGGTGTAAGACAACCTACCCGTGGAAAAATCTCAGCCCCCAAGGACAGTGTCATAGCTTACCTTCCACAGCACCTTATGACGGAAGACGGACGTACCGTATTCCAGGAAGCGGCGCAAGCCTTTGCCCACCTGCATGAAATGGAAGCTGAAATAGAGCGCCTCAACAAGGAACTGGAAACGCGTACCGACTACGAAAGCGACAGCTACATGGAACTTATCGAGAATGTCTCCGCCTTAAGCGAAAAGTTCTATGCCATCGACTCCACCAATTACGAGGAGGATGTGGAAAAAGCACTGCTCGGACTGGGCTTTGTACGCGAAGACTTCAACCGCCAGACCAGTGACTTCAGCGGCGGATGGCGCATGCGCATCGAGCTTGCCAAGCTGTTGCTGCAAAAGCCTGACGTGCTGTTGCTAGACGAGCCTACCAACCATCTGGACATAGAATCCATACAATGGCTGGAAGATTTCCTTATCAGCAATGGAAAGGCTGTCATCGTCATCAGCCACGACCGTAAATTCGTAGACAACATCACCACCCGTACCATTGAAGTGACCATGGGACGGATATACGATTACAAAGTAAACTACTCCAAATACCTGGAACTCCGCAAGGAACGCCGCGAACAGCAACAGAAAGCCTACGACGACCAGCAGAAGTTCATTGCCGAAACCAAGGAATTCATCGAACGGTTCAAAGGCACCTACTCCAAAACCCTGCAAGTGCAAAGCCGCGTAAAAATGCTGGAGAAGCTGGAACTGCTGGAAGTGGATGAAGAAGACACTTCAGCGTTACGCCTCAAATTCCCTCCTTCTCCCCGCTCAGGCAATTATCCCGTCATCATGGAGGGAGTAGGGAAAAGTTACGGTGACCATGTGGTCTTCAAGAATGCCAACCTCACCATAGAACGGGGAGACAAGGTTGCTTTCGTTGGTAAGAACGGTGAAGGAAAGTCAACGTTAGTGAAGTGCATCATGAAGGAAATAGAACATGAAGGCACCCTCACGATAGGACACAACGTGCAGATTGGATATTTCGCACAAAACCAGGCCTCATTGTTGGATGAGAACCTGACCGTATTCCAGACCATCGACGATGTGGCAAAAGGGGAAATCCGCAACAAGATACGCGACCTGCTGGGTGCCTTCATGTTCGGTGGCCCCGAAGAGTCCATGAAGAAGGTCAAGGTGCTTTCCGGTGGAGAGCGCACACGCCTTGCCATGATAAAACTTTTGCTCGAACCGGTGAATCTGCTGATACTGGACGAACCGACCAACCATCTGGACATGAAAACCAAAGATATCCTGAAGCAAGCGTTACTGGATTTTGACGGTACCCTGATTCTCGTCAGCCACGACCGCGACTTCCTGGACGGACTGGTAAGCAAGGTATATGAATTTGGCAACAAACAAGTGAAAGAGCACTTGAACGGCATCTACGAATTCCTTGAAAAGAAGAAAATGGACTCCCTCCGCGAACTGGAACGATAGGCATCTGCTAAACCCGGCGTCCGAACAAATGGCCGATACATATTGTTTTCATTTTACTAAACACTTAACTAAGAGATATTAAAATGAAACAATATGATGCCATCATAATAGGATTCGGCAAGGGCGGCAAGTTATTGGCCGTCGAACTAGCCGAACGGAATTGGAAAGTAGCCATCGTGGAACGTTCCCCTCAGATGTACGGAGGAACATGTGTAAACGTAGGATGTATCCCTACCAAAGCTCTGATTCACGAATCGGAATATGCGGAAAAAAGATACTATGACGATTATAAGAACCAGTCCAAACTGTATGCACTTGCCGTGGCGCGGAAAGACAAGCTTGTATCCTTCCTGCGTGAGAAAAATTATGAAAATGTAAAAAACAAGCCTAATATAACCCTCTATGACGGAACTGCTTCTTTCTTGTCCGAAAATACAATCCGTATAGTCTCCGGCAAGGACGAAACGATTCTTGAGGGAAAAGAGATATTCATCAACACCGGGTCCACCCCTATCCTGCCTGCCATCGACGGACTCAAGGAGAGCAAGTACGTATATACCAGTGAGACCTTGCTGCAATCGAACAAACTGCCCGCACACCTGCTCGTCATCGGCGGCGGTGCTGTCGGATTGGAGTTTGCCACTATGTATGCAGGCTTTGGAAGCCATGTCACACTGCTGGAAGCGGGAAACCGCTTTCTGCCTAAAGTGGACCGCGACATTGCCGCCTCCATGCTGGAAGCATTGAACCGAAAGCGTATCAATGTCCGGTTGAACGCCCGTGTCCAATCCGTGTACGACACAGCCGAAGGAATAACTCTGACCTATACGGACAGTGCAAACGGCACTCCCTACTACCTGAAAGGAGATGCCTTGCTGGTAGCCATCGGCCGCAAGCCTATGACTGCAGAGCTGAATCTGGAAAAAGCGGGTATACAAACAGACAAGCGGGGAGCCATCGTTGTCGACAACCAATTACGGACTACAGCCCCACACGTATGGGCCCTGGGGGACGTAAAAGGAGACGAACAGTTCGACTACTTGTCCATCGATGATTTCCGTATCATCCGTAATCAACTCTTTGAAAACAAAAAAAGGAGTACAAAAGACCGGTATCCAATCTCCTTTGCCATTTTCACCGACCCACCGCTGGCACATATAGGACTGACGGAAGAGGAAGCGATGAAGAACGGTTATTCCATACATGTGGCACGTATCCCTGCTGCCATGATTCCACGTGCCCGTACGCTACACAGCATAGACGGTATGCTCAAAGCTATTGTAGACATCCATACCGGACGGATTCTGGGTTGTACCCTACTTTGTGCCGATGCACCAGAAGTAATCAATACCGTAGCATCAATCATGAAAACGGGACAGCGTTACCATTTCCTGCGGGACTTCATTTTCACCCACCCCAGCATGAATGAGGGATTGAATATGTTATTCAAACCTTTTTAGCATTTTCTATTTGGTAATTAAGTCCTTAACCTCTATCTTTGCATCCGTCCAAAGATAGAGGAATGAAAAAGAAACAGTACATAACCTATATTCTTTTTTTCATCAGCTTGATAATGCTGGTGATACCCGTCATTCCCCACCATCATCATGCCGACGGAATGATATGCATGAAGAATGATATCACCGCCGATTGCTGCGGACACCGTCATAGCCCGGGCAACGAGCACTGCTGTTGCGACACGGGATGCATGACAACCCACTTTGTACAACAGACGCCCAGCTCTTCCAATGATGTGTGTGCACATCCGGATGCCTTGTGGGCAGTCACCCTACTCATTGAACCTTTTTCCAAGTTACTCATCCTACCCGAGTTTGACATAAGCAGGCAGGAGTGTATCTATCTGGAATCTCTTCATAGCACATTTATCATATGTGCTACGGGACTTCGTGCCCCTCCGTCTCTTCTTGCTTAACTGTTACCGGAACATCACCGGGACAGATTTCTATCCGGCATAAGGAACAATGCAATTTGGTTGCACGCCCTATGCCCTAACTTTGTATTCAAAATCAAAAAGTAAGAACAAATATCATCATGAAAAAAGTTATTTTCATGGGAGTCTTGGGATTATTCCTTTTAGGCTCCTGTAACAGTAAGTCCGGAGACAGCCACGAAGGACATAATCACGAAACAGAAGAGCACAATCATGGCGGACATGACCACGAGGGACATGACCACGAACATGAGGGACACAACCATGAGCACGAAGAGCAGGAAAACCATGCCGGAGGAAGCGATGAAATCATCCTGCCACCAGCAAAGGCGCAAGCTGCCGGCGTAGCAGTCAGCACTGTTGAACCGGGTAGTTTCCATCAAGTCATCAAGACCAGCGGCCAGGTGATGGCAGCCCAGGGAGACGAGAGCGTAGCCGTAGCTACAGTAGCAGGCGTGGTTTCCTTCAAGGGAAAAGTTATCGAAGGAATGAGTGTCAGCAAAGGTACTCCTTTGGTGGTATTGTCATCCAAAAACATGGCCGACGGAGACCCGGTGCAGAAAGCCCGGATAGCCTACGAGGTTTCCAAAAAAGAATACGAGCGTATGAAAGCGCTTGTAGGCAACAAAATCGTATCTGAAAAGGAATTCGCGCAAGCCGAACAGATTTACGAAAATGCCCGTATCAGTTACGAGGCAGTCGCAAAGAACCATTCGGCAAGCGGCCAGGCTGTTGTTTCTCCCATCAGCGGTTATGTGAAGAATCTGTTGGTGAAAGAAGGGGACTACGTCAGCGTCGGCCAGCCGTTGGTAAGCGTCACCCAGAACCGCAAGCTTTTCCTGCGTGCGGATGTATCCGAAAAGTACTATCCTTACCTAAACAGCATCGGTTCTGCCAACTTCTGTACTCCTTATAATAATAAGGTATATACATTGAAAGAACTGGGCGGGCGCATGCTTTCTTATGGAAAGGCTTCGGGTGAGAACGGATATTATGTACCCGTAACTTTTGAATTCGACAATAAGGGAGACGTTATTCCCGGCTCGTTTGTAGAAGTATTCCTATTATCCTCACCAATGGAGAACGTGTTGTCTCTTCCTCACAGTGCGCTGACCGAGGAACAAGGCAGCTTCTTTGTCTACCTGCAACTGGATGAAGAGGGCTACAAAAAACAGCTTGTCACCCTGGGTGCCGACAATGGCGAAAGTGTACAAATCCTTTCCGGCATAAAAGCAGGCGATCGCGTCGTAACCCAAGGAGCCTATCAAGTGAAGCTGGCATCGGCAACGAATGCTATTCCGGCACATAGCCATGAACACTAATCTCATGTACAATTTGACAATTTACAAAGTACCATTTCGCTATGCAGTATAAGGGTTACGTGACGAATGGGGAGTGTAAAGTCAGATAAACAAGAAATATTAGATAAAACAGCAAGTGCGGCTGACATTGCGCAGCCCAATTGTACATTGTAAATAGTAAATAAAAAGATGTTAAACAAAATAATTGGTTTTTCTCTTCAGAACCGCATCCTGGTGCTGGTAGCATCGGTGCTGTTGCTGATTGGCGGTACTTATACCGCCATGCATACGGAAGTGGATGTGTTCCCTGACCTCAATGCGCCGACCGTGGTCATCATGACCGAAGCAAATGGTATGGCAGCAGAGGAAGTGGAACAGCTGGTCACTTTTCCCGTAGAAACGGCTGTAAACGGTGCAACGGGTGTGCGCCGTGTACGCTCTTCCTCAACGAACGGTTTTTCTGTAGTCTGGGTAGAATTCGACTGGGATACAGATATCTATCTTGCCCGGCAGATTGTCAGTGAGAAGCTGGCAGTCGTCAGCGAATCCTTACCGGCCAACGTAGGCAAGCCGACACTAGGCCCACAATCGTCCATTTTGGGCGAGATGCTGATTGTAGGTCTGACAGCAGATTCGACCTCTATGCTGGATTTGCGTACCATTGCCGACTGGACCATACGTCCCCGCCTGCTCTCTACGGGCGGTGTGGCACAAGTAGCCGTACTGGGTGGCGACATCAAGGAATATCAAGTGCAGCTGGACCCGGAACGGATGCGCCATTACGGCGTAACATTGAGCGAAGTGATGAACATCACCCGCGAAATGAACTTGAATGCCAATGGTGGAGTGCTCTATGAATATGGCAATGAATATATCGTACGCGGCGTACTTTCTACCGACAAGGTAGACCAGATAGCCAAGGCCGTGGTGCGGAGCAACGGGGTCTCCGGTGCCCCTATCCTGCTGGAAGATATTGCCGACGTTCAAGTCGGAGCCAAACTTCCTAAACTGGGTACCGCCTCGGAACGCGGTAAGCATGCCGTACTGCTGACAGTCACCAAGCAACCCGCCACAAGCACGCTGGAGCTTACAGACAAACTGGAAGCTTCCCTGCAAGACCTGCAGAAGAATCTACCGGCGGACGTAAAGGTTTCCACAGACATCTTCCGTCAAAGCCGTTTCATCGAAAGTTCCATCGGAAACGTTCAGAAGTCGTTGTTGGAGGGAGGTATTTTCGTTGTCATCGTGCTTTTCCTGTTCCTTGCCAACATACGTACCACAGTCATCTCGCTGGTGACACTGCCGTTGTCACTGATTGCCTCCATCCTTGCCCTGCACTATATGGGCTTTACGATAAATACCATGAGCCTGGGAGGTATGGCTATCGCCATCGGTTCGCTGGTGGATGATGCCATCGTGGACGTGGAGAATGTCTACAAGCGTTTGCACGAAAACCGACTGAAACCTGCCGGCGAGCAACTTCCTATTCTGGAAGTGGTGTTCAATGCTTCGAAAGAAGTGCGTATGCCTATCCTCAATTCAACGCTGATTATCATTGTCAGCTTCGTACCACTGTTCTTCCTTAGTGGTATGGAAGGTAGGATGTTGGTACCACTGGGTATTGCGTTCATTGTGGCATTGGCGGCTTCAACTGTTGTGGCACTGACCGTAACGCCGGTACTTTGCTCCTATCTATTGGGAAAAGAGAAAACGAAAAAACAAAACAACGAAAACAGCGATTCTGCCGTAGCACGCAAGATGAAGCAATGGTATGGTTCTGCACTGACTTTCGTATTGGGGCATAAGAAAGGGGTACTGGGAGGTACTATCGGACTATTTGTAGTAGCGCTCGGCTGTTTCTTCACCCTGGGCCGCTCGTTCCTGCCGCCTTTCAATGAAGGTTCGTTCACCATCAATATCTCCTCGCTTCCAGGCATTTCCCTGGAAGAAAGCGACAAGATGGGGCACCGTGCCGAGGAGCTGCTGCTTTCCATCCCCGAAATACAGACCGTGGCCCGTAAAACGGGACGTGCAGAGCTGGACGAACACGCTCTGGGAGTAAACGTCTCTGAGATCGAGGCACCGTTTGAGTTGAAAGACCGCTCGCGCAGCGAGCTCGTGGCAGAAGTCCGCGAAAAACTGGGTACCATTGTAGGGGCAAACGTGGAAATAGGCCAGCCTATCAGCCACCGTATAGACGCCATGCTATCCGGTACAAAGGCGAACATCGCCATCAAACTGTTCGGCGACGACCTGAACCGCATGTTCACTCTGGGCAATGAAATCAAGAGTGCCATCCAGGGGATTCCCGGTATTGCCGACCTGAACGTGGAACAGCAGATTGAGCGTCCGCAACTTGTCATTTCACCCAAACGGGAAATGCTTGCCAAATACGGCATTTCACTGCCCGAATTTTCGGAGTTTGTCAATGTCTGCCTGGCCGGTGAAGCCGTTTCCCAAGTTTACGAAAAGGGAAAGAGCTTCGACCTGACCGTACGCGTGAAAGACAACCTACGCGACGAAATGGAAAAAATACGCAACTTGATGATTGATACGGGCGACGGACAGAAAATTCCACTGAACTATGTAGCGGAAATCCGCTCGGCCATGGGTCCGAACACCATCAGCCGCGAGAATGTAAAGCGTAAAATCGTCATCTCCGCCAACGTGGCCGACCGCGACCTGCGAAGTGTAGTCAATGATATACAAGCCCAGGTAGACGCACAAATCAAACTGCCGGAAGGATACCACATCGAATACGGCGGACAATTCGAAAGCGAGCAGGCAGCAAGCCGCACGCTGGCACTTACTTCGTTCATGTCCATCGTGGTGATATTCCTGCTCCTCTACCATGAATTCCGCAGTGTGAAGGAGAGTGCCATCATCCTTATCAATCTGCCGCTGGCATTGATAGGCGGTGTATTCGCCCTGCTCATCACAACGGGAGAAGTGAGTATCCCCGCCATCATCGGTTTCATCTCACTGTTCGGTATCGCCACCCGAAACGGAATGCTGCTCATCAGCCATTACAACCACTTGCAGCAGGAAGAAGGCTATGGCGTCTACGACAGCGTTATCCGCGGTTCGCTCGACCGTCTGAATCCAATCCTGATGACCGCCCTATCCAGTGCACTGGCACTTATCCCGCTGGCTCTCAGTGGCGACCTGCCGGGCAACGAGATACAAAGCCCGATGGCAAAGGTTATCTTGGGCGGCCTTTTAACATCCACGTTCCTGAACGGTTTCATCATTCCGATTGTTTACCTGATGATGCACCATAACCAACAACCTAAAACGTCAGACAATGAATAAAAGATTTTTCATATTCAGCGCCGCCATCCTCGCTTTTGCGGGGATGAGCGCACAAACGTCCGGCATTGATGCCGTGCTCCAGCAGATAGAGGCCAACAACAAGGAATTGCAGGCTAACTCCCACCTCATTTCCTCACAAAAACTGGAGAACAAGACAAACAACAACCTCCCCGACCCTACACTGTCATACGCCCACCTTTGGGACTCCAAGAACAGTGACGAGACAGTCGGCGAAATGGTCATCTCGCAAAGCTTCGACTTCCCCACGCTTTACGCCACCCGAGGGAAGATGAACCGACTCAAGACAAATGCACTGGATGCACAAGCCACCGCCTTCCGCCAGCAGATATTGTTGCAAGCGAAGGAAGTATGCTTGGACATCATCATGCTGCAACGCCAGCAAGCCCTGCTCGACGAACGGTTGAAGAATGCGGAGGAACTGTCGGCCATGTACACCCGGCGTTTGGAAACGGGAGATGCCAATGCACTGGAAACCAACAAGATTAATCTGGAGTTGCTGAATGTACGCACGGAAGCCCGCATGAACCAGACGGCACTTAACAATAAACTGAAAGAGCTGCTTGTCCTCAACGGAAACCAGCCGCTCACACCGGGACGTCCCAGACCCGGTACCACACCCGACGCCCAAACACTCGGATTGACAGAATACCCGGCAGTGCCGTTGCCGGCCGACTTCCACCCGCTGGCCGACGAACTGCTGGCTTCAGACCCCACCCTGCAATCCTTGCAGGGTGAAAGTTCTGCCGCCCGGAAACAGATTTCGGCAAGCAAGCAAGGCTGGCTGCCCAAACTGGAACTGGGTTACCGTAGAAATACCGAATCGGGGCATCCGCTAAACGGTGTAGTAGTAGGCTTCTCTTTCCCGCTTTTCGAAAACCGCAATAAGGTCAAGATAGCCAAGACACAAGCGCTCAACATTGACTACCAAAAGGAGAACGCCGCACTGCAAGCCAGCTCTGCCTTGTGGCAACTCTATGAAGAGGCCAAGAACCTGCACGCTTCCATGGAGGAATACGAGCGCACCTTCCATCAACAGCAAGACCTTTCTTTACTGAAACAAGCACTTATGGGAGGACAAATCAGTATGATTGAATACTTCGTTGAAATATCGGTTGTCTATCAAAGCAAGACAAACCTCCTGCAACTGGAAAACCAGTATCAGAAGGCAATGGCACAGATATACAAGAGCCGGTTATAAATAGAAAGAGCTGTCTGCGGTTGACAGACAGCTCTTTCTATTTCAATATATTGTAGTTATAGTTTTGTGACTTTACCCATAAACAGAATAACTCCCGTACTCTTCTCCTTTATCAGAAAGATGAAAGGACGGTCCACATAGAACGGAATTACCGTACTTGGTCCGGGAGCGGCCACGTCCATTCCTCCGACAGTTACAGCCGCAGCTTCCGTCCCCTCTTCATTCACTTTCACATAAGTGAACTGTTGCAGCAAACTGATAAACAAATCCTCATCCGCCATTCCGGAAAAATCGGCCGATGGAGTAAAAGCCTCCTGCATTCCCATTGCCATCATATCGTCAATGAGTTCTTTATCATATTCCATTTCAAACCGGGGTAACTTAAGGTTCAAGGCAGAGCTTGATAAACTACTGTTCCATTCCCCCCAGCGCTCGTCATTCAGCTGCGGCAGGCACTCATCCAACGATTTTCCCTCTGCCGGCAAGAGCACCACCATACTGAAAGCCTCATTGCCGTAAGGCAACTCTGCCATTGAGAAATACTCATTCTCGGCATAGTTGAATCTCTCGTCACGAAGATTCATCATGTGTACAGTCGATTTGCTTCCGTCAGCATTCGTAAAAGCCTCTTCTGCCGTATCCGATTTTTTGAATTGATTCTTCCAAATCCCCTTGAAATAAAGCGCATTCAACAGATAAAGACGCGCCGTCTCCGGAATCTCATTCAAGACTTTGGGGATGCAATTATTCGTTTTCCCGGCACACCAGCCGTTTATAATGTCCGGAGCCTTGGGAGAGGCAAAATCCAGCTCCTGCACTTGCGCGTCATACATCTTTTTGTTTACGCTTACAAAGTCGTCATGAACACCGAACCCTTTCTTTATCCAGATGGAATTGGCAATTCCCAACTGTGTGGTATTGTCCAAATCGAGCAACGCCTCCACCAGCTTCTTATTATAGTTGTTCATTTCTTCCAACGAATAGCCCGAAAAGCCCAGGACATCTGTCATCTCAGATAGTGTGTTTCCCAACGCTCCATTGGCAATCATAGACAGACAGAGCGAAGCGCTCAAAGGAGAGATGAACAGATTGGGCTTTTCCACCTCAGTTTTACAAACCTGATTAAAGAAACGGAAAGCGAAATCCGTTCCTAAATCCATCATCTCCTGCTCGGCACGGGTCAAGGCAATGTCTTTGCGAGGCTTGGGTTGTGGTGAAGAGTTGTCGTCACTCTGGCAGGCTGCAAGGATACAAAGTAGGCTTAAGGCAGTAATCGTTTTTTTAAGCATAAGCAAATAGTATTAGTTTTAAAACAGTTATCTATATAGAAAATGCTTGAACAAACAAAATACTGCATTGAAGAAACAATAAAAAATAGTACATTCCTACTCTATTATTATACTGCAAAGTTCTGCATATATATTTGCAGTGTCACTGCAACAGCTCTGCAGTGCTACTGCAAAATATATACAGCAGCTTTGCAGTAACGTGATTGATTTCACCCGGTTATTGTTGCCAATTCCAGCACCCCTTCCGGCAAATATCCGCTGCGTATGCGCCATTCCTGGGGATAAAGATTATTGGCACGGTTACCTATATTCTTGACAAATCCTAGAGGTATCTGTTTGTAGGTGAGCAAGACAATGCCGCGCGGAGCAGTCTCCGAAAGGACAACAGCCTCCTTGCGCAGATAGCTGATGGCCTGCTCGCGGCCTATCTCTTCATGGGCAAAGGCATCCGGATTCAGTGCTATACTCATGGCGAGCCCATGAGCAGGCATCCAGTCTTTTCCTTTCAACTCGGCAACATCTACCCCAGCCTGCACGATACGGAGTGACGAACGCAAAGCCGACAGTTCGGAGAGATACGCTTTAGGGAAAGCGCTGACGTTGTTGCCATTGACGATAAATTCGTAATTATCCGGAACCGCAAACCACTCATACAGTGCCGAAAGCTGTTCTTTGGAAACACCCGGAGTTTTCGCTCCTTTTCCTTGAGGTTTTCTTCCTTTTTCCCAGGATTTCACCTGCCCGGCCCAGGTATTCCCATCGCTCACGCCCGGTTTGCGGAGAACTGCCAAAAAGAATCCTTCCCCCTTCGTCCGATGGGGCAGGAAACGATAGGCGGGAAAGTCCTCTCCCGACAATAGATTACCCGTAATATTCCAGTCAGTAGAAATTTCCAACGGCAATACCTCCGCCCCGAATTCATCCCGTATCCAACGGATGTTCTCTTCGTTTTCCTTTGTATTATAGGTACAAGTACTGTAGATGAGAATGCCTCCGGACTTCAAGCAAGGCCAGATATCCGTAACGATGCGACGCTGGCGCTGCCAGCAGATTTCCACATTCTCCCCACTCCACTCACTTACCGCAACGGGGTCTTTACGGAACATCCCCTCGCCAGAGCAGGGGACATCCGTCAATATGACGTCGAAGAAGTCCGTCAAGGAAGAAAAATCTGCCGGGTCATTATTAGTGACCACCACACCGGAATGCCCCCACTTCGTAAGATTCTCCGCCAATACCTGCGAGCGGTTGCGGATTACCTCATTGGCCACCAGCAGACTGCCTGCGGGCAACACGCTACGGGCATGCGTGGATTTCCCGCCGGGAGCCGCACAGAGGTCAAGCATCACCACCGGTCCTTCGCCCACATACCGCCTCAAAGCCTGCTCCACAAACATAGACGAAGCCTCCTGCACATAGTAGCAGCCTGCATGAAACAGCGGGTCAAAAGTGAATGTCAGCCGCTTGTCCAGATAGTATCCGGCAGCAGACCAAGGGACATGCCTAAAAGAGGAACGAAAAAGACTGAATGAAGATTCCGGTAATTTATCTTCATTCAGTCGGATACTGACCGGCTGCTCCCCTTCCAGGGCGGCAGCCAGCTTTTCATATTCTTCCACACCCAAGAGGGCGCGTGTATAATCGGTGAAAGATGAGGGTAGCTTCATGCTTTGAACTGTTTTATGGCAGCAAAGATAGTGCAAAATACGTTTCACCAATCTACGGGGCTAAACAAAAAGCACGGTTCAATACTCTTTTTAAAAACTGAGTTTCACCCCTGCAAAATAGGAACGCGGTGCACCCGGTCCGTAGATATAACCGGAATCGCGGCTCGCTCCTTTATCAAAATCTTTCTGATAAGAATTGAATATATTCTGTACACCGGCATTGAGCTGCAAACAGAACCCTTGAAAATCAAAGTCGTAAGCTATCTTTGTTCCAAGCTCAAAGAAGTCCGGACTCTTTACCAATACATCCGCCTCACCGTTCACCTCCGAAAGCAAATGGGGAACGTACATCCGCCCGGTATAATTGCCGTTCAAAGCTATTGAGAAGGCTTTAACCGGCATATAGGTAGCTGTAAAGTAGCCGTAGACGTCGGGAGTACGCAGTATCTTGTCGCTGTAACGTTCTTTCTCCGACAAGTGCTCCTCATCCGCACTCCATTCTTCGGGAGAGTCATAGATACTTCGTTGAAGCGTCAGCCCTGCCTGCAACTGAACCTTATCCTTATAGGCAACCTTTCCTTCCAATGTGCCGCCATACACTTTAGCTCCCGAACCATTGATACGGGTCTGTATCAGATAAGCGCTACCATCCGGGTCTTTCACCGGAGGCGTCAGGACAAACGGGTCGGAAAGTTTCGTGTAGAAGCCTTCCACCAGTAGGTTTGCCTGGAAATCTCCGAAATAGTGGTACCAATCTACCGAAGCATTGAAGCTGCGCGAACGCTCTTCCTTCAATCCTTTGGCGCGGACAATGGAAACCAACTCTCCACCCACATTACTGATATGCAGATCTTCATCAAACGCTTGTGGAGCACGGAATCCCTCAGCATAACTGAAACGGATATTCACATCCTGAGTAGGATTGTAACGGATATTGGCACGGGGACTGAAAACAGCCTTGTCCATGATGCTGTTTTTATCTACGCGCCCGCCAATCAGGAAACTCCACTGTTCGTTCTTCCACTCATTCTGGGCATAGACGCTTGCTATATTCACCACTTGGTTCAACGGGGCGGGGGTATATTTCTCAATCAGTTGTTGCAAGCGGTCACCCGTTGCCGTAGGATCTTCGGCCAAAGCAGCATCACGATACTTCTGTACGTCCGTTGCCTTGTCATGCAGATTGTCGTGATTGAACTCAATGCCTCCGGTCAAATCGGCAGGCATAAACAGACACTTGTCAAAATGATAAATATACTGGGCACCCAGCACACCGGTAAAGTCCGTAGTCATTCCATAAGCGCTGTAATAACTATTGCGCACGATGTGCTGAGCCGAAGCATAGGTACTGAACGTATGTTTCTGGTTTTTGGAGAAAGCCGTGAACTTGAGCCCACCCGTGTTGATGGAATGTTTCAGCTGTTCCACCAGTCCGGGCGCCCCGGTACCGTTCAATCCGGCATCCTCGGCTATATGAGGGGGAAGGCTGAAGCCACTTCCACCACGGCGGAATTCCTCCATATGATGGTATTCAAGGCTCAGCTTGGAATAGGCACTTGTCCGGTAGTAAGCATTCAGACCGACAGTCTGGTTCTTCAGCTTCGGTAATTCGGAAAAACCGTCTCCGTTGGAGTCCCATGCCGAACGATGCCTGCTCTGGCCGTACACATAAGCCCCCATCTTACTGTCCGAAGAAACCAAGGAAAGATTCAGGGTCGTGTTGTTGTCGAACGAGCCGGAACCGTCGAAATTGGAAATGGTATGCGAGAAAGAACCGGAATTGCGAATCGGTTCCTTCGTAATGATATTCACCGTCCCGGCAATGGCCGAAGAACCGAACAAGGCTGAACCACCTCCACGCACCACTTCCACACGCTCTATCATGTTGGCGGGAATCTGTTCCAACCCATACACACCGGCCAGAGAGGAAAAGATGGGACGTGAGTCTATCAATATTTGGGTATATTTCCCATCCAGCCCGTTGATGCGCACTTGTGAATAACCGCAATTCTGGCAATCGGTCTCCACCCGCACACCTGGCTGAAAGGCCAGTCCTTGCGACAAAGTATGCGAGTTTGTCTGCTCAAACAGTTTAGGAGTGACCACTTTGACCAAAGTGGGTGCCAAGCGCCGGGCAGTCTCATTGCGGTTGGCTGTGACTACCACCCCGTCCAGTGCCACCATGTCTTCTTCCAACTCAAAGTTCTCTTCCAAGGTCTTACCACGTTTCAGAACGACTTTGCGCTCCTGCGACTTATAACCTACGGCACTGACGGACAACGTGAACTCACCTTCAGGCAGATTCTTTAGGAAATAGTGACCGGTGGCATCGGTCATGGTCCCGATGGTGGTGCCTTTCAGCGAAACTGTCATATAAGGCAAATGTTCCCTTGTACTTTTTTCTATTACATGACCGACAATATTGGCATCGGTACTCTTCAAATCTTCGGCATAAACGGTTGATGAGAGTAACAGACATACTGCTCCCACCACAAAAAATATATATTTTTTCATGTACTTCTAAAATAATATGTTAATCAATGAGGTTGACGCAATCCCACAACGGAATTGCCTTAATCTATCGGATTTGAAAAAAAGAAGGGGGAGCACGCAGGCAAATACCGCCACGAAGCTTTACACACTTGATGCATTCCGTGGTAAGAATGCTCAGTACACACAACAAAACAAGGAAAACCGTCGCGGCAACCGGAAGCAACGGAAGGGAAGAAGAGACGAAAGAGGCTAGATAGAAAATGGTTTCCAACTGCACCTCTGTATGCTCATGCTGGCCCTTGAATGGATGGGAATGCACAATGATAACACCATTCACCACATGCGAGTGGGTAAACAGCGTAATTCCTCCCAGATAGGCAATGAACAGCAGAGGGAGGAAACACTTCATTATATTCCTCAACTTCATCAAGACTTCCCAATAAAAACAGATGCGCAAAGATAACAGTATTTACAATAAGAAACAACCCGGTTTGTATATTTACCTCTATTTACAGTCGCAAATACCTACTTCTTGTTATTCCGGAAAAAAGACAATAAGACATTTTCACGGAAAAATATCGCCTTATTTCCGGTTTTCTAAAAAAAATATCTTCTCTTTGCAACTTTATAAAGGTGACGACACGTCTAACCAACAAAGAAACAAATTAAAAGACCATAGATTATGAAACGTATCATTTTTGGATTAATGCTCGCCATGATGTTCTGCACACTGGTGCAAGGCGCAAACAGAACCGTAACAGAGAACGACGGTCAGGGGAACAAGAAAAGAGTCATCGAATTGAGAGACACTGTCATCAATGGAGAAACCGTAACAGACACACTCAGCATCATGACTTATGAAAACGGTACCGGCAGTAGCGATGCTCCGGAAAAATGGAGAACCCACCACAGCAGTATGGACTGGAACGGGTTCGACCTCGGGAGCAAGACCTCGGAGACCGTGATTGCCGTAACAGCCATCGTCTTTGTATTCGGACTGCCGCTACTCATCATATTCGTAGTATTCTTCTTCCGCTATAAAAACCGGAAAGCCAAGTACCGCCTGGCGGAACAGGCCCTGGCCAGCGGACAGCAACTGCCTGAAAACTTCTTCAAAGAAGCCGCAGCAACGGATATCCGCAGCAAAGGCATCAACAACATATTCGTCGGCATCGGCCTGTTCATCTTCCTTTGGGCCATTACCGGAGAATTCGGTCTCGGATGTATCGGCTTACTCGTCATGTTCACCGGCTTCGGACAATTGGTGATTTTCTACAGCCAACAGAAGAAGAACGAAGAAAAATGAGTCAGATGGGTGACATATCGTTAGTCGCACAGGTCGTGGTGTTTCACAACACCAGGGCCTTCGACCAGTTGGTAAAGAAGTACCAGTCGCCCGTGCGGCGGTTCTTCCTGCACCAGACCTGCGGCGACAGCGAGTTGAGTGACGACCTGGCACAAGATACGTTTATCAAGGCCTATACAAACATCGCTTCGTTCAAGAATCTGTCCAGCTTCTCAACCTGGCTCTACCGTATTGCCTATAACGTTTTTTATGATTATATTCGCAGCCGGAAAGAAACGGACGATTTGGATACGTACCGAGTGGACGCTCAATGCAGCACACTGCAGCAGGACGTGGGACAGCACATGGACATTTACCGTGCCCTGGCCACACTGAAGGAAATGGAACGCACCTGCATCACGCTCTTCTACATGGAAGACCAAAGCATCGAAAAGATTGCAGGTATCACCGGATGTCCGGCGGGAACGGTAAAAAGCCACCTCTCGCGGGCGAAAGACAAAATGGCTTCCTACTTAAAACAAAATGGTTATGATGGAAAATGATGATAAACTCCTGACTTCATTCTTTGCCGAACACCGGCAGGAAATAGCCGATAACGGGTTCAGCCGCCGCGTACTGCGACATCTGCCCGACCGTAGCCGCCACTTGGCGCAGATATGGACAGCATTCTGCTTTACTCTGGCCCTCGTACTGTTCGTCTCCCTCGACGGAGTGCAGCTGATACTGGACACCTTGCGCGAAACCTTCGATACTGCCATCCGGAGCGGAGCTTCGGAGCTTGACCCCAAGTCGTTAATCATTGCCGGAGTGGTATTGCTCTATTTCGGTTACCGCAAGATTTCATCTATGGCATAGTTGTTTTTCAATGATAAATCGTATCTTTGTCCCCTCATAAAACTAACTAAGAGGAGAAAGTTTTGAGAAAGATTCTATTCATCATATTATTCGTTTTTTCTATTGGGAATGCCGGGGCGCAAGCAACAAGCGATTCCATTGTCATGAATTACTTGAAGGAAATGGGCGCCCCCGTCACTTATAACAATGAAGTGAAATTGCTGATGACCGGCCATGACAAGTTCGTCGATCTCTTCGAGAATATCCGCCATGCCCGGCATCATATCCATTTGGAATACTTCAACTTCCGCAACGACTCCATAGCCAATGCCTTGTTCAGCCTTCTGGCAGAGAAAGTCAAGGAGGGAGTTGAAGTCCGCGCCATGTTCGATGCCTTCGGCAACTGGTCCAACAACCAACCATTGAAAGAACGCCATCTGAAATCCATCCGCGCCCAAGGCATCGAAATCGTTAAGTTCGATCCTATCACTTTTCCCTGGGTGAATCATGCCATACACCGCGACCATCGGAAAATAGTAGTGATTGACGGAAAGATAGGTTATACCGGCGGCATGAACATTGCCGACTACTACATCAACGGATTGCCTAAAATCGGTAAATGGCACGATATGCACATACATCTTGAAGGAGATGCCGTGCGCTATCTGCAGGGCATCTTCCTGACCATGTGGAACCGGGAAACGGGACAACACGTAGGTGGACCTGCCTACTTCCCGGATACTCAGCAACTGCCCGACAGTATTGCCGAAGAAATAGCCATCGTGGACCGCACGCCACGCGAAACACCACGCTCCATCAGCCATGCCTATGCAGCTTCCATACAAGCCGCACAGAAGAGCATCCGAATCGTGAATCCTTATTTCGTTCCGACCAAATCAATCCGCAAGGCAATCAAGAACGCACTGAAAAAAGGTACTGAAGTGGAAATCATGATACCTGCCGTGTCAGACATAGCCTTTACACCGGATGCCTCATTCTATATAGCACATAAGCTGATGAAGAAAGGAGCCAAGATATATCTCTTCAACGGCGGCTTCCACCATTCCAAGATAATGATGGTAGACAGCACTTTCTGCACAGTAGGTACCGCCAATCTCAACAGCCGCAGCCTGCGCTACGACTACGAGACAAACGCTTTCATCTTCGACCCTAAGACCACCAATGAGCTGAATGCCATGTTCGAACGGGACGTGCAAAACAGTACACTACTCACTCCCGAAGTCTGGAAAAAGCGTTCCGGATGGAAGAAATTCGTAGGCTGGGTGGGGAACTTGATGACCCCCTTCCTCTAATTTTTAATTATTAATTATTAATTATTAATTAATTCCCCTACCTTTGCGTTCGGATAAAAACAGAGCTACATCATGAAACAATATTTAGACCTGCTGAACCGCGTACTGACCGAAGGCGTAGAGAAAAGCGACCGTACGGGTACCGGCACCATCAGCGTATTCGGCCACCAGATGCGTTTCAACATGGATGAAGGCTTCCCCTGCCTTACTACCAAGAAGCTGCATCTGAAATCAATCATATACGAACTGCTATGGTTCCTCCAAGGAGACACCAATGTGAAATATCTTCAGGACAACGGTGTACGCATCTGGAACGAATGGGCGGACGAAAACGGTGACCTGGGACATATCTACGGGTATCAATGGCGCTCCTGGCCGAACTATAAAGGTGGATTCATCGACCAAATCAGCGAAGCTGTAGAAACCATCAAGCACAATCCCGACTCACGCCGGATTATAGTCAGCGCATGGAATGTAGGCGATTTGGACAACATGAACCTCCCTCCCTGCCACGCTTTCTTCCAGTTCTATGTCGCCAACGGACGGCTGAGCCTGCAACTGTACCAGCGTAGTGCGGACATTTTTTTAGGAGTGCCTTTCAACATTGCTTCCTATGCCCTGCTCCTGCAGATGATGGCGCAAGTCACCGGACTGAAAGCCGGAGATTTCATCCATACCTTAGGAGACGCCCACATCTATCTGAACCATCTGGAGCAGGTAAAGCTCCAACTATCTCGTGAACCGCGGGATTTGCCGCAGATGAGAATCAATCCGGATGTGAAAAACATCTTCGATTTCAAGTTCGAGGATTTTGAGTTGGTCAACTATAACCCGCATCCGCATATTGCAGGGAAAGTGTCAGTATAAATCCTACAATAAAAAGATAGAAAGAGAAAAGAATTTTACACACATATGATTAGTATTATCGCCGCAGTAGATAGAAAAAGAGGTATCGGTTATCAGAACCGGTTGTTATTCTGGCTTCCCAATGATTTGAAGCGTTTCAAAGCCCTCACCACGGGAAATACCATCATCATGGGCCGAAAGACCTTTGAATCTCTCCCCAAAGGCGCGCTTCCCAACCGCCGCAACGTTGTTCTGTCCACT
Source organism: Bacteroides sp. AM44-19 (assembly GCF_003603395.1). Classification (NCBI taxonomy): domain Bacteria; kingdom Pseudomonadati; phylum Bacteroidota; class Bacteroidia; order Bacteroidales; family Bacteroidaceae; genus Bacteroides; species Bacteroides sp. AM44-19. Next base: position 221,537 of record NZ_QTNB01000002.1, on the reverse strand, counting down.
CAAAAAGATTTGATTTGTCCCGATGCAGAAGTTTTTTCCTCACTGGAAGAAGCACTGAACAGTTGCCAGCCCGACGAACACGTCTACATCATCGGCGGTGCAAGCGTTTATCGCCAGGCACTCCCCTTTGCAGGTGCCCTCTGCCTGACCGAGGTGGATGCAGAAGCCCCTCAGGTGGATGCCTACTTTCCCGAAGTCGCTCCGACTGTATGGCAAGAAAAAAGCAGGGAGTCCCATCCCGCAGATGAGAAGCATCCCTGCCCTTATGCATTCGTCGATTATATCCGCCGGTAGAATTAATCTTCCTCTTCTTCTACCGTTATAGGCATCTGCCGCTTGATGGCTTCATGGAAAGATATCAAGGTTTCCGTACGCGCCAGTCCCAGCGGTTGCAACTTATCATGTATGATGCTCAGCAAATGATGGTTGTTGCGGGCATAAAGCTTTATGAACATATCATACTTGCCCGTTGTAAAATGGCATTCCACAATCTCGGGGATAGCTTCCAATGCTCTCGTTACAGCATCGAAGGAAGCAGGATCCTTTAGGTAGATACCGATATAGGCGCATGTTTCATATCCTATCTTCTCCGGATCAATCACATATTCAGAACCTTTCAATATACCTAAGTTTGTCAGCTTTTGAATGCGCTGATGAATGGCTGCTCCCGATACATTACAAGCTCTAGCCACTTCAAGGAAAGGAATGCGTGCATTATCGGCTATAAGTTTTAAAATCTGTTCGTCTAAAGTATCCAACTGATGATGTCCCATTTCAAATTCTAATGATTAATAAATTACTATATCTCCCGCATATCTATACGGCAACATGCAAAGTTAGCTATTTTTTCGCCAATAAAAATACGGTTTATAACTTTTCTTACAAAAAAAAGAATAATACCGCATATCAGGCATTTCAAAGTGCATATGCAAAATTCCATCTCGCACGACCGGAAAATTGCAGATGAGCTTTAAAGATATTATCTTTGTCGTAGCAATAATAATGAACTGTTATGAAAAAGTATTCCTTATTCCTATTATGCCTGATGGCGGCAATATCCTTGCATGCCCAACGCTTTGCCGATTATTTTGCAGATAAGACCCTGCGTGTCGACTATATCTTTACCGGAAATGCAGCCAGACAAGAAATATGCCTGGACGGATTGTCTTGTCTACCCTCTTGGGCAGGAAGGAAGCATCATTTGTCTGAGTTGCCCTTGCAAGGAAACGGACAAATCATTATGCGGGATGCAGCCAATGGCAGCGTAATCTACAAAACATCCTTTTCTTCGCTCTTCCAGGAGTGGCTGGAAACGGATGAAGCCAAAGCAGTGACCAAAGGATTCGAAAACACCTTTCTCCTTCCCTATCCCCTTCGTCCTGCAGAAATAGAAATAACACTTCTCGACCCGCGTAGAAATGTACGGGCAAGCATGAAACATACGGTCAGTCCCGACGACATCCTGATACATCAGAAAGGTACTGCCCACATCACACCACATAAATATCTGCTGCAAAGCGGCAATACGGCCAAATGCATCGACGTAGCCATCCTTGCAGAAGGATATACTCCCGAAGAGATGCCGGTATTCTACGAAGACGCAGCCATTGCCTGCGAAAGTCTGTTTGCCCACGAACCCTTCCGGTCCATGAAAAAGCACTTCAACATTGTAGCAGTGGCCAGCCCCTCCGAAGACAGCGGAGTAAGCGTACCACGCCTCGGAGAATGGAAACGGACAGCATTCAGCTCTCATTTCAGCACATTCTATTCAGACCGGTATCTGACAACCTCCCGTGTCAAATCCATACACGATGCGCTGGCGGGAATACCGTATGAACACATCATCATCCTTGCCAATACGGAAGAATACGGAGGCGGTGGAATCTATAATTCCTATACCCTTACTACCGCCCACCATCCCATGTTCCGCCCCGTTGTGGTACATGAGTTCGGGCATAGCTTTGGCGGACTGGCCGATGAATACTTCTACGACAATGACGTGATGACAGATACCTATCCACTAGATGTGGAACCCTGGGAACAGAACATCAGCACAAGAATCGATTTCACTTCCAAATGGAAAGATATGCTTGCTCAAGGAACTCCCGTTCCTACTCCCTCTTCTGAAAGTGGAACATATCCCGTAGGCGTATATGAAGGAGCTGGCTATTCTGCCAAAGGCATCTACCGTCCGGCAGACAATTGCCGCATGCGCACCAATGAATACCCTACTTTCTGCCCGGTCTGCCAACGGGCCATCTGCCGCGTCATTGAATTTTATACTGAATAAAAACAAACTAAACTAAAAGAACTTATGATCAGACTTCAACGTATTACAACAGCTGACACAGACTTGTACAGCTACATGGAGAAATTAATGACTCAATCATTCCCTTCAGAGGAGTACCGGGAACTGGAGGAATTGCGCAAGTATACAGATACCAAAACGCACTTCTATAACAATATCATCTTCCATAACAACACCCCGGTAGGTCTCATCACTTACTGGGATTTCGGACATTTTTACTATATAGAGCATTTTGCCATTGACCCCGCACAGCGTAACGGCGGATATGGAAAGAGCGTACTAAACCATTTATGCCAACTCTTAAAACATCCCATCGTCTTGGAAGTGGAAATACCCGAAGAAGAAATGGCTAAACGCCGCATTAACTTCTATCAACGGCAAGGATTCTCCTTATGGGAAAAGCCCTACCAACAACCACCCTATAAAACAGGCGACAACTACCTGCCTATGCTCATCATGGCCTATGGAGATATAGAATGTGGAAAGGATTTTGACTCTGTAAAGGAACACATCTACCGCGAAGTATATAATGTGAAATCTTAAAAAAACAATATACTTAAAACAATAAAGGTCGTTTCAACAAATGAAACGACCTTTATTATATCATTAAACTAACTTTTACTGACGCGGTTGCGCAGAATAGTTAATCTTCAAAGCATAAGCCTTACGAAGCGCTTCTTTGATATCTGTTACGATACCCATTTTCGTATCTTGGTCAACTTTCAAAGACACTGTCATCTGCGGCTGATCTTCTTCCTTCATACTGGCACGTTCACCAATAATGTAATCTTGAATTTCAGCAACTTCAGCATAGCTGTCGTTCAACTGGATACGGCTCTCATTACCTAACTTCTTACGAAATTCGGCAGTAGGTTTTCCTACATAGATAAACGTAACCAAAGACTTCTTTTCAAGTTTCTCCAATTCTGTAGCTTGCGGAACCTTAAACTCAACCTTCAATGTTACCTCACGCATCGTTGTTACAATCATGAAGAAGAACAACAAGGTGAAGATAAGGTCAGGCAGAGAAGAAGTGTTCAACGCCGGCATTCCACGTTTACCAGTCTTATTAAATTTTCCCATTACTTCTTTTCTCCGTACTTTTTAGGTTCTGCCTCAGAAATCTTCTGAGAATAAATTTCACGAATTGCATCTTGTTGTTCTTGATCCAACTCCATATAATTCTTCTGCCACTTTTCCTGAGCCAATTCATCACGCAACTCGTTATAAGCTGCTACCAACTCATTCTGTACAGACATATATGCTTTGTATGAAGAACCACGGTCACAACGCAAAGAAATCACATGGCCTTCCGTCACTTGTACTGTACCGAAGAAAGGAACATTCTTAGAAATCTTTTCCGGTTTTGTATCTTCGTTATACGGATTGGCAATAAATTCTTTTGCTTTTGCACGCAATTGGTCAACAGTAATATAATCATTCCCGCACATTAACTGGTCCTGCATGTTCAAGAAGACTTGCAATACGTTGCGTTCCTTCTTCTTTGCATCGTCCAACTTCTGGTCCTTTTCCGGTGGAGGCGGCAAACGTCTTGCCAAACCACGGTCGGTATCCATAGATGTTGTAATCAAGAAGAAAATCAGCAACAAGAAAGCGATGTCCGCAGTAGAACTTGAGTTAATTTCAGGAACTTCTCTTTTCTTTTTAGCCATTGTAATTATATCTTTAAATTGAGTTACCTCAATTGATTATGATAATTTTTTCTTAATGCTACTAAAAATGATTGCCAAGACTGTACCAGCAAACAAGATATAGATAGAATAAAGGAACATGTCAGTAAGCTTCAACCAGAAAGGTACGTTCTCAGTTCCGCTATAACCCGGAATAACAAGTGGTTCTTCACTACCCATAGTCCAAGAAATAACAACAACTGCAACCAATATAACCAAACCAATCAAAGATTTCAACGCTGCTCCCGGATTGTCTTTCAGTGCAGCTCCAAATTGGAACAAAACACCAACCACGGTAGCAATAATAGCTACAAAGAACAGAATGTACATCAAATAAATCAATGCGTCTGTATGAGCCGGTTGCCACATTTCTGCGTCAACGCTTGCCAACACTGCATCGCCCTGAGCATCTCCACCGAAGAAGAACATGCCCAACACTACCAAGATGATAGCGAACATGACATACAGTGCATAGTATGATACTTTATATGATAACTTAGCCATCTTAATTATTTTTTGTATTTCAAGTCATATTTGATAACCATATCCAACAGAGAGATAGAAGAATCTTCCATTTCGCTGGTCAAAGCTTCAATCTTAGCCAGGATGTAGTTATAGAATACCTGCAGAATCAAGGCAACGATCAAACCGAAGATAGTTGTAATCAAGGCAACCTTCATACCACCTGCTACAACCGTCGGAGAGATATCACCTACCTGCTGGATCTTATCAAATGCCTGCACCATACCGATTACAGTACCCAAGAATCCCAAAGACGGAGCCATAGCGATGAACAGTGTAATCCAAGAGCAACCTTTTTCCAGGTAACCAGCTTGTACACCACCGTAAGAAACTACTGACTTTTCTACTACGTCGATACCTTGGTCAATTCTCATCAGACCTTGATAGTAGATAGAAGCGATAGGACCTCTAGTGTTACGTGCGATGTCTTTAGCAGCTTCAACGTCACCTTTTTCCAAAGCAGCTTCAATAGCAGCCAAGAACTTCTTTGTGTTGATTTCAGCCAAGCTCAAATAAATGATACGTTCAATACAGAATGCAAGACCGATAACCAATGCGATAGCTACCAAACTCATGAAAGATGCAGTACCTTCAATAAACTTAGTTTTGAGTTCTTTGTGGATACCACCTTCTGCAGCTTCCATTGCGGCAGGAGCAGCAGCGTCAGCAGCAGGTGCTACAGCTGCTTGTTCAGTTTGTTCAGCTGCAGGAGCATCTTGAGCCTGAGCAAGTTGAGTTGAGCCAAATGTTAAGACTCCCATCACAGCAACAATTGCAAATAACTTTTTCATTGTGTGTCTAATTTTTAAGATTAATTAATTAATTTATTTATTATAATTTGTTGTTTTATCTCCATTTTATCACACTGCGGAGAGACGGGGATTCGAACCCCGGATACCCTTTAGGGGTATACACGCTTTCCAGGCGTGCCTCTTCAACCACTCGAGCATCTCTCCAATAGACGCCTTTTCTGAAATCGGGTGCAAATTACAAAAAAAATGCGAACCACCAGCGTTTTCAGCTACAAATGTATTCTTTTTTTTGTTGTTCTGCCTCATTCTCCCCGTTTTATATTAAATAAAATCTCAAAATTAATAAACTTTAAAATCTTAAAGAGCTTATTTGAGCATTCCGAACACTTTTAAAGCGTTATCAGAAGTAACCTGGGCCACCTTTTCAGGAGAGTTCCCATAGATTCCGGCCACCTTTACCAAAGTATCCTTAACATATGCGCTTTCGTTCCTCTTGCCTCGATTGGGAACCGGAGTCAGATAAGGGGAATCGGTTTCCAGCACGATGCGTTCCAAAGGAATATTCTTCAAGACTTCGGGCAAAGTTGATTTCTTGAAAGTCACCACACCATTTATTCCTATCATGAAATCCGCAAATTCCATAATCCTGCAGGCCTCTTCCGAGGTTCCCGTAAAACTATGGAAAATTCCTTTCAAAGGAGTCTGCTGATAGGGTTTCAACACATTATATATATGGTCAAACGCTTCCCTACAATGCAGCACTACCGGCAAACCGTATTCCAAAGCCCACTCAATCTGCTTGTCCAACACCCTTTGCTGCTCTCTAAGAAAAGTCTTATCCCAATACAAGTCCATACCAATCTCGCCAACCGCAACAAATTCATTCGGTGAAGCCAGCTCCCGGGCCACTATTTCCAACTCCTTTTCATAATCCGCACCCACAGAGGTAGGGTGCAATCCAATCATCGGATAGCAATACCCTTTATATTCACGGCACACCCGAAGCATAGGTCCTATGGTGGTACTATCGATATTGGGCATAAAAATATGCGTGACTCCTGCCTCACGGGCACGAGCCATCACTTGAGGCAAATCCTCTGCAAACTCTTCTAAAAAAAGATGGGAATGTGAATCAATCAATCTCATTCTTCAACTTACTCTTTGCGTTTCTCACCGGTACGGTAATAATAGATTATTCCATAATCACGGCATAAATCCAAACGTTTCTCATTGGGAGTGACCTCCTCGAATTTCTTTTCAACCTGGTTCCATATATCCAAAATCAAACCATCCGCCTCTGCACGCATCGAAGCCAAGGTGTCCAAACTGCGGGCTGTCAAAGATTGAAGATTCTTTTGCTTCTCATAACTATCCATGAAAATATCATAATGCACCCTCACTTTTGCAATCGTAGGGTTATAAATGGGAATTCCTCCCTGGGATATACGTTTGTTTTCCCCATCCACGATTTTACGCCCCCACTCTGCCAAGGCAGGCTCTGTCGATAAATCAGGCACATTATTGTTGCTTGTGTCCAAACCGTAATATTCCTTATGAGCAATACGCACTTCAGAACGGATGACAGCTAAATTCAACACCTGGATAAAATGAGAAATATACAGACGGGCAGTCTTTACATTAGCCTGATGCTTACGTCCCGCCCGAGCCTGCCGCTCAAAACAGTCGGCATAATAAGCTTGCGCAGCTTCAAACTTTGTAAGAAAATTCCGCGCATCAGTCAACGCCTTCAAAGATACGGCCAAATCATACACATTACATATATCACCCTTGACGACCACTGCTTTCAGCGCCCGTATTCTCGCTTGATCTGTATTAGGCAATCTTCTATAAGGCATTTTCTCCCGGATTTAAAGTTATACTTCCCGATGCATCAGGTTAGCCATCAGGTTCTTCAATTCCTCTTTCTTTTCATCTGCCACCTTCACCGCCAACAGACTTTCCATTGCGCGTTCACAATACTCTTCCATCTTTTTCTCACACAGTTCCTTGACGCCAATCCGGTTATACAGTTCCGTCACCGCAGCAACTTTCTCCTCCGGGTTGAATGCAACAGCATCCACCCAAGCATTCAAGCGGGTCAACTGCTCCTCATCCGCATGTTCAAAAGCCTTTATCAGCATGTAGGTCTTTTTATTGCACAGAATATCACCTCCAATATTCTTTCCAAAGACGGCAGCATCGCCATAAACATCCAGGAAATCATCTTTCAACTGAAAAGCGACACCCAAGTTCATGCCAAAATCATACAACTGCTCCGCATCTTCAGAAGAAGCCCCTCCCAAAAGAGCGCCAATCTTCAAGCTTGCAGCCAACAATACCGAAGTTTTCAGACGAATCATTTCCAGATACTCCTCTGCCTTCACATCCTTCCGATGTTCAAACTCCATATCCAGCTGCTGTCCTTCACAGATTTCCAGTGCAGTCAGGCTAAATATATCCATCACCTCTTTCAGGTGTTCAACCGGGCATTGAGCCATAAACTGATAAGCTAATACAAGCATTGCATCCCCCGAAAGGATGGCAGCATTGTCATCCCAAACTTTATGTACCGTCTCCTTACCACGGCGACGGTCTGCACGGTCCATCAAGTCGTCATGCAAAAGAGTATAATTATGATACACTTCAATCCCCGTTGCAGGGTTAAAAATACGGGTAATATCCTCCTGATACAGATTGTAGGCCATCAACATCAATACCGGACGGATTCTTTTTCCGCCCATGGACAACACATAGGTAACGGGAGCATATAAACCTTGAGGAGTACGGGTAAACTGCAATTCTGCAATATGAGAATTTATTCTTTCTAAAAGCTCGGAAGCTGTAAACATGGCATTTTCAGAATTTAGGGAATAGCGGATAATGAAAAGAGGCTGCATTCCGGCAGCCTCTCCCACTTATAGATATTTTATTACTGCAATCTAAACATTACAGGCACGGTATACTTAACACGAACGGGTTTACCACGCTGCATACCGGGTTTCCACTTCGGCATGCCCATAATCACGCGGACAGCTTCTTTGTCCAAATACGGGTCAACGCCTCTCAGAACTTTAGCATCTACGATACTACCGTCCTTATTAACCACGAACTGTACAGTTACACGGCCTTGAGTTCCGTTTTCCTGTGCAATAGTAGGATATTTAATATTCTTGCTCAAATACTGCATCAAACCAGCCATACCACCATTCGGGAACTCAGGCATCTGTTCTACCACCTCGAAAATAGTCTGTTCTTCCGGTTCTTCCTCTTCCACTGCTACGGGAACATATTTGATTTCCACTGCCTGGTTCAATTCTTCAGAAGATACAATGGCCGTTTCTTCCACGTCAGCATCGTCTTCAACGATAGTCAACGTCTCTGCAATTGAAGGGGCTTCGGGAGGCGGAGGAGTAACCTGCTCCGGCTGTTCTGTAATAGGGATGATTTCCTCTTCAAAAAATACGTCGGTAATAGCCTGGCTCGTGTCAATCTTGATGTCACGCTTTGTCCACTCGAACGCAACAAACATGAAAGCGAGCACGATTACATAACCGACAAGCAGCCAAGTCGACTTCTTACTCTCCAGGTCTGCCTTAGGTGATTTCTTAATTTCCATAATTTATAATATAATTTTAGTGTTTCTCATTTGGGGCAAATATAGCACTTTTCCCAAGAATGTTCACGCTCTGCTGTTTTTTTTTACACAATAGGCGCTCCATTTTCATTTTTTTAATCCTTCAAAAACCTCCATGTGCTTTTGTGCCACAAATGTAACGAGATATTTTAAAAATACCGTATCTTTGGCAAGAATTTTAAATGAAATATTGAAATTTTCTGTTTTGCAGGTGTTATACCTATATAACTATAGCATAAAAGTCATGAAAAAGATAACAATAGCAATCGACGGTTTTTCCTCTTGCGGGAAAAGCACTATGGCCAAAGACCTCGCCCGCGAAATCGGTTACATATATATAGATAGTGGTGCCATGTATCGGGCAGTAACATTATATAGTATAGAGAATGGTATTTTCCAGGGTGACCGCATAGATGCCGAAAAACTGAAAAGTCTAATAAAGGATATACATATTTCTTTCCGCCTGAACCCCGAAACCGGACGCCCAGATACCTACCTGAACGGAGTAAATGTAGAAAACAAAATCCGTACCATGGAAGTATCTTCACGTGTCAGCCCCATTGCAACATTGGATTTCGTACGCGAAGCTATGGTAGCACAGCAACAAGAGATGGGCAAGGCCAAGGGTATCGTTATGGATGGGCGCGACATCGGCACTACCGTTTTTCCGGATGCCGAGCTGAAAATTTTTGTAACCGCCACCCCCGAGATACGGGCACAACGCCGCTATGACGAACTAAAGGCCAAAGGGGAAGAAGCCAGCTTTGACGAAATTCTGGAAAATGTGAAACAACGGGACTATATTGACCAAAACCGGGATGTAAGTCCGCTGCGCAAAGCTTCTGACGCTTTATTGTTGGACAACAGCCACCTGAGCATTTCCCAACAAAAGGAATGGCTGGCGGAACAATTCGAACGGGTTATAAAGGAGAAGAACTGAACCGGATATGGCAAAAGTAGAAATAGACGAAGGCTCCGGCTTCTGTTTCGGAGTTGTCACCGCAATAAACAAGGCAGAAGAGGAACTGGCGAAAGGAGGAACCCTCTATTGTCTGGGAGACATCGTGCACAACAGCCGTGAAGTGGAACGCCTGAAGGCAATGGGGCTGATTACCATCAACCATGAGGAATTCAACCACCTCCACAACGCCAAAGTGCTGCTGCGTGCTCATGGAGAGCCCCCTGAAACTTATGACATTGCCCGCCGCAACAATATAGAAATCATTGACGCAACCTGCCCGGTCGTACTCCGCCTGCAAAAGAAGATTAAGCAAGAGTACGTCCAGGAAGACAACCGCGACAAGCAAATTGTCATCTATGGCAAAAATGGACACGCCGAAGTACTGGGTCTGGTAGGACAAACCACCGGAAAGGCCATCGTCATCGAAAAGCAGGAAGAGGCAAGGAAACTGGATTTCAGCAAAGACATCCGTCTCTACTCCCAGACCACAAAGTCTCTGGACGGATTTCAAAACATTGTGAAATACATAGAGGGACATATCTCACCGAAAGTCACTTTCGAGTCCTATGACACTATCTGCCGACAAGTAGCAAACCGGATACCTAATATCCGGAAATTTGCAGCTTCCCATGATTTAATATTCTTTGTCAGCGGCAAAAAAAGCTCTAACGGCAAGATGCTGTTCAGTGAGTGTAAAAAAGTCAATGCCAATTCACATTTGATAGACAGTGCCGAAGAAATAGATAGTTCTCTGTTAGCCGGTGCCAATTCCATCGGTGTCTGCGGAGCCACTTCCACCCCCAAATGGCTGATGGAAGAAATTTCAGAAGCCATAAAGTCAAAACTTAAATAACAGTTTGTCATCCTTTTGGAACAGCAAATTAACGTAATTTATTAGTCACCGCCTCAGCTTTTTACTATCTTTGCGGCATGAAAAAATAGTCCAAATCTATTTTTCATCATGATTATTAATACTAAACAAAAAGATTGTTATGGGAACAGTTAAGTGCATTGGTATCTTGACATCAGGAGGTGATGCTCCGGGAATGAACGCAGCCATACGTGCCGTGACACGTTCGGCTATTTACAACGGACTTTCAGTTAAAGGTATATATAGAGGTTACAAAGGTCTGGTAACCGGCGAAATCAAAGAATTCAAAAGCCAGAATGTCAGCAACATCATCCAGCTGGGTGGTACAATCCTGAAGACAGCCCGCTGCAAAGAGTTCACGACTCCCGAGGGCCGCCAGATTGCTTACGACAACATGAAGAAAGAAGGCATTGACGCCTTAGTGATTATCGGAGGCGACGGTTCGCTGACCGGTGCTCGTATCTTTGCACAAGAGTTTGACGTGCCTTGTATCGGGCTGCCGGGAACTATCGACAATGACCTTTATGGAACAGATACCACTATCGGCTACGACACCGCGCTGAACACGATCCTGGATGCTGTGGACAAAATCCGTGATACAGCCACTTCCCATGAGCGCTTGTTTTTCGTAGAAGTCATGGGACGCGATGCCGGTTTCCTCGCTCTGAACGGCGCCATCGCCTCCGGAGCAGAAGCAGCCATTATCCCGGAATTCAGTACGGAAGTGGACCAACTGGAAGAATTCATCAAGAACGGTTTCCGGAAATCCAAGAACAGCAGTATCGTACTGGTAGCCGAGAGTGAACTGACCGGCGGTGCAATGCACTATGCAGAGCGTGTAAAGAACGAATACCCCCAATATGACGTACGCGTAACCATCCTCGGTCACTTGCAACGCGGTGGTAGCCCTACGGCACACGACCGTATCCTTGCCAGCCGTCTGGGCGCAGCCGCCATCGACGCCATCATGGAAGGACAGCGCAATGTCATGATAGGCATTGACCACGATGAAGTGGTATACGTTCCCTTCACGAAGGCCATCAAGAATGACAAACCCATCAAGAAAGACCTTGTAAATGTATTGAGAGAACTGTCTATCTAATGACAGACAGTTCAGATACCCCATAAACAGAGAAGGCGACATATGCGCCTTCTCTGTTTTTTACAACCATTTTTTCACTATACTTTCCGTCCTCTCCCACAGTTCTTCCATCTGTACATGCCGGGTGTACTTCTCCGAAAGAGACTTGGGACGGCAACTGGCATTCAATGTCCCCGTACGTTTACCGGCATCCTCATCCAGCAATAAGCCGACAGCCGTTGCAGCTCCCTTACGGGGAGTACGGATAAAAGGCCTGAAAAGTATATCTGTCAGCGGGTCAAACCACATATGCATGGTGATGATATTGGTAGACACAATCCCCGGGTCGGCCGCATTCACAACAATACCTTTGTGTTTGACGCGACTGGCCAAGTCGATGGTGAACAGAGTCAATGCCAGCTTCGTGTTGCTATATATAGGAATGCGCCAAAAGCCACCCTTCCTTCCCCGGAGGAAAAAATCCGGAAAGTCAAGATGACCGATGGCATACGTACAAGATACCATATTCACAATACGGCTCCCCTCTCCCATCAATGGTAGCAGCTTGCGGGTCAGCAGGTAAGGGCCTACATAATTGACACTCACCGTCCGTTCCAGTCCGTCTTCGGTAATGCGGCGTTCCGTTTCCATGGTTCCGGCATTGTTCATCAGCAACGCCAACGGCTCTCCCCGCTTCAACAGATGCTCTGCAAATGCGGCCACTGAAGCCAGAGATGCCAAATCAATGGGAGCAGTCTCAATACGCGGATTACCGGTTTCACGCATCAGTAGTTGCCGCTTGGGTTCGGCAGCTTGGGGGTCACGGCATGCCATGATGACCTGATAGCCGGCAGTTGCCACTGCGCGGGTAATTTCCATGCCCATGCCACCGTCTGCCCCGGTTATAACAGCTAAATTCACTTTAATAATTAAAAATTGAAAATTAAAAACTAAAAATCAGCCTTTCGCTTCGATTTTCTCTATCTCCCTTTTCAGACAAGGTGGAAGCTCCTCCTTCAAATGCTGATGGCATGCCATCTCGATGGAATACATCCGGGCAATGCAATAATTACTATGCCGGCAGTTGCAACGTGCATTCTCTTCGGCACGCATGCGGTTGACAAACCCCGGCTCATTGAGCAGAGCGCGTGCCATTTGCACAGCCTCGAAGCCGTCATCCAGCACCTCATCTATCTTGTCCCTGGAAACCAGGCCACCCACATAAACCAACGGTATCTTCAAGGCGGCACGGAATTTCAAGGCATCTTCCAGGAAATAAGCTTCCTTAAACGGTACGCTCGGTATCATCCATTTGCCTACCATGCGTACACCGTATTTCAACCACCAGCAGGTCATGTAATGCGTCATGCTGCGGATAGGCATTTCGCCCCGCATGACATACATCGGCGCCTTACTGACGAACCCACCGCTCAAGACCAGCGCATGTGCTCCCGACTGCTCCAGCCTGCGCGCCACCTGCATCGTCTCGTCCAGCTCCATCCCTCCACGGAAACCGTCGCGCATGTTCATCTTCACCAGCACAGCCATATCACTGCCGGCAGCCTTCATCACTTCTTCCATCACCATATCCATAAACCGCATACGGTTCTGCAACGAGCCTCCGAACTCGTCTTTCCGATGGTTGGTGGACGGGGACAAGAACTGGCTGATGAGATAGCCATGCCCTGCATGAATCTCTACAGAATCAAATCCGGCCTCCCGTGCCAGATTCACCGAACGCCCATAAGCACGCGCCATCTCCGGCAGCTCATCGGCACGCAGTCCGCGCACAAAGGTAGGAGAGTAAAGATTGAAACCGGAAGATGCGCCGACGGGCATACAACCGCAAATGCTCTTATGGGACATATTGCCACAGTGTCCCAACTGGATGCCTGCCGCAGCCCCCTCCGCATGTATGGCATCAGTCAGCCTACGGAGTCCGGGGATAATCTCGGGACGCATCCACAACTGGCGGTCAAAAGACAGGCCGCTCTGAGTAACTGCCGCATAAGCAACAGTAGTCATACCTATACCTCCCGCCGCTACCGACCGATGATAGTCGAGCAACATGTCCGACGGAGCGTTTCCGGGACACATGCTCTCGAAAGCAGCCGAACGGATGGTACGGTTACGCAAGGTCAACGGTCCGAAAGTGACGGGTGTGAATAACTTGGATTCCATCGTTATGAGTTATGAGTTATGAGTTATGAATTATAAGTTATGAATTATTCATTTTCCATTTTCAACTTTCCATTTTCCATTAATAAAGAAATGGAATGATGCGTTTGCGCTTTCCTACCGCCTCATCGCCAAACTCCTCCCGATAACGGCGGTGAATGGCATCGGCACGGGGAACAAGGTTGGCAAACGTCCACCAAACGAACACCCAGGCGGCGGGAGAAGCTGTGAGTATGGCAAACCCCGTCCATTCCACCAGCTCACCGAAGTAATTGGCAGAAGTGACGTATCGGTAAAGCCCTTTTCCGGGAAGATAATGCTTCGTATCACCCGGCCTGCGCAGATGACGTATCACATAGTCGGAATGCAAATTGACGAACATACCCGCAAAAAACAGAATGATTCCCAACAAGGCATGAGGTTTCAGCAAATAGGCCCAGCCATCGGCATACAAGCCTTCGGGAGCAAAATAGAACAAACCGCCCGCCTGCATCATCCCGTTCAAAAGGTTGAAGACGATACCCATCGCCATAATAGCTACCGGCATCCGGCTTTTACCTTTCAGCAGGAACGGAAAAATAAAGGCCCGCTGAAGATAGTGCAACTGAAACAGCAGGAAAAAGAAATATACCGGCACGGCAAATCCCGCTCCACTCTTCCCCCACAACCCAAACATGACGATGAATACCGGCGCTTCCATAAGCACCCACGCCAGTTTATTATTGATGGAGATTCCCCACGAGGCAGTACGGAACATGCCATAACCCGCTTTGACAAAATAGAGCGCAATAAAGACAACCAATGCCACAGCACTCATTACCCACAGAAATATCTGAAAAGTTTCCTGATTCATAGTTCTTTATTTATGCGAAGCAAAGATAAAGAAAACTCACAACAAACAAATCGTTTTCCCCGGATAATTGTTTTTTCATACAAAAACCAGTGTTTTTTACTGAGAAGATTAAGCAGTAGAGATACGAAAATCTAATCGTTCCATCATGGAGTAAATTTCATTCCACCATGGAGAAAAAATCGTTCCACCATGGTGGAACGATTTTTTCCCCGTGATGGAACGATTTAAAAGATACAAGTCTAATCCTTACCGTTTCTTAATGGGCACATAAGCCACCTCATCCAAAACATTCTTATAGGCAGGACGGATAATACGCTTACCTTCAAAGTTCAATTCTTCATTGCGATGTGCACACCAACCGACAATACGTGCCATGGCAAACAAAGGCGTGAAGATTTCCTGCGGCAGCCCAATCATCTCGTAGACAAAGCCCGAATAGAAATCCACATTACTCGAAACCGTCTTGCCATTATTCTTCACACGGCCAAACACATCAATGGCGCGCTCCTCGAGCAGTTCAAGGAAAGCGAACTCGCGTTCTTTCCCTTTTTCGCGGGCAAGGTCGCGGGCAAGCTCTTTCAGCAGAATGGCGCGCGGGTCGGAAATGGTATAGACGGCATGTCCGATACCATATATCAAGCCGGTCTTGTTATAGGCTTCCTTGTTGAGCATGCGGGTGAAGTAAGTATCAATCTCATCCACATTCGTCCAGTCCTGAATGTTTTCCTGCAGATGGTGGAACATATCGGCAACCTGGATATTGGCACCTCCATGAAGCGGCCCTTTCAAGGAACCGATACCTGCCGCTATCGAAGAGTAAGTATCCGTCCCGGTAGAAGAAGTGACACGTACGGTAAAAGTGGAGTTGTTACCACCACCGTGCTCGGCCTGAAGAACCAGCAGCAGGTCGAGCGTGCGGGCATCCAGCTCCGTGTAGTCCTTCTTCAGCATATAGAGGAAATTCTCGGCAATGGAAAGGTTTTCCTGCGGATGGCGGATATGCAGTGAACGGCCATGGGTGGCATGGCGAAGCATGTTATAGGCATACGCAATGATGGTCGGGAATTTCGAAATAAGCTCAATGCTCTGCCGCATCAGATTATCGCGGGAAGTGTCATCTGCATCAGGGTCAAAACGATACATCTCGAGCACGCTGCGCGCCAGGATGTTCATAATGTTGTTTCCTTCGAGTTCAATGATATTCATCTTGGTCTTCTGCTCCAGCGGCATGTTGTCGTTGATGAGTTCACGGAAAGAAGAGAGTTCTTCCTTGTCGGGCAGGCGACCGGAAAGCAACAAGTAGGCAATTTCCTCAAAACCGAAACGCTTCTCTTTGATGATGGCGTGTGCCAAGTCATCCACATCATAACCGCGGTAGAACAATTTGCCGGGAATAGGCTTCAGCCCTCCACCGGGGATGCGTTCATAGCCGACCACATTGCCTATTTTGGTCAACCCCACCAAGACTCCCGTGCCGTCCTCATTACGCAAACCGCGCTTCACATCAAACTTCCTGAACAGTTCATTCTCAATCCGGGTAGCTTCCTTCAAATCTTCGGAAAGCTTGTAAATCAGATACTCCTTCTTCATAATCGTTTCGTTTTATTCGTTATTCCCATTTTCTATTCTCCTTACAATCTCCCGGGTGAAAGCCGAAGTGGACAGCGAGACGCCACCCGGCATAAAACGGGCCAAGTCGGCAGTAGCACGGGCTTCTGTGAAACTTTGCTCCAAGGCGTTCTCTATAAGAGAGGCTGCTTCCTTCCAACCCAGATATTCAAGCATCATCACAGCGGAAAGGATGATGGAACAGGGATTCACAATGTCTTTCCCGGCAATGTTCGGAGCCGTCCCGTGAGTAGCCTCAAAAATGGCATGCCCCGTTTTATAGTTGATATTCGCACCCGGTGCAATGCCGATGCCGCCTACCATGGCAGCCAGTTGGTCGGACACATAATCGCCGTTCAGATTCAACGTGGCAATCACGGAATATTCTTCGGGGATAAGCAACGTGTTCTGCAAGAATGCATCGGCAATGCAGTCCTTGATGACCAGACGCCCTTCTGCCAGTTCTTTACCAAACTCACGTTCTGCCAGTTCGTACCCCCACTTCTTGAAGCCGCCTTCCGTAAATTTCATGATGTTTCCTTTGTGTACCAAGGTCACGGAAGGCAGATGATGCTCAAGGGCGTATTGGCAGGCGGCACGCACCAAGCGCTCTGTTCCTTCTCTTGAAACGGGCTTCACGCCAAACGAGGAGGTTTCGGGAAAACGGACTTTTGTCACCCCCATGTCATCACGGAGAAAACGATAGAACTTTTCAGCCTCCGGAGTTCCGGCTTCCCATTCGATGCCTGCATAAATATCCTCGGTATTCTCACGGAATACGCACATATCCACCTTCTGTGGCTCTTTGAGTGGAGAAACAATGCCCTTATACCAACGTACCGGACGTTGGCAGACATACAAATCGAGCGTCTGACGCAAGGCTACGTTCAAAGAACGGATACCTCCACCGACGGGAGTTGTCAAAGGACCTTTGATGCCCACCTTATAGGTGCGGAAGGCTTCCATGGTTTCGTCCGGCAACCAGGAGCCGGTTTCGTGGAAAGCACGTTCTCCTGCCAGCACTTCTTTCCATTCAATGCCACGCCGGTCACCATAGGATTTCTTGACAGCGGCATTCACGACAGCCTGCATGGATGGGGTCACTTCTGCTCCCACTCCATCGCCGGTAATAAAAGGTACAGTAATTTTTTCCATATTCTATCTTGCATTAAGTGCAGAACCGGCCCGGAACCAGGCTATCTGCTGTTCGTTATACGTATGTTGTACTTCAAAACTTTCTTTACTCCCGTCCTCGTGATGAAGAACCACCTTCAACGTACGTCCCGAAGCAAAATCTTTCAACCCCATGACAGAAATCAGGTCGCGTTCCCGAATCTTGTCATAATCGGCCTTATCCGTAAAGGTCAGCGCCAACATGCCTTGTTTCTTTAAATTCGTCTCATGGATACGGGCAAAGCTTTTCGCCAAAATGGCGCGTACATTCAGGAAGCGTGGTTCCATGGCAGCATGCTCACGGCTGGAACCTTCACCATAATTCTCTTCGGCAACGACAATGGAAGGGATGCCTTCTGATTTATACAGCTTCGCAGTGCCTGACACTGTTCCATAGGTATTGGTGGAGCGGTTCCAAACCTTGTTCGTCTCTCCATTGAAAGCATTGACAGCCCCCATCAGCATATTGTCCGAAATATTCTCCAAATGTCCCCGGAAACGGAGCCATGGCCCCGCCATAGAGATGTGGTCGGTGGTACATTTCCCTTGCACTTTAATCAATAAAGGCATATTCAGCAAGTCCATGCCATCCCAGGCAGGGAAGGGAGTCAGCAGTTGCAAGCGCTGTGAATGAGGATTGACCGTAATTTCCGTCTGTCCCTTGTTTGGAGCAATATATCCTTTTTGTCCTCCGATGAATCCGTGTGCCGGCAATTCCTCACCGACTGGTTCGGACAGTTTCACAACCTCTCCTTTGGCATTGACCAGCGTATCCCGCAAGGGGTCGAAACAGAGGTCGCCTGCAATGGTCAGCGCCATGGTAATTTCGGGAGAAGCCACATAAGCAAAAGTATTGGGATTGCCGTCGGCACGTTTGGCAAAATTACGGTTAAAAGAGGTGACGATGGAATTTTTGCGTTCGGGGTCATCAGTATGGCGCTTCCACTGGCCAATACAAGGTCCGCAGGCATTCGCCATTATCGTTGCGCCAATATCTTCGAAAGCGGCAATCATGCCGTCGCGTTCAGCAGTAGCACGTATCTGCTCCGAGCCGGGATTGACAATCAGCGGGGAAGCAACCTTCAAATTCTTTTCCTTTACCTGCCGGGCAAGGGAGGCCGCACGGCTCAAATCCTGATAGGACGAATTGGTGCACGACCCTATCAGGCCGACTTCCATCCGGCGGGGATAGTTATTGGTTATCACTACCTCGGCAAATTTCGATATCGGTGTTGCTGCATCCGGCGTAAAGGGCCCGTTGATATACGGTTCCAACAGCGAGAGGTCTATTTCAATGATGCGGTCGTAATATTTTTCCGGATTTGCCAGCACTTCGTCGTCGGCGCGAAGGTCGACAGCTACGGAAGCAGCCATTTTTGCCACTTCTTCACGTCCGGTAGCCTTCAAATAAGTACCCATGCGCTCATCGTAAGGGAAAAGGGAGGTAGTCGCCCCCACCTCTGCCCCCATATTGCAGATGGTAGCCTTTCCAGTGGCAGACAATGAAGCGGTTCCCGGTCCAAAATATTCAATGATGGCATTGGTTCCCCCTTTTACAGTAAGAATACCCGCCAACTTCAGAATAACGTCTTTGGGAGCTACCCAGCCACTCAATTTACCCTTCAAGTGTACGCCTATCAGACGCGGCATTTTCAGTTCCCATTCCATGCCGGTCATCACATCCACCGCATCGGCACCACCCACACCAATGGCCACCATGCCCAAACCTCCGGCATTGGGCGTATGAGAGTCCGTGCCTACCATCATTCCACCCGGAAATGCGTAGTTCTCCAATACCACCTGGTGAATAATGCCTGCCCCCGGCTGCCAAAAACCTATACCATAGCGGGAAGAAACATCACGGAGAAAATTATAGACCTCCTCGTTGGTCTTCGTAGCAGTCGCAACATCTTCTTTTGCACCTTTATATGCTTGAATCAAATGGTCACAATGCACAGTGGAAGGCACGGCAACCTGCTCACGGCCTGCATTCATAAATTGCAATAAGGCCATTTGAGCCGTTGCATCCTGCATGGCCACACGGTCGGGACGGAAATTCACATAGTCTTCTCCCCGTCTGTAGTTCTTCACTTTATCCCCATCATACAAATGAGCATACAAAATTTTCTCCGCTAAAGTCATCGGACGCCGCAGTACGTTCCGTACGCGTTCTATCTTCTCCGAATAAGCGGCATAAAACGTTTTGAGCATCGTTAAATCATATACCATAACCACTATTTTTTAGTTTTTCATTATTGTAAAGATTACAAATTAATATCATAAACAAATAAAAAGGCTGAATAGTTTAACAAAATAAAGCATTTTTTCCGTCGGAAGCGAAGAATGATTACCTTTGCAACCATGAAGGAACAAGATTCAAATAGTCCTATTATTCACCTCCAACAGCAGCAACTTTTGCTGCGCATGGAATACGAATACGAAAAAGAGGAATTCAAACGCCAAACCGAAAACATGGGGATTGCCCGGAAAGTGAAACGGGGACTTTGCTGGTATCCTGCCACTCCGGGACGAAGTTACTATAATTCACTGAATCAATTAGTAATAGAAATTACACACACAGAAAATACCGATATAGAACATAATTTTGAGTTCGGCCGTCCCGTATGTTTTTTCCGCCAGTCTGCCGATGGAAAAATAACCTATATGAACTTCACCGCTACCGTAAGCTATGCCGACGAGACACGGATGGTAGCGATAATGCCCGGAGCCGGTGCCGTGATGGAAGTGCAGGAAACGGACAACCTCGGCGTGCAACTTTATTTCGACGAAACATCCTATCGGACCATGTTCGAAGCCTTGGAAGATACGTTACGCTCCAAAGGCAACCGCCTGGCCGAATTGCGGGACATATTGCTGGGAACCTCGAAAGCCGGTTTCCGAGAGCTCTACCCCGTACGGTTTCCCTGGCTGAACTCCACGCAGGAGACAGCTGTAAACAAAGTGCTGTGTGCCCGCGACGTGGCCATTGTACATGGTCCTCCGGGAACCGGAAAAACGACCACCTTAGTGGAAGCCATCTACGAAACCCTGCATCGGGAACCGCAGGTACTGGTATGTGCCCAAAGCAATACTGCCGTCGACTGGATTTCGGAAAAACTTGTGGACCGTGGCGTCAATGTCCTGCGTATCGGCAATCCGACCCGTGTCAACGACAAGATGCTTTCCTTTACCTACGAGCGTCGTTTCGAGAACCATCCGCTTTATCCGGAGCTGTGGAGCATCCGGAAAAATCTCCGTGAACTGGGCAGCCGTGCCCGCCGTGGCAGCTATGACGAACGCGAAGGAGTACGCAGCCGTATGAGCCGCCTGCGCGACCGCGCCACCGCATTGGAAATACAAATCAATGCAGAGCTTTTTGATGGGGCACATGTCATAGCCTCCACGCTAGTAAGCAGCAATCACCGGCTGCTGAACGGACGCCGTTTCGGCACCCTTTTCATTGATGAAGCAGCCCAGGCCTTAGAAGCTGCCTGCTGGATAGCTATCCGAAAAGCAGACCGCGTGGTATTGGCGGGTGACCACTGCCAACTTCCGCCCACCATAAAATGCCACGAAGCCGCCCGTGGAGGTCTGGAACGAACATTGATGGAGAAAGTGGTGTCCAACAAACCTGCCGTTGTCTCTTTGCTGAAAGTGCAATACCGCATGCACGAGGAAATCATGAAATTTCCTTCCCAATGGTTTTATAATGGCGAGTTGGAAGCCGCTTCCGAAGTGCGTTACCGGGGCATCCTGGACTGGGATACCCCTATCCACTGGATTGACACCTCCGAAATGGATTTCAAAGAAGAATTTGTGGGAGAGACTTTCGGACGCATTAATAAGGCGGAAGCGGACCTGCTCCTATCAGAACTGAAAATCTACATCAACCGTATCGGTGGCAGCCGCATTCTGGAAGAAAAAATAGACTTCGGCATCATCTCCCCTTACAAGGCACAAGTGCAATATCTCCGCAACAAGATAAAGGCAGACGCTTCACTCAAGCCTTATCGCAGCTTGTTCACTGTAAATACGGTGGATGGCTTCCAAGGGCAAGAGCGCGATGTTATCTTCATCAGCCTTGTCCGTGCCAACGAAGAAGGACAGATAGGATTCCTGAATGATTTAAGGAGAATGAATGTAGCCATCACCCGGGCACGTATGAAGCTGGTGATATTGGGAGAGGCAGAGACGCTGAAACATCACGGTTTTTACCGGAAGCTATTGGAGTTTATTCAAAATATAGGGAATCAATAATAAAGAAATACCCCCTCCGGTAACACCGAAGAGGGTATTTCACCTATTTATATAAAGCTGATTAATTGTTTTCCGGACGAAGTTTACGAACTGTAACAGCTGTCTGCCACATTTCGCTTTCACGCAAGGCTTTCAATTCTGCATTCAGCTTCTCACGATAATCGGGTTTGGAGTTACTGTCGATAGAAATCTGGGCTTCGTTGCCCGACTTCACACTTGCATACAATTTCTGTACAACCGGCTTGATGGCATCATGGAACGGGGTCATCCAATCCAGCGCACCACGCTGTGCCGTAGTAGAACAGTTGGCATACATCCAGTCCATACCGTTCTTGGCAAACAATGGCATCAAAGATTGAGTCAACTCTTCCACTGTTTCATTGAATGCTTCAGAAGGAGTATGGCCGTTTTCGCGCAATACTTCATACTGAGCCAACAGTAATCCCTGGATAGCACCCATCAATGAACCGCGTTCACCGGTCAAGTCGGAAGTGGCTTCGCGGATGAAAGTTGTCTCGAACAAATATCCCGAACCGATACCGATACCCAGTGCAATCGTCTTGTCAAAAGCCTTACCCGTAGCATCTTGATAGACGGCATATGATGAGTTCAAGCCACGCCCTTCGAGGAACATGGTACGAAGTGAAGTACCGGAACCTTTGGGAGCAACCATAATAACATCAATATCTTTAGGAGGAACCACGCCGGTACGGTCGTTCCAGGTAATAGCAAAACCATGAGAGAAGTAAAGAGCCTTCCCGGGAGTCAAATAAGGTTTGATAGTCGGCCATACAGACATTACAGCTGCGTCAGACAACAGACACATGACGATAGTACCTTTCTGACAAGCCTCTTCGATGCCGAACAAAGTCTCACCCGGTACCCATCCGTCAGCCACAGCCTTTTCGTATGTCTTACCCGGACGTTGTCCTACAATCACATTGAAACCGTTATCACGCAAGTTGCAAGCCTGGCCCGGGCCTTGTACGCCATAACCGATTACTGCAATTGTTTCATCTTTCAAAATCTCACGTGCTTTTTCCAAAGGAAATTCTTCGCGGGTCATTACATTCTCAATAACACCGCCAAAATTCAATTGTGCCATTTTTTGTTTTAATTTTTATTTGTGGCTTACGCCAACGTTGATAAATTTATTTATTTCTCTGTAAATATCACTTTAGAACGACAGACCACTTCGCTGCCATTCTTTTTCACCTCCACATCGTAAACGCCCTCACCGGCATCATCCATGAACAAAGTCAACTCATCCCCATAATAGCTTTCGGCTACATATGCCATTTCAAAACGACGGATGCGCTTCTCCTTATACATCTCTATCGGGAACAAATCAAGGATATGCTCGATGTAACGGATGCTGTTCACATGCCCGTTAATGTCAATATCACTGTATTTGGCTACCAAAGCAGCAACCGGTTCCTTTGAGGCCACCTTTATCCGCGAAGGTTTTTCTATCGGGCAAGGCTCATCGCAAACATAATCTACAATGCTGCCACTATGAAGAGCCAGCAAATCTGCCGGCTTACGGGTATTCATGCTAATCATCGCCCAAACGGAACGTGCATACCCAATCTTCTTACCCTCCTTATCGATGATAGCGAAATTACGGTCTGTAAAAAGGCGATAGACATTCTCCACCCAAGTCTGAATGGAGAAATCTTCGTACTGATAAGGCATTTCATCCAGTTCGACAGCCAGACGGGACAATACCCAAGTATAATTGTCCTCGTTTAGAGTCGCGATGCCAAAACCGCGGTCGCTGGCATGGAAACCCGCACAATTCAACAAATGGTTGCCCAATACTCCCATTGTCAGCCGTCCGGTAAAGTCGACATGAAACGGTTCGGCAACAAACTTGTAGGTACCTATCTTATTGTTCTCGCTCATCATGATTCCTGGTGTTTACTTTGACGATATTTTGCTTCACGGTCCGCCAGATATTCATTGACACGCTCAAAGCAGCTGGTCGTAATGGCTACGCGACCCGAACGGACGAACTGAAGTACGCAATCCAACTGGCGCAACTCCTCATAAAGATTGGTTATTTCCTCACTCATGCCATTCTTCTCAACAATGGCAAATACAGCATTCACCTCCACAATACGGGCATTGTACTTACGGATTACTTTGGACACCTCCGGTTTTTCTTCCAGCGTAGGGGTCGTTATTTTATAGAGAGCAATCTCGTGCTGATAGATTTCATCATCCGTAAAATAATGGGCTTGCAGCACATCTATTTTCTTGGTAATCTGCTTGGTCACCTTTTCAATGGTATCCTTGTCCGTCCAAGCGGTAATGGTATATTTATGTACCCCCTTGATGGAGGAGGCCGATACATTTAAACTTTCGATGTTTATCTGCCGACGGGTAAACACAGCCGTCACTTGATTCAGCAAACCGGCAAAGTTTTCCGAATGAACAATGATTGTATATAGTTTTTTATCCATAGATAGAGTAAATTCTTTAATTTCGCATGACTTCAGCATTCCAACAACATCTGATTGACCGAACCGCCCGGAGGTGTCATCGGCATTACATTTCCTTCTTCCTCCACACAAGCTTCGAGCAGGAACGGTCCGTCGGTTGCTATCATCTCGTCAATCGCTTTTGCCAGCTCCTCGCGGGTCATTACCCTGCGTGCAGGAATATCATATGCCGAAGCAATCTTCATATAATCCGGATTCATCATCGGAGTAAACGAATAACGACGATTGAAAAACATCGCCTGCCATTGACGAACATTGCCCAAGAAGTTATTGTTCAACAGAATCATCTTCACCGGAGCCTTTTGTTCCATGATGGTACCCAGTTCCTGCAGGTTCATCTGCAAGCCGCCGTCTCCCATGAATACGCATACCGTGCGGTCCGGACGTCCAAAAGTGGCACCGATAGCTGCCGGAAGGCCGAAGCCCATAGTACCCAGGCCACCGGAAGTAACAATGCTACGTTCCTTGCTGTATTTGAAATAACGGGCGGACATCATCTGATTCTGGCCGACATCAGTCACCAATATCGCCCCGTTATGGGTAGCCTCACTCACAGCACGCACCACCTCACCCATGCTTAGCGCTTTTCCTGCCGGATGTAATTCCGGACGGATTACCTTTTCCTCTTCCACTTCCTCGTATTGCCGGAAACTGTCAATCCATTCCTGATGGTTGGCGGGTTCCAGCAATTGGGTAACGGCAGCCAGTGTCTCTTTGCAATCTCCCAGGACAGCAACATCGGTCTTTACATTCTTATCTATTTCGGCAGGGTCAATATCAAAGTGGATAATCTTCGCCTGCTTGGCATATGTTTCCAATTTACCCGTCACACGGTCATCAAAGCGCATGCCTACGGCGATAAGGACATCACATTTATTGGTATTGATATTGGGCCCCAGGTTACCGTGCATACCAAGCATTCCTTTGTTCAACGGATGGTTCGTAGGTAATGCGGAAAGTCCCAATAAAGTGCATCCGGCAGGCATTCCGGCTTTCTCAATGAAAGCACGAAGCTCTTGCTGGGCTTCTCCCAGCTCCACGCCTTGTCCTACCAGCACCAAAGGCCGTTCCGCACCATTTATTAATTCAGCAGCCTGCCGTATGGCCTCCGGCTCCATTTCGGGAACGGGAAGATAGCTACGGACATAGTCCACCTTAGTAGGCGCATATTCTGTTTTCTCCACTTGGGCGTTTTTAGCAAAATCCAGCACGACCGGTCCCGGACGTCCGCTCTTTGCCACATAGAAAGCACGTGCCACTGCCCAGGCCACATCTTCTGCACGACGAATCTGGTAACTCCATTTCGTGATAGGCTGAGTAATGCCTACCAAGTCCACTTCTTGAAATGCATCCGTACCCAAGAAGTTCGTCCCTACCTGGCCGGCAATGACAACGATAGGCGTACTGTCAATCATGGCATCTGCAATGCCCGTGATAGTATTGGTAGCACCCGGTCCACTGGTAACCAGACAAACGCCAACCTCGCCTGATACACGTGCAAAGCCTTGTGCCGCATGGGTTGCTCCTTGTTCATGGCGAACCAAGATGTGGTTCAATTCCTTCCGGTGGTCGTATAAGGCATCGAATACCGGCATGATGCTCCCTCCCGGATAACCGAAAATAGTCTTTACTCCCTGATGCTCCAGAGAGCGCATCAATGCTTCTGCGCCTGTTATTAGAGCCTCACCCCGACCCTCTCCTTGGGAGAGGGAGGAAAAGTTACTCTTTTTATTATTATCAGCCATACTTTATCTTTTTATTAAAAACTTCGGAAATTTGTATCATTCCCTCCTCCCCTCTCTTTCGGAGAGGGGTCGGGGGTGAGGCCTTTAATCAATCAGCCTCACAGCCCCTTTGTCAGCGGAACTCACCATACAGGCATATGCTTTCAATGCTTTGGAGACTTCACGGTTGCGGGTTACCGGAGTCATAGGGCGTGCTGCAAGCTCTTCATCCGTCAACTTCACATTGATAGAACGGTTCGGTATATCAATTTCGATAATGTCCCCATCCTTAATCTTGCCGATATTACCACCGGCAGCCGCTTCGGGAGAAACATGTCCGATGCTTAGTCCGGAAGTACCACCACTGAAACGCCCGTCGGTAATCAATGCACACTCCTTACCCAGATGGCGGGATTTGATATAAGAAGTAGGATAAAGCATCTCTTGCATACCCGGTCCACCTTTCGGCCCTTCGTGAGTGATGACGACGACGTCTCCACTGACCACCTTTCCACCCAGAATACCGTCGCAAGCCGCATCTTGTGAGTCGAAGACTTTCGCCGGCCCCGTAAATTTCCAGATACTCTCGTCTACACCGGCAGTCTTGACAACGCAACCGTCCTGAGCTATATTTCCCTTCAAAACCGCCAGACCGCCATCCTTGCTGTATGCATGTTCCAAATCACGGATACAACCGGTCGCACGGTCCGTATCGAGTTCCTTATAAGACGCATTTTGTGAGCCGAGTACCAGATTGAACTTTCCGGCTGCCGCACTGGAGTATTTCTTGATTGCCTCTTTACATACATTAGAGCTGGTAATACTATACCGGTCGATTGCCTCTGCCAACGTCATTCCATCCACACGGTGGACATTCGTATCGACCAATCCGCCCTTGGCAAGCTCATCCATGATGGCAATGATGCCACCGGCACGGTTAACGTCTTGTACATGATACTTTTGGGTATTGGGAGCCACCTTGCATAAGCAGGGGGTCTTGCGGGAGAGCATGTCAATGTCGTCCATCTTAAAATCCGCTCCGGCTTCGTGAGCCACAGCCAACAAATGAAGTACCGTATTAGTGGAACCGCCCATCGCAATATCCAGCGTCATGGCATTCAAAAATGCCTCGCGGGTAGCAATACTGCGCGGGAGTACACTCTCATCCCCTTCTTCATAATATCTAAAGGCATTCTCTACAATCAACCTGGCTGCATCCTCAAATAGTTTCTTGCGATTTTCGTGAGTGGCTACAATCGTGCCGTTACCGGGCAGTGCCAATCCAATCGCTTCATTCAAGCAATTCATGGAATTAGCGGTAAACATGCCTGAGCAGCATCCGCAAGTGGGGCAGGCATGTTGCTCAATCTGTGCCACCTCTTTATCGCCCACACTTTCATCAGCAGATTTAATCATGGCATCAATCAAATCCAAATGTTGTCCGTTCCATTCCCCGGCTTCCATCGGACCGCCTGAAACAAACACAGTCGGTATATTCAGCCTCATAGCCGCCATCAGCATCCCCGGAGTAATCTTGTCACAGTTACTGATGCAAACCATAGCATCTGCCTTATGGGCATTTACCATATACTCCACACTATCGGCAATGATATCTCTTGAAGGCAGGGAATAAAGCATACCGTCGTGTCCCATAGCGATACCGTCGTCAATGGCAATCGTATTGAACTCCGCAGCAAAACACCCCAGTTTTTCAATCTCTTCCTTTACAAACTGGCCTATTTCGTGCAGATGTACATGCCCGGGGACGAATTGTGTAAATGAATTGACTATAGCGATAATGGGCTTACCCATCTGTTCCTTCTTCATACCATTCGCCGTCCACAATGCACGGGCTCCCGCCATGCGGCGACCTTGTGTGCTGAACGAGCTGCGTAACTGATGCTTCATTTTCAAATCTCCTTTTAATGAAAAAGCCTCTCCCACTATAGTGAGAAAGGCTTAATAAATTATCTTCTAACGTACGAATACATACATAACCTTTCTCACGCTCTTGATGCCACCACCACGACGCGAATAATATGCAGGACTGCCAGGTTAATAGATGTATGTAAATTCATAACTTAATTCTTCTTTTTTGTTTCAAACGTGCTGCAAAGGTAAGGGCTTTTTTATAATCTCCAAACAAATTGAAGAAAAAAATAAGATAAATATGAATAATCGTAAGAAAATATCGCCCTAAAATCCTATTTTATCACTTAACAGTTCTAAATAGCACCATTCAGACAGCCAATGTAAATGTATTGCCAATCATTGAAACCATTTAATAATCTGAAAATTACCAAAGGCTCTCTACATCCCGAAACAAATAATTCGTATCTTTGTCTCTTCAAATACTCAAAAAAAGTATTTACTAATTAAATAAAGATAGAAAATTAATGGAAACAGTAGAAAACAAGTACATCACCGTAGCATATAAGCTGTACTCAATCGAAAACGGAGAAAAAGATTTCGAAGAAGAAGCACCCGTAGAGCATCCTTTTCAGTTTATCTCAGGTCTGGGAATGACACTCGAACCCTTTGAAGCCCAGATAAAAGACTTGCAGATAGGCGATAAATTCGACTTTACCATTCCGGCATCAGAAGCTTATGGTGAATATGACGACGACCATGTTATTGACCTCCCCAAAGAAATCTTCATGATAGAAGGAGAATTCGACAGCGACCGTGTAGTGGAAGGCGCCGTCATCCCCTTGATGACTTCTGAAGGTCAACGCATCAATGGAAGTGTAGTAGAAGTAAAGGAAGACGTAGTTGTAATGGACATGAATCATCCACTCGCAGGTTGTGATTTGAACTTTACCGGAGAAGTGGTGGAAAGCCGCCCGGCTACGAACGAAGAGCTTGCTGAAGTTGCCCGTATGATGGGTGGCGGTTGCGGCAGCTGCGGTTGTGGTGACTGTGGCGACGGATGCGGCGACCATGAATGTGGAGGTGGATGCTGCCACTAAAGAATTAAGAATTAAAAATTAAAGAATTAAAAATTAAAGAATCAGACTACACAGTATTAAGCATGCCGCATGGTAATTCTTTAATTTTTAATTCTTTAATTTTCAAATTCTATATTATTTACTTGTCATTATCTCCAATACCAATTTATCCGTTTCATTCATTCCTTTAGAACCGATTTTTGTCAGATTACGGATACTCTGATCCACATCCTCATCAATAATACCTTCTACGGAAGTCACACAACGGTTTTCCATGGCCATGATGGCTGAAAGCACTGCGGTTGAAACTCCGGTAGTTACTTTCAATGCACAACTGGGTTTGGCACCATCACAAATCATTCCGGTAAGATTGGCAATCATGTTCTGTACAGCATATGACACCTGCTCGTATGTGCCTCCCATCAGCCAAGTTATACCGCAACTGGAACCCGTGGCAGCAACCACACAACCGCATAAGGCAGATAACCGTCCCAAACTCTGCTTGATATAAATTACCGTCAAATGACTCAACATCAAAGCACGGATAATTTCCTCCTCCGACTTTCCGTTCTCTTCTGCATAAACAAGTACCGGTAAAGTAGCTGAAATACCTTGGTTACCACTGCCTGAATTACTCATCACCGGAATCATGGCACCTGCCATACGAGCATCGCATGCACCAGAGGTATAAGACAAGATATGAGAGAACACACTGTCTCCCATAATTTTATGTTCATAGGTACCACGAAGTATTTTCCCCAAAGCATGACCGTAATCACCCTCAAAAGAACGCTCGGCCGCAGCCTTATTCAAACGGGCTGTCTCGAGAATGAATCGAATCTCGTCCAACGGAGTGGTCATTGCAAAATCATAGACTTTACGTAAAGACAAATCAAGAGCTTTTTCCTCTGCTTCTGTAGAGACCTCTGCTTGCCTGCTCAACAATATATCATTGTTGAGCGCTATATATATAAAGGTAGTATGCCCACCCGCAATGACTGCTGTAGATTTATCTTCTCCCGCCTCACAACAAACTTCAATATAAAGTTTCTCTTCAATGCCATCTTTTAATGATATATGGATTCGCTTCTCATCAATAAAACGCTTTCCTTCTTCCACGGTATCAGAAGTGCTATCCTTCAAAACTTCCAATTGATATGCTGATTTACCGATTAAGGCTCCCAATGCCACAGCAATAGGTAATCCAATCATACCGGTACCAGGAATCCCCACCCCCATTGCATTCTTCAAGATATTAGCACTTAAAAGGACTGTTATCTTTTCCGGACGTTTACCAAGAACCTCTGTAGCTTTTGCCACACATAATGCCACAGCTATAGGCTCTGTGCAACCTATGGCAGGAACCACCTCAGATTTAACTAAAGCATTGATCTGTCGTCTTTCAATTTCTGTCATTTTGTTTCCACTGTTTGATTATTCAATATGCAAATGTAGGAAAAAACTAATAAAAAAATCAGATTCGACAGCAAAACATAAGTCAAAAAGAAAGAGGGTGCTAATTGAAAATACCCTCTTCTTTCGCTTGCAACGCTATTTTAACAAGACTACTTAGAAACTTTATGAGAACCTGATGAAATATCAATTCCTATTTTGAATACGGTGCTCTCTTTCCACACCTGTTCTAAATCTGTCATAGATTCAATATTCAACATGGTTCTAATGTATTTACCAACCGGACTTCCCAATATCTTTATATCCAAACCATCTATCAAAGCATCCAATTCCGGCAACAATGGATAAATAAGCGGCATCAGCATATCAAAAAAGTCTTTATCGAGATACACATAAATGTTATCTATTGTAACTCCATCAGATACAGTAATCTCAGATATTTCATAATTCAACGGAAAGCCATCCAAAAGATAACCCACTAACTTTTCAACATCTGCATCCGAAATCTTTGTAAGATCCAACTTGGACAAAATTCCTTCGCTACCGAGATTTCCTAAAAGTCCAGACAAGAGGGCCTTTATTTCAGCACCTTTCATTCCTCTTAATCCTTCCAGAATTTCCGTTAAAGCAACCGTATTTTTAGTATCAGCACCATCTTGATTTTCCATGATCTTATTGATAATGCTTGAAAGATTCAATACGAGATTGATATGGTCGCCACTAACATACCAATAAGCAAAATTTGTCGGAGAAGTCACCCAGGAAACATTGCTCGTAGAAGGCAAACTTGACAATATACCTTTAACAATATCAGCTGTTTCAATATTGATTTCTTGTGCATAATCAGCTACAATATTCCCGTCTGCCTTGAACTCTACATCTTTTAGCAGTTTCACCATCACAGCCGACAAAATTCCACTGCCCAAATTGCTTATATTATCAGCTGTTTTACCTCCACTATAAGTTGAAAGTAAATTTATCTTGGCAGGCGCATAAGGTCTCCTTTTCACATCAGTTCCCGTGGTAGTGTAAAGCTTATCACAAAGCAACCACTTCTTCACCAAATCCCCTGAAGTTTCCGTCGTCACTTCAACTTTAGCTTTACCATCCATAGTTATATTACCATTAACTTTCACAGCAATGGAACTAACCAATTCAGATACTACTTTTGTTGTCGGAACAGAGGCCGTCCCCTGATACTGAAAGAGCCCACCTGTTTGTTCTGTAACAACTACATCAATCTCAATCTCATTGACACCTCTGATTGCTTTAGTCAAAGTCAGCACCCCATTATTTTCATCTACCATAGCCAATTTGACACTTGCACCTACTTGCGGTAAAGTATTTGTTGTCAAAGCCAAGTTTCCGGCAGAAATTTCTTGTGTAGGCAGCTTTTTCCAGTTTGGTTTGTCATCATCATCACTACAAGCAGTAAACATACTCATAGAACAAATCAATGCAAATAAGTAAAGCAACTTTTTCTTCATATTTTTAATAGTTTCAGTATATTGAAAGCCTCTAAAAGGGCCATAAAATCTTTTAAATTTAAAGGGCGAAGTACGCTTAAAAAGAATAAAAAAAGTTCTCTCTATCAAATTGAAAAGAGAGAACTCTTTATATAGCTATGGAACTACTTCAAAATACGGTTCCATGCATAAATCAGTTTACTTCGCAATCAAATCCAATCCCAAATTAAATTCTGAGGTTTGAGCAGAAAGATTCCAATAGTTACCAATCAACTGCACAAATATTCCTGCAGCCTTAGCTTCTTCCGGCAATATGCCAGAGGCAGCCAAAGCATCCCAAATATAAGTAAAATCAGATGCATAAACAGGACTTCCCCAATCATCAACTTCTCCCGTATCGGTCATTTTGAACAACGGGTCGAATACATCCTTATCTAAATATAAATATGTATGTCCATCTTTTGAAACCGGTACCATAGGAAAACCATTCTTAACCATACCCAGCAAATGCTCAAAAGAAGCATCACTAACCTTGTCTAAATCAAATCCAACAGTCTTCAAAAGTTCTTTAATCATAGCCGGCTGACCGTTCAACACTTGTTCTATGATTCCACTAAGATTACCCATATTTTCACCTCCGACTGTAGCTAAAATGGAAGCAATATCAAGTTTTACATAAATTTTGCCATCTTTCGGGAACCAATAGGCCAAATTCTTAGGTGAAGTTGTCCAACCACTTTCCGCTACTAAATCCTTAATTGTATCTTGTGCAGGAAAAGCACCGGACATGATGACTCCCATCATCCAACTCGCTTCAAAAACGATATTGGGCTTAGCAACATAATCGGCAGTAATATTACCATCCGCTGACAAAGTTACACCATGCAAAGTCTGTGGCAGCAAAGCTCCTCCCAAACATCTGAACAAGCCAGTCATCAGGTCAACATATTCTTCCGGTTTTTCCGTTACTACACCCTCTTCCATTACATTTGCTTTCCAAGTAGAATAAAGAGCTCCGGCAACTGGATAATTGGCCAATGTCATTCCCATACATTCAAAGCCTTCAACTGTTGAATAGGGTGCGAGTTCATAAGTCTTTGCCCAATCGGATGTATTTGCCAGAGTTGCATTCAACTCCAAAGAAAGCACTCCGGTAGCAGCTGAAAATGAACCTGAATACTTTACCGTATTATTTGCCGCCGTAGTAGCTTCACCAGAAAAACTTCCGGAAGCATCAGGTTGCACATTGGAAATCTTCACTTGATCTTCTCCCGGAACAACACCTTGCAAAACAAGCTCCATATTGCTACCATCCACAGCACTCAAAACAGCCGTTTTCCCAACCATTACTGAGCCACCATATTTCAATGCCAGCTTTTCTCCATTGTAAGTACCTACATATAATCCCAATCCAGAAGCTTTCATATCAACTTTGATAGATCCATCCAAATAAACAGTGCCGCTTACTTCAACAGTCATGATAGCCGGAACGCTTGCAGTTTCTTTCGTTATGGCTGGAGCTGTATTCAATTTTGCAGTACCTGCAAAAATAAAAGAATCACCTGATTGTTTCTGTAATTCAACATTAACAGGCACATTCTCATAACCTGGAATTACATTTTTCAAGGTTAAAATACCCTCAGATTCATTTTTAACAGACATTTGAACAGAACCAGAGGTTGATTTCACGCCATTGACAGTCAAATCAGCCTTATCTCCAGACAACTCTGTCTGAGGAATTTGCTGCCAAGTATCATCATCGTCATCACTACAAGCCGTGAATAAACTCATTGAACAGATCAATGCAAATAAATAAAATAAATTCTTTTTCATACTTTTTTGAGTACTTGTTTAGTTAATAAAAAGCTTCCAAAGAAGCTATTAATTTCCCAATTTTAAATCAAAGGTGCAAAGTAACACTTTTCAAGAATACCAGACAAGGTCTTTTCTAAAAAAAGGATGTTCTTTTTTTAAGGTACGTTTTACTAACATATTAAAGATAATCATTACTATTTTTAATTTTAATTAGCCGGGTACCGGAAACCAACTACTTTTTCCACCAATTATAATTCATTAGACTAAGGTCATACTTTCGTTATACCCAGGTTATACTTTCGCTATACAATGGTTTAACGAAAGTATAACCTGGGTATAACGAATAAATTTATGCGACCCAAAGATTAAGATCTGCCCTAATACGGCATAAAATCTTCGTCACAAGGGACTATTGTTTGCAAAAAAATGTATTCTGTTCAAACGAATCCCAAAAAAAGTTGTTATCTTTATAAAGTCAAAAGCATTTCTTATAAAGCGTATTGGCACATTAACCTCATATATAAACCTTTAAAGCATTTGATATGTTCAACTCATTTGGAAATATTCTCCGTCTTACCAGTTTTGGGGAATCGCACGGTAAGGGCGTGGGAGGAGTGATAGACGGATTCCCTGCAGGAATAGTCATTGATATGGATTTCGTCCAGGCAGAGCTCGACCGACGCCGCCCCGGACAGTCACGTATCACTACCGCCCGGAAAGAAGGTGATAAAGTGGAGTTCCTCTCCGGCATCTTCGAAGGAAAATCCACAGGCTGCCCCATAGGATTCATTGTATGGAACCAAAACCAACATTCTGACGATTACAATAATCTGAAAGAAGTCTACCGACCGTCACATGCCGACTATACTTATAAAGTGAAATATGGCATCCGCGACCACCGCGGAGGTGGACGTTCATCAGCCCGTGAAACAATCTCGCGTGTAGTAGCGGGTGCCCTGGCCAAATTGGCGCTGAAGCAGCTGGGTATACACATCACGGCGTACACTTCACAAGTAGGTCCTATCCGCCTTGAAGAAAATTATACCGCATACGACCTCGACCTGATAGAGACCAATCCGGTCCGCTGCCCCGACCCGGCGAAGGCAAAAGAAATGGAAGAACTCATCTTCAAGATAAAGGGAGAAGGAGATACCATCGGAGGAGTGGTGACTTGTGTCGTCAAAGGATGCCCCATCGGACTGGGACAACCCGTATTCGGCAAGCTCCATGCAGCACTTGGAGCAGCCATGCTCAGCATCAATGCAGCAAAAGCATTCGAGTATGGAGACGGTTTCAAGGGATTAAAGCAGAAAGGCTCGGAGCAGAATGATGTGTTCTACAACAATAACGGACGTATCGAGACCCGCACCAATCATTCGGGCGGTATACAAGGTGGAATCAGTAACGGGCAAGACATCTATTTCCGTGTAGCCTTCAAACCCGTGGCAACCGTACTGATGGAGCAACACACCGTGAACATTGACGGTGTAGACACCACCCTGAAAGCCCGAGGACGCCATGACCCGTGCGTATTGCCACGCGCAGTACCCATCGTGGAAGCAATGACAGCAATGACATTGTTGGATTATTACCTGATTGACAGAACAACACAACTATAATATTCACCCATGGAAATAAAGAAATACATCACCGAGAACGAGCCTAAAATGCTGGAAGACTTGTTCAGCCTCATTCGCATTCCAAGCATCAGTGCCAAACCCGAGCATCACGACGATATGCTTGCCTGCGCCGAACGCTGGGCACAGTTGCTGCTCGAAGCCGGAGCGGATGAAGCCCTCGTAATGCCCTCCAAAGGTAACCCGATTGTTTTTGGACAGAAAATCGTAGACCCGGACGCCAAGACCGTATTGGTATATGCCCACTACGACGTGATGCCAGCCGAACCTCTCGAACTTTGGAAAAGCGACCCCTTTGAGCCGGAAATACGCGACGGACATATCTGGGCACGTGGTGCTGATGATGACAAAGGGCAATCTTTCATACAAGTGAAAGCGTTTGAATACCTCGTACGCAACGAACTGCTGCAAACCAACGTAAAATTCATCTTCGAAGGAGAAGAAGAAATCGGTTCGCCCAGCTTAGAAAGCTTCTGCCAGGAGCACAAAGAGTTGCTGAAAGCAGACGTCATTCTGGTTTCGGACACCAGCATGCTTGGTGCAGACCTGCCTTCACTGACCACCGGACTGCGCGGACTAGCCTATTGGGAAATAGAAGTGACCGGCCCCAACCGCGACCTACACAGCGGTCACTTCGGCGGTGCTGTTGCCAACCCCATCAATGTACTTTGCCAGATAATCAGCCAAGTGACGGACGCAGAGGGACGTATCACCGTACCGGGCTTCTATGACGATGTGGAAGAAGTTCCCCAAGCCGAGCGCGACATGATAGCCCGCATTCCTTTCGACGAAGAGAAATACAAAAAGGCTATCCATGTAAAAGCACTTTTCGGAGAGAAAGGTTACAGTACGCTGGAACGTAACAGTTGCCGTCCGTCTTTCGACGTATGCGGCATCTGGGGCGGATATACGGGTGAAGGGTCCAAGACCGTGCTCCCATCCAAGGCATACGCCAAGGTATCCTGCCGGTTGGTTCCCCACCAGGACCACCACAAGATATCCCGGCTCTTTGCCGACTACATTCTGGACATAGCGCCGGATTCAGTACAGGTAAAAGTCACTCCGATGCATGGAGGCCAAGGATATGTATGTCCCATCACCCTACCCGCCTACCAAGCCGCCGAAAAAGGTTTTGAAAAAGCTTTTGGAAAGAAACCGCTGGCAGTGCGTCGGGGTGGAAGTATCCCCATCATCTCCACTTTCGAGCAAGTACTGGGCATCAAAACCGTTCTGATGGGCTTCGGGCTCGAATCCAACGCCATCCACTCACCTAATGAGAATATACCGTTGGACATCTTCCGTAAAGGAATAGAAGCTGTTGTCGAATTCTACCTCAATTATAAATAAAACAAGAAAATCAGGATGAAAGACTTCCAAATTCAAGCCATCGGCCTGATGTCCGGCACTTCCCTTGACGGGCTGGACGTATGTTGTTGCACTTTCCGGCAGCAAGCCGGAAAATGGTCTTTCCACATAGACTGTGCAAAAGGCTATAGCTACCCCGACGCCATGAAGCAGATATTGGGTACCGGTGCACAGACAATGAGTGCTTTGGAGTTCATCACTTTCCACAGCTCCTATGGAAAGTTTCTCGGTGAACGTGTCAACGAGTTCATGCAAGAATTTGGAGTCCACCCCGATATTATCGCCTCCCACGGGCATACCATCTTCCATGAGCCTCAAAAGAGAATCATGTACCAAATAGGTGACGGAGCCGCCATTGCCGCTGAAACCCGTATACCTACCGTTTCGGATTTCCGGCGGCTGGACATCATGCTGGGTGGGCAGGGCGCTCCACTCGTACCTATTGGCGACCGGTTGCTTTTTGCCGACTACGACTTCTGTTTGAATATCGGCGGTTTCTCCAACATCTCATTCGAGCAGGACGGGCGGCGCATCGCTTTTGACATCAGTCCGGTGAATTACGTCATCAACCATTACTGCCGGCAAATAGGATTGGAATTTGACCGTGACGGCGAGATAGCACGGCAAGGCAACATCTGCCAAGAACTGCTGGACGAACTGAACGGAATGGATTTCTACCATCAGTCCGGACCGAAGTCATTGGGACGGGAGTGGGTGGAAACGCTGGTATATCCCATGCTCGAGCGTTATGGCTTGAGTATGGAGAATATGCTACGTACCTTTTACGAGCATGCCGCCTGGCAAATATCACGCATCATCACCGCCCGCCCCTTGCCCGATGGTAACGGAAAACTGCTGATTACCGGTGGAGGTGCATTCAACAAGTTCCTCATAGAACGTATCGACGCCTTGTGTCCGTGTGAAATCGTGATTCCCAGCCGGCAAATCATAGAATACAAGGAAGCCCTAATCTTTGCTTTCCTGGGTGCCCTCTATATGGTGGACACACCCGGATGCCTCGCCTCGGTGACGGGAGCCACGACAGATAATATCGGAGGGATGCTGTTTAAAATATAGTCAATTTTACCATTATGGAAAAATCAAAAGACACCTGGACCGTCTTATCCAGCGAATACCTTCATCGGGCTCCGTGGCTCACTGTGCGTAAGGACCATGTAGTGCTACCCAACGGCAACCACATCCCCTCCTATTATATATTGGAATATCCAAACTGGGTGAATACCATTGCCATCACCCGTGATGGACAATTTGTCTTTATCCGCCAATACCGGCATGGCATACAAGAAACGTCCTATGAGCTCTGTGCAGGGGTATGCGAAGAAGAGGACGGCTCTCCGATGGTTTCCGCACAACGGGAACTTTTGGAAGAAACCGGCTATGGAAACGGAGTATGGAAAGAGTTCATGCAAATCTCTCCCAATCCAAGTACCCACACCAACATTACCTACTGTTTCCTGGCTACGGACGTGGAGAAAATCTCCGAGCAACAGTTGGAAGATACGGAAAACCTAACCGTACACCTGCTTTCCTTGCAAGAGGTCAAGGAATTGCTGCAGCAAGGAAGCATCCGCCAGGCGCTGATGGCTGCTCCCCTCTGGAAATACATGGCGGAGAGAATTATTTAATGTGATTACCCTTATTCAAACGGCTTACGGAATGTGCATCCGGATTTCCATTCGGAACAACCGTAAGCCGTTTTCCCCTTGATAACGGTACCTTTTCCGCAAAGCGGACAAGGCTGACCGACGAAATCGTCAGCTTGTACGGGAACCTCCACACTTGAAGCTGCCACAGCGCCCGAAGCCTGTTCCCTCTTTTTACCTGCGGCGGCAGACTTTCTCGGTGCTCTTTTCTTCGGCTCCTTTTTCGGCTTATCGGCAGCCTCTGTCTTGGCAGAAGCCTTACTGCCCTTTTCGGGAGCAGGCGCTTGGATGGTGATGTGGCGGTTGCTGTTATCAGAAAGTACACTCATCACGACTTCCGATACCATCTGCTTCAATTCTTCCAAGAATTGTCCGGCATTGTAAGTTCGTTTTTCTATCTCACGCAGTTTCTTCTCCCAAATACCGGTCAGTTCCGCCGACTTCAACAGCTCCTCATGGATAATCTGTATCAGCTCCACACCGGTAGGAGTGGCTATCAGGTTCTTCTTTTCCTTGCGGATATAGTTTCGTTTGAACAGCGTCTCGATGATGGCTGCACGGGTAGACGGACGACCGATACCATTTTCCTTCAGCGCATCACGCAGTTCGTCGTTATCCACCAGCTTGCCCGCCGTTTCCATAGCACGCAGCAGGGTGGCTTCCGTATAAGGCCGGGGCGGCTGCGTCCACTTCTCATATAAATCGGGAACGTGCGGCCCGCTTTCTCCTTTCACAAAAGCCGGAAGCACATTCTCCTCTTCTCCCTTTTCCTCTTTCTCCTCCTGCGATTGTGCCGAGGGGGTGCCGAAGATAACACGCCAACCCGGTTCCAGAATCTGCTTGCCGGTGGCCTTGAACTCTATGCTCTCTACCTCTCCCAATACGGTGGTAGTGGCAAACTTACAATCGGGATAGAATACAGCAATGAAACGGCATGCTATCAAATCGAATACGCGACGCTCCATATCCGTCAGATTCTGCGGATGCTGGCCGGTAGGAATAATGGCGTGGTGGTCTGTTACCTTCGAGTTATCGAAAACCTTTTTGGACTTCAACAATGCAGTTCCTGTCAAAGGGGCTGTAAATGTCTCGTAATCACGCAGACCTTTCAAGATGCCGGGGCATTTGGGATAGATGTCATCACTCAAATAGGTAGTGTCTACACGTGGATAGGTAGCCACTTTCTTCTCATACAAAGACTGAATGATTTTCAGCGTCTCATCAGCGGAATAGGCAAACTTCTTGTTGCATTCCACTTGCAAAGAAGTCAAGTCAAACAAGCGGAGTGGCGCCTCCCTCCCCTCTTTCTTGGTGACATCCGTCACGGTAAAAGGAGAATTCTTAATCTGGTTCAATAAAGCAAGCCCACGTTCGCGGTCGGTAATGGGGTCGATACCTCGATTCTCTTCTTCTTTTTTAGGTTTCTTCCCGGCAGCTATAGCCTCTTTCTGCTTCTCGGCTTCCAGTACCAGTTCCTCCTCACTTTTCCGGAGGATAGCGGAGAAAGTGGTATCACGATAGACGGTCTTCAGCTCCCAGTATTGCTTGGGAACAAAATTCTGTATTTCCAACTGACGGTTTACAATCAGCGCCAGTGTCGGCGTCTGCACACGGCCGATAGAAAGTACCTGCCGGTTCTGCCCATACTTCATGGTGTAGAGGCGGGTGGCATTCATCCCGAGCAGCCAGTCGCCAATGGCACGCGACAAGCCTGCTTCGTACAAAGGCTGGAAATCCGACGCATCACGCAGCTTGGCAAACCCCTCACGAATAGCTTCCTCTGTCAATGAAGATATCCAAAGACGTTTCACCGGACAACGTGCCCCGGCCTTCTGCATCACCCAACGCTGTATCAATTCTCCCTCCTGCCCGGCATCACCGCAGTTTATAATCATATCGGCATGTTGCATGAGGTTCTCTATCGTATGGAACTGGCGCTCGTATGTGGGATTACTAATCAGCTTAATGCCGAAACGGGGAGGTATCATGGGCAGGCTTCCCAAGCTCCATGACTTCCAATTAGGGGTATATTCATGCGGCTCTTTCAGCGTACAAAGATGACCGAATGTCCAGGTCACCTGGTATCCATTTCCTTCGATGTATCCATCTTTCTTTTCTCTCGCTCCCAATACATCGGCTATGTCACGCGCCACAGAGGGCTTTTCGGCAATACAAACTATCATTCGCTATTTTATTTAGTGGGACAAAGGTAATAAAAAGGGGGCAAGAACGAAACGATAAGCAAGGAACGATAACATAGACCTGGTAATTTTTTCTCCCCAAAAGCTGACATATGAACATAAAAAAAGGAGTACCGCTGTACTCCAACCTTTGTTAACCTTAAATCTAATACTATGAAAAACACATTGCAAAGATACGGACTTCTGATAAATCTGCAAATTATCCAAGAAAAAAAGCATGCTATATAACACAGATTAAGAAAAAAGGACGGATATGCAAACGCACACCGTCCTTTTTTAACATTTAACGTGTCGGATTATTCTTCATCCAACAAGATTTCCAATATCTGGCAAGCAGCCTTGGCAACCGGAGTACCGGGGCCGAAGATGGCAGCTACGCCTGCCTTGTAAAGGAAGTCATAGTCTTGTGCGGGGATTACACCACCGGCAATCACTACGATGTCCTCACGTCCCAACTTCTTGAGTTCTTCGATAATCTGCGGAACCAATGTCTTGTGTCCTGCAGCCAATGAAGAAACCCCCACTACATGAACGTCGTTCTCAACCGCTTCGCGGGCAGCCTCGGCCGGTGTCTGGAACAAGGGTCCCATATCCACGTCGAAGCCACAGTCGGCATATCCGGTTGCAACAACCTTGGCACCGCGGTCGTGACCGTCCTGGCCCATCTTGGCTACCATGATACGAGGCTGACGTCCCTCTTTCTTCGCAAACTTCTCCGCCAATTCACAAGCACGGTGGAAGTCGCTGTCATTCTTACTTTCTGATGAATACACGCCTGATATAGTTCTAATTACTGCTTTATAACGTCCTACAATCTTTTCGCAAGCATAAGAGATTTCCCCCAAAGTGGCACGGACACGGGCTGCCTCGACAGCCAGTTCCAGCAAGTTGCCCTTACCTGTCTTTACACATTCAGTAATAGCCTCCAAAGCCTTGTCCACTTCTGCCTGGTTACGTCCTTCCTTCAGACGCTTCAAGTTTTCAATCTGTTCCTGACGGACAGCCGTATTGTCGATTTCAAGAATATCAATCGGAGCTTCTTTCTCCAGACGATACTTGTTCACGCCGACAATGGTCTGTGAACCGCTATCAATACGGGCTTGTGTACGTGCAGCAGCCTCTTCGATACGCATCTTGGGAATACCGGTTTCGATGGCTTTTGCCATACCGCCCAGCTTCTCTACTTCCTGAATCAATTCCCAAGCCTTGTGAGCCAACTCATTGGTCAAACTTTCCACATAATAAGAGCCACCCCATGGGTCTACATTCTTGCAAATGTAAGTTTCTTCCTGAATATAAATCTGCGTATTACGTGCAATACGTGCAGAGAAATCCGTCGGCAAGGCAATAGCCTCGTCAAGAGCATTGGTATGCAGTGACTGAGTATGTCCCAATGCAGCAGCCATCGCCTCAATACAAGTACGGCCCACATTGTTGAACGGGTCTTGCTCTGTCAGCGACCAGCCGGAAGTCTGAGAGTGCGTACGCAAAGCCAGCGACTTCGGATTCTTCGGGTTGAACTGCTTCACAATCTTTGCCCACAACATACGTGCGGCACGCATTTTGGCAATTTCCATAAAGTGGTTCGTTCCGATGGCCCAGAAGAAAGAGAGACGCGGTGCGAAAGCATCGATGTCAATACCCGCAGCCGTTCCGGCACGCAGATATTCCAAACCGTCTGCCAGGGTGTAAGCCAACTCGATGTCTGCCGTAGCACCCGCTTCCTGCATGTGGTAGCCGGAGATGGAGATAGAGTTAAACTTAGGCATCTTTTGGGAAGTATATTCAAAGATGTCGGAGATAATCTTCATAGAGAATGCAGGCGGATAAATATAGGTATTACGCACCATGAATTCCTTCAAGATATCATTTTGGATAGTACCAGCCATTTCTTCTAACTTGGCACCCTGCTCCAGACCTGCGTTGATGTAGAATGCCATAACAGGAAGTACGGCACCGTTCATGGTCATGGAGACGGACATCTTGTTCAAAGGAATTCCATCGAACAGCACCTTCATATTCTCCAAGGAACAGATAGACACACCTGCCTTACCTACGTCACCCACTACACGTTCGTGGTCGGGGTCGTAGCCACGGTGAGTGGCCAAGTCGAAAGCTACGGACAGACCTTTCTGTCCAGAAGCCAAATTACGACGGTAAAAGGCATTTGACTCTTCCGCTGTAGAAAAACCTGCATACTGACGGATAGTCCAGGGACGCAATGTATACATTACAGAGTACGGACCACGCAAATAAGGAGGAAGTCCGGCAGCATAACCCAAATGTTCCATTCCCTCAAGGTCTTCTTTTGTATAAACAGGCTTCACCTCAATGTGTTCCGGCGTTTTCCAATCAGCATGGATGCCGTTAGCCTTTTGCCACTCAGCACCATTGACGGGTTGAAAAGCGGCATATATATCTAAGTTTTTAAAATCTTTTCTCATCTTACTTCAAAAGTTTAGCGTTGTATTCCTTTAATGTTTCCAGCACGTTGACACGGACATGGATAAAGTTCTCGATACCGGCAGCCTTCAAGTCGTCCATGCAAGCAGGAGCACCGGCTACGATAAACATGGCACGGCCATTCAGAGCCTTGAAGGCGGGAACAGCATATTCTGCATATTCATCATCACTTGAACACAATACCACGATGTCGGCCTTGGCAGCCATTGCAGCTTCTATACCTTCTTCTACGGTGGAGAAACCGAGGTTGTCTACAACTTCATATCCGGCACAAGCCAAGAAATTGCAAGAGTACTGTGCACGTGCTTGGCGCATGGCCAAATTACCGATAGTCAGCATAAACGCTTTCGGACGTTTGCCGGAAGCCTCTGTTTCGAGACGCAACGCTTCAAATTCACTGGCAGCACGGTCAAAGTTCAGTGTCGGAACATCTTTCTCGCACGTATGTCCGCCGCCGCAACAGCAAGTAGCCTCAACCGGTTTCTTATCCCCGGCCTTTTCATTGAAGTTGGGGAACTGGTTGGTACCCAGCAACACTTCCTTACGCTTGGCGACTGCAGCATGACGTGCCTTGTTGCTCTCGTTTACGGCAGCCTGCACTTTTCCGGCTTTCACGGAAGCATAGAAACCACCGTCTTCTTCTACAGCGAGGAAGAGGTCCCAAGCCTGCTTGGCAATAGAGACGGTCAAGTTCTCGATATAGTAAGAACCTGCAGCCGGGTCTATAACCTTATCGAAGTGCGATTCTTCTTTCAACAGCAATTGTTGGTTACGCGCCATACGCTCAGAGAATTCGTTAGGAGCATCATAAGTCTTGTCGAACGGAGTAACCGTCATTGAGTCAACACCAGCAAGGGCGGCACTCATCGCCTCAGTCTGCGTACGCAACAAGTTTACGTGTGCATCAAACAAAGTCAGGTTGAATGAAGAAGTTTCCGCATGAATCTTCATCTTGGCTGCACAGCGACACTCGTTATCC
This sequence comes from Bacteroides sp. AM44-19, assembly GCF_003603395.1. Classification (NCBI taxonomy): domain Bacteria; kingdom Pseudomonadati; phylum Bacteroidota; class Bacteroidia; order Bacteroidales; family Bacteroidaceae; genus Bacteroides; species Bacteroides sp. AM44-19. The sequence goes on along the minus strand of NZ_QTNB01000002.1, from coordinate 177,469 downwards.
TTACCCTTGTTTTCGCAGTCGCGCAGACACTCAGGACTGTAAGAAGCCACAATATTAGCCCACAGCATACGTGCAGCGCGGAATTTGGCTATTTCAAGGAAGTAGTTGGAACTGATACCGAAATTAAACTTAATCTTCTTGGCTACCATTGCAGCCGGCAGACCGGCATCAACCAACTGATTCATATATTCATTACCCCAAGCCAAAGCGTAACCCAACTCCTGGAAAATATAAGAACCTGCATTGTTTAATGTCAACGCGTTCACATTCAATACACGGTATTTCGGAAGGGAAGCGGTAGCCTCGAGCAGCGCCTTGGCTGTTGCCACCATATCACCTTTTTCTTTACCTTTGGCCAGCATTTTGTTGAAGTAGTCATAGTTGATGGAGCCCTGCAATTTCGTCAAGTCATAATCCTTTTTCTGGAAATAAGCGACAAGAAGTTCTGCAAGTTCCACCACATGCCCCTGGCAGGTAGAAAAATTCAACTCGACACATTCCGCGCAGATATCTTTCAACAAAGTTTCAATATACTCTGCGTTCAATTCCTTGGCCTTTACATGGAAAGAGAGTGAATCTACACCTTTATTCAAGATGTCCAACGCCTTGGCATTGGCCTCTTTGGGGCATTCCACTTTGATTTCCTGACGAACAAGCCATTCATTGTTGTCTTTCTTGGTACCTCTGAGATAAGGAAACTCGCCGGGAAGGGCATCTGTCGTCTTCAAACCTTCCAAGTCCTCCATACGGTAGAAAGGTTTCACCTTAAATCCTTCGTTTGTCTTCCAAACGAGCTTCTTCTCAAAATCCGCCCCTTTCAGGTCTGCGGTAACTTTCTCCATCCACTGCTCAGTGGAAACGGGAGAAAAGTCGGAGAAGAGTTTTTCTTTACTGTCTGCCATAGTTTATTTAAAATTAAAATAGATGAATACTATTCATTTTTGTCATCAAGAGACTTGCAAATATAAGGAAATACTTAGAACAAAATCTTTTTTTAGAGAAAATTGCACTTACAGATGACTCCGCATCCATACGGATTCAGCGTATTCACCGGAAACACACCCTATTTTTGCAAAGTTGATATAGCAAAAAGTACCACAAAGCTTTTGTCAACTCCTTTTTATTAAGTAATTTTGCGCGAAATTTTAAAAAACGACATATTAAAAGGTACTATGAATTGGTTAGAAAGCTTGTTATGGGACCCTTCATCTGTCGCTCACATCGTTTGTTTGTATGCATTCGTAATATCTGTGGGCGTATTGCTGGGTAAGATTAAGATTTTCGGGGTATCGTTGGGGGTTACATTCGTCCTCTTTGCGGGTATCCTGATGGGGCATTTTGGCTTCACGGGCGAAACACACATTTTGCATTTCATCCGCGAATTCGGTTTGATTTTATTTGTATTCTGTATCGGTCTGCAAGTCGGGCCTTCCTTCTTCTCTTCCTTTAAAAAAGGGGGGATGCGGCTGAACATGCTTGCTGTTGGTATCGTGTTGCTGAATATCGCAGTAGCATTGAGCATCTACTTCATTGACGGAGGGATAGACTTGCCAATGATAGTAGGTATTCTCTATGGTGCCGTAACCAATACTCCGGGTCTGGGTGCCGCACAAGAAGCCCTGAACCAGATAAACTATACGGGAGACCCCATCGCATTGGGATATGCCTGCGCCTATCCGCTTGGTGTGGTAGGTATCATAGGTTCCATCATAGCCATCCGTTATATCTGCCGGGTGAACCTCAAGAAAGAGGAGCAGGAACTCAATACGCAGGAAGCAGATGTAAAGCATCAGCCGCACATGCTTCACCTCGAAGTACGCAACGAATCAATTTCCGGAAAGACCCTGCTCCAGATAAAGGATTTCCTGGGACGTCCGTTTGTCTGTTCACGCATACGCCATGAGGGGCACGTCAGTATCCCCAACCATGAAACGGTATTCCACGTAGGAGACCAGCTCTTCATCGTATGCTCCGAAGAAGATGCCGAAGCGGTAGCTGCCTTTATCGGAAAAGAAATACATGTAGACTGGGAAAAGCAGGACACCCCAATGGTTTCCCGTCGTATCCTCGTCACTAAGTCCGAAATCAACGGTAAGAAGCTGGGAAGCCTCCACTTCCGCAGTATGTACGGTGTAAATGTAACCCGTATCAACCGCTCAGGTATGGACTTGTTTGCTGATCCCAATCTGGTACTTCAAGTAGGTGACCGCGTAATGGTGGTTGGCCAGCAAGATGCCGTAGAGCGTGTAGCCGGTGTATTGGGCAACCAGTTGAAACGTTTGGACACTCCGAATATCGTTACTATTTTCGTGGGAATCTTCCTAGGAATCCTGCTGGGAAGCCTCCCCATCGCATTCCCGGGTATGCCGACACCGGTTAAGTTAGGTCTTGCAGGTGGTCCGCTGGTAGTGGCAATCCTTATCGGACGTTTTGGTCACAAAATGCATCTTGTGACGTACACCACCATGAGCGCTAACTTGATGTTGCGTGAAATCGGTATTGTACTCTTCCTTGCCAGTGTAGGTATAGAAGCCGGTGAGCATTTTGTACAAACAGTAGTAGAAGGCAGCGGATTACTGTATGTAGGCTATGGATTCCTGATAACCGTCATCCCTTTGTTGATAATCGGCATGATAGCCCGTTTCTATTGCAAAGTGAACTACTTCACCCTGATGGGTTTAATAGCAGGTAGCAACACAGACCCTCCTGCATTGGCATACGCCAATCAGACATCAGGCAATGATGCTCCGGCAGTAGGTTACTCCACGGTATATCCATTGACAATGTTCCTGCGAATTCTGGCGGGACAGATGATACTGCTGACAATGATGTAGGAGGAAATTAAGGAATTAAAATTAAAGGCTGCGCAATGTTGGTTTAACCCAACTACGCAGCCTTTAATTTTAATTCCTTAAAGTCTTAGCTTCTTCTTGACGAACTCTTCTATAAAGTCCACCGTAGCCTCAATACCTAATACGGAAGAATCGATACACAAGTGGTATGTTTCGGCAGCTCCCCATTTTTTGTAGCTGTAGTAGTTATAGTATTCGGCACGCTTCTTGTCCGCTTTGTTCATCATCTCCTCCGCTTCACGCTCAGAAATGGAATACATTCGGCAAATACGCTTGATGCGCTCCTCATTGGAGCAGGAAATGAAGACATTGGCACAGCGTGGATGTTCTCGCAGAATGTAATCGGCACAACGCCCCACAAACAAGCAGGACTTCTCCTCCGCCAATCTGCGTATCACGTCACTCTGCACTTTGAACAGAGCATCATTACTCAGGCAATTCGTGGCCGGGATAGCCCCGTCACTGACAAAAGGGAAACGCATGCCGAAGAGCCCTCCAATAATACCTTGTGAAGCTTTCTCATCAGCTTTCTCAAAGAACTCACAACACAGTCCACTCTCTTCAGAAGCCAACCTAATCAGTTCCTTATCATAAAAGTCAATACCCAGACGGGCAGCCAGTTTCTCGCCTATCTCCCGTCCGCCACTGCCCAGTTGACGGCCTATATTGATTATAAAATTATTGCCCATACGCTTATTCATCTATTGGTTTGCAGATAGCAAATATAAATATTCTTACGGAATATCTGCAGAAAGTAGGAAGAAAAATTCAGAGCCTCTCCCCCGACCTATCCCTACAAGGGAGAGGTTCTGAATTTGCGGAATTGACAAACCAACATCACCAATGCTATCAAACTTGCAAGCAAATCGGATACCGGCATGCTGTACCACACTCCTGCCACTCCGAAGAACTGCGGCAGGATAAGCAGGCAAGGAAGCAGAATCAGCATCTGTCGGGTAAGGGAAAGGAATATCGCTTTGCCTGCCATGCCTATGCTCTGGAAAAAGTTGGAAGTCACCATCTGGAAACCGATAATCGGGAAGAACATTACCGTAATGCGCAGTCCCGTAACCGAAAGCTCTGTCAGTTCCGCATCCGATGTAAAGATGCCCACTACCAGGTCCGGCACCAGCATACCGACCAGAAAGCCGAAAGTGGTCACTGCCGTGGCATAGATTATCGTCAGTTTCAGCACCTTGTTCACCCGTCCGTACAGCTTCGCCCCGAAGTTATATCCGGCAATAGGCTGCATACCCTGATTCAGCCCCATCACAATCATCACTACAATGAAAACCAGACGATTCACGATACCGAAAGCCCCGATAGCCAAGTCGCCGCCATACTTCTTCAACCCCTGATTGATAATGATAACGATGAAGCAGGCTGCCAGGTTCATCAGGAAAGGAGACATGCCGATGGCGAGCGAATCGAATACAATCTTACGTTTCAGACGGAATATCCCCCGGTGGAAATGCAACAGCTCATCCTTATTGCCGAAAAGCTTGAACTGCCACGTCAAAGAGATAATTTGCGCCACAATGGTAGCGACGGCAGCACCACGTATGCCCCAGCCAAAACCATAGATAAACACCGGGTCGAGTATGGTATTGATAACCACCGTGGCTATAGTGGCGTACATCGCCTTCTGTGGATGCCCTGAAGAGCGCAGCACTGCATTCAGCCCCAGATAGAGGTGCGTAACGGCATTTCCCAAAAGGATAATCTGCATATAATCCCTCGCGTAGCCCACCGTCTGGTCACTGCCTCCGAAGAAATAGAGAATCGGATCGAGAAAGAGCATGACAATGATGGTAAAGGCAATTCCCAGTACCATGTTCAGCACAAAAACATTGCCCAGCACACACTGTGCCGTGTCATAATCCTTCTGCCCCAGCTTGACGGAAATCAGTGTAGAAGCCCCCACTCCTACCAACGAACCGAACGCCGCAGCCAGATTCATCAACGGGAAAGTCAACGCCAATCCCGAAATAGCCATCGTCCCAACGCCGTGACCGATGAAGATACTGTCTACCATATTATATAAAGAGGATGCCGTCATTGCGATGATTGCCGGAACGGCATATTGCATCAAGAGTTTACCTATACTTTCCGTTCCCAACGCCGTGGGAGTCTTTTGTCCTGCCATATTATATACCTATTTCTTTTTAGCGGGTGCAAAGGTACTCTTTTTTTAAAACAGAACAGCAGAAAAAACACCTTAAACCTGCACACTATGCGGATGATTTATGCTATCTTTGCGATTCAATGATAAATAATAAGATATGATTACCATAATCATACCGTATGATTGGCACATTCATACCGTATGAACCATGCCCGACCTACCGGTTGAGCCGGACACATAATAACAACAAGCCCCCATGGCATTCTATAAGAAAGTAAAACAGAAAGGCGACGACAAATGGCACCCAAGAGCCGTCACCAAAGGACATCCCTATACAACGGATGAAATAGCCCGATTATTGTCGGAAATGTCTACGGTAACCCCGGGAGATACCTATGCAGTATTAATGAACCTTGGTGAAGTGCTGGGCAAGCTGATGAGCTCGGGACACTCCGTAAAGCTCAAGGGCATCGGGACGTTCTACTACACCTGCCGTTCGGAAGGCACCGGGGTAGACACCCCAGAAGAAGTGAGTCCGGCGCAAATCACTGCGGTGCAGATACGCTTCATCCCCGAATACTACCGCAGGCAATGCGGACAAGTGACGGAACGCACCCTCCTCTCCCCGCACATCGAATGGGTGGATGCCGAAGGAGAGGGTTAATGTCACCCCCGTTCCCTATATTTCAAGGAAAAAGGTTCTCTATCTGAAAAATGTTTCGTACTTTTGTACCCAAATTGAGTGAAATATAGCGAAATGAACGTATTAGAACTAAGTGAACAAGAAATCATTCGTCGCAACAGCATGAATGAACTTCGCGCGATGGGCATCGAGCCTTATCCCGCAGCAGAGTATGTAACAAATGCTTTCTCTACCGATATTAAAGCTGAATTCAACGACGATGCAGAGCCTCGCCAGGTGTCCGTTGCCGGACGTATCATGAGCCGCCGTATCATGGGTAAAGCATCTTTCATCGAATTGCAGGACTCCAAAGGACGCATCCAGGTATATATCACCCGCGATGACATCTGCCCGGACGAGGACAAGGAGATGTACAACACCGTGTTCAAACGTTTGCTCGATTTAGGCGACTTCATCGGCATCGAAGGATTCGTATTCCGTACTCAGATGGGCGAAATCAGCATCCATGCCAAGAAGCTGACCGTACTTGCAAAGAGCATCAAGCCCCTGCCTATCGTGAAATATAAGGATGGTGTGGCTTACGACTCTTTCGAGGACCCCGAACTGCGCTACCGCCAGCGTTATGTAGACCTTATCGTAAACGACGGCGTGAAAGAAAAATTCCTGAAGCGTGCCACCGTCATCAAGACCATGCGTGCCGTGCTGGATGAAGCCGGCTACACGGAAGTGGAGACGCCGATTCTTCAATCCATCCCCGGTGGAGCAAGCGCCCGTCCGTTCATCACCCACCATAACTCTCTGGATATGGACCTCTACCTGCGTATCGCCACCGAGCTTTACTTGAAGCGACTGATTGTGGGCGGATTTGAAGGTGTATATGAAATAGGCAAGAACTTCCGCAACGAGGGTATGGACAAGAACCATAACCCGGAATTCACTTGTATGGAGCTGTACGTGCAGTACAAGGACTACAACTGGATGATGAGCTTTACGGAGAAATTGCTGGAACGCATCTGTATCGCCGTAAACGGCTGCACAGAAACCGAGATAGACGGCAAGACCATCAGTTTCAAAGCTCCCTACCGCCGTCTGCCCATCCTGGAAGCCATCAAGGAAAAGACCGGATACGACCTCGAGGGCAAGAGCGAGGACGAAATCCGCCAGGTGTGCAAGGAACTGAATATGGAGATTGACGACACCATGGGCAAGGGCAAGCTGATTGATGAAATCTTCGGAGAATTCTGCGAAGGAACTTTCATACAGCCCACTTTCATCACCGACTATCCCGTAGAGATGAGCCCGCTGACCAAGATGCACCGCAGCAAGCCGGGACTGACCGAACGCTTCGAGCTGATGGTGAACGGCAAGGAACTTGCCAACGCTTACAGCGAGCTGAACGACCCGATAGACCAAGAAGAACGCTTCAAAGACCAACTTCGCTTGAGCGAAAAGGGAGACGACGAAGCGATGTTCATCGACCAGGACTTCCTGAAAGCATTGCAATATGGTATGCCTCCCACATCGGGCATCGGTATCGGCATCGACCGTCTGACCATGTTGATGACGGGCGAATCCTTCATCCAGGAAGTGCTTTTCTTCCCGCAGATGCGTCCGGAAAAGGTCATCCCCAAAGATGCTCCTGCACGATACACGGAACTGGGCATCCCCGAAGATTGGGTGGCTGTAATCCAGAAGGCCGGCTACAACCTGGTGAGTGACATGAAAGATGTGAATCCGCAAAAACTCCACATGGACATCTGCGGTATCAACAAGAAATATAAATTGGAACTGGCAAACCCGACCGTAAACGAAGTTGCTGACTGGGTCGGAAGAATTAAGAATTAAAAATTAAAGAATTAAATAGGCAAAATTAAAGATAGGAGGAAGGTGAAGGCGCGCTCCTTCACCCCCTTTTAATTTTTAGTTTTTAATTATTAATTTCGATATGAAACTACCCGGTAAGATAGCCATCATGGGCGGAGGAAGTTGGGCAACTGCCATTGCCAAAATGGTACTGGCCCAAGCGGAGTCGATAAACTGGTATATGCGGCGAGACGACCGTATTGCCGACTTCAAACGGCTTGGCCATAACCCTGCCTACCTGACGGGCGTCAAGTTTGATACCAAGCGTATCAACTTCAACTCCAACATCAATGATGTCGTGAAAGAATCTGATACGCTCATCTTCGTTACACCTTCCCCTTATCTGAAGGTTCACTTGAAGAAACTGAAGACTAAGATTAAGGATAAATTCATCATAACTGCCATCAAAGGTATTGTACCCGATGACAACTTGATTGTCTCGGAATATTTCACTAAGGAATATGGCGTCCCGGCTGAGAATATTGCTGTATTGGCAGGTCCCTGCCATGCGGAAGAAGTGGCTTTGGAACGCCTTTCTTATTTGACTATTGCTTGTCCCGACACCGACAAGGCTTGCACCATTGCCCGCAAACTGGCCAGTTCATTCATCAAGACCTCTGTCAGTAATGATGTTGCCGGCATTGAATACAGTTCGGTGCTGAAAAATGTATATGCCATTGCAGCCGGTATTTGCAGCGGTCTGAAATATGGAGACAACTTTCAGGCTGTGCTTATGTCCAATGCCATACAGGAAATGAACAGATTCCTGCAAACAGTACATCCACTGAACAGAAACGTAAATGATTCCGTTTATTTAGGTGACCTGCTGGTGACGGGATATTCCAATTTCAGCCGTAACCGCACATTCGGCACGATGATTGGCAAGGGATACTCCGTGAAAAGCGCGCAGATTGAGATGGAAATGATTGCTGAAGGATATTACGGTACAAAATGTATCAAGGAAATCAACAAGCATTATCATGTCAACATGCCTATTGTAGATGCAGTATACAACATTCTGTATGAGCGTATCTCACCGACGATTGAAATCAAGCTGCTTACCGATTCATTCCGGTAAGCGCGAAAAAAGATAAAACGAAATACTGAATTTAAAACCTAGAATATTATGATTAGTTTGAACATTGAAAAGACTCTTGGATTCATCTCCAAAGAAAACGTTTTCGCCTATGAAGCCCAAGTAAAGGCTGCACAGGAAGCATTAGAGAATGGTACCGGTAAGGGCAACGACTTCTTAGGCTGGCTGCACCTCCCCTCTTCCATCACTAAAGAGCACCTGGCTGACCTAAAGGCTACCGCACAGACGTTGCGTGACAACTGCGAAGTAGTAGTAGTTGCCGGTATTGGCGGAAGTTATCTCGGTGCACGTGCGGTGATAGAGGCTTTGTCAAACAGCTTCACCTGGTTGCAAGACAAGAAAACGGCTCCGGTCATTCTGTATGCAGGACACAATATCGGTGAAGATTATCTATATGAGCTTACCGAATACTTGAAAGACAAGAAATTCGGTGTTATCAACATCTCCAAATCCGGTACCACTACTGAAACAGCCCTGGCGTTCCGTCTGCTGAAAAAGCAATGCGAAGACCAACGCGGCAAGGATATGGCAAAGAAGGTTATCGTTGCCATCACCGATGCCAAGAAAGGCGCTGCCCGCGTAACGGCAGACAACGAAGGCTACAAATCCTTCATCATCCCCGATAACGTAGGCGGACGTTTCTCTGTATTGACTCCGGTAGGCTTGCTGCCCATCGCAATAGCAGGTTTCGACATTGAGAAACTGGTTGCAGGTGCAGTTGCCATGGAAAAGGCTTGTGGAAAAGATGTTCCGTTTGCAGAAAATCCCGCTGCCATCTATGCAGCTACGCGTAACGAGCTCTACAAGAACGGCAAGAAGATTGAAATCCTCGTAAACTACAATCCCAAACTGCACTACGTAAGCGAATGGTGGAAGCAGCTTTATGGTGAATCCGAAGGTAAGGAAAACAAGGGTATCTTCCCTGCTGCCGTAGATTTCTCCACCGACCTGCACTCCATGGGACAATGGATTCAAGAAGGCGAACGTACCATCTACGAAACTGTCATCTCCGTGGAGAAGACACAGCACTCCCTGCAGGTACCTTCGGATGAAGCGAATCTCGACGGACTGAACTTCCTGGCAGGCAAGCACGTGGACGAAGTGAACAAGATGGCCGAATTGGGAACACAGCTTGCCCACGTTGACGGCGGCGTACCCAACATGCGCATCGTTATCCCTGCACTGAATGAAGAAAGCATCGGAGGTCTGCTCTACTTCTTTGAAATAGCTTGCGGCATCAGCGGTTACATTCTGGGAGTCAACCCATTCAACCAACCGGGTGTGGAAGCATACAAGAAGAATATGTTTGCACTGCTGAACAAGCCGGGCTACGAAGAAGAGTCCAAAGCCATCCAGGCAAGACTTTGATAAATCAAGAATTGAGAGTTGAGAATTGAGAAATGACTGTGCAATAAGCGCAATGAAAAGCCGTTTCCCGATTTTCAACTCTCAATTTATTTACCCTGCATTCCTTAATTTTTAATCCTCAATCTACCAAGTGTTCGAAAACTCTATCGCCCGTTATCTGGAAAAGCACGGGCATTCCAACATCCAATTGAAAGCAGTTCTTTTTGACATGGACGGCGTACTGTTCAACTCCATGCCCTACCATGCCGATGCCTGGCATAAAGTAATGAAACGCCATGGCCTGCACTTGAGCCGTGAAGAGGCATACATGCACGAGGGACGTACCGGAGCCTCCACCATCAACATCGTTTATCAACGCCAGTATGGCAAGGATGCCACTCCCGAGATGATAGAAAGCATCTATGCAGAGAAAAGCGCCGAATTCAGTACCCACCCGGAACCGGAACGTATGCCGGGTGCTTGGGAAGTGCTGCAAAAGGTAAAAGCGGCAGGACTTATTCCGGTACTTGTCACCGGTTCGGGCCAACACTCCCTGCTGAACCGCCTTGCCCACAACTTCCCTGGTATGTTTCAGCGCGACCACATGGTGACCGCCTTTGATGTGAAATACGGAAAGCCTCATCCTGAGCCTTATCTAATGGGACTGGAAAAAGCCGGAGTACAAACCAACGAAGCTATAGTTGTAGAAAATGCACCTATCGGAGTACAAGCCGGAACAGCAGCCGGCATATTCACTGTGGCAGTCAATACCGGTCCGCTGGACAGGCAGGTATTACTGGATGCCGGAGCAGATTTATTGTTTCCGTCCATGCAGGCGCTTTGTGACGACTGGGAAAGGTTGCAAACCGCATTAGATGCCAGTAATAGCCTTCGCCACAAAGATTGACGGCGACCCAAACAATATAACAGTTGATTGGAGCTTATATAACCAAGTAATACCATTACTTGATATACAGAAGGCATCTATTGTCTTTCTTCTTAAAACGCTCCAATCTACTCATTTTCTCCTTCTCGGTTTCTTTAATAGGGAACGTTATCCTACGAGTATCTTTATCATAATCGTACAATTCTCTGGCAGGAACTACATAAACAGATTCCGGACCGTCACCACACCATCCAAAGCCAAAAACATAAAACAAGTTTTTTATCGGACGGTTCAACAGATTAGAGTTCATATACCTTTCGTACTTTTCAATGTCTTTTATATCGAGATAAAAACCTATCTTACTTCGCCATTTACATTCTACAGCTATAATATCTCCAACTTCATGAATGGTACTCGTAGTGGTAACACACTCCATCAACAAATCCGGAGATGATGAAGACAGAGGTCTATAACCCTCAATGTATTTATCACCTCTCCAATCTAAAAGCCGCCAAAATATTTTCTTGTCACAGAGGTCCGGATAACCTTCTTTACTAATATTAGAGTTCTTCACAACCCATTCCTCAAATCTATCTCCCAAATATTTACTTTTCTTCCTTTCTTTAAAATATTGAAAGGTATCCATAAACCGATATTGGAAAACACCTACAAAATCATCGATAAACTGATTTAATATTTTCATAGCCATAATAGTCTATTGTGTCTTTAAATAATATTCATTGCAAACAAAAATTCATAGGTGAAGAGCCGCAACACCCATTTTCAAAAATAGATTTTTTTTCATTTCCAAAAATAGAGTTTTTTTCCCAATTCTTTCCAGATTTCCTTCCCATCTTTGCAATACAGAAAACAAATAAAGTATTAATTATTAAAAATAGAAAAGTATGAAAAAGTTAGTTATGATGTTGGTTTGTATGTTTGCAGTGCACACAATGGTAATGGCAGATAATGATAAGCCGATAGAGGTGAGCCAGTTGCCGGCGAAGGCGCAGACATTTATCAAGACTTATTTTAAAGACCATAAGGTGGCAATGGCTAAATTGGAGTCGGGAATGTTTTATAAAAGCTATGATGTGGTGTTCACGAATGGGGAGAAGGTAGAATTTGATAAATCGGGAGAATGGAAGGAGGTACGATGCAGACAAAGTGAAGTTCCTGCACAGATTGTACCGGAAGCGATACGTAACTATGTAAAGACCAATTATCCGGATGCAAGAATTCTTCAGATTGAGTACGATGACAATGAGTATGAGATAAAGTTGTCTAATCGTTGGGAAATTACATTTGACTCTAAAATGAGGGTGATTGACATTGACGATTGATGACAAGAAAGATTTAGAATATGTAGATTATAAAGTTAAGTATCAAGAAGCTGAAAACAGTTGCTTGGAGAGGGTTTCTCCAGGCAACTGTTTTTTTATGCACTTCCGTACGGTAGCAGGGCATATGGTGCTGCGCTCATTGTACAACAGTAGTTGTACTACTATTCCAATTGCCCGGAGTCAACGAAGCCCCGGCTGCACTTTTGCAGTTTTTTAATCAGTGTGTCCGGAGAAGGACACTCAACCTTCTCCGGAGCTGAAAATACTGATTTATAAGGAAACGGCGCTTCTCGGCGCTTCCTGCCGGAAGGCGACTCAGGCTATGACGCTTTTAGGATTTTGGCAGACCTCACCATGGTATAGGTAGTCCCCTTAGTACAATGGCGCATATCATTCAGCTTACTGAAAAATAGATTTTTTTTCAGAGAGGTTCGTTCGGCAGAGAAATTCCAACCGCAGAACGGAAGAACAACGTTTTCAGTCCGTCATAAAATCCCGGAAGAGCAACCGTTCCATGCGTCTCTTCCGGGAACTTTTTTGATACCACCCGCAAATGCCGCTTCTCCATACGAGGAACTGCACTCCCTATAAAATCATCTGTCAGGGGAAAGTGGATCAGCTTCCTATCAAGACGCGGCTGAGTGGCAAACGCAACATACAGTTGCTTTCCTGAAAAGTCAACCTTATCCACCTGCCGTTCTACCTGTTTCTGAAAATATCCTTTATCCCACCATAAACTGGGGTCTATGGCGATGTATGTATCAAATGCACCGGGATAATTCAGCAAAACATGCAGCGTGAACAACCCGGCATAAGAATGTCCAGCCAACAAGTGTTGTCCATTCACCGGCAAGTCTTGTTCCACTGCGAGGCGTAGCTCCTCCGTCAGAAAACGGCAAAATTGTCCTGCCCCACCCCCTTCCGGTTTATCGCCCGGACGGACAGTTCCGTCACGCCGGGCAGCGGAACAGGTTGGCGTAAAGTCTCTGGTTCTGTTTGTATTCAGGACAGCCACAACGATACAGGGCGGTAAGGAAGAAACTTTGGAGGTGGAAAACAAGCGAGTAAAACCTACCACCGAATGAAAAAAAGAATCACCGTCCAGCAAATAAAGAACCGGATAACTTTCCTCTTTTTCACCCGGGCGGGTTGCAGGTACATACACCCAATATTCTCTAGCCTCATTCAAGACATGCGAAAACAAAGTGTGGCGAGTCCCGATAGAAATAGCTTCTTGCGCTCTCAGCGGAAAACCGAGCCAAGTGACAACTACCAATATGAACAGAATATGCAGGCTTCTCATTTCAATTCTTTTTTCAGTCTGCAAAGTTCGCAGAAAATAAGTTGACTACCTATCCCTATTTTTAGGTATTCTCACGGTTGAAAGCTTTCCGCAGAAATCAAAGGCTGATTAAGAAAGTTTGATGGGCAACTGAATTTCCGTCATCCATTCATCCACCGTTTCTTTGTTCCAAATGCCGTCAATATGGCAAAACCGGGCACGGTCAATGACCTCGTATCCATTTGTCTCGGCATACGCAAAAAGCTCGGCGAAAGTTTCGGGCATATGCTCATAAGCACCGTAATGGTTGACACAGAGCGCAACCGGCACTTCCGGAAGTTCCTTGAATTTAATCAGTTCCGAATCTTCCTTGCGTTCAGCCACCGCTTCAAAAAACTCGATATCAATATCAACCCCATATTCCTCATTATATTCCACCGTGAAACAATATTCCGGGGCAGGACATTCACAACCCAAACGGTACATTTCAGGCCCGATGATATTCGGACAAAGATTGAACAGCTCCTGATAAGAGTCTATTTTACGGCGATGGGTAGCAAAAATTCTTGAAGGGAGGGATTTCTTAAACACTTTTTCCATAACATTCTCTTGTTTATGGAGTAAATTTTCCAATTTGGCAAGTTCGGTCTGCCGCCATATCAAGTGTTCAATCTCGTTTTTGCAACGTTCTATTTTAACCTTCAACAATTCAGCATCCGGAAATTCCTTGCCATCGGCAAACAACTCGGATATCTCTTCGAGGCTGAACCCTAATTGCTTGAGGTAAACAATACGGCTCATACACCGGAGCTGGCTGATGTCGTAATAGCGATACCCCGTCCACTCATCCACTTCAACGGGTATCATCAATCCTATCTCTTCATAATGACGAAGCGTCTTAACGGTCACCTGGCAAAGTTTGGAAAACTCTCCGATTTTAAACTTCATTTTATTCTTCATAAACTCATGCGCATTTTGTTTATGATGCAAAGATAGGTCCTGCCCTTAGGGACGAGTCAAGAGATTGCTTCAAAAAAAACACATATTTCACTATTCACAACGGCAATAGGTGTTTGCACCGCACGTACAATGGGGTAACAACTGCCCACTCAGTTCATCGCGGTAAAATTCATACAGCCGCCGGTACATGGTTTCATAGAGTGCGGCAATTTGTTGCTCCTGCTCACTTTCATTTTGAAAACGATTTTTAAAGGGGTCTTCAAAATTAAAATGCACCTGCTGCTTGGCATCCAGAGTGATAAATTTCAGTTCTTCTCCGGCTTCTTTACATAGGGTAATCACGTAGTCCCACGACCGGTGCGTATAGGTCCCGACACCAGACGGTTTCTTGCGAGACACGCTGAAACCATTCTGTTCCATCACATTGCACACGGCATCGGGAACGCAGTTCCCCTCCATAATTCCTGCCGTAGAGATATTCATTCCCCTGCCAAATGCATGCAGGAGTTCCTGCGCGATACGGCTGCGGCACGTATCTTCATTACTTATTAACAGTATATCCATTGTCCGTTACTTTTCCAGGTTTAAATACTCGCCATCTCCTTCTTTCTTCATCTTCGCTTTACGTGCCAGGTCGAACAAGGTGGGGTTAATGTGACAATATCCACCAGGATTTTTGTCCAGATAGTCTTGATGATAATCTTCGGCGAGATAGAAGTTCTTCAAAGGCTCTATCTCTACAACCAACGGACGGGAGTAGTTGGCAGCCAGCCGGTCAACGGTTTCACGAATAACAGGCAGGTCGGCGGTATCCGTATAATAGATACCCGTGCGATACTGTGTACCTCTATCCCCCCCTTGCTTATTGAGGCTGGTAGGGTCAATCGTTTTGAAATAAAGGTCGATAAGGAAAGGTAAGTCCACCTCATCGGGATCATACTGTACTTTTACGGTTTCGGCAAAGTCCGTGGTACCGGTACACACCTGCTGATAGGTAGGATTGGCTATATTTCCATTGGCATATCCCACCTGGGTAGCCTCCACACCTTCTATTTGTTTCAGGAAATGTTCGGTACCCCAAAAACATCCTCCTGCCAGATAAATCTCTTTCATTGGTTTCATGTCTGTTCTCCTTTCTGACCGTCCTTCCGGCTTACCGGCATAGGACAGACAAGTCATTAACATTGCAAAAATAAATATTATTTGTTTCATACCTCTAACTCTATGGAAATTATAACAAGAAAGAGAACCGTATGGTTGACTTTTCTGGATGTATTGTATAAAAAGAAACTCCCTTTGCAAAATATTCATGCAAAGGGAGTTCCTTTCTTTGTGACCCCGGTGCGATTCAAACGCACGACCTTCAGAACCGGAATCTGACGCTCTATTCACTAAGCTACGGAGCCAAATGTGGATGCAAAAGTATAAAAAAATTAGCAGATTCCTAACATTCAAACGCTTTTTATATCAAACCGAGGAATATTTTTATTATTACTTTGAGAAGACTAACCGCAATTACACAAACATTTTGTTCTTTTTTCCCACAAAACAGAAGCAAGTATCAATATTATTCCTATCTTTGCCGAGCAATTTAATAGAAGTTATACTGAATAAATTTATGAGCTACCTGATAACACCTGAAGGTTACAAACCTTTATTGGACCTAAAACAGACTGAATTAGGGATTAAACAAATTAAAGAGTTCTTCCAATTGAACCTCTCTTCCGAACTGCGCCTGCGACGTGTGACAGCTCCACTGTTCGTATTGAAAGGAATGGGTATCAATGACGACCTCAATGGAGTGGAACGTGCCGTAACTTTCCCTATCAAAGATTTGGGCGACGCCAAAGCTGAAGTGGTGCACTCCCTCGCCAAATGGAAACGCCTCACGCTTGCCGAATACCATATCGAACCGGGATATGGCATCTACACAGACATGAATGCCATCCGTGCCGATGAAGAACTGGGCAATCTGCATTCCCTTTATGTAGACCAGTGGGACTGGGAACGCGTCATTACTGCCGAAGACCGCAATGTGGAATTCCTCAAGGAGATAGTAACCCGTATCTATGCAGCTATGGTGCGCACAGAATATATGGTATATGAGATGTATCCGCAAATCAAGCCTTGCCTGCCCCAGAAACTTCACTTTATCCATGCCGAAGAATTGCGCCAACTGTATCCGGACTTGGAACCCAAATGCCGCGAACATGCCATTTGCAAGAAATACGGTGCAGTGTTCATCATCGGTATCGGATGCAAGCTGAGCGACGGCAAGAAGCACGACGGACGCGCCCCGGACTACGACGACTATACCAGCAAAGGGCTGAACGACCTCCCCGGACTGAACGGTGACCTCTTGCTATGGGACCACATCCTGCAACGCAGCATCGAACTTTCCTCCATGGGTATCCGCGTAGACAAGGAAGCCCTGCTTCGCCAGCTCAAAGAGGAAGGCGAAGAGGAACGCCTGGAACTTTACTTCCACAAACGCTTGATGAATGATACACTGCCGCTTTCCATCGGTGGCGGTATAGGGCAGTCCCGCCTCTGTATGTTCTATCTGCGCAAGGCGCATATCGGTGAGATACAAGCCAGTATCTGGCCGGAAGATATGCGCAAAGAGTGCAAGGAACACAATATACACTTGATTTGATATACATTTATCCCGTCATATAATATAAAGTTCACCCCCTCAAAAGGTTGGACTTTATTTTTTATTTTGTACTTTAGCATCCGAAACTACTAACAGATCCAATTATGAATGTTCAAATAGAAGAAAGCTGGAAAGCACATCTGCAACCTGAATTTGAGAAAGATTATTTCCGTACATTGACTGATTTTGTACGGGACGAATATGGGAAATATGCAATATATCCTCCGGGAAAGCTGATATTCAATGCATTCAACCTATGCCCTTTTGACAAAGTAAAAGTCGTGATAATCGGTCAAGACCCCTATCATGGTCCGGGACAAGCACACGGACTTTGTTTCTCCGTAAATGACGGTGTTCCTTTCCCTCCTTCCTTACTTAATATTTTCAAGGAAATAAAAAATGACATTGGCACTGATGCCCCCACTACCGGCAATCTGACACGCTGGGCAGAGCAAGGCATATTGCTGCTCAATGCTACCCTCACCGTACGTGCACACCAAGCCGGTTCTCACCAAAACCGAGGTTGGGAAACATTTACAGATGCGGCTATCCGCATTCTCGCCGAAGAAAAAGAGCATCTTGTATTTATTCTTTGGGGAGCCTACGCCCAACGTAAAGGGGCATTCATCGACCGTAGCCGACATCTGGTACTCACCTCGGCACATCCATCTCCCCTATCCGCTTATAACGGCTTCTTCGGGAACAAGCATTTCAGCAAAACAAACGAGTATTTGCGGGAACATGGAGAGACGGAAATAATTTGGTAAACATCAATACCACTGAATATTACTCTGAGTCTGGCTTCTCTGTTCCCATTTCAAGTCTTGCAGGATACTTGCATTGGCACGGATGGTAAAGTTATAGTATTTCCAGCGTCCGAAAGGTGATATGGCAGCCGTCATGCTGAAACAGTGCAGGTCACGTGTGATGTTGAAAGCGGTCTGCGTTATCTCCTTCGCATTGAAGTCATAACCGGAATTGAAGCTGACAGCCCATTTATTGGTAAGCTTGACGTTACCGTTTATATTAAGGGAATTCAGGCTGAATTTGTACGGATAGCGCATGTTCTTACGATTAATGGGCTTACTGGTGTCTTCCGTAATATTGAAACCGGTACTGAAGTTGATAGACCAAGGCATCTTGAATACCTGATAGCCGTCAGCATCGGCAGCAGCCTTTTCCTTCTTCTTCTTCGGAGTGCCGTCCTCGGTAGTTTCCCCCTCCATGTCACCGTCTTCCTCCGTCGAGGCATTCTGGTCTTGGCCCTGCTCCTCGTCATCCTTCTGACCGGTGAAGAAGTTCCTTATTTTCTTCCACGAATCATTGTTCACGGTCCAACTGAACGACGTACCATATCCCGACCAACGACCGAAACGGCCATACGACCATTCCGTACGGTTACCGGGCACCACCCTTCCGTTCTCATCAAACTCGTAAGCATAAGTGGCAAAGGTAGAGCTCATACTCAACGTATAACTCTTGCTCAACTTCAGACGGAGATTAAAGCTCAAGTCACTCCAAGGACGCACCTGAGCAGCCGTGTTGTAACTGATACCCATACTCAAATCGTCAATCAGGCTCACCTTGCGGATAGAGTCATTCTTATCCTTGAACTTCATTTCAAGGTTATTGGAGATATTGAAACTGATAAGCCCCTGCTTTCCTCCACTTGGCGGACTGAACACCTGACCGGCATAATAGGAATACTGCACGGTATCGCGAATGCCGTTCTGGTCTTTTATATAAGAGTCATAATAGCCAAAACGGGACGAAGTGAAATCGGGTGCAGCGCTGAAACTGATGGAGGGAGTGATGACGTGACGTATCTGTATCTCCTTCTTCTTCATAAACAATGGCTTGTACATACCATAAACTTTGGTATTGATACCCAGACTGGCACTGTAGTCGTATACACGGTGAAAACCGTAGGTCGTATCATTCACCTCCTTGCCTTGCTCATCGTCCCAGTCCTTCTTCACCTTGCGGGTGTACCAACGCTCCGTATAGTTTACGGTAGGCGTCACATTGAAGTACTTGAACAAAGTAAACGTGGCACTTACCGGAATCTCATGCTGCATACCGTTCTCCCAATCGCGTATCAGGTTCTTCTTGAACAACAGATTGTCCTTCGTCTTGATACTGTTCTTCACACGGCCAGTATAGCGAACGGAAATCTTCTCATACCACTTTTCATCTCCCACTGCATGTTTACGCTTGAAAGGGAAAATGGTACTCAAGGAAATGGTCATGTCCGGTAAAGTCACCGCGATAGAGGAGTCGCGCATGGTCTGGGCAATATTACCTGAAGCGGAGATGCTCAGATGCTGGTCGGGAAAGTTACGCGAATAGCTGACACTGGAAGTCTTGGTATTCTGCGACATTGCCTGGGAGTTGTACATATTGCCGATATTGGTACGCTCATAACTACTGGTAGCAAAGTTCACACTGGCAGAAAAGGTAGAATTCGGACTCGCTTTCGGGTCCTGCCGGTGAGACCACACCACCTTGAAGTCTTTGGCAACCGAGTAGTCGGGCAAGCCTTTGTCACCGGTCTTGGTCACCTGATAGCTTGCCTGCAGCAAACCGGAATATTTGTAACGCTTCACATAGTTCGACTCCATATTCAGCGCCCAAGAACCTTTCGTGAAGATATCCGCCCGCAGCTTCAAGTCCATTTGGTCACTGATGGCGAAGTAATATCCACCGTCCGTCAGACCGAAGCCACGATTGGAGTCATCCATATAGGTAGGCATCAGAAAACCGGACTGGTAACTGCTAGAAAACGGGAAAAAGAAAAATGGAACGGCAAGCGGAAGCGGCACATCCTCTACTACCAGATAGGCAGGTCCCGTCACCACGTTCTTTTTCGGACGTACCTTGGCATAAGTCATCTGCATATAAAAATGGGGGTGGTCATGATGGTCACAAGTCGTGTAACGACCGCTCCTCATATAGAGTTCATCATTATTCCCTTTCTTGGCATTATTACCGGTCACGTATCCCTCGCCCTGCTGGCTGACAACATTGCTGATAAGACCTCTTTTACTCTTGAAGTTATAACGGATAGTATCGGTTTCGTAGGAGGTGTCCCCGTCTTTGAAGACCGGTCTTCCCTTGGCTGTTCCTACAGAATCGACCACGCCACGGGCAAAAACCGTACTGTTGTCCATATCCATAGAGATGACATCAGCCTCCAGGTCAGCACCCGGATAACTCACCTTTCCCTGGCCGTAAAGATGGGCAAAGCCACTCTGCGTAAATACAATGGAGTCATTGGCTTCGTAGGCTACGGGAGCATCCAATGCATCCTTCTTGGGAGGCGCAGCCGCTACCGTATCTTGTTGCAACGAATCGGCAGGAAGCCCCTTTCCCCCTTGCAGGGAGTCTCCCATCTGCAAACTATCCCCTACCTGCAACGTGTCTGTCCGCTGAATATTCGGAGGCGCGACCTTCGCTCTACGGCGCTGAGAAGCAGCCCCACCGGAGAGAAGAAGCAAGACGAATAGTAGTATGAATGATATGAATGTATTTGCTTTCAATGGCGTCATTAACTAATAGTTTACGCTTGGAGGGGCAAAAGTACATAATTTATACGGATAATCTCCCTTTTTAAAGAAATTTAGATTGCTACAAGAACTGTTCGCACCAATTATCAAAGCGCCGTACCCCTTCTTCACCATAACGTTCCAAACTTTTTCGGGCTTTTTCTACACTTTTCTCCTTTTCCAAATGAGTTTTTGAATAAAACTTATCGGCAAAACAGATAGCTTGTTCTTCCAAGCTGACCGGAACCATTTCACGATGCGGTACGGGCAAATCCTGCGCAATGATTCCCTCCAATGAAAGTCCGGCACCCGTATGGCGTTCACAAACCAAAGCATGGCGGGGATAGCCTTCGCCGCGTATCAGGTCGGCTCCCAAATAACCGTGACAGATATAAGGCTTGTCGCCAAAACAATGGATACCTGCCGCATCTGTAAGAAAAATGCCTATATCGTGCAGCATGGCAGCCTCGTACAGAAAATCCTTATCCAATGAAAGTTCCGGATGGCGGTCGGCAATCCATAACGACTTGTCGGCTACGGAACGGCTGTGCGTCAACAGTATATGCCGCAACTCATTCTCTTCCGGATAATATTTGTTAATGATATCTATCGGATTCATTTTAAGTTATGAGTTATAAATTATGGGTTATGAATGTCAATCGCCCTAAATTTATACATGCAGATTTCATTACGCATATCACAACTGCGTCTGTCTGTACGGAATATCTTTTCCAGATGATACGTCTGTTCCAGCTCTCCCAACATATTCTCCTCCTCCTTTACGGGAACCAACAAATAGCCCTCCCCGCTGGACGGACGTTCCTTTTCAATGTGCCGCATGCGGTCTTTCAGATAGAAGTTAACACCATAGAAACTCATTTTCGAGTAAGAATAGACCACACCTTCCGGAACATACGTATTGACCCTTTCAGCCAAATGTTTATCTGATTTCACAGCCAGCACCGTGGGCTGATAAACCGAATCCAATGATACGAAAAGACAAAGCATACATCCTGCTATACCATATAATAATGACCGGCTATCCGCACGCTTTACCACCATACATAATGTGCAGACAGCGGCTACTACGGGAAGCGCTACCAGGAGCCACTTGGGAACAGACAAAGCCACATCCTCCAACGCATGCATAAAGGCTACATTCTCAGCGGCATGGCGTCCACTTCCAAAAACGCTGTCGGGAACCAGGCCGAGACGAACTACGACAAAAACAAGCGTAAGCAACAAGCCCAAAGAAGCAAAGATGATTGCACAAATCCTGAAAACTCGTGCCCCCTTTTGTACCAAAGCCAACAGATACTCAGCTATCAGCACTGCCATAAACGGATAGATGGGAAGCAGATAAACGCTCCGCTTACTCTTGGGGATGCAGTAGAAGACAAAGATTATCAGAATGACCAGCCACGTGAACAATTGTACCGGAGACTGGTTGCGGAAAGCAGTCCAGCCCTTCTTCAACCGCAACAGCAGGGTCTCCCCTTCCGGCAGACAACGCATGTTTTTCCACTTCAAGCCAAACAAGGAAACTACCAGAACCAACGTCCAGGGAATCCATCCCCAAATCAAAGTCAGGAAATTATACCATATAGGATTTTCATGGGACTCGTAGGACATTTTGCCCATAAACCGCCTGGTATTCTCCTCCAGAACCAAATCGAGGAACGGTTGTCCACCTTGTCTGTAAGCTACGTATACCCAAGCTAAATAAGGAACAAAAGAAAGCAAGCCGATACCTACCAACGAGAAAAACGCTTTCCAGAAAGAACGTCCGCGCAACAACTGATACACACCGATACACGCGCAAGGGAATATGGAGCCTACCGGCCCTTTGGTCAACGTGGCACATCCCATCAGCAACACCGCAAGCCAAGGCACTCCGCGGCATCCCTTCTCATCCCAGCGGAACAGCAGACAAAGGGAAATAACGATAAAGGCAACCTGAACCATATCGACCCGACAAGCGACAGCCGCCCGATGCACCTCGAAAGAAGACAAAAGAAGAATAGAGGCCAGAAACGCCGTTTGAACGTTTTTACGTTTTGCCACAAAGGCAAAGAACATCAACTGCATGGCTAAAAAAGCCAATGCAGACGGGAAACGGGCAGAAAACTCCGTCACCTCTCCAAAAAGGGAAGAGACGGCGGCTATTGACCAGTAGAAGAAAGGGGGTTTATAAGCAATATCAGTACCATAGTTCACCGGAAGTATCCAGTTTCCACTTTCCAGCATAGAAAGGGCAACAATCGCCTCCCGCGGTTCCCCCTTGGAATAAAAAATGGTTTCTCCCAGAAAGGGAACAACCACAAGCACACTCAGCAGCGCAATAAACCAGAACGCCTTCTTTCTGTCCGACATACCTTATTTGTTTTTTATGTTTTCTGGACGCAAAGATAGCGCAAACCGAAAGCAGATGCAAATTTATTTGCAATTTGCTGAGATGCAGCTTAATTTCGCAAAGCAAAATTACAAATAATTCTGAAACAATGCCTAACTTTGCCGCCCCAATGATAATGGCAACAGAGAGTAGATATTTAATGTTAAGATGAAGCGGCTGAAACAACTACCGGAATTTGTACGCTTCGTAATGGTGGGCATCTTTGCGACAGCTCTGCACTACGGATTGTATTTTGTATTACAATGGGTTATCAATGTAAACATAGCCTATACACTGGGATATGCTCTCAGCTTCATCGCCAATTTCTATCTGACTGCTTACTTTACCTTCGGCCGGAAGCCCTCATGGAGAAAAGCCTTCGGATTTGGAGGGGCACACTTATGCAGCTATCTGCTACACATGGGGTTGCTGAACCTCTCTCTCTGGATGGGCATCCCCAAACCTCTGGCCCCCATTCCGGTTTTCGCCATCGCCATTCCGGTCAACTTCTTACTCGTACGTTTCGTTTTCAAAAGAAAAGAGTGATAATTTGTTTTTCTCCCGATTTCTTACGAATATTGCAAAAAGATTTGTTCTATGATGGAAAACTCTCCCATACTCGCCGTTGTCGTACCTTGCTACAAAGAAGAGGCAGTGCTGCATGAAACCCATAAACGATTGAGCCAATTATTCGACCGGCTGATACAAGCCCGGCAAATTTCCCCGGAAAGCTATATATTATATGTAAACGACGGAAGCACCGACCAGACATGGGCTATCATCAAAGAACTGCACCAAAATACGGCCTATGCCTGCGGACTGAACCTGGCAGGAAACGTAGGACACCAGAATGCCCTGCTAGCAGGACTCAATGCAGTAAAAGAGCGTTGCGAGATAGCCATCTCCATTGATGCAGACTTGCAAGATGACATCCAAGTGATTCCGGACATGATAAACAGCTATAAAGCGGGCAATGACATCGTTTATGGCGTACGTAAAGAACGGAAGACCGACACTTTCTTCAAACGCAACACCGCTTTGGTCTTTTATCGGCTGATGAAGGCAATGGGGGTAAAATCCGTCTACAATCATGCCGACTACCGCCTGATGAGCCAGCGGGCTGTACAACACCTATGCCGCTTCCGCGAGCGCAACCTTTTTCTTCGGGGACTGGTTCCCCTCATCGGCTACCAGACGGACAGCGTGTACTACAATCGTGACAAGCGTTTTGCCGGAGAATCAAAGTATCCTTTCCGGAAGATGCTTAATTTTGCCATCGACGGTATCACTTCCTTTTCCGTCAAACCGGTCCGTATGATTTTTTGGATAGGCTGCATCTTTATTCTTGTGGCACTGTGTGTCACCGGATGGACACTTCACTCTTACACACAGCATAACGCCGTCCCCGGATGGTCATCACTGATGATTTCCGTCTGGCTGGTAGGAGGTGTGATACTTGTGTCGCTGGGGATTGTAGGCGAATACATCGGCAAAATATACATTGAGGTGAAGGACCGACCGCGCTACAATGAAGAAGAACTGCTGATGCCGTCCGGCAAAACAGAATAAAAGAAGCCCATCATCATTCTACACAAAAGTTTTAAAAAGGAAAAACACTTCTCACACTATCACACTATAATAAAGGTATAGGGAACAGTGTGTGTCTTTCTTGCCGACAAGTTGGCAAGATTTTGCCACCCTATTGGCAAGACTTTGCCATAGGCATGGCAAAAGTTTGCCAAAAGCATGACAATGGGTTGGCAAAATTACTCTCTGGCAGACAATGAGTTAACATAACTATCAAAATCGTATCGTCACATCAGTTTATATCAAAAAACACAAAATCGCTTGCGAAAGCGACATAAATGCCGTATCTTAGTACACGTGCAAGCAAACCATTTTGCTTACACATGATAAGAATCTGCTTATGGGAACATTAGGCTGCATCAATGACATGCTACAAAGGGATAAAGAGAACCGTGCTCTCCGCAAGCTGAGCAGAGGACGGATGCGGGAGCACTACAAATACCTTGTAGACAGAAAAGGTCCTGAGAGAGCCGATGTAACCATTGAGGAAATAGAAAAAATCCGAAGAAATACTACTGAAAAGGAATTGTCAGATAAAGAACATCTATTCAGGGCAAAGACGATTCTTGCAGCATGTGCTTTAGTCTTGCTTTTATTGGGAGTACTTTGTTATAAATTGTTCTTATAAGCAGGTCTGAAACCGATTGACAAGAAATCTACCCGGTTAAATTCATCAGCCATTGGCTGGCGATTGAAAGCAGATTCCCATGCTTCATAAAAAATTCGCATACTTTTTATATTCGAAGCAGAGAATCAACAACTTGGTTTCCAAAACCAATAAATTAGAAATGAAAAAATTATCTTTGCAAACACAATAAATACATTGAAAAACTTTCTGTTAGAACATGGAACATCTAAAAGCATACATTTTAGCACTTAAAAACATGAATACAGATTTTACAATTAGAATTGCCCAACAGTCTGATGCCCTTGAACTTATGAGTTTGTTTCAAGAGACAGTCCTCCATATAAACAAGCGTGACTATTCAGAAGCAGAAGTGGCAGATTGGGCATCGTGCGGAAACGACCTCTCCCGCATAAAAGAAATGATTAAGACACATTATTTTATTGTGGCAACCAATCAACAGTCACAGATTGTCGGCTTTTCATCCATTACCCACCAAGGATATTTGCATTCTATGTTTGTTCATAAAGATTTTCAAGGTAAAGGCATTGCTACCATACTTCTAAATGAGATAGAACGGTATGCAACCGCAAGAGGAATCATGCGAATTACATCAGAAGTAAGCCTGACAGCCCGTCCATTCTTTGAGAAAAGAGGCTATATAGTAGAAGTGGAACAGAAACGCAAAGCCAACCAACTTTATCTCACCAATTTTTGGATGGCGAAAAGGCTGGCTGAATGAAATCGTATAACGGACGTATTCCTGCTTGTGGTGTCTTTTGTGGTGGTTGTCCCATATACACAAGAGAAAAAAGTCCCTGCAAAGGAGCAGAACAGAATGGTTCTCGCTGTGAAAAATGTAAAACATTCCATTTATGTTGCTTGGAAAAAAGAATAACACATTGTTTCCAATGTTCTGATTTCCCATGTACTAAATTCAAAAGATTTACCAAACGTTGGCTAAAATACGGACAAAACTTCATTGAAAACCAAAAGCTTTTAAAAAACGTAGGTGAAGTTAAATTTTTAAAGTATTATAATGAGAGAGTCCACGACCAGCTTACCAACAATGACAGAAAATCAGGAATAAAACAATAATTTTGTACCTTTCGAAAAACATGTGTTGTAAATGACAGATTTTAATTCATACATGGGCAATATAGACACTGACTTTTTTAGGGAACTGTGTTTAAGAAACGGAGAACTACGGTATTATAAAAGAAATGAATTTATCCTCCGAGAGGGAGAAGTCGGTTCTTTCTTCGGGTTTATTGTATCCGGTGTAATCAAATATACCTGCATCAACCAAACTGAAAACAAAACATATAATGTAGGTTTTTCTTTTGCCAATGAATTTATCTCTGATTATCCCAATTGTTTATATAACATAAAATCTGAATTGAATATACAAGCAATAACCCCATGTAGAATCTACATCTGTTCTTCCGAATTACTTCTACAAGAATTTGAAGAGAACAAAAAAAATCAACGAATAGCCCGCATTGCAGCCGAACAATTATTTTTTCAGTCGTATTCACGTTACTTGGATTTGTTCAGATTTACATCGGAAGAACGCTATCTCCAACTTCTTAAAAAATGTCCAGAAATCCTACAAATGGTACCCCTAAAAGAAATTGCGTCTTACTTGAAAATAACCTCTATTCACATGAGCCGCATCAGACACAAACAGAGTTTTGACAGCAAAGAATAAACATAGGTTTAGAAATTCAATCATTTAACAATATTCCAAGACAATATTGATTCTGTCAGGAAGTTCTCTTTTATTTTTGCCCTATCCTTTGGCTGATTCAGCGAAAGGCAGGAATGAAAGGAGTTAAACATAGAGTCCTATATATGAGAACAAGAAAAGTATTTAGAATGCCACTTGATAAAATTCTTTGTTTATCAGCCAATGCTATATTAACCATTATTGCACTATGGAGTATTGCATCAGTCTTTTTCGAAAACGCCACAATTGATTCTATAATAGCCCGTTTCAGCGTGGCTTCTGCCTGCATGGCCAACCTATTTTCAAAACATCGCCTTATCCGGATAATATTCCTCATTATGGCATTTGTACTGATAATTGTTGCAACCGCCCTCTATGTCCATAAAGCAAATAAGATGTAAAATACTCAGCAGTTATTCCGTCTCATTTTTCCTTTTCTTCCACAGCTGATAACTATTGATTATATTCTGCCACAGCACATACGATCCCGGACCGACGGAAGATAACGGATTAAGATAAGTATATGCCATCCAGATGGCAAGCACCGTATTCTTTTGCCCCAGCGCCTGCCCTCCACTGATGCGCTCACCATAATGACCGCCGATTCTCTTTCCCAAATAGAATTGTATACAGCAGGTTATCAGTCCCGCCAGGGCTATCAGCAGTTCAACAAATACCGGTGCATCACTATTGACCAATGAACGTACCGTCTGCCCTGAGACAATGGCAAGAGCTACCGCCCACAAATAGAAGGCTGCATCATGGAAACCCAACAGAAAATGATGCACCTTCGGCACAAACGCACGCAGAAACCATGCCAGCAAGAAAGGACAAAGCAGCAATGGAAAGACTTTACTCAGAATTTTCAGGAATGCAACAAAAAAAGTAATGTCAGCATGAGGCTCCACCAACGGGAAAACCAAAGGAACAGCCACAGCTGCCAGAAGATTGGACAACAACGTATAGGTCGTCAGGCTGGATGCGCTTCCACCCAGTTTACCGGTAATGACAGCCGCAGCGGTTGCAGTGGGACAAATGAGGCAGACCATTGCACCTTCAAACACTTCCCGGTAGACCTCCTCCATAGGGCAACACACCAACAATACCGCAACAATCAAGCAAGAAACCGTCTGGAACAGCAGTAACCATCCATGCCACGATTTGGGTTTCAGTTCATGCACCTCCACCTTGCAGAAAGTGAGCAGAAGTTGGGAAAAAATCAAAAGCGGAGTCAGGAAAGCCACTAACCCATTCACATAAGGTTTGGCAGGCGCCACAAAAGGAATGTCTGCAAAAAAGAAATATCCCAAAGTACCGGCAAGCATTGCCAAAGGCAACGTCCAGTTCTTTATAAAACGAACCAGCATACTTGATTTGCTATTTTAATTATCTGCCGCAAAGTTACGCATATTATCAATACATTGAGCCACTAATTACTCAAACACAGACATTAATTACACTAAAAATGAGAAGAAGAACAATAAAACTGAACATAATCCATTAGTTTTCTATAAATTTCCACTACATTTGCCAAGCGAAAAGGAAGCATTGTCTTTGCTACAATTATATGAAACTATACAGACGATACATATTATATATAAGTATATGCTTAGGGCTGCTTATCTCCCCCTTTTGCAGTGGCAGCGCTGAAGCGAAAGACTTTGTTGTCGTTATAGACCCCGGACACGGTGGACACGACCCGGGTGCAGTGGGAAAAATTTCCAAAGAGAAGAATATCAACCTGAATGTAGCACTCAAACTTGGCAAACAAATCAAGAAGAACTGCCCTGATGTAAAAGTTATCTATACGCGGGACCGGGACATATTCATCCCCCTGGACCGGCGCGCTGAAATTGCCAATAACGCCAAAGCTGATTTGTTCATCTCCATACATACCAATGCCCTGGCCAAAAACCGGACGGCCAAAGGAGCCTCCACCTGGACACTGGGTCTGGCAAAATCGGATGCCAATCTGGAAGTAGCCAAGCGCGAAAATGCCGTTATCCTCTACGAAAGCGACTACAAGACGCGGTATGCCGGCTTCAATCCCAACTCGGCAGAGTCCTACATCATCTTCGAATTCATGCAAGACAAATACATGTCACAGAGTGTGCACCTCGCCTCCCTCGTACAAAAGCATTTCCGCCAAACCTGCAAACGTACAGATCGGGGCGTGCACCAGGCAGGTTTTCTGGTATTGAAGGCCAGTGCCATGCCAAGCATACTGGTGGAACTCGGATTCATCTCCACACCGGAAGAGGAACGGTACCTGAACACTGAAGCAGGAACCACCTCACTTGCCAACGGTATCTTCCGCGCTTTCCTCACCTATAAGCGCGAGCAGGAAATCCGGTTGAACGGAAGCAGCAATACCATTCTTCCGGAGGATGTACCCGAGCCCGTTCAAGAAGAAGGCAACGCAGCTACAGCGACACCGGAAAAGAAAAATGCACCTCAAGCGGAGAGTAACCAAGCTGCCCAACGCCCGCAAAGGTCAGAAAATGCAGCCGTTTCCCAAACAGAACAGAGCGGCATCGTGTTTAAGATACAGATACTCACTTCTTCACGTCCTCTGGCCAAGAATGACAAAAGACTGAAAGGACTGAAAGACGTGGATTATTATAAAGAAGGCGGAATCTACAAATATACGTACGGCGCATCACCCGATTACAACAAGGTGCTGCGCAGCAAACGTAGCATTACGGACAAATTCAAGGACGCATTCATCATTGCGTTCAAGAATGGAGAAAAGATAAACGTCAACACAGCCATCAGCGAATTTAAAAAGAACAGAAATAAATAACAAAAGATACATCATGAAGTATATTACAAAAGAAGTTAGAATAGGAATAGCAGGCATAGCTGCACTTTGCATATTGGTATACGGCATCAACTACCTGAAAGGGATAAATATGTTCAAGCCCTCCAGCTATTTCTACGTGAAATTCCAGAATGTCAATGGGCTGACAAAATCCAGCCCGGTCTTTGCCGACGGCTTCCGCGTGGGTATTGTCCGCGACTTGTACTACGACTATACCCAACCGGGCAAAGTCGTTGCCGAAATAGATGTTGACCCAGAGCTGCGCATTCCCAAAGGAAGTACGGCAGAACTGGCAGCCGAAATGCTTGGCGGCGTAAAGATGAACCTGCTGCTTGCCAATAACCCACGGGAGAAATACCAGATTGGAGACACAATCCCCGGCGTGCTGAACAACGGAATGATGGAAAAAGTTGCCACCATGATGCCGCAAGTAGAGAAGATGCTGCCCAAGCTGGATTCCATCCTCGCATCCTTAAATGTCATACTAGCCGACCCCGCCATCCCTGCAACCTTGCATAACGTACAAGATTTAACAGCAAGTATGGCCGTCACAAGCCGCCAGTTGCAAACTCTAATGAAGGATGATATTCCACAACTGACCGGCAAGCTCAATACCATTGGAGACAACTTTGCACTCATTTCCAACAACTTAAAGGAGATAGATTATGCTGCCGCCATGCAAAAGGTAGACGCAACTTTGAACAATGTAAAAATGATTACAGACAAATTGAACCAGAAAGACAATACCGTCGGACTTTTGCTAAACGACCCTTCTCTATATAATAATCTGAACGCCACCACTGCCAACGCAGCAAGTTTATTGGAAGACTTGAAATCGCATCCGAAACGATACGTCCATTTCTCCCTATTCGGCAAGAAAGATAAGTAAAAGATGGACGTTATATAGATTTTGTCTAAATAATAAGTCTATAAAGGAATTAAAAGGAAAGCCCTCATTTGCTCTATACAAGGAGCGAAAAAGGGCTTTTTCCTGCTCTGGGCACAGAAAGAAAACAAGAGACGCAAAGCTACATAAACCACTATATGACAAAGTATTAGATAAATGCAACACACCTTATATAAGGAGTATACTCATAGTAACCGATAAGTAGCTGAAAGTAAAGAGCTTATTACTTTCCCTAAAAACGCAAGAAAAAAAGGATTTGTTTTTCTCGAATAAGATTGCCAATTTTGCAATCGTAGAAGTTATGCTTAATTAATAAATGTATTTATAGCCGTTATGAGTGAAATAGATCATGTCGGGCTGTGGAACCGCTGTCTTGAAATCATCAGAGACAATGTTCCGGAGCAGACATACAAAACATGGTTTCTTCCCATCATACCTTTAAAATATGAAGACAAAACGCTGGTCGTACAAGTGCCCAGCCAGTTCTTCTATGAGTTTTTGGAGGACAAATTTGTTGATTTGTTGCGCAAGACTCTCTATAAGGTCATTGGTGAGGGAACTAAATTGATGTATAACGTAATGGTGGACAAGAGCTCGCGGAAAACCGTCGACCTGGAGTCTACACAGCGTACCATCATACCGCAAAAACAAGTGATGGACAAAAGGATTCCGCAGATTCCCGTCCCCGAACTTGACCCGCACCTTAATCCAGAATACAACTTTGAAACCTTCATCGAAGGTTACAGCAACAAGCTGTCGCGCAGCGTTGCAGAAGCTGTCGCTCTCAATCCGGCTAAAACAATCTTCAATCCGCTGTTCCTATACGGAGCATCAGGTGTAGGCAAAACCCATCTTGCCAATGCTATCGGAACCAAAATCAAGGAACTATACCCGGAGAAAAGGGTATTGTATGTATCTGCACACCTATTCCAAGTGCAATACACCGATTCCGTACGTAACAATACGACTAACGACTTCATCAACTTCTACCAGACCATTGATATTCTAATCATTGATGATATTCAGGAATTTGCCGGCGTGACCAAAACGCAGAATACATTCTTCCATATCTTCAACCATCTGCATCAGAACGGCAAGCAGCTCATCCTCACTTCCGACCGTGCACCGGTATTGCTGCAGGGCATGGAAGAGCGTCTGATTACACGTTTTAAATGGGGAATGGTGGCTGAGCTGGAGAAACCTACCGTAGAACTCCGCAAGAACATTCTGCGCAACAAGATACACCGTGACGGCCTGCAGTTCCCCCAGGAAGTGATTGACTATATTGCAGAGAACGTGGGCGACAGTGTACGTGACCTGGAGGGCATCGTCATTTCCATTATGGCGCATTCCACCATATACAATAAAGAAATAGACCTGGAACTGACGCAACGTATCGTCCGCAAGGTAGTGAACAGCGAAAGCAAGGCAGTGACTGTCGATGAAATCATCAACACCGTATGCAAGCACTTCGGATTGGAAACTGCCACCATCCACACAAAATCCAGAAAGCGGGAAGTGGTGCAAGCACGACAAATAGCCATGTATTTAGCCAAAAACCATACAGACTTCTCTACTGCAAAAATCGGTGCGCTAATTGGACATAAAGACCATGCCACCGTATTGCATGCATGTAAAACCATCAAAGAACTGAAAGAGGTGGACAAATCATTCCGTGCGGAAATCGACGAGATTCAAGCCGCACTGAAAAAAGGATAAGAATAAAGGATAAGGGATTAAATGCAGCTAAGTATGCATTAGCTTAACCCCTTATCCCTTATCCCTTATCCCTAATCCTTAATTTTCAAAATCCCTGCTTTTTCATTATCTTCCAAAGATTCTCCGACATTGCCTCACTGTCTTTCTTCGTATAACGCACATCTGTAAAGACCTGCGCCAGCGTTTCCTTATTGTTCTCCAAGATGAACTGCTTGTTCTCAGGAAGCGATTCTTTATAGGCATACAACCGGTCAATGTCCTGAGGAGTATAATCATGATAAACCTCTTCGTGTACAATGGCCTCCAGCGGCAAACGGTCCACTTGTTCCGGCTGTTCGGCAGGCCATCCCACTGTGACTGTCGTGATGGGAAACACCAATTCCGGTAACTCCAACGCTTCGACAATCATCTGAGGGTTGTAAGTGGTAGTTCCCAGATAGCAAATGCCCAACCCCTTCTCCTCGGCAGCCACACAAAAAGTCTGTGCCACCAGCAAGGTATCGACAGCCCCCGTCACAAACCACTCAAAGTTGTTGTATCCCGGCTCAGCCTTACGTTGCTCACACCACTTGCTGAAGCGGCGCAAATCTATGCAGAAAGTAAGCACTACCGGCGCCGTCCGAACCATCGGCTGATTGAAATGTGCAGGCGCCAGTTTGGCTTTACGCTCTGCATCACGCGTCACAATCACACTATAAACCTGCATGTTCCCGACTGTAGAAGCCCGGAAAGAGGTTTCAAGCAAATCATTTAACAAATCAGCAGAAATATCCTTCTGCTGGTATTTTCGGATTGTTCTCCTTTGTTTCAAGCTTTCCATTCTTTCTTTTTTTGCAAAGATAATGTAATCCACGAACAATTCATTCAAGAGTTCACACTTTTTTTATCATCATATATCCGGAATAAAATACATCTTTTCAACAAGAAATGAACAATTATTATCTCTACGAGCAGATAAAAGTAACCTTATGTTCGACTAAACCGAGAACCTTTCAGCCCAACAAGTTGTTAATAAATTCCATTTTGGAAAACTTATTCGTTTACTCAAATCATTAAAACATTATAAACCAATAAATTAATAGCAATCAATAGAAAACTATATATCGGTTAATAAAAACATTCATTTTAATTTTGCCAAGTTGAAAAACATTCATAGCTTTGCAAATACATTTGTTAACGATAAGTACAACTTCTACAACTTTACTTATTTGTAACTAATCCTAAGAGATACAACATTGTGGAAAAGAAAAATTATTCTTATGACGAAGCCTACGGAGAATCTTTAAAATACTTCCAAGGCGACGAGTTGGCTGCCAGAGTTTGGGTAAACAAATATGCAGTCAAAGATTCTTTCGGAAATATTTACGAAAAGTCTCCGGAAGACATGCATTGGCGGATAGCCAATGAGGTAGCCCGCATTGAGGCCAAGTACCCCAATCCATTAAGTTCAGAGGAACTTTTCGGCTTGCTCGACCACTTCAAGTACATTGTTCCGCAAGGAAGCCCGATGACCGGAATCGGGAACAACTATCAGGTAGCCTCTCTGTCCAACTGCTTCGTTATCGGTGTGGACGGCGAAGCGGATTCTTATGGTGCCATCTTCAAGATAGACGAAGAACAAGTACAGCTGATGAAACGCCGTGGCGGCGTGGGACACGACTTATCCCATATCCGTCCGAAAGGTTCACCGGTAAAGAACTCGGCACTGACCTCCACCGGCTTGGTCCCCTTCATGGAACGCTATTCAAACTCTACACGCGAAGTAGCTCAAGATGGACGCCGCGGCGCACTGATGCTCAGCGTATCCATCAAACACCCCGACTCGGAAGCCTTCATCGATGCCAAGATGACTGAGGGCAAAGTGACCGGAGCCAACGTCTCCGTAAAACTGACCGACGACTTCATGCAGGCCGCCATCGAAGGCAAACCATATACACAGCAATATCCGATTGACGCCACAGAGCCGGCATTTCAAAAAGACATTGACGCATCCGCATTATGGAAAAAGATTGTGCACAATGCATGGAAATCGGCAGAACCCGGTGTATTGTTCTGGGATACCATATTAAAGGAATCCGTGCCCGACTGCTATGCAGACCTGGGCTACCGTACCGTATCCACCAATCCATGCGGCGAAATTCCACTGTGCCCGTACGACTCCTGCCGTCTGCTCGCCATCAACCTTTACTCATACGTGGTCAATCCGTTCAAGCCGGACGCCTACTTTGACTTTGAGCTATTCAAGAAGCATGTAGCTTTGGCCCAACGCATCATGGACGATATCATCGACCTTGAACTGGAGAAGATAGAGCGCATCATGAGCAAGATAGATGCCGACCCCGAAAGCGAAGACGTGAAACATACAGAACGCGTTTTGTGGCAGAAGATTTACAAGAAAAGCGCCCAAGGCCGCCGTACCGGTGTAGGTATCACGGCAGAAGGCGACATGCTTGCCGCCCTGGGATTGCGTTACGGTACTGAAGAGGCAACCGAGTTCTCGGAGAAAGTACACAAGACGGTGGCACTCAACGCCTATCGCTCCTCCATAGAAATGGCCAAAGAGCGCGGCGCATTCGAGGTGTACGACACAGAACGCGAAAAGAACAACCCGTTCATCAACCGCCTGCGTGAAGCCGACCCGGAAATGTACGAGGAGATGAAGAAGTACGGACGCCGCAACATTGCCTGTCTGACCATCGCCCCGACCGGCACCACCAGCCTGATGACTCAAACCACCTCCGGTATCGAGCCCGTATTCCTGCCCGTGTACAAGCGCCGCCGCAAAGTGAATCCCAACGATACGAACGTTCATGTGGACTTCATCGACGAAACCGGGGATGCCTTTGAAGAATATATCGTGTTCCACCCCAAGTTCGTGACTTGGATGGAAGCTCAAGGATACAACCCCGCCAAACGCTACACGCAGGAAGAAGTGGATGCCCTGGTAGAGAAATCACCTTATTATAAAGCAACCTCCAACGACGTGGACTGGCTGATGAAAGTCAAGATGCAGGGACGTATCCAGAAATGGGTGGACCACTCCATCAGCGTAACCATCAACCTGCCGAACGACGTGGACGAAGACCTTGTGAACCGTCTGTATGTAGAAGCATGGAAATCCGGCTGCAAGGGCTGTACGGTTTACCGCGACGGTTCGCGTTCCGGTGTGCTCATCTCTACCAAGAGCGACAAGAAGTCCGAGCTTCCTCCATGCAAACCGCCTACGGTCGTTGAAACTCGTCCCAGAATATTGGATGCAGACGTTGTCCGTTTCCAAAACAACAAAGAGAAATGGGTGGCGTTCGTCGGCTTGCTGGACAATCATCCCTACGAGATATTCACCGGTGTGCTGGACGATGACGAAGGCATCATCCTGCCGAAGAATGTGGTGTCGGGCCACATCATCAAGAATGTGGATGAGCACGGAAACAAGCGTTACGACTTCCAGTTCGAGAACAAGCGTGGATACAAAGTCACCATCGAGGGCCTGTCCGAGAAGTTCAACAAAGAGTATTGGAACTATGCCAAGCTGATTTCCGGTGTATTGCGCTATCGCATGCCTATCGAGCAGGTCATCAAGCTGGTAGGTTCACTGCAACTGGACAGCGAAAACATCAACACCTGGAAGAACGGTGTGGAACGCGCCCTGAAGAAATACATCCAGGACGGCACGGAAGCCAAAGGCAAGAAATGCCCCAACTGCGGCAACGAAACACTGGTTTACCAAGAAGGTTGCCTCATCTGCAAGACGTGCGGAGCTTCCCGCTGTGGATAATCCCACGGCAAGCACAAACGTTTGCATAGGAATTTAAATGACTTAGATAACGGTAGCTGCATGATTATGAGGAATAATTTCTATACTTGCATAATCATTGCAGCTATTGCTATTTCTAAATCTAATATAATATGACACTAATATTCAATATCGAGTATCGCACCAGCTGGGGTGAAGAAGTCAGAGTCCTGGGTTCCATCCCGGAACTTGGCAACAACCAGCCCAACAAAGCCACCCCCCTGCACACTGTAGACGGCATTCACTGGACCGCGGAAGTGGATATCCAGATTCCCGGTAATGGAAGCGTCGAATACAGTTACCACATCTATCGAGATGGCAGAACCATACGGACAGAGTGGAACAGCCTGCCACGCATCCTGCACGTTGCAGACAATCCGAAGAAAGTTTACCGCATAGAAGATTGTTGGAAGAATCTGCCCGAGCAGCAGTATTTTTATACATCCGCTTTCACAGAATCCCTGCTGGCGCATCGCGAACGCAGTGCCGCCCCGAAAAGCTACAAAAAGGGGTTGCTGATAAAGGCGTACGCCCCCTGCATAGACAGTGACCATTGCCTGGCACTCTGCGGAAACCAGAAGGCGCTGGGTGACTGGAACCCGGACAAAGCTGCCCTTATGAGCGACATCGACTTCCCCGAATGGCAGGTAGAAGTGGATGCCGGCAAAATCAGCTTCCCGCTAGAGTATAAATTCGTCCTTTACAACAAGAAAGAGCGCCGTGCCGTGGCCTGGGAGAACAATCCCAACCGCTATATGGCCGACCCGCAGATAGCCGCCAACGAAACGCTGGCTGTCGGCGACCGTTATGTATACTTCAATCTTCCTGCATGGAAAGGTTCCGGAGTAGCCGTACCCGTATTCTCCCTGCGCTCCGAGAAAAGCTTCGGTGTAGGCGATTTCGGCGACTTGAAGCGCATGATTGACTGGGCAGTTGCCACCAATCAGAAGGCGGTGCAGATTCTGCCCATCAACGACACTACCATGACGCATACCTGGACAGACTCCTACCCTTACAGTAGCATCTCCATCTATGCCTTCCATCCCATGTACGCCGACCTGAAGCAGTTGGGCAGCTTGAAGGACAAGAAGGTGATGGCCGAATTCAACAAACGCCAGAAGGAACTGAATGCCCTGCCCGCCGTGGACTACGAAGCTGTGAACAAGACAAAGTGGGAATACTTCCACCTCATCTTCAAGCAGGAAGGGGAAAAGGTGCTGGCATCGGATGCTTTCCGTAATTTCTACGAAGCCAACAAGGAATGGTTGCAGCCATATGCCGTCTTCAGCTACCTGCGTGATGCCTACAAGACCCCGAATTTCCGCGAGTGGCCCAAGTATGCCACCTACGATGCCAAGGAGATAGAGACATTGTGCCGGCCGGACTCTGCCGACTATCCGCATATTGCCATCTACTACTACATCCAGTTCAATCTGCACCTGCAACTGCTTGCCGCCACCGAACATGCGCGCGCCAACGGCGTAGTGCTGAAAGGCGACATCCCCATCGGCATCAGCCGCAACAGTGTGGAAGCCTGGAAGGAACCCCACTACTTCAACTTGAACGGCCAAGCCGGTGCACCGCCCGACGACTTCTCCGTGAACGGACAGAACTGGGGCCTCCCCACCTACAACTGGGATGTCATGGAAAAAGACGGTTATGCCTGGTGGATGAAACGTTTCCACAAAATGGCAGAATACTTCGATGCCTACCGCATAGACCACATCCTCGGCTTCTTCCGCATTTGGGAGATACCGATGCACGCCGTACACGGGCTGTTGGGACAATTCGTCCCCGCCCTGCCCATGACGCGCGAGGAGATAGAAAGCTACGGGCTGGCATTCCGCGAAGACTTCTTCCTGAAGCCCTATATCCATGAGTACTTCCTCGGACAAATCTTCGGCCCGCATACAGACTATGTGAAACAGACCTTCATAGAGCCGACAGACACGTGGGAGGTTTACCGCATGCGTCCCGAGTTCGACACCCAGCGCAAGGTGGAAGCCTACTTTGCCGGAAAAACGGACGATGACAGCATCTGGATTCGTGACGGGCTTTACGCCCTTATCAGCGATGTGCTGTTCGTGCCCGACCGCAACAATCCGCACGAATACCATCCGCGCATCGGCGTGCAGCACGACTACATCTACCGCGCACTGAACGATTGGGAAAAGGCTGCCTTCAACCGGCTGTATGACCAGTACTACTATCACCGCCACAACGACTTCTGGGGACAGCAAGCCATGAAGAAACTGCCGCAACTGACACAGTCCACGCGCATGCTGGTATGCGGTGAGGACTTAGGCATGATTCCCGATTGCGTGGCATGGGTGATGAACGACCTGCGTATCCTTTCCCTGGAGATACAACGTATGCCGAAAGACCCGAAACAAGAATTCGGCCACACAGACTGGTATCCATACCGTTCGGTCTGCACCATCTCCACGCACGACATGTCTACCCTGCGCGGCTGGTGGGAAGAAGACTTCCAACAGACGCAGCGTTACTACAACACCATGCTCGGGCACTACGGTGCCGCACCGGCAACGGCCACGCCGGAGCTCTGCGAAGAAGTGGTTCGCAATCACCTCCATAGCAACTCCATCCTCTGCATCCTCTCCCTGCAAGACTGGATGTCCATGGACGGCAAATGGCGCAACCCGAACGTGCAGGAAGAACGCATCAATATTCCTGCCAACCCGCGGCACTACTGGCGCTGGCGCATGCACCTGACACTGGAACAACTGATGAAGGCAGAAAGCTTGAACGAGAAAATAAGGTGCATGATAGAAAGCACCGGAAGATAAGAAAGGATTCTTAGCAAAGTATTATTTTAGGCACGGATTACATGGACAATCACGGATAATATTGAAAGCAACCGTGATAACCCGTATAATTCCGTGCCTAAAATAGTTCGATAAGTTTATTCCGACCCTCACATAATTGTATTCTATAAAAAACAATTTCGCGCTATTTTTATATTTTACAGAATACAATCCACAGCCTGAATCGTAATAACCGGATACTGATTTGCCCGTACCACAAAATATCAGTAAGTTTGCAGAAAACAATCTACAAGTAATGACCAGTTATATTTTCCTTGACACGCTTCGCTTCTTCGCCCATCACGGCGTGGGCGAACAAGAAACCGTGGTAGGCAATGAGTTTACCGTCAGCCTGCGCCTGCAAGTTGATATCCGGCGTGCGGCAGAAACGGACGACGTAGCCGACACCGTGAGCTATGCCGATGTACATACAGCTGTGAAGGCAGAGATGGACATTCCTTCCAAACTATTGGAACATGTATGCGGGCGAATTATAAACCGATTGTTCCGCGACTTCCCACAGATAGAGGAAATAACCCTCAAGCTGGCAAAGCGCAATCCACCGATGGGCGCGGATATAGAGGCTGCAGGAGTGGAAATATGCCAACGCCGCGGAGAATGACAGATTGCCGAATCACCCCATTCACTATTGATACACAGGCACTTCCCACTGCAAAGACACTGCATGCTTTTTGCAGTGGCGCTGCAAACGGTTTGCAGTAACACTGCACATATATTTGCAGTAGTACTGCAACAGCTTTGCAGTAACGCTGCAACAGATATGCAGTAGCACTGCAAAATGTATACAGAAGTTCTGCAGTGAGCATGCAGCAACTTTTCTGCCGTAGAATACAACCATTGATACCAATATTCCGTACCTTTGCCCCATCATCAACAAAAAGTCAATGAGAAACGCTATACAACGACTGGCATTACTCCCCATCGTCGCTCTCTTCCTGCTACCGGCCGCTTGCTATCAAATACAGCTCCGAGTTTCATTGAAGAAATGCCCTCTACCTGCCCACCCCTTACGACTTTACAAACCCATACAACTATGCAGACTTCAGAAGGAATGAACTATTGAAAATAAACCTCACAGAGTTCCGCTTCCCCTACCAATACCTCAACGACATAGAATGGGCAGATTCACCAACACCATTATTGTGCAACTCTATGACTTCAAACGGCAAGGGTGGGCTATCGCACCAGTGTGGGCTGTCCATGAACGAAGGGTAGCGATAGATTAAGAATGCCCAGTAGAACCGAGTTTCATCCTTATTTTTGCCGTTTCCGCTTCTTTGCCGATTCCACCGCTTCGGCCACCACCGGCTTATTTGCAAACCGCTTGGTGTAGTTGCTGTAATC
Organism: Bacteroides sp. AM44-19; assembly: GCF_003603395.1. NCBI lineage: Bacteria > Pseudomonadati > Bacteroidota > Bacteroidia > Bacteroidales > Bacteroidaceae > Bacteroides > Bacteroides sp. AM44-19. The sequence goes on along the minus strand of NZ_QTNB01000002.1, from coordinate 137,108 downwards.
GGGAACAGTGCGTTCATACGTTGGATCGACAAACAACGGGCTGGAAATGATATGGTCTGCCGTACTGCGGTTGCAGCAGAACACGATGTTCTCCACACCGGCAAGGCGGGTCAACGCCTTCACATCCGTATCGTGCGGCTGAAGGGTCATCGGGTCGGTGAAAAAGAAAAGATAGTCAATCTCTCCGTCCACAATGCGCGAGCCCATCTGCTGGTCACCGCCCAAAGGACCGGATTTAAGGATAGTGAAATCCCACTCCACATCAGGATGTTTCTCCCGGAGGGCTTCGAGGATAAGGGTACCCGTGGTGCCCGTACAATAGAATTTATGCCCCATCAGCAATTCCGAGTTCCACAGTACCCACTCGATGAGGTCTTTCTTCATGGCGTCGTGTGCCACTAATCCGATTTTTCTAACTAGTTTTTCCATAATTCAAAACCTTTAATAGATTGAACAATTATAAAAGGCAACAGTTCCTACAATTGGGAAAAGAATTTCTTTCCATGCAGATAAAACTGCGCCAATATACTGTTTTTTGTCCGTTCCGGTATTACGGCAAGCGTAGTTTTTTTCAGATTCTCTTTGCGGGACGCTGCTAATGAAGTGCGGAGGGAGTGGTAGGCACGGCGCGCACGGAATACGGCCAAAGCATTGGGTAACTGGCCTTTCAGCATGAAACTGAACGCAGCCACATAATCGAGCACCGCACGTACACGCATCACGGACGCCAAGTCCTCCTGCGGCAGATTCTTATAAAGCATGACAAGGTTATTACGAAAATTGAGGAAGGTCTTGCGCGGATTCTCCTTCTTCAAAGTGGCCCCTCCCACATGAAATACCACACTCTGCGGTATACATGCCAACTGTCTGCCACGGGCACGAAGCCGCCAACATAAATCTATCTCCTCCATGTGGGCAAAAAAACGTCCGTCCAGCCCACCCGCTTCCCGGTAGTCTGCCAGACGGATGAACAGAGCCGCCCCCGTAGCCCAGAAAATGGGTATCACCGTGTCGTATTGCCCCTTGTCCTCTTCTACCACGCCCATAATACGGCCGCGGCAGAAGGGATAGCCATAGCGGTCGATGAAACCTCCCGCAGCTCCGGCATATTCAAACTGCCCCTTGTTACGCCAACTGCGTATCTTCGGCTGGCAAGCGGCCGTCTCCGGATAGGCATCCATATACTCTGCCAACGGGACAAGCCAGTGCTCGGTGACCTCTACATCGGAGTTGAGCAGCACTACATATTCTGCCTCCACCTGCTTCAATGCCAGATTGTATCCGTCGGCAAAACCGTGGTTCTCTTCCAGCAGAATCAAGTGCACAGAAGGAAACTCGCGACGGAGCATTGCCACAGAAGCATCCGTAGAGCCATTGTCCGCCACATACACCACAGCACCATCCGCCTCCGAAAAACGCACAACAGAGGAAAGGAAGGAACGGAGCATATCACATCCGTTCCAATTCAATATGACAACAGCAATCTTATCCATGTTGCACAGCTTCTTTTCGTTTATTTTTCCAGCGTTTATGAGACCAGAACCAATAAGCCGGTTCGCGCCGGATGGTCTGCTCCAGACGACGGGCGAAGCACTCGGTTATCTCGCCATCCGCCGTCTGCTTGGGAGTTTCGGTAACCAAGTCGAAGAGCACTTTGCAATATCCCCTGGATGTCCGTTCCAATTCACAATAAAAGACGGGGAAGTCCATCAGCTTGGCAATGCGCTCGGCGCCATCCATGAACACGGTGTCCTGATTCAAGAAAGTGGTCCAATAATGGGCCTCGCTGCGGTTGGGCGACTGGTCTGTAATCAGGCCGATGGCTATCCGCCTGCCTTCACGGCGAAGCTTTATCACTTCGCGTGCCGTGGAATGTTTCGCCACATTGTATCCTCCGAACCGGGCGCGGATATGCTTAAACATCTCGTCCAGATACTTATTGCTTAGCGGTTTGTACACCTGCACCGGGATGTCGCCCGGATGCATGATGGCCCCCATGCCTATAATCCACTCAAAATTGGCATAATGGGGAATCAACAGTACAATGCCTCCATGCTTCTCTATCATGGCAAGGTATTCTTCCTTATTATCATACTTCATCCGGCGGCAGAGCTCCTCGAAAGACATGCGCAGCATCTTCACCTCTTCCAGCATATAGTCGCAGATATAATGGTAGAACTTGCGCTCTATCTCCATCAATTCGGTTTCCGACTTCTCCGGAAAGGAATTGCGAAGGTTGCGGCGAACGACTTTCTTCCGATAATGCACGACGTGGCGCATCAGGAAGTACAGCCCGTCGGACAATGCATAAAGCGCCCGGAAAGGCAGAAGTGCCACAAGCCACATGCCCGCATAAGTCAACCAATAGACAATTTTTGATTTCACTTCGTCAGTTATGAGTTATAAGTTATGAGTTATTTGTTGCAAAGGCGGCATTCCTCATTCCATTACTCCCAAGAGTGCGGTGCCGTCGGCATTGAAATCGCCCAGGCGCACAGACACGAGCTGGTTGTCCAAGGCAGCATCATGAGGGACTTCCACACGGATATAATTGGGAGTGAAGCCGTGCATCGGCAGTCCGGGTTTGGGACGTTCCAGCAACACCGGCATCGTCTGCCCGATATGGCGCGCATAAAAAGCACGGGTCTTTTCGTCCGAAAGCTCCAGCAATTGCTGGCTCCTGCGGTGCTTTTCTTCGGGTGCCACCACGTGGTCTATCTTCAAGGCCTGCGTGCCGGGACGCTCCGAATAGCTGAAGACATGGAGCTGCGTCACGTCCAGGCTCTTGATAAACTCATAAGCCTGCCCGAAATACTCCTCCGTCTCTCCACGGGTACCCACAATCACGTCTACCCCTATAAAGGAATCGGGCATCACTTCCTTTATCTTCTTTATCTTCGAGGCAAACAAGGCGGTATCGTAACGGCGTCGCATCAGCTTCAGCACCTCGTCACTGCCCGACTGCAGCGGTATATGGAAATGAGGCATGAAACGCCGGGAACGGGACACGTATTCTATGATTTCATCTGTCAGCAGATTCGGCTCGATGGAGGATATGCGGTAACGCTCAATGCCTTCCACCTCGTCCAGCGCCTTCACCAAGTCGAAGAAAGTCTCACCGGTAGACTTGCCGAAGTCTCCGATATTGACGCCGGTCAATACAATTTCCTTTCCACCTTCGGCAGCCGCCTGGCTGGCCTGCTCCACCATAGAAGCAATGCTGCCGTTACGGCTACGTCCGCGGGCAAAGGGAATGGTGCAATAGGAACAATAATAATCGCAGCCGTCCTGCACTTTCAGGAAGAAGCGTGTCCGGTCGCCACGCGAACAAGACGGGGCAAACGAACGTATATCCTTCAAAGCGGAAGTGTAGGCCTCGCCGGTCTCGTGCTTCTGCAGATTGCCCAGGTAGTGGAGCAGGTCCTTCTTCTGCTCGGCTCCCAGCACGACGTCCACACCTTCTATCTTTGCCACCGTCTCCGGTTTCAGCTGGGCATAGCAACCGGTCACCACGACAAATGCACCCGGATGTTGCTTCACCAGTTTGTGGATGGCCTGGCGGCACTTCTTGTCTGCCACTTCCGTCACCGAGCAGGTATTCACTACACAAATATCCGCTTTCTCACCCTTGCGCGCCGTACGTACGCCCGCTTCCCGCAAAATTTTACCGATAGTAGAGGTCTCCGAGAAGTTCAGTTTGCACCCCAACGTATAGTAAACCGCCGTCTTATCTTGAAATATATTGGTATCTATCATGAGCTTATAAACACATTTATGCTGCAAATATATACATTATTAATCTATTTTTCCTACTTTTGCACACTCAACTAAAATTTGTGCAATGATACAAGAGAACTTTATCAAACTATACGAGCATAGTTTCCGCGAGAATTGGGACCTCCCCTGCTATACCAACTATGGAGAAAACGAGAGCTATACTTATGGCGAAGTGGCACAAGAAATAGCCAGACTGCATCTTATTTTCAAGTACTGCCAACTGCGCCGCGGCGACAAGATAGCCGTCATCGGCAAGAACAATGCCCGCTGGTGCATCGCCTATATGGCCACCATCACCTACGGTGGTATCGTAGTCCCCATTCTGCAAGACTTCAACCCCAATGATGTCCATCATATCGTAAACCACTCCGAATCAACGTTCCTCTTCACCAGCGATGCCATTTGGGAACATCTGGAAGAAGAACGGCTTACTGGACTTCGCGGTGTGTTCTCGCTGAGCGACTTCCGCTGTCTGTATCAGCGGGACGGCGAAACCATCCAGCGTTTCCTCAAGCATCTGGGCGATGAGATGGAAGCGACCTACCCGAACGGGTTCCGTAAGGAAGACATCGTTTACACGGACCTTTCCAACGACAAGGTCATGCTGCTGAATTATACCTCGGGCACCACCGGATTCAGTAAGGGCGTCATGCTGACGGGAAACAACCTGGCCGGCAACGTCACCTTCGGCATACGTACCGAGCTGCTGAAGAAAGGGGACAAAGTGCTCTCTTTCCTGCCTTTGGCACATGCATACGGCTGCGCATTCGATTTCCTTACCGCCACGGCCGTCGGCACACACGTCACACTGTTGGGAAAAGTGCCTTCCCCAAAGATTCTGATGAAAGCTTTCGAGGAAGTGAAACCCAACCTGATTATCACCGTCCCCCTTGTCATTGAAAAGATATACAAGAATGTCATACAGCCCATCATCAACAAAAAGACCATGAAATGGGCGCTCAGCATTCCCTTGCTCGACGGACAGATATACGGGCAAATCCGCAAGAAACTGATTGACGCACTGGGCGGACGTTTCAAGGAAGTCATCATAGGAGGCGCAGCCATGAACCCGGAAGTGGAAGAATTCTTCCACCGCATCAAGTTCCCCTTCACCATCGGCTACGGCATGACTGAATGTGCCCCTCTCATCAGCTATGCTCCCTGGAATGAATTCGTCCCGACTTCCTCCGGACGGGTACTCGACATCATGGAAGCCCGTATCTGCAAGGAAAACCCGGACGACAAACTCGGCGAAATACAAGTACGTGGCGAGAACGTGATGACGGGTTATTACAAAAACCCCGAAGCCACCAAAGAAGTCTTCACCGAAGACGGATGGCTTCGCACCGGCGACTTGGGTACACTGGACGACGACAACAACCTATACATACGCGGACGCAGCAAGACCATGATTCTCAGTTCCAGTGGACAGAATATCTTCCCCGAAGAGATAGAAGCACGGCTCAACAACATGCCTTTCGTTCTGGAAAGTCTTGTCATCGAACGGAATAAAAGACTGGTAGCACTGGTTTATGCCGACTATGAAGCCTTGGATTCTTTAGGGTTGAACCAGCCGGACAACCTCAAAACCATTATGGATGAGAATCTCAAAAATCTGAATAATAGTGTGGCAGCCTATGAAAAAGTAAGCCAAATCCAACTTTATCCGACTGAATTTGAGAAAACGCCCAAAAGAAGTATCAAGAGATACTTATACAACAGCATTGCCGAAGATTAATATGTTGTAAAACATATAGATAGGGATAAAAACAGCCGAAGCTCCAAAAAAAATATAAAAAAAGTTGGGGTTTCGAGAACAACATATTCAAAAAGTACATACCTTTGCAACGTTTTAATAAAGCAATTGATTGTATTACGTTTTAAAAGTAAAGAAAATGAAAAAATTAGTTTTGATGGCTGCAGCTATCGTAGCAGTATCTTTCGCATCTTGTGGCAACAAAGCAGCTAACGCTGAACAAGCAACTGCAGATTCTATTCGTATCGCTGACTCAATCGCAGCTGTAGAAGCAGCAGCAGCTGAAGCCGCAGCAGCAGCCGCAGCAGCTGACACTGTAGCAGTAGATAGCGCAGCTGTTGTAGCTGAATAATTTTCAGTACAACACTCGAGAGAATTGAAAGTCTGACGTGCATATAAGCACACCAGACTTTTTTTATACCCTATCCTCCCCTTCTATTCCCTTCCAATTGTTAAGTCTTGGTCTTATTTCACAAAAAAGGATATTATACGGCAGATAAACGATAAAGTATAGTGCATATACCAAATAAAAGCCGTTACTTTGCATCAACAAAACAATAAGAGGTTTATTACGATCTGCTTTTCATTATGTTTCTCCTCGATTAACCACATTGAGAATTTTCATTTCTGACTACAACTTCCTAAGACTCCTTTATTGAATTATTAATTTTTTATTTTTGTATTTTATGAATATGTACATTGGAAACCTTAGCTACAACGTTAGGGAATCAGATTTGAGACAAGTAATGGAAGAGTATGGAACAGTAGAGTCAGTAAAACTGATTATGGACCGTAATACAAACAGATCAAAAGGTTTTGCCTTCGTAGAGATGCCCGAAGCTGCTGAAGCCCAACAAGCAATCAACAAACTGAATGGAGCAGAATATGTAGGCCGCCAGATGGTAGTGAAAGAAGCATTGCCAAGAAACTAAAAAATTGTTGACTGACAATAAGGCAAAGAGCATACCCCTGAGTGGGTATGCTCTTTTTTGCATTAGTAACCTCGTAAAGAGACACAAGAGTATTCTTGCCAAACCTCTATACCGCGCGCGTAAACCTCTATGTCAGCATGCGTAAACCGCAGCTTTACGTATCCCTCAATAAGCCCACACACATACGCTCCGAACATAGAAAAGCCCGGTCCTTTATCAGAACCGGGCTTCCTTATCATTATGAAGTCTTTTCTTATGCTTCTTCAGCAACTACTTCGAAAGGAATTTCTACAGAAACTTCCTTGTGCAGCTTAACGATAGCCTTGTAGTTACCCACTTCTTTCACTGCGTCCTTAACAACGATAATCTTACGATCGATGTTGTGACCCAATTTAGCCAGCTCTTCAGCTATCTGGATATTACCAACAGAACCGAAGATAGTACCAGTAGAGCTAACCTTAGTAGCAATCTTCAATGATACGCCTTCCAGCTTAGCAGCCAGTTCTTCAGCATCCTTTTTGATTTTCTCCAGCTTGTGAGCGCGTTGTTTCAGCTCTTCAGCCAACATTTTCTTTGCAGCCGGTGAAGCGATGACAGCTTTACCAGTCGGGATGAGGTAGTTACGACCGTAACCAGACTTTACTGTTACGATGTCGTTCTTATAACCCAAGTTTACGATGTCTTCTTTCAATATAATTTCCATACTTTCCTCCTCCTATTATTTCATCATGTCAGTTACATAGGGCAGCAACGCCAAGTGACGTGCTCTCTTCACAGCTTGAGCTACACGACGTTGGAACTTCAAAGAAGTACCGGTAATACGACGCGGAAGGATTTTACCTTGCTCATTCAAGAATTTCTTCAAGAATTCGGGATCTTTGTAGTCGATGTACTTAATACCGCTCTTTTTGAAACGGCAGTATTTTTTCTTCTTAACGTCTACTGAGGGCGGAGTTAAATATCTGATTTCTGATTGAACTTGTTGTGCCATGATTAATCCTCCTTTTTAGTTGATTTAACACTTCTTCTCTTCGCAGCATATTCAGCAGCGTACTTGTCTTGCTTGAAAGTCAAGAAACGGATAACGCGCTCATCACGACGGAAGTTTATTTCCAATTTCTCAATGACAGTAGGTTCTGCATTGAACTCAATCAGCTGATAGAAACCGGTTGACTTCTTCTGGATAGGATATGCCAGCTTCTTCAGTCCCCAGTTTTCTTCATTTACAATCTCAGCACCTTCAGCAGTAAGGATGCCTTTGAATTTTTCTACCGCTTCCTTCATCTGAACATCAGACAAAACGGGAGTCAAAATGAAAACGGTTTCGTATTGATTCATACTCGTTTAATTAAATAAATAAATTATTCGTTTTAAAAATGCGGTGCAAAGGTAGACATTTTATTTTGAACTACAAACATTTAATGTTTTTTTGTGTAGGGATATAGGAATTGTCTTCGGCTTGCACTATCTTTGCAAAGTTGTTTAAACAATAATTTCATGATAGAGCAATTCAACTTTGATATCCGCCTTATCTTTGCCATACTGAACGGTAAAGTGTCGGCTGCCATTAACCGAAAGCTGTCCCGCAACTTCCGCCAGAACGGTTTGGAGATTACTCCGGAACAGTGGACCGTCCTCATCTTCTTATGGGAAAAGGACGGGGTGACGCAACAAGAGTTGTGTAATGCAACTTTCAAAGACAAGCCCAGCATGACGCGCTTGATAGACAATATGGAGCGTCAGCATCTCGTCGTGCGCATATCGGACAAGAAAGACCGCCGAACCAATCTGATACATCTGACCAAGGACGGCAAGGAGCTGGAAGAACGCGCGCGCGTCATTGCCAACCAGACCCTCAAAGAAGCCTTGAAAGGCATCACCATCGAAGAGCTCAGTGTGAGCCAGGAGGTGCTGAGGAAGATTTTCTTCAATACGAAGGACTAAGATATAGGGATTAGGGGTTAAGGATTAGAGATTAAGGGAGGAGAAAACAAGGGGATGAAGCGTCATTTTTCATTCCTCATCTTCCATTCTTTATTAAAATATGGATTTTTTGCAAAAATAATTTCGCTTGTTAAAGAATTATGCTTTTCTTTGTGACAAGAATACGAAAGAATATAATAATCTAATTAAAATACACACACATGAAAGGCTTATTAAAAAATCTGGGATTGATATTAGTCGTAATAGGAGCTGTAATCCTGGTTGCATGTTCTTTTACCGGCAATGTTAACAACAATGCCATCTTGGGCAGTTCTGCCGTTTTGGTTGTAGTGGGATTGATTTCCTACATTGTCATCAACAAGAGAATTGTCGACTAATATCAAAAGAAAAGAAATAAAGAAGGCGGTTGCATATACATGCAAACCGCCTTTTTTATTTTCTCTCCCCCAGAGGAGCCGAGTCTCATCAAGACTCAGCTTCCGGAGTAATCAGTTTATATCCTTTTCCGTGAATGTTGATGATTTCAATCGAATCATCTTCTTTCAGGTGCTTACGAAGCTTTGTGATATATACATCCATACTACGTGCATTGAAATAGTTGTCATCAATCCAAATAGTCTTCAACGCAAAGTCACGCTGCAGAATTTCGTTGGCATGTGCACAAAGCAAGCCCAGCAGTTCGGATTCTTTGGTGGTCAGTTTAGTCTGCTTCTCGGCAGTCGCCAGAATCTGTTTCTGCGTGTCGAATGTAAACTTACCAATCTTATAGATGTTGCTCTCCTTGTTCTTCTTTCCGCGAACACGTCTCAGGATAGCTTCAATTCTGAAAGTCAGCTCTTCCATACTGAAGGGCTTGGTGATGTAGTCATCGGCACCAATCTTGAAACCTTCCAGAATATCTTCCTTCAATGTTTTTGCCGTCAAGAAGATAATAGGTATTTCGGCATTGGCCGCACGCACTTCTTGTGCCAGTGTGAATCCGTCTTTCTTCGGCATCATCACATCAAACACACACAAGTCATATTTATTCTTCAGGAAAGCCTTGTATCCTGCTTCTCCATCGGGATATAACTCGGCAGCGTAACCTTTTGCCTGTAAATATTCTCTTAAAAGCATGCCAAGATTTTCATCATCTTCGCACAATAAAATACGCAGTTTCTCGTCCATATCAATCAATTTTTTAATAAAGGTAATGCAATAATAAATTTAGTTCCTACGTTCAGTTCACTTTCTGCCCGGATAGTTCCCTTATGATCCATGATAATCTTCTTCACATAAGCCAGTCCCAAGCCGAAGCCTTTCACATCGTGCAGATTACCTGTATGCACGCGATAGAACTTCTCGAATATCTTTTTCAAATTCTCCTTCTTGATGCCGATGCCGTTATCTTGGATGGAAATCATCAGTTTGCCAGGCTCATTCCAAGTCTTCACCGTCAGTTGCAGATCCGCATCCGGACGTTTATACTTCACTGCATTATCCATGAGATTGAAAATCACATTGGTGATATGCATCTCATCGGCAAAAATGGCAGAGTTGGTAGCTTTAAGCTCCGATTCAATCTTTCCATTATAACGCTCCACTTTCAGTGTAAACGTGTTGATAACACCCGCTATCAGCTCGTTGGCATCCAGTTCCTTATTCTTCAAAGTAGCCTTCTGACGGTCAAACATCGACATCTGAAGCACTTTTTCTACCTGGAACCTCAAGCGCTTCGTTTCATCGTTGATGACACCCGATATATGCTGGAACATAGTCGGAGACTTGCCCACAGCCGGGTCTTTCAACATCTGTGCCGCCAGAGAAATCGTCGATATCGGCGTCTTGAACTCGTGCGTCATATTGTTGATGAAATCATTCTTCATCTCCGTCAGCTTCTTCTGGCGGAATACGATGTAAATCGTAAAGATGAACGTCACCAGCAGTACAAAAGTAAATATCATCGACGGTATCATAAACCTGACCGAATCGAAGATATAATCCTTCTTTCCCGGAAAATGTATCTTGACGATACTCATACGGGCTGGTGGGTCATTCAAAAACAATGGCTGCGAATAAGAGCTTTCACTCCCTGCATCGCTATAATCCGCACAACGGTATACCTCCCGACCTTCCCGGTCTATCACCTTGAAGTGATAATCCATATCACCGAGACCATTCTCTATCAGACCTGCTTTTAGATACTGGTCCAGACTTTTGAAATTAACACGCTCCTCAATCGGCTTGTCGCTGGCATTGTATACCATCTGCAACACCACCTCGTCCACCAATGCACGCTGGTAAAGATAGCGGTTTTTAAGCATCTCTATCTGCGAGCGTGAAGTCTGAGGAATGGTTTTTGCTCCGTGTTTGCGTGAAATCATTGCTCTTGGCAATTCAGAAGGCTCGTTACTGAAAGTTTTCAATTCCACCGAAGAACGGACACTGCCATCCGGAGCTGTCATCACAAACCGCTGGGTACGCATCACTCCGCTACTGCTTTGCGATTGTTCCCACGCCTTCTTTTCTGCCTCGGAGATATCCTCATTCAGCCAACGCACAACCTCTGCGGACTCTGCCTCTTTCGAAGCAGCCATCAACGCACGCTTCACCGATTCATCAAATTGTCCGTTACGCATCTTCACCATTTCCTCAATATAGCTTATCTGCAGATACAGCAAACTAAGGAAGGAAAGCCCCATAACAACACCTAATATCCATATAGTTGACTTTTTCATAGTCACAAAATTAACACTCCCTAATTAACACTCCTAACCAATTAACCTGATTTAACCGGACGTTCTCGTAAATTAACCGAAGACCATTTTTTAGGTTGTATTATGAGCATTATAACAAAAACACAAGCCTTTGGTTTGCAAATTTAATAAAAAATTAATCATTCAATTCACAATTCTGCATGTTCTTAATCTACGTTAATGAAAAAAGCCGTTATTACTTGCCATGAAGTAACAACGGCTTTAACAATTGTTATATTAGCAGCCGGTAGTTACAACAGCCAAACTACCAACCCCTGAAAATCATTCTTCAGCTTGCTTTGCCTCAAATTCCTTAATCAGTTTATCCTGCACATCACTCGGAACGAGTTCATAGCTGGCAAACTTCATGATGAACGAAGCACGTCCACCAGTCAGTGAGCTAAGTGCCGTAGAGTAGGATGACATTTCCTTCAAAGGCACCTTAGCACTCAGTTTTTCGTAACCGGCCTCGCTGCTCATACCCATAATCATGGCACGGCGTCCCTGCAAGTCACCCATCACATCACCCATCTTGTCCGACGGAACAAATACTTCCACGTCATAAATGGGTTCCAGAATCTTCGGGCCTGCATTCTTGAACGCTTCGCTGAACGCATTCCGTCCCGCCAGCATAAAGGAGATTTCATTGGAGTCAACCGGATGCATTTTTCCGTCATATACGATGACACGTACATCGCGAGCATACGAACCAGTCAACGGTCCCTGCTCCATACGTGACATGATACCCTTCAAGATGGCCGGCATGAAACGTGCATCAATGGAACCACCCACAATACTATTGACGAATACCAGCTTGCCACCCCATTCCAATGGAACTTCTTCGGTACCCTTGACGTTCATCTTGAACTCCTGACCATTGAATTTATAGGTTTCGGGCAACGGCATGCCTTCGTAGTAAGGCTCAACAATCAGATGAACTTCACCGAACTGGCCTGCACCACCCGACTGCTTCTTATGGCGATAATCCGCACGGGCAGCTTTGGTAATCGTTTCGCGATACGGTATTCTCGGTTCTTCAAACTTGATTTGCAGTTTTTCATTGTTTTCCAGACGCCACTTCAAGGTACGCAAATGGAATTCACCTTGTCCGTGTACAATAGTCTGACGCAATTCTTTAGACTGGTCTATCACCCATGTCGGGTCTTCCTCTCGCATACGGTTCAAAGCAACCATCATCTTTTCTGTATCCGACTCGTTCAACGGCTTGATAGCACGTGAGTATTTGGAGTTCGGATATTTAATGAAGTTGAAACGGTTTTCAGAGCCCTTACCGTTCAATGTATTGCCGGTATGTACATCCTTCAGTTTCACTGTACAGCCGATGTCACCGGCTACCATTTCCTCTACCTTGATACGGTTGGCACCGGCACAAGCATAAATCTGCGCGATGCGTTCCTTGGAACCGCGGTCTGCATTGGTAAAATCATCACCTTCGTGCACTTTACCACTCATAACCTTGAAGTATTGAACATCACCGATATGCGGCTCAACGGCAGTCTTGAAGAAATACAAGGAAGTCGGTCCGTTAGAATCCGGCTTCACCACCTCACCGCGTGTATTGTGCACCGGTGGCATTTCGTCCACAAACGGCACCACATTACCCAGGAACTCCATCAGACGGCGTACACCCATATCCTTGCCGGCACAGACGCAGAATACCGGGAACATACCTCGTGAAGCCAGTCCCTTGCGGATACCTTCGCGCATTTCGTCTTCTGTCAAAGAGTCCTGCTCAAAGAATTTTTCCATCAGGCCTTCGTCATGTTCGGCTGCAGCTTCTACCAAAGCCTTGTGCAGTTCTGTAGCCTTTTCCATTTCTTCGGCCGGAATCTCTTCAATAATGGGAGCGCCACCTTCGGGTCCCCACGAATATTTTTTCATCAAAAGTACATCGATCAACGAATTGAAGTTCGGTCCGGTAGCCAGCGGATATTGCACGGGCACCACCTTCGGACCGTATATGGTTTGCAACTGCTCAAGCACCATATCATAATCGCACTTTTCATTATCAAGCTGGTTTACCAGGAAAATAACCGGTTTGCCCAGTTTCTCGGTGTAGCGGAAATGGTTCTGCGTACCTACCTCGGGACCGTATTGCCCGTTCAGCAGCAGAATGGCAGTATCTGTAACGTTGAGCGCCGTCATGGCAGCCCCTACAAAGTCATCACTACCCGGGCAGTCAATGATATTCAGTTTCTTGCCGTTCCACTCCACATGGAAAACGGTGGAAAACACAGAATAGCCGTATTCCTGCTCCACCGGGAAGTAATCGCTGACTGTATTCTTGGCAGTAATCCTGCCGCGACGTTTTATAATACCACTCTCAAAGAGCAGCGCTTCCGTGAGAGTGGTTTTACCCGAGCCGTCATTGCCAAGGAGGGCAATGTTCTTAATTTCATTCGTCTGATATACTTTCATGATATATTAAGATTTTAAGTGAATAACCTGACATACGATGATGCCGTTAACTTTTTGTGAGGCGCAAATTAGGCATTAATTCAAAGAAAAGCAACATCGGGAAGCATGTTATATAACACACTTCCTCCACCAACAAAGAATATAATGTTCTTCTGCCAATAAACTGCCCGAATTCACAAGTCATCCAACTTCTTGGACGGCTTAAATATTTCTTATAACTTTGCAGGAAAAAGAATCCCCCCCGAAAACCATGAACAAACTACTGTTAACAACACTGCTCGTTCTATGTCCATATTTGGCAATGGGACAGTCCAACCAAAAAACAACCAGGAAAGCCCCTCTCATCGGCATTTCCTGCTCACATCCGGGCCGAAGCTCATCCACACAGATGACGTATACCGAGTCTGTAATCCAGGCAGGTGGAACACCTATACTGATTTCCATCACTACCGATAGCCTTGTCTTGACAGACATTGCCAACCGGCTGGACGGTATCATTCTGATAGGAGGAGGAGACATCCACCCTTCCTATTTCAATGAATCGCCCATCGAACAGCTGGGAGAGGTGGACTCCCTGCGTGATGTATACGACATGGCACTCATCCGCCTGGCTACCCGGCGTAACATTCCGATGTTTGGCATCTGCCGGGGAGAACAGTTAATCAATGTAGCTTTCGGCGGAACCCTTTATCAGGATATCCCTACCCAGCATCCCGACACCACTGTCTGCCACCAGCAGCAGGAACCGAGCAGTATACCAACTCATACCGTCCACCTCACTCCCGGTTCTGCCATGGCATCCATAACCGGACAGACACAACTTTTCACCAATACTCACCATCACCAGGCGGTCAAGCAAGTTGCCCCGGGATTCAGCGTAACGGGTTGGTCGTCAGACAGTATTCCCGAAGCTATAGAGTCTTCTCACGAATATCCGATATGGGGTGTGCAATTCCATCCCGAAGCTCTGGCTACGGCAGGCGACAGCATCTCTGCCAGATTCTTCTATTTTCTGGTTCAAAAGGCAGCTACCTACCGGCATGCCAAAGAGATTCATCGCCGCATCCTCTCCCTCGACACGCATACAGACACCCCACTTGATTTTGACGTTTCCTATAATATAGGTACGCGCGAAAAAACGCAGGTTTGCCTGCCCAAGATGCGAGAAGGAAAATTGGATGGACAATACCTGGCATGCTGGGTGCGTCAAGGCCCGTGCGATGAAGAGAACAGTCTGAAAGCCATTGACCGAGTGGATGAGTTGATACGCCACATCTACCGACAAGTGGAGATGAACGGGGAGCAATGTGCCATAGCCCGCACGCCCGATGATTTGTCCAGGCTCAAGACCGAAGGAAAGAAAGCCTTTTATATTGGCATCGAAAACGGATACGGCATCAGCAAGGATTTGAAGAATATCACCCGTTTCCATGATGCAGGCGTTACCTACATCACCCTTTGCCACACCCGCAACAATGACATCTGCGACAGTTCTTCGGACACGACTGCCCGTTGGAACGGCTTAAGTCCTTACGGTAGAAAAGTGGTGAAAGAAATGAACCGGCTGGGAATAATGATAGACCTTTCCCATGCAGCCGAAAGCACCTTCTGGGATGTACTGAAATATTCAAAAGCACCGGTCATAGTCTCCCACTCCTCTGCAAGCGCCATCTACAGACACGACCGCAATCTGACCGACGAACAGCTACGCGCCCTTGCCGCACATGGCGGTGTGGCTCAAGCCTGCCTGGTAGACGAGTTTCTGAACCCGGATGCCAAGAAAACCAACCTTACGGACTTCATGAAACACCTGCTGCACATGGTTGAAGTGGCAGGCATAGACCACGTGGGCATTGGCTCGGACTTCGACGGTGGAGGCGGGGTCAAAGGATGCAATGGGGACAATGATTTCATCAATATCACCGTCCGTCTGCTGGAACATGGATTTACAGAAACAGACATCGCCAAGATATGGGGTGGAAATTTCCTCCGGGTGATGAAACAAGTACAAACCAAATAGAAAAGACCGAAAAACATCACAAAAAGGAGAGATTAGAGCTATAATCTCTCCTTTTTGACACATTTACATACCCTCCATTTCTCAACTTTCGCATATCTTTGCCCAAAACATAAACGATTTATTAATTATCTAATACCGAATTCTTAAATGAAAAGGAAAATTATTTGGAGTTTTGCATTGCTGGCCTGCCTTTGCTGCCTGCCATCTGCAAAAACAAAAGCACAAACGAAAAATGCCGCAATCATACCCGGGGAAGTATGGAAAGACACCGACGGCAATCCCATCAACGCCCATGGCGGCGGCCTTCTTTACCACGAAGGGACCTACTATTGGTATGGCGAATACAAAAAAGGGGAAACCATCCTGCCCGAATGGGCTACGTGGGAATGCTACCGCACCGACGTAACCGGTGTCAGCTGCTACTCTTCAAAAGACCTGCTGAACTGGAAGTTCGAGGGTATTGTACTTCCTGCCGTGAAAGATGACGAGAAACACGACCTGCACCCCAGCAAGGTGTTGGAACGTCCCAAAGTGATTTACAACGAAAAGACAAAGAAATTCGTCATGTGGGCGCATGTGGAAAGCGCCGACTACAGTAAGGCATGTGCCGGCGTAGCGGTCAGCGATTCTCCTACCGGGACATTCACCTATGTAGGCAGCTTCCGTCCCAACGGTGCGATGAGCCGCGACCAAACAGTGTTCGTTGATGATAACGGCAAGGCATATCAGTTCTACTCGTCGGAAAACAACGCTACCTTATATATAAGCGAACTAACGGATGACTACCTGAAGCCCACTGGTCGCTATACACGCAATTTCGTGAAGCAAAGCCGCGAAGCACCCGCCGTATTCAAGTATAACGGCAAGTACTATATGCTCTCTTCCGGTTGTACCGGCTGGGATCCCAATGTTGCCGAACTGGCTGTGGCCGACTCCATCATGGGGCAATGGACTACCATCGGCAATCCGTGTACCGGTCCTGATGCAGATAAGACCTTCTATGCACAAAGCACTTACGTGCAGCAAGTATACGGAAAAGGAAATGCCTACATTGCCATGTTCGACCGCTGGAAAAAGAAAAACCTTGAGGACTCACGCTACGTATGGCTCCCGCTTGAATTCGGCAAGGACGGCACAATCGCGATACCCTGGCGCGACAGCTGGGACCCGCGTACCCAATGGGAAGGACAAGGCGACTTCTCTGCCGGCAAAGGAACATTCCTATTGAATGGCAAGCCGTTTGTCATCAAAGCCGCAGAGCTGCACTATCCACGTATCCCCAAAGCCTATTGGGACCAACGCATCAAGCTATGCAAGGCACTGGGCATGAACACCATCTGCCTTTATGTATTCTGGAACTCCCACGAGTCTCAGCCGGGAGTGTTCGACTTCACCGGACAGAATGACCTGGCGGAATTCTGCCGCCTATGCCAGCAGAACGACATGTATGTCATCCTGCGCCCGGGACCGTATGTCTGTGCCGAATGGGAAATGGGCGGACTGCCCTGGTGGTTACTCAAGAAAAAAGATATCCGCCTGCGCGAATCCGACCCCTACTTTATGGAGCGTGTAGGTATCTTCGAAAAAGCCGTTGCCGAGCAGGTAGCCGGTATGACCATACAGAACGGAGGTCCCATCATCATGGTACAAGTAGAGAACGAATACGGCTCCTACGGGGAAGACAAAGGCTACGTATCGCAAATCCGCGACATCGTACGCGCCAACTACCCCGGCGTAGCACTGTTCCAATGCGACTGGGCGTCCAACTTCACCAAGAACGGACTCCACGACCTGGTATGGACCATGAACTTCGGTACAGGAGCCAACATCGACCAACAGTTTGCACCGCTGAAGAAACTCCGTCCTGATAGCCCGCTGATGTGCTCCGAATTCTGGAGCGGCTGGTTCGACAAGTGGGGAGCCAACCACGAAACCCGTCCGGCTGCCGACATGATTGCCGGCATTGACGAGATGTTGTCCAAAGGCATCTCCTTCAGCCTCTACATGACCCACGGAGGGACCAACTGGGGACACTGGGCAGGAGCCAACTCACCCGGATTCGCCCCTGACGTAACCTCTTACGACTACGACGCCCCCATCAGCGAATCGGGACAGACCACTCCCAAATACTGGGAATTGCGAAAAGCATTGTCCAAATACATGAACGGCGAGAAGCAGGCTAAAGTTCCCGCTTTAATCAAGCCCATCCGTATTCCGTCTTTCCAATTTACAGAGATGGCTCCTTTGTTCGACAATCTTCCTGCTGCCAAGAAAGACCGCAATATCCGTACCATGGAGGAATATAACCAGGGATTCGGAAGTATTCTCTACCGCACCACACTGCCCGAGATGAAAACCCCGTCCCTGCTCACTGTGAACGATGCGCACGATTATGCCCAAGTTTTCCTGGATGGCAAATACATCGGCAAACTGGACCGCCGCAACGGTGAAAAGCAACTGGAATTCCCCGCCTGCCCCAAAGGTGCACGCCTCGACATTCTGGTAGAAGCCATGGGCCGCATCAACTTTGGACGTGCCATCAAGGACTTCAAGGGTATCACCCAAAGCGTAGAACTTACCGTAGACATCGACGGCCGTCCTTTCACCTGCAACCTGAAGGATTGGGAAGTCTATAATCTCGAAGATACATACGATTTCTATAAGAACATGAAGTTCCAGCCCATCGGCTCACTGAAAGATGAGTTAGGACAACGCATTCCGGGTTGCTACCGTGCCACCTTTAAGGTGAACAAGCCCAGCGACACATTCCTAAACTTCGAGACTTGGGGCAAGGGACTTGTCTACGTCAACGGGCACGCCATGGGACGCATTTGGGAAATCGGCCCGCAACAGACCCTCTACATCCCGGGATGCTGGTTGAAGAAAGGTGAGAATGAAGTGATTGTCTTCGACATCATCGGTCCCAAAGAAGTTAAGTCCGAAGGACTGAGCGAGCCATTACTGGACCAGTTGCTCGTCACCAAACCGCTGACGCACCGCAATGAGGGTGAAAATCTCGACTTGTCCGGTGAGCAGCCCGTCCTCTCCGGCAGCTTCAATCCCGGCAACGGTTGGCAGGAACGCAAATTCGACCAACCCGTCACCGGACGTTATGTCTGCCTGGAAGCACTAAGTTCCCAAGACGGGAAAGACTTGGCTTGCATTGCCGAAATGTACCTGCTGGATGAGAATGGAGAACGCCTGTCACGCGAGCCCTGGATTGTCAATTATGCCGACAGCGAAGACGTATCCCGTGTCAACTGTTCTGCAGACAAACTCTTCGACCTCCAGGAATCAACCTACTGGAGCACGACAAAAGGTACTCCATACCCGCATGCAGTCGTGATTGATTTGGGCAGTACCCGCACACTGACTGGCATACAATATCTTCCCAGAATGGAGAGCGAGGTACCGGGTGGAATCAAAGACTTCAAGGTTTACGTAAAATCCAAGGCTTTCAACTATTAAGCCGGACAGATTTATCCATAAAAAAAGGAGCTTGCCGCGATAACGGGGCAAGTTCCTTTCCTTTTTTCTCAAATATATCAGCAAGGATTCCAACTTTCTTTCCATTCGATAACCGGTTTACCAGTATCATCAAAACCAATCGGCAGCCAGATATACTTTGAATACATCAAACTCTCCGGCTTCCAGACATCAGCCATAAAGACAAATCTATTTTCCAGAGTAGAAATGACAAAGGTACTTTGACCGCCGAAAGTCTTTTCAGCCCCCTTACCTATAAAAGGATGCAGATGCTGTTTCCACGGTCCCCAGATGGAGGATGCTGAAAACAAACGTGCCTCATTGGGCTCCCATCCCGTACAGCCGGAAGTAATCATCCAATACGTACCGTCATGTTTGAATAGTGCCGGAGCTTCATTATGCCCTCCCGGGAAGAGACGGATATATTTTCCGGAATGTCCTTGATAGTCATCAGTCAGCTCGGCAATTTGCAAGGTTAGATTCTCTTCCGAAGAATAGATATGATAAGCTTTTCCATCGTCGTCAACATACAATGTCATGTCCCGGGACATCTGTCCTCCCTTCAAGTCACGTTTCACAAACAACCCCTTATTGACAGCCTCTCTCCACTCAGGCGTCCACCATTCTTCAAACTGTTCCATATTCCACTGTATGTCCCGTTCTTCGTCCGTCATATTCAGCGGAAATACTCCCGGACAAACACGACTTGAAGAAACAAAACGATAAGGTCCCGCCGGAGAGTCACTGACAGCCACTCCTGCACGGGCAGCCGCATAGCCCTTCCCTTTCAGTTCCAGATGAAACCACATGACAAATTTCTTCGTCTTTTCGTTATAAATCACCTTGGGACGTTCTATAATACAGCCTTTCTCTATTTCATTGCCAGCTTCCTCCGATACAGACAAGGGCACCCCCTCATATTTCCAATTACATAAATCGGCAGAAGAATAACATGTTACTCCTACCTCCGTAGAGAATCCTTTTGCAGGACGGTGTTCACCGAACCAATAATATTTACTGTCAAATAACAGTATACCACCACCATGTGCATTAATGTACTCCCCGTTTACATCGTTCCATACTCCGGCTGGAACGATTTCACCTTCCCCCCTTATAGGGACATCATTTTGTGCCTGCAGGCCGACGACTGACGCCACGACAACCAAGCATACCACTAAAAACTTGAAATTCAAATGAGTCATATTCTGTCTTGTTTCTATTTATAAAGAAGGGAGGAGGATACCTTCGCACCGGAAAGTGTATCCTCCTCCCTAAATCAAATACCTATTGAAAAATACCTTTATTTCTCAGCCGGCTGGTCAGCTACCACCGGCCAATAAGGGTTCTGGTAAAGAATAGAAGTCGATACATCCGCTCCCGAAGAGGCTGTCAACTGGAACTGTTTTATCATAATAGGATTCAAATAATGTGCCATCTTCCAAGTGCAGCCATTATAGGCAGACTGGTTGCTGCTTCTCTCGAATGGACGGAGATACTCACTCTTGTCTTTCGATGAGACATTAGCCTTGTCTGTCCCGTCAGCAACCAAAATGGATTTTCCATTATCATCCAGATACCAGTCCTCCATCGGAGTATTCCACAAATGCATACCTTCCAGATGGCTGGGAGCAGTCATCAGTTGGTCCATAGAACGCCAACGGCACAAGTCCATGTAGCGAAGACCTTCAGCCAGGAACTCGCAACGACGTTCACGACGGATATTATACAGAGTCTTGTCAGAGATGACACTTCCACCCGTATAGGCTCCCCAATCATTTTCAGCCTCCTTGCTCATGTCCGTTGCAGCGATAGTCTTGTCAAAATCAGTACTGATGCCGGCACGTTGACGAAGTACAGTCCAATATTCACGAGCCGTAGCATCCAGCGTTCCATTGAGCAGATAACTTGCTTCCATATAATTCAGCAGAGCCTCAGCCGCACGGAAACATACAGCTGCCGTATAACCACCGCCATTGGCATAATACTTACGGTTGAATGAACCACCCTTGCGCAATGCATAGCCGGTAGCATAGCCACGCTCACCGTCACCACTCGTAATGGCCGGATAGGGCTCTTCCATCACAACTTCCGTACCTTCATTATTATCAACTTCAAAAAGGATGTTCTTCTGTCCCGGTTCTTTCAGGAAGATACTGAGACGCGGGTCACGGTTTACACGTACATCAGCAACCGTCTTGTCGCCCATATAATAGCCGTCACCATCCGCATAAGAACCGTGAGCATAAACCGGAGTACCATCCTTCATCAGGAAATTCTGTACGAATCCACGGGTCAGACCGATACGGTAATTACCACGTCCGGCAGCGGCATTGATGTTATGAGTAGAGAGTCCGCGGGCATACTGGCGCCACAACAGTACTTCCTTCACATCCGAAAGGTCTTCTTGTGCAAACATATCAAAGTAAGGATTTGACGGGTCATCAGCTGATTGTTGCAACACACCGGTATTCTCCGTCAAACTCCCTTTGTATTTATCTGCTACAAGTTTGGAAGCCTCTACGGCCTGTTCCAAGAAGTACTTCACTTCATTATCAATGTTTCCGCTCGGATACTGATAATTGTTGTGAAGAGATGCCCCCGGCCAGCCTTCTCCACCAGGTACGAATGCCGTACCCTTGAAATTCTGCAACCAAGTAGCCTCGAACAGTGCCACACGTGACTTAACCAGCATCGCAGCATCCTTATTGATACGCGTCGTCGCCATATCGACATCACTCATATAGGCATAAGCCTTGTCAAGATCGGAAATGATGAAACGTGCCACTTCATTACGCGGAAAACGTTTGCTGGCTTCACGGAGAGCTTCCATCTCATCGGCAAGCGGTTGGTTGATAATCGGGAAGTCGCCGAACAACTGGAGCTTCTTAAAGTACTCGTAAGCACGCAGGAAGTACATTTCTCCGATATAGTGCTTGATGGTGGCTACACTCCCGGAAATTGTATTTTGTGAACCGATCATGTCCTCACCGAATTTGGGAAGTGCTTCAGACAAAAAGAAATTAATACGATAGATGCGTTCGAACTTCCAATTGTCACTTTCGCTATGAGGTACTTTCCAGCGATCCTGGGTATAGCGGTCATTGGCATTCACCTCTATCTGGTTATCGGTTCCTTTGTCTTCACCGAAGATGCCATAAGTCCACTGGCCGAATGACGGAAGGACATTGGGATATTCATCATTCAGATTGGCTTCCAACTGGGCCGCAGTGGAGTAATAGGTTTCGGGAGAAATGCTTGACATCGGCTCTCTGTCCAGAAAATCATCGCAGGAAGTCGTTCCGGCAATCACTGCCATTGCCATGAACGCTTTTACAATATATCTATAATTCGATTTCATAATATTCTTCATTATTTATGGGATTAAAGTGATACGCTAAGTCCAAAAGACCAAGTTCTTGAAAGCGGGTATGCATTACCGGCACTCTTGATAGGTGCAGAAGCATTGCTGTCCGTGTTACCACCGCTGATGGTTTCGGGATCGAACAACTTGCTCAGTTTGGTTCCCGTCCACAGATTCTCGCCCGATACGAAGATGCGGCAGTTGGTGATACCGATTTTGCGAATCATGGAAGCAGGCAATGTGTAGCCAAGCTGGAAGTTCTTCAAACGGATATAAGACGCATCCTGCAGATAGCGGGTTTGGGTTTCCTGGTTCTGGGTACTGTCAAATCTCGGACGCGCATAGTATGAATTGACATTGGCGGCAATCTCATGACCGGCCAGCCCGACGGGTTCATCACGGAAGTAATCTTCGTGTTCCTTCAAACCGGTTGACCACCACATACCCCATTGGCCAACGCCCCAGAAGATATTGGAACCCTGCCAGTAGTCACGCTTCATCACTCCCTGGAAGAAGAGGCGAACATCAAATCCCTTGTAATTGGCATTCAAGTCAAGACCGAAATGATAACGGGGAGTATTGTTGCCTATCACCTTCAAGTCACCGTGGTCCTCCAAAGTCTGTGCACCTTTGGTGATGCCCGGTTTTCCATCCTGGTCGGCATACATGATGTCACCGGCAGTCCAAACGCCGGAACCGATGGCACTTTGTCCGCCCACTTTATTCAGATGCGCCTGCATCTCATCATCTGTCTTAGCAATTCCCACGGTTTCAAAGCCCCAGATTTCACCAATCTCGCGGCCTGCGATATAAGTATTGATTGAGTTTGTCGGGTTACCCGGGTATCTGTCTATATAAGTACGTGCATCAGAAACATTGAACTTAATGCCATAGCCCATACCGAAGTTGGTGCGGTCCTGCCATCCGATGGTAAGTTCCCAACCCTTCGTCTTCAAGTCACAGTTATTGGTCTTGGGAGTCGCAATACCCAATGTAGCGGGCAACTCTACAGACGGACCTACCATATTGTCCGTATAACGGATATAAGCATCGAATGACCCGGTCAGACGGTTGTTGAACAGCCCCCAGTCAAGACCGATATTCCAGGTACGCACTTTCTCCCAAGTCAAGGCTGTACTGATAAGGTCGCCTACATAAGCAGTGTTTGGTTTCAGTCCATTCTGCAGCCAGCTTCCGTTTGCCTGCTTCAATGTCATGGCACGATAAGTAGGATACCAGCCGTTTGTATTCATATTCCCCAGTTCACCATAAGAGAAACGGAACTTCAACTGATTGCAAACATCCGCAAAATCTTCCCAGAAGTTTTCCTGGGCAATGTTCCAACCCAAAGAGAAGGAGGGAGACAACTGCCAACGATTGCCACGGCGGAAGCGGGAGGTACCATCATAGCGCAAATTGGCCTCTGCCAGATAACGACCTTTATAATCATAGTTCAAGCGGCCAAAGAAACCCGCTGTGGCCCACTCATTACGATAGCCACCCACCTCGGGCACCTTATCCTTACCGGCGCCGTCAATATTCGATATCAAGTCCAGTTCCGGAAGGTCTTCCACCTGCAAACCATATCCTTTGGCACTAAAAAACTTCTGGCGCATTTCTTCGGACTGAAAACCACCCATTACCTTAAAATTATGATCATCATTGATAGCAAGAGAATAAGTGGAGTAAATATTCCAGTTCATGTAGCTCTCTTTCTTGTAGTCTTGATAGAGACTTGAGGTTCCTTGCGTATCCACAATATTTCCACTCACATCGTGGTTATAGTAAGGAAGTCCGGTTTCACGTGTATCTATAGAATTGGTACTATAGTTGAACTCAACATTGGTAATCCAATTCTTCACGGGTTCGAATACCAAGCTTGCTTGATGATAAACCTTATCTGTCTGCACATCGCGCTCACCACCCAATGCAAGTGACATCGCCGGCGTATCGGCATTACCATTAAAATAATAGCCGTTTTCATCATAAACCGGAAGATTAGGCCAAGTCTGACGGCCGATTCTCTCATACAAACCGCCACCAAAATTGGTAGGACGGCCAAGGTCTTGACGGACATAACGCAAGCTGTAATTGAACTTCAACCATTTGGTCAGCTCGGCACCAAATTTGGCAGTAGCATTATAGCGCTTCAAGTCATCGGAACCATGACGGAGCAAACCATTCTGATCCAGATAGCCCAATGAAGCATAATAATTGAACTTGTCACCACCACCGCTTACACTGAAATTATGTTCTTGCGAGAAGGAAGAGCCCTTGTAGATTTCGGAAAACCAGTCAGTATTGGCATACGCCGTAGTAAACGGGTCGCCTGCCGGTTTACCCCATACATTGCCATCAGTAGGCAAACCGCCACGATTAGTACCTCCCGCAGCCTGGAAGTCAAGCATCTGCTGCATCACTGTATCAGAGAACTGGGCATTGTCCTGACCGTTGCGTGCAGCCTCATTGAAGTAGTTGGCAAAGGTATAGGAGTCCATCATCTCCGGCAGATTCACCGGACTGTTGAAGCGGAAGCTGTTGTTGTAGTTGATAGTCGGCTTGCCCGATTTGCCTTTCTTGGTAGTCACCAAGATAACACCGAACGGTGCACGCGACCCATAAATAGAGGAAGCGGCAGCATCCTTCAATACAGAAATATTCTCGATGTCCTGCGGATTCACCGTATTGATGTCACCTTCCATACCGTCAATCAAAATCAGCGGACTTCCGCTTGAGCCGTCACCGATGGTACCGT
Organism: Bacteroides sp. AM44-19; assembly: GCF_003603395.1. Lineage (NCBI taxonomy): Bacteria > Pseudomonadati > Bacteroidota > Bacteroidia > Bacteroidales > Bacteroidaceae > Bacteroides > Bacteroides sp. AM44-19. The sequence goes on along the minus strand of NZ_QTNB01000002.1, from coordinate 111,903 downwards.
TGCCACGGATATTGATGGACATATTCTTGTCCAGTTCACCGGTATTGGTCGTAATCTGCAAGCCCGGTACCAAGCCCTGCAATGCCTGCGTGGCATTCGCTACCGGACGTGCTTCAATTTCCTTCGCCGTAGCCAGCCCCACAGAACCTGTCAGGTTCACCTTCTTCTGCGTGCCGAAACCTACCACTACCACCTCGTCCAGCATTTCGCTGTCTTCTTTCAGAGTCACAGTAAAGGATGTTTTTCCAGCCACCGGCAGCTCTACCGTCTTATAACCGATAAAGCTGATTGTCAAAGTGGCATCCGAAGGGACTTTCAAAGAGAAATTACCGTCAATGTCGGTAATTGTTCCATTCGTCGCATTCCCTTTCTCCACTACACTGGCGCCAATCACCGGTCCCATCGCATCATTAACCACACCTTTTACATTGATTGTCGAACTCTGTGCGTTCAAGAACTGAACATTCAACAGAAGGGCCATACAAATGGCCAAAGTGACATACACTTTCAGCCCGAGTCCTTCAAAGAATCTCTGTCTTTTCATTGTATAAACTTTAAGATTAAACATTAATTGTTTCACTTTCACTCTTCATTTTAACCGTGAAAACAATGGCAAATGTAGGCGAATGCTGATAGGAAGACCTCCAATAATGCTTCTACGAGGTAGAATTTTAGTTATTCGACCTAATTGAAGCATAATTTGACTTGATCTATGACTGTATGAAGCGTTCCTGATATTCCGTCGGCAACATGCCGAATTCCTTTTTGAAACAAGAACTGAAATATTTCGGGTCATTAAAACCGACGGCATACGCCAGATCGGAAACACGCACAGAACTCCCCTTCTCCTCCATAATGCGGCAGGCCGCTTTCAGACGGATGTTACGGATAAAGGCAGAAGTATTCAGTCCCGTCAGGGATTTCAGTTTCTTGTAAAGGGTGGACTTGCTGGTGCCCATCTCCTCCACAAACTGGGGCTGGTCGAAGTCTGAATCTTCCAGATGGCGGTTTACGCAGTCAATGGCACGCTGCATGAAGTCCTCATCAATGCTGGTATAGTCCAGTTCCTTGATTTCGAACACTAGTTGGTTCTTAAAGTCATGCGCCTTGCGTTCTTTGTATTTCAGCAGATTGCGGATGCGTGCATGCAGCACGGCCAGGTTGAACGGTTTACTGATAAAGGCATCCGCCCCCACTTCATAAGCTTCGGCACGGTCTTCCTCCTTGTTCTTGGCTGTCAGAAGAATCACGGGAATATGACTGAGTTCCAACTTGTTCTTCACATACCTGCAAAACTCGATGCCGTCCATTACGGGCATCATCACGTCCGAAACAATCAGGTCAATATCCTCATTGTCAAGCACAGTCACAGCCTCCTGACCGTTTTCGGCCGTATGGACATTGTATTCACGTTTCAGCAGCCGGACCATTAACTGCAAAAGCTCCTCATTGTCCTCCACCACCAGTATGGTATGCGCTTTGGGCTTTTCAGCAACCACATTCTCCGCATTCTCCTCTTCAAGATAGGTAACGGTTTTCTGTACCGGAAGTACAGCTTCCTCATCAATCTGTTCTTCCTTAAAATAAGAGCGGTCTACGGGCAAGGTCACGATGAATTCCGTTCCCCGGCCTTCCTCGCTCTCCACTTCAATGCTTCCTCCATGCAGCTCCACCAAGTCCTTTACCAAAGAAAGGCCGATGCCCGTACCAATGGTGTTGAACTTCCGGTAATCCCCCTCGTAGAACCGCTTGAAGAGGCTCTTCTGCTTGTCCTTTGAAATGCCACTGCCATTATCCTTTACATGCAACCGGACGAAGTCCCTGTCTTCGGCATACATCAGCGTGACTTGTATATAGCCACCCTCCTTATTATATTTGGCGGCATTGGAAAGCAGGTTGTAGAGAATCTTGTCCAGCTTGTCCGTATCAAAATAACCGATAATCGACTCCGGATTACAGAGTACGGAGAAATGTATCTTGCGCTTTTTGACAAGCGGCAGGAAAGATTCGGCTTCATTTTTCACAAACGCCGCCACATCTCCTGGAGAGACACGCAACTTCAGATTGCCGGTTTCTGCTTTACGAAATTCAAGAATCTGCTGCAACAGACGGATGAGCCTGCTGATATTGCTACCCATTACCGTATAAAGGTCGTCATGCCCGGGAAACCGCATCTTCAACTCATCGACGGTAGCCGAGATAATGGTCAGCGGAGTCAGCAGTTCATGCGTGATATTTGTAAAGAACTGCAATTTGGCATGATTCAGTTCTTCCAGTTTGGACTTCTCCATCTCCCGAAGATGCAGCTCATTACGCAGCTGCATCCTGTTCTTTGCTGTCCGGAGAATGAAGCAGACAATAGCTGCCCCTATCAGTGCATAAATGATATAAGCCCACCATGTAGCCCAGAACGGTGGTAATACCACCACCTCAAGTTCACGGATTTCCTGACTCCAAATGCCATTTTCATTGGTGGCTTTCAGACGGAACCGATAAGTGCCGCTCTTCAAATTATTATAATAGGCAAAACGGCGGTTGGCATCCGTATATTGCCAATCCTTGTCAAAACCTACAAGCTGATAGGCATACCGATTTAAACCGGGATTCTTATAAGTAAGGGATGCGAATTCAATACTGAAATTATTATATCCGTAAGGCAGATCTAACTTCCGTGTAAACGAAGGCATGACAGAAGAAATCCGTTCTCTGACCTCCGGTTCCAATACCGCAAAAGAACGGTTGAAGATTTTTATATCCGTAATCAGATAAGGCACGGCTTCATTGTCTTTCTCCAGAGATGCAGGAAAGAAACTGTTATAACCCTTATTTCCTCCAAAGAATAACTCGCCCTCCCTACTACAAGAAGACTGTGATATGAAGAAGTTATCCTGCAGACCGTCTGCTGTCGTATAGACACGGACCGTAGCCAAATCCTCGTCCATCGGTACAAAAAGCTGTACCAGCCCCATATTGGTCCCCATCCATAGACACCCTTGCCTGTCTTCCTCTATAGACCCTATCATGTCAGCGGACAGCTGATATTCCTGATTCTTTTCCGTAAATACATTTTCCTTATAATCATATAGATACAACCCTCCTCCCTCAGTTCCGGCCCATAGCCTTCCCGATTTATCCACATGCAAACACAACACCGAGTTCGTTGCCAGCTGGCCGTTGTTATAACTATAGTTACTATATTTCAGCGTTTCGGGATGCTGCACATCCCCCATAATATGTATAATTCCATAGTTGGCTGTCGCAATCCAGAAGCTGCCATCCGCATCCTCCACAATGTCCTTCACATGATACCAATCTGCCAACCCGCCTCCGGCAAAAGAAAGTGTTCCGAACCTATAATGCCCTCCATCGGCCAAACTGATTCCCATACCGCCGCGACAGCCTACCCAACAATTCCCCTTACTGTCCTCACACAAGGCCGAAACGCAATCCGAATAGAGATAAGGCGTGTCGGATTCAGTCAGCACCTTCACTTTCTCTCCTTTCTCATAAATCAAGATACCACCGTCATAGGTAGCGAACCATACTTCTCCATTCTTACGCTGAATAATGTAATTGACCGTGGGTACACCGGGAATATCCGAGAATTCCGGGATATGGGAAAAGAACGACAACACACCGGTTTCATAATCCTTGCGTGCCAGCCCATAACTTCCGGTACCCAGCCAAAGGTCTTTATCTGCATCGGCAAACAAAGCGCGGACGGCAGTAGTAGGCACGTCATCCTCTGCCAGATTCAAAGAATAGAAAGTAAATGGAGATTGTTTCGTGTCTATCATCAGGACACCGCCGCCAATGGAACCCAGCCAGATATTATTGAAGCGGTCGCGCAACAGTGAATTTATTTCATCACAAGGTATATGATATGCCGAATGCAACGACTTGTAATTAATGAATGTACCGGGATTCTCCTGCTTCATAATGCTCAGCCCCACCCGGGTCCCTATCCACAAGGTATGGGTGTGTACATCCTCCACAATATCATAAACAATATTGTCCGACAAGCTGGCATCATCCCCTATCCGATGCGAATAATGTGTATAAAACACGTTTGCCATATCCTTGGGATGATTCAAGAGAAATAATCCGCAATCCCAACCACCGACCCACATTTTCCGGTTGGAATCCTGATAGATAACATGTGCCGAGTTCCGTTCATTGATTTTGGGATATGCATAGAATTTATCCTCCTTCCGGGAATAACGAAAAAGACCACTGGACCAGGTACCGACCCACAAATCCCCATCCGAGTCCTCGAACAACGATTTGATGGAAGCTGCGGGAAATATACCATCGGTGGACTTGCCGTCATACATCACGAAGGAGTCCTTCTCTGCCACATACCGGCATAAGCCGGAATCCGTACCAATCCATACCTCATTTTCCCGGGTGACCAACAGGCATGAGACCGCATTGTTTGGAATGGCAGGCGCAGTATATTGACGGATTTCTCCGGTTTTCTTATTGAGTGTGTTCAACCCCTCTTGTGTACCAATCCACAAGAAGCCGTCATTGTCATCGGCAAAACAATAAATGTTGTTACTGGTCAACAAACCGGGAGTATTCAAGCTCGATTTATAGACAGTAATCTGGTAACCGTCGTATTTACAGAAACCATACCGGGTAGCAAACCACAAAAACCCTTCCTTATCCTGATATATTTTCTGGACCTCATCCGTCGGTAATCCGTCTAATGTAGAAATCTGCTTGAACTTCAAACGGGAAATAACATCCCCATCAGCCGCATGCCCCAAGGCAGGATACATTGTCCAAAAGCTGAACAGGAGAAGACACGTATGCAGACAAAAAAAACTTACTCTATTTTTCATATACCAGATATTAGGAATTATGACAAATATAGCAAGTTCAGCTCACTTTAAAGAAGAATTATACTCTTTTTTTGTCTGCAAATACTTCAAACGAGGCTTTATTCCTTACCTTTACAGCCGTGTTCTACACCCTAACCGTAGACAAGCAAACAACATATGGAAAATAAATTCGACTACCAGTCTGTGCCTTATGGCTTTGCACATTGCTTCAACAGCCAGTGCGTCCATAAGGAAGAATGCCTGCACCACTTGGCTGCTACCAATTGCACCTCGCAATGTCCTACTTTAAGCATCATCAATCCGAACTGTATCCCTGCCGATACCACCAACTGCCCTCATTTCCGGAAAGCCCTGAAGTGCCGGGTTGCATGGGGCATCCGGCACCTGCTGGACAACGTACCCCACAAATGTGCAGCCCCGATGAGGAACCAGCTTGTAGGACACTTTGGCAAGACCACCTATTATCGCTTTTACCGCCAGGAACAAGGCTTGTTTCCAAAGGCACAAGCATATATCCGTCAGGTTTTCAAACAATACGGAATTGCCGAAGAACCGAAATTCGAGAGATACAGCGAAGAATACAGCTACAACGATTGAAGCATCCGGACAGCTCAGCTTCTACAAAGTTTATTTTTGAAAAACATCTGTCATGCTATCACGCAGAGGGGGATATCCTTTTGATTATAAACCGATTAAAGCGTGAAAGATACCCGTGATAGATAAAAATCTTCACAACCATCCATCACGCCATAACAAAAGCAGTATCCGATACTTACTTCATTCACCACAGAATAGTGATATATGCTTAGTTCTCAGTATGAAACTTTTAGTTTCTTAAACAAATACCAAAAGTTTCAACAACAAATACCATTGGTTTAAACCTTCTAAAATAAAAGTTTCAACAAGAGAAACTGAGAGTTTTCCTTAGGAAAACTATTGATTTCAACAAGCAAAACCTTTTGTTTCAACAAGCAAAAACCAGCGTGGAAGTCTGCACAAAGCATCCCAAATCACCTGCTTTTTCGACTCAAAACATCAGATTTTCCACAGAAAAACGCTGGAATAGACCTAAAAAAGCATGGAATCACTTGCAAAAAGAGCCTGATTGTCGTACCTTAGTACACTGTAAGCAAACCATTTTGCCTGCATGTGACAAAACAAAAAATAGAAATGAAAATCACCCAACTGAGAGAAAAAGACGGGAATCTGACACTGAGCACGACAGACTTAGACACCTTCCTACAGAAAATCAAAACGGAGACCAAAACCCAGCCCGTATCCACTTTCCGCCAGCAACTGCGATACTGCTTGCCCGGCAAGCGCTGCAACGAGGCAGACCGACTGCCCAAAGTACTCCCGGCAGCCGAATTCCGCAAGACGAACGGTGTCTGCCAGATGAAAACCTACAACGGCATCGTGGAACTGACCGTAGGCCCGCTTTCCGGCAAGTCCGAAATAGCCCTTGTGAAACGTCTTGCCTGGGAACAGCCCCAGACGCGGCTCGTATTCACCGGTTCCAGCGGACGGACTGTAAAGATTTGGACTACCTTCACCCGTCCGAACAATTCGCTGCCGGGCAAACGGGAAGAAGCCGAAGTATTCCACGCCCATGCCTACCGCCTTGCCGTGAAATGCTACCAGCCCCAACTGCCTTTCGACATTCTGCTGAAAGAGCCCAAGCTGGAACAGTACTCCCGCCTCTCCTTCGACCCCGAAGCCATGTACCGCCCGGACTCCATACAGTTCTATCTTGCACAGCCCGCCTCCATGCCCGACGAAACCACCTATCGGGAAGCCCTGCAAGACGAGAAGTCACCCCTGACGCGCGCCGTGCCGGGATATGAAGCCGAAGAAGCCATCATCATGCTGTTTGAAGCCGCCTTGCAGAAGACTTTCGCCGAAGCGACGGGTGCCGGTGCCGACAACAGCCTGCACTCCCTGACCGTACGCCTTGCCGAGAACTGTTTCCGTTCGGGCATCCCCGAAGAAGAGACCGTGAAGCGTACCTATTTCCATTATTATCTGCGCCAAAAAGAGACTGTCATCCGGCAGATTGTAAGAAGCGTTTACCAAGAGAACAAAGGCTTCAATACCCAAAGCAGCCTCAGCAAAGAGCAAAGACTTGCCATACAGACGGACGAGTTCATGAAACGCCGCTACGACTTCCGCTACAACACCCAAGTGGGTGAGGTGGAATACCGTGAACGCCACTCGTTCCGTTTCCGCTTCTCCCCCATCGACAAGCGCACGCTGAACAGCATTGCCCTCGACGCACAGAGCGAAGGCATTCCCCTGTGGGATAGGGACATCAGCCGATATATCTACTCCAACCGCATCCCGGTATTCAATCCGCTGGAAGATTATCTGTACGACCTTCCGCACTGGGACGGGAAAGACCGTATCCTGGCACTCGCCCAGACAGTACCCTGCAACAACCCGTACTGGGCCGAACTGTTCCACCGCTGGTTTCTCAACATGGTGGCACACTGGCGCGGCAATACCGACAAGAAATATGCCAACAGCGTCTCCCCCTTATTGGTAGGTGCACAAGGCACCCGCAAAAGCACCTTTTGCCGAAGCATCGTCCCGCCCGAGCTGCGTGCCTATTATACGGACAGCATCGACTTCTCGCGCAAGCGCGACGCCGAACTTTACCTCAACCGTTTTGCGCTCATCAACATCGATGAATTCGACCAAATAAGCAGCACCCAGCAAGGATTCCTGAAACATATCCTCCAGAAGCCGGTGGTCAACGTGCGCAAGCCATACGCCAATGCCGTGCTCGAGATGCGCCGATACGCCTCGTTCATCGCCACCAGCAACCAGAAGGACTTGCTGACCGACCCCAGCGGCAGTCGCCGGTTCATCTGCATAGAAGTGACGGAAGCAATAGACACCAACCGCCCGATAGACTACAACCAGCTTTATACCCAGGCCATGCACGAACTGGACCACGGCGAACGCTATTGGTTCGACCAGTCGGACGAACGGATTATGACGGAAAACAACCACGATTTCGAACAGATACCGCCCGAAGAGCAACTGTTCTACCACTATTTCCGCGTTGCCGGAAATGACGAGGAGGGAGAATGGCTGTCGTCTGCCGAAATACTGAACCGCCTGCGCCGGTACAGCGCCATCCCGCTGTCCACCAAGAGAGTGAATGTATTCGGAAGGATACTGCAGAAACATGAAGTGCCATCCCGCAGAACACGGTTCGGCACGCTGTATCATGTGGTGGAGTGCAAGAGACAAGAAGATTAGTCTTTAAAATATTCAGACACCGGCAATGCTTCTATCGTTTTATCTCCTACGGAAAATTTGTCATGTTGGTTATAAGTGAGTATCAGTCCATGCCCCATCTTGAAGAAAGACAAGGCATCCAGTAAGCCATCTACTTCCCTTTTCCGGTTTTCTGCGGTCAAGGCATAGCATACCTGGATGGCAAGCTGGGGCACAGAATTGCGTACAACTATAAAGTCGCATTCCTTCCGGTTCTCATTATAATAGAATATCTCAGAATAACGGCGACGCAATTCCGCAAAAACCATGTTCTCCAGCCTCCGACCCTCATCACGGGTGAAAGATGGAGAGGTGACAAATACAACACCATTGTCCACACAATACACTTTCTTCGGGTTCAACAGTTGCGCTTTATATGAATATGAAAATTTCGGAACAAAGTTTATCAAGTAAGTCTGTTCGAAATAAGAGAAATAATCAGACACAGTAGAAGTACTTTTCATTCCCAGTATCTGTTTCAGTTTTGTAGCAGACACCAGATTGCCCACATTCCCCATCAAATAGGCCAAGAGACTTTTCAAAGAGTGGTCATCACGTATATTATATCTCACGGCAATATCACGATATACTATATCATTGACTAAATCCGTCAGAACATCCTGATCATCCAGTTGCAAGTATTGAGGGAAGCCACCCTGATGCAGATAGTCGTACAAGGAACTGTCACCGATAGTCTTACCCGTAAAACCGCAATATTCAGCATACGAAAAAGGGAACAGTTCTTTCGTAATATGTCTTCCTGTCAACTTCGTGCCCAATTCACGACTCAACATCGAAGCATTGGAGCCGGTGATTCCCACATAAAACCCTTCATCCAACTTGCCCCGAATATACACCTCCCAACCATCAACAATCTGTATTTCGTCAAAAAGAAGAGCGATACACCCTTCATGTTCCTTAATAACTTCATCCACTATACGGAAATCACTGAATTCAAATCCATACAGTAAAGGGGTATCAAAATTCAAGGAGAGCACCTCTTCCGGCTTGTATCTATCCACCGATAATTGTGCCAGCAATGTACTCTTACCACAACGGCGAATACCAGATATAATCAGTGCATAGTCTGCTACCAAGGGAGGTAAAGACAACAATAGGTCACGTCGGAAACTTTGAAATTTCCTCAACCGTTCACGTTGCACACGTATGGCTTCTACTATATCCGATTTGCTTATCATAGGGCTATGTCATTTATATTCAGATACAAATATAAACATTCCATTCTGAATAAACAAATCTATCCATTTAGAATAGATAGATTTGTTTATTCGGAATGAAAGCACTACCTTAGCACCTCATTACAAAAATAACGCTTATGCAAGACATTATAAACGGACGTTGCGGCTGGTGCGGAACCGACGAGCTGTATGTGAAATACCACGATGAAGAGTGGGGAAAAACGGTAACAGACGACAAGACACTATTCGAGTTTCTTGTATTGGAAAGTGCCCAGGCGGGACTGAGCTGGATAACCATCCTCAAAAAGCGGGAAGGCTACCGCAAAGCCTTTTGCAATTTCGATGCCGCGCAAGTGGCGCAAATGACCGACGAAGACGTGGAACGGCTGATGCACTTTGACGGCATCGTGAAAAACCGTCTGAAAATCAAGTCGACCATCACCAATGCAAAGCAGTTTCTTGTCATACAGAAAGAATTCGGCAGCTTTTACAACTATACGCTATCCTTCTTCCCCGACCGGAACCCCATTATCAATCATTTTCAGTCATTGAGTGAGATTCCAGTATCATCTCCCGAATCAGATGCCATGAGCAAAGACATGAAAAAACGGGGATTCAAGTTCTTCGGCTCTACCATTTGCTATGCCCATCTGCAAGCTTCGGGGTTTATCAACGACCATCTGACGGATTGCATTTGCCGAAATCAGAAACAATAAAACAAAGAAATATACAGAAGCAAGCAAAACATCAACACAAAGCGGTCACCCTCCCCCATCGGAAAGGCGACCGCTTCAGTGTTATAAAATCTGTTTCTCAGTATGTAATACACTGAGAAGAAATGTTATTCTATTCCGATACTATGGCATACGGGAAAAAGGATGAACGTAAACTCATAATCAGCGTATGGCACCAGGTATTCCGGACGGGCTATACGTCCCCAACTGTCTTCGCAACCCAGACCGGCTTGCACCTTGTCGATACAGAGATTAGTCAAATCAGCTTCATCCACCTCTTGCGAGTGTCCTTGCTCTTTGCTCCAGCCTTCATCTAAAGACTCGATGGTATAGTGCAAGGCAGATGCGGAGAAGGGAGCGGCTGCCACAATCTTGATGCCATTACCAGACTGATCCAACATCTTCCACCAACGAATATCGGTCTTTGTTCCATTTTCCTGCGGACGGATGTAGGGATAGAACTGCTCGGCCACACTTTGGCGATAAATGCCTAAGTCGGCGCAATGATTACGGTCAATATAGTTTTCAACCGGACCGCGTCCATAGTATTCAACGGTTTCAAAGCTGCGCGGCATAGGCATCTGCAGACCGAAACGGAACATGTTCGATACTTTGGCATTCTTGTCGGCAGTCAGCTTCTGGGTCACCTTGACGGCACCGGCATTGTTGATGACATAAACAAGGTTCAGCTTAGCTGAAACACCCGGCATGTCGTAAGCAGATTCTACAATCACCTGATTGTTCTCCGTGCGCTGTTTGAAAGAGGTCAGTTTGATTTCCGGATTCTTCCAAGCGATATATTTGCGTTGCAGATTGGCACCGTAGTCGTTGTCAACAGGCGCACGCCAGAAGTTTGGTTTTAAAGCCTCGCCGTCTTTAATCATATCCCGGCCATTCACTTTGTACTTGGTCAGATAACCGTTGTGCTTGTTGATTTCTACACGGAAAGCATCACCGGAGACGATGAGGTAGTTCCAATCGTTATCCTGTACTTGGGGAGCCGTCATCTCGATATTGCTCTGTTCGCAGTTCTTCAATTCCATGGAAGGAGCTTGGTAAGGATTGAGCGTCAACTGGTCTTTTGCCACTACATGTCCGGCGGAAAGCAATCCTTCACGGTTCTTCAGCTTATAGGAAACATTCAGCAACCACTCGGTGCATTGGCAAGTCTTGCCCAAGTCCAACTTGATTTTGGCTGTCTGTTGGGGAGCTACATTCAGATTATCCACACGACCGGTCCGTATCACCTTACCGCCTTTCAGTACCTCCCACTCCATATAATAGGCAGAAAGATCACGGAAGAAGTATTCATTGAACACATTGATTTCGCCGTTCTTCAAGTCGGCCGGAGTAGTCCAGATGTCCTGATAGATACGGCCTACCTCATACATGTGGGGATTGGGCACACGGTCGGGGCTGATAAGACCGTTATCGCAGAAGTTACCATCGCTGGCATCAAAACGGTTAAAGTCACCGCCGTAGGCATAAATCATCTTACCGTTTTTTCCTGTCCAACGTACAGACTGATCAACAAAATCCCAAATAAAGCCACCTTGGAATTTGGAATATTTACGCACCAAATCCCAATATTCTTTAAAACCTCCTTGCGAGTTTCCCATCGCGTGAGCATATTCGCACTGAATCAGGGGCTTTGTCATAGAATCATCCTCACTGTATTTCTTACATCCGTCATAGCCATAATACATCGGGCAATAGATGTCTGTCTTGCCTGTTTTACCGGCTTGTTCATATTGTACGGCACGGCTCGGGTCTTCAGCCTTTATCCAATCGTAGGCAGCTTCGAAATTAGCGCCATAGCCGGCTTCGTTGCCCAAAGACCAGAAAATGATGCTGGGATGATTGAAGCTACGCTGCACATTGCGCTGGTTACGCTCCATATGTGCTTTCCTATAGTCCTCACGTTTGGCAAGTGTCTCTTCCCCATAACCCATTCCGTGGGATTCGATATTGGCTTCGGCCACTACGTAAATACCATATTGGTCGCAGAGGTCGTACCAGAGATTATTGTCGGGATAGTGGCAGGTGCGCACGGCATTCAGGTTGAACTGCTTCATCACCTGAATATCCTGAATCATGCGTTCGCGAGAAATGACGTAACCACCGTCCGGATCCATCTCGTGGCGGTTGGCTCCCTTGAAGAGAACGGGCTGGCCGTTGACAAGTATCTGACTTCCTTTCAGCTCTATCTTTCGGAAGCCCACCTTTACGGGAATCACTTCACTGCTGCCTTGCAAAGTGGCACGTAGGGTATACAAGTAGGGCGTTTCCGCCGTCCACTTATGAGGATTCTCCACATTTATCAAGGCAGTAGCGTTACCTTTGGCGACAGCTGTAGCCACCTGTTTTCCGGCAGCGTCCAGCAGTTCAAGACTGACATTGCCGCCACCCTTCACATCAAGCTGTACTTTCAGGGAACCGTTCTTATAAGCAGTATCCAAATCGGGAGTGACACGGATGTCCTGAATGCGCTTCTTGTCACGGGCATACAAGTAGCAATCGCGCCCTACACCGCTATAACGGAAGAAGTCCTGGTCTTCCAGATACGTCCCGTCACACCAGCGGAATACCTGAAAGGCTATCAGATTCTTTTGTCCCGGCTTCAAGTAGGGTGTCAGGTTGAATTCAGCCTCCAGTTTGCTGTCCTCACTATAACCTACGTACTTGCCGTTTACCCACAAATACATATTGGAAGTCACGGAACCGAAATGAGCAATGATGTCCTTACTCTTCCAGTCGGCAGGTATTACAATCTCACGACGGTAGGAACCTACATTGTTATTCTCCGTTGGCACCTGCGGTGGATTGTTCTTGAACTGATTGCGCCAGGCATATCCGGTATTCACGTAGATAGGGTCGCCGAAACCGTTCAGTTCCCACATACCGGGAACGGCCATATCGCTCCATCCCTTGTCGTTGAACCCCACTTTCCAGAAATCCGTGGGACGGGCATCGGCATTCTTCACCCAGAAGAATTTCCAGATACCGTTCAGAGTCATGTAATTGGAAGAATGTTCTTTTGCTCCACGAGCCGCAGCATCTGCCGACTCATAGGCAAAATAGTTGGTGTGCATCGGAGCACGGTTCACGGCATTCACTTCAGGGTTTTGCCATTCAGTGAAGGACTGTGCGCTTGCGGCAATGGCAAAAGTCGCAAGCAGTCCGGTAATGAAATGTTTCTTCATGGTAAATAGTTTATAAAAATTAGCAACGGCATACAAGCAGAACCGGTATGCCGTCACAAAGATACGCCTATCCTATAATTAAAAGGAAGAATAATCGTTCAAAAAAGGCTGAATTTAATTCTTTAAATAAGTGTTCATAACTAGTTCACATAATTAAATTAGGTGACTAAATGGGAATTTATTTTGATTGAGTACTTATCCGCAAACGATAGACTCCGAACGAACGGGGCTGAAGCTCCAGGCTCAGAGAACGGGAAGCCACCTCCACCGGACGAATACGTGGAACAATAGCCTCCTGCTCCAGTGTATTCTTGGCTTTCCAGTCATCACTTTGCAAATAGGTGCAGGAACCCGAGACAAGCTGCCGCTTCTTCAATCCGCTGAACTCTATCTGTACCTTCTCCGATCTGCTGCCCGCATTGACAAGCTTCAGAATTACTTCTCCCGTAGGAGCATCCAGCACTGCCGATGCATAAAGGCTGTCCTGCCCCGTCACGGGTTTTCCGTCCATTTGCAGGTTCAGCACATCTGTTCCGGCATTCATACCGTACATCTGCTGTACGTAATAGTTGGGAGTCCGCATCATACGGAGATTGTCGAACCAAATCAAATCGGGATTCCACTGCCAGGCATCCACATGGGCAAACAACGGAGCATAGGTAGCCAGGCGCACCACATCGGCATTACGTTCCAGTCCCGTCATAAAAGCTGCTTCGGACAGTGCCGCCAAGAAATTATTGGCTTTCCCGGTGGGGTGGTCATGCGATGCATATTCACCGGCAAAGACTTTCGGTCCTTTACGGTCATAGTCATCATAGCGGGCAGCATTGGCAAAGAACCAGTCGGGAGCCATATAATAATGCTCGTCCACCAAATCCACCCCGATGCGTTTCATTTCGGGCCATAGGTAATCGAACTTGTCCCCATCTGCACTCGGACCGGAAGAACCTACAATCTGCATATCGGGATATTCCGCACGGATGGCTTTCGTGAACACTTCCAGACGCTCGGGATAGACTTCCCCCCACTGTTCATTGCCGATGGCAATCATTTTCAGACCGAACGGTTCGGGATGTCCCATATCGGCACGCACCTTTCCCCACTTGGAGGTTGCAGCACCGTTGGCAAACTCGATGAGGTCGAGGGCATCCTGCACGTACGGGCCGAGTTCTCCAAGGGGAACCACTTCGTTGCTTTCGTATTGGCAGGACAGCCCGCAGCTCAGTACCGGCAGAGGCTCTGCACCGAGGTCTTCACTCAGCAGGAAATATTCGTAAAAGCCAAGTCCGTAACTCTGGAAATAATCCGGGAAAGCTTTATGCTTGAATGTATAGTTCCAGCGATTTTCGTTCAAAGGACGGTTCTCTACCGGACCCACGGAATTCTTCCATTGATAACGGGTGGCAAGGCTGTTGCCTTCGATGATGCAGCCACCGGGAAAACGGAATACTCCGGGATTGAGGTCATAGAGGGCTTGTACCAAGTCGGCACGCAATCCATTCTCACGCTTCTTCCAAGTGTTCACCGGGAAGAGAGAGATGTGGTCCATATCTACTGTACCCTCCGTCTGCAACACAACACGCAGACGCGAGCGAACATCGGTAAAAGGAGCTTTCAGCACAGCCGTCAGCTTCTGCCATTCACTGCCTTTCACTTCCAGTTCCTTCTTCAGGAGATTCTCTCCGTTGGAATTCACCAGTTCGACGGAAAGCTTCATTGGTTTGGTATCCGGCGTACGGACATAGGCGGAGAAACGGTAATCTTCTCCTTTTTTCAGGCCGATGCCACGATAACCTTCATTATCCAGTCCGGCACGCAAAAGACAGCCGTCATTGGTAATGCGCACATAATGCGAATTGCGGTCGAAGCAGGGCCGCTCGTCCTGTACCGTCACCTCGCCGAAAGGTATCCACCCCACCAGCGGCTGCGGGAACTCAAAAGAGCGGTTCTTTACCAGTTCGGCATACAAACCACCGTCCGCACCGAAATTAATGTCTTCGAAGAAGATTCCATACATGGCAGGATTTATCCGAGCCGTCGGTTTTGATACATCAACAGTCATCACATGCTGTTGCGCCTGCATGCCAAGAACAACGAACAATGTCAATAGAAATAAAAGTCTTTTCATGGTTTTAATCTGTTTATAACGATAGCATAAGCTAAATTATGACGACATACTTACCTATTCTACATCAATCCTATTTACCGGCAACCATACATCCATCTTGCCCTCACCCCGGTGTGCCCATGCATAATAAGGTATCAGGGTCAGCGTCACATCTCTGGTTGCCAACTTTCCGGCAGCATCAAAACCAAGAGCCTGCACTTCTGTGGTAATTTCGTTGACGCCATACAGCAGTTCGGGCTTCTCCGTCACCTGGAATTTCGGATGACGGTTCAGGATGATATTCTGTATATTAAAATCATTATCGGCCCACTCGGCACAATAAACGATAGGACCACGCTCAACGGCCACCCGTCCACGGTCGGCAACCACTTTTTCATTGGCTTTCACCACACGGGGTTGCATGTCGAAATGCACCTCTACCACATCCCCTTTCTTCCACTTCCGGTCTATCCGGAGATAGCCTTTACGAAGTTCACCGGTCACCTCCTCGCCATTCACCAATACACGATAGCCCAACTTCAGGTCGTCGGCATACGAATAAAGGTCACTCGGAAGTACACTGCCGCGCACCCAACCCGGAATACGGATATTCATCGTAAACGGCAGGTTGCCCTGAGCCACCTTCACACGAATATCTCCGTTCCAGGGGTATCCGGTTTCCTGCTCCAGCACCACTTTCTTTTCATTCAACTTCAGCTCGGCACGGTTGGACAAGAAAAGGTTGACGTACACCTGATTGTCTTTCACGGCATACACATATCCCGGCAAAGAAGGAATGAACCGGCTGATGTTGCTGGGACAGCAGGCACAACCAAACCACGGCTGGCGTGTAATCGTATGGTCGGCATTAAAGTGATACTTACCATCGCAAGACAACGGATTGGGATAGAAGAACTTGCCTCCGTCCAATGAAACGCCGGAGATTAATCCGTTGTAAAGCGTACGTTCCAGCACGTCGAAATACTTGGAATCGCCATGCAGCAGAAAGAGGCGGTAATTCATGTAAACATTGCCGATGGCGGCACAGGTCTCATTGTAGGCAGTCAGATTCGGCAATTCATAGTTATCACCGAAAGCTTCGCCCGCATGACGCGCACCGATACCGCCGGTAATATATATCTTCTTGCCGACGATATTCTCCCATATCTTGTCGATAGCCTTGATGTAGGAGCTGTCACCCGTAATGGCAGCCACATCAGCCATACCGGAATACATGTAACCGGCACGTACGGCATGTCCCACTGCCTCTTCCTGCTCCAGTACAGGCTTGTGCGACTGCAAATAGATGTCCTTGCGTGCCGTAGTGCCGCGCGCGTCGAGGAAGAACTTGGCCTGGTCGAGATATTTCTTATCTCCTGTCACGGTATAGAGGCGTACCAATGCCATTTCGGCAATCTGATGTCCGGGAATCACACGCTTCTGTCCGGGGCCTTCACCGATATTCTTGCATACGCAGTCGGCATAACGGATAGCTATATCCAGGAAGTTCCGCTTGCCTGTAGCTTGATAATAAGCCACAGCCCCTTCCACCATGTGACCCAGATTATAGAACTCGTGGCTCAAATTCTCCACCTCCGACCAGCGTTCCGGCCCCGACCAATCGTGCGGATGCTTGGGGTTCATGGTACGTGCGGTGTAAAGATACCCGTCCGGTTCTTGGGCGGCGGCCACTATGACCAATACGCTGTCGATATATTCTTCCAGTTTCTTGTCCGGGTAAGTCTGCAAGGAGTAACTTGCACCTTCAATCGTCTTATAGACATCCGTATCGTCAAAGGAGAAGCCTCCCACCTTATACTTATCACTGGGATGAGTAGCTTTCACAAAGTTTTCATAACGTCCGGTTTCCTCACACTTACTGAAAGCCAACGGGATGGTTACCTCGCGGCTTGCCTTCAAGCGTTGTCCCCAGAAACTGTCCGTCACCTTCACTGAAGTGAAAGGAACCGGGTCGATGGGATAACCGGAATGCAAAGTCCGTTGCTTTTGTGCCGACACACTGCCGGTCATGGCTGCAACAAGTGCCAAAGTCAATAATCGTTTCATATCTTTTAAGTTTTTAAGTTCTTAAGTTCCCACGCACGGAATTACACGGATTTATCCTTATTTCCCCTTATTCTCATGGATACGTATCACCGTAAACGAATAGGCAGGCAAGGTATAAGGAAACTCCGTACCGCCGATGTCGACGAAGGCGGAAGTCACGGAACGTGCCTGCTTGTCTTTCGGGTCACCCGTCAGGAGCGTCTTCACTGCCGAGGGATTCTGCAAGTCGATGCCCTTCAGCTTCACTGTAGAGGAAACCTCCACCGGAAGCAGGTTCACCAGCTTTACGATATGGTCACCCGTGGCCTCATCCTTTACCACCGAAACGCCGACGCGCTTGCGGACAGCCTCTTGCCCATTACTCAGTGTGATGTGCGAGGTGATGTACTGCGTACCCGCATTCTGTCCGTACATCTGCTGTGTGTAGTAGCCCACGGTAGGCTTCACCTCCGTGTTATTGAAATAAATCAAGTCGGGATTCCACTGCGTATGCCCTTCCTTTGCCAGCAACGGAGCGTATGAGGTCATTTCCACCACATCGGCATTACGTTCCACAGAAGTCAGATAGAGGGCTTCTGCCAACGCTGTCTCTATGTTGTTGGGACGTCCGGGCAGGTGGGCGGCATATTCGCCCAGATAGACCTTGGACTTGGTACGGTCATAACGGTCGTAGTAGTCCTGGTTGTGAATCATCCAGCCCGGATCCACGTAATAGTGTTCGTCCACCATGGGCACGCCCATTTCCGTGGCAAGGCGCCAGCCCTCCGCATAGTCCGTGCCTTCGTAGAAGGGACCTACGGTGCCGACAACCGTAATCTCGGGATGCTTCTCCCTGACAGCCTTGTATATCATGGCAAAGCGCTCCTCAAACACTTCGGTAATCATATCCTCGTTGCCGATGCCGATATACTTCAGATTGAAAGGCTTGGGATGGCCTGCCTCAGCACGCTTCCTGCCCCACACGGTGCGGCGTGCATCGCCGTTGGCATACTCTATCAGGTCGAGCACATCCTGGATATAGGCAGGCATCTCTTCCATCGGGATGCCACCCTGCTGGCCGTAGCGCATCAGTTCCTTGTTGGCCCCCTGCGGACAGTTGTCGGCATAGTGCGAGTGTGTGCCCGAATTCTGGCACGGCACGCCCGCTGCCAATACCGGCAGAGGTTCGGCACCTATATCTTCGCAGAAGCGGAAGTACTCGAAGTAGCCCAGTCCGCGTGTCTGATGATACCCCCACAGATTGCGCAACGGCTTACGCGCTTCGAGCGGTCCGATAGAGCCTTTCCAGTCATAGATATTATCAATGCCGTCGCCATGAGCCACGCAGCCGCCGGGGAAGCGGACGAAGCGTGGATGCAGGTCGGCAAGCGTCTGCGCCAGGTCGGCACGCAAGCCGTTCTTATGGCCCTTGAATGTATTTTGCGGAAAAAGGGAAATCATATCGAGATGCAGTGTCCCCACCGTCTGCGGCTGGAGCGAGAGGACGGCGGCACGCACGTCGGCATTCGCCGTCAGCACCGTCTGCTGTTTCTTCCACTCTTTGGAGGACACATTGACGGAAGAGCGGGCAATCTCACGGCCCGTCTGGTCGAGCAGGCAAACAACCACCTTGCCTCCCTTGCTGCCCGGTGCCACGCGGGCGAAGAGAGAGAAATCGTACTTCTCCCCTTTCTTCAAGCTGATGCCGTCGAAACCGTCGTTCTGCAATGTCACTCCGGGACGCGCCTCCAATACGGCATAATGAGGGTTATTGGGATGAATGGGGTCGGCAGCGGCAATGGTAACGGCAGCCGAAGTATTCCCCTCTTTCACCGCCCAGGCATATGTGCCGTCCCAACCTTGGTGTGAACCGTCCTTAGACGAATACTCGAAGTCGCGGTTCTGTACCAGCTCGGCATACAGTCCTCCATCCGCAGCATAGTTGATGTCTTCGAAGAAAATACCTATCAGATGCTTGCTGATGGTTTTTGCACATTCCGTCTCCACTTCGATAGTCGCCTCCACCGGTTTCAGTCCGGCAAAACGTACGGGGTCTTGCTCGGTACGTTCGGCATGGAGTGCCTGGCGGTACTTCTTATGCTCTGCAAAGGAGATGACACGCTGCACCGTGGCATACGGTACACGCTGCATCCAACCCTGCTGTACGGTACCGTTCAGCAGAACCTCCTTCCGCACGTTAGGATAGACCTCCGCCGGCCGGTATTCGGCAAGGCGAGAACGGTCAAAGTATTTCTGCGCTTTCCATTGCAGCAAGTCGGGAGACTCGACGTATGCAAGGGAGTTTCCGCTTTCCGTCAGTTCCCAGATACAGTGCCAACGGTCGTCGGCACGGGTCTGCATCAAGTGCGGTTTCAGCATCCGCTTCATTTGCCCCCAGGGGCCGAAGTCCGAGTTGACAAAGGAGCTGCCCTCTGCCACGCTGAACCATCGGTTGCCATCGGGACTCCAGGCTAGTTTCAGACCGCCACTGCCGTCGGCATGGGAGTAGGAAAAGAGATAGACTGAATCGGGTTCATTCGCCACTCCATTCGTTATAGCCTGCAAAGGAACGGTCAGTGTCAAGAACAGACACAAGGACAATAATTTCAAGAATCTATTCATGGTATTAAGTCGGTATTAATCATTCACATTTAGTTCGATAGTCACAATCAGCCGTATTCTGAATGCCATTCAGTCGTATAGTGAATAGGGTTCAGTCGTATAGTGAATGCCATTCAGTATACGACTGAATCAGGACAATTATAAACCTCTGATAATCAAAGATTTGCAAAAGGAGTAATCCGTTATGATATATCATTACAAAACAAGGGTTGCTCCATGCCTTCTTTATTCCACGATTACCGCCCCTCCCTGCGGCTGAACCGTGAGTTGCAGAGAGCCGTCAGTCTTTATCTTCTGCAGCTTTAATTGAGGCTGCATCTTCTTGTCATCACTATACAGAGACACCTCTTGTCCTGCCAGCACAGGAAGGTCAAGCTTCAGTTTCAATGGTTCCGCCGTTGCATTGACAGCGGCTATGTACCACGTGTTGCCATGACGACGGGCAAGAACAATATATCTCCCCGGATAGCCGTCAATGAAACGGGTCTCGTCCCAAGTAGTGGGCACTTGTTTCATAAAGTCGAGGCAGATTTGCGGAGCATCCGTCAAGTTATTAGGTGCCAAGGCGAAGTTCTGGATAGGATTTTGGAACAGCACTGCCGTTGCCAGCTGAAAGATGTCCGTGGTGCGGCGAATAGTTCCGCCATCGTTGCTGCGGTTCAAACGCTTGTTCAGGAACACACCGCCAAACTCCATGCATCCCACAGCATTGCGGATGAAAGGGTGCAGCGTGGCATTGAACGCCTCGTTATCACAGAAATGCTGGCTAAATACCAGATTCTCGGAAGCCAGCACCGCCTCGCTGCCTACGTAATTGGGATACATCCGTTCCCAGCCGCGAGGCAAGGTACAGCCGTGGAAGATAACCATCAGACCGTGGTCGTCGGCATCGCTCAGAATCTCCTCGTACAAACGCAGGGTCTCCTGCTTGTCACCGCCGAAGAAGTCTACTTTGATACCCTTCACACCCAGACTTTGCAACCAGCGCATCTCTTGCTTGCGGGCAATGGAGTTATCCATCCGGTTGACGGGACTCTGCTCTATATCGTTCCAGTAACCACTGGAGCTATACCACAAGAATACCTCCACACCCTTGCTACGGGCATACTTGATAAACTGTTCCATGCGGTCGCGACCGATGTTGTTGTCCCACCAGTTGTCAATCAATACATATTCGTATCCCATGGCGGCTGCCAAGTCAACATAGCGCACCTGGTCGTCGTAGTTGATGCTGCCGTCCTGCCAGAGAATCCAGCTCCATGTGCCACGGCCCGGCTTGTAATCATGGGTGGTGGTATAGCGTGGTTCCACTACATCCCAGGGGACGGTGGTTTCCACAATCGGCTTCAAGGTTTCCCCCACCGTCACAGTACGCCACGGCGTGGAGCCCGGCAGGGAAAAGGCAGGTGACACCGTTCCGTTGCCGTTGTTCTCTTCCGGCATGGGGAAAGCAATGCGATACACGCCGTTATCCCAATCACTCAAACGCGAGCCACAATAACGGCTGTCCACTCCGGTTTCACTGAGCAGTACCCAGCCGTCATCCCCCACCTTGAACAAGCAGGGAAATGTATATCCATGTCCATAACCCGAACGTTCGTTCATCGGGGCATCTGCCTTATATTCTTCTTCGTAACTGGGTTTGGTACGCTTCCACCCTATCATGGCGTCGCTCTGCGGACAAAGGAAAGTGGTGGTCTGCGACGGGAAGCGGAAGCCGGTCCGTTCGCTGTTCACCGTGACGCTTCCTTTTCCCTGCTCCCTCGGCAGGGTGTAACGGAAAGCCACGTCATTGTTGCTGACGCGGAAAGTTATCTGCACATTCTTCCCCTCACCGTTGACGAATGAACAAAGCAATTCGTTTGCCCAGTAATGGATGCGCGAAGCTTTGATCCGGGATTGTTCATAAACCGTATCGAGAGCTGTGACTTTATGTTCCTTCAACTGCAATCCTCTATAGAAATCACCCACATTTGTCTCCATCCCCAAGGGAGAAGATTCCAGCATTTGCTTTCCATTGTAGGTGACGGCGTAAGACACTTCGCCGTTGGCTGACGGGCAGGATACCGTAAGCTGCAATTTTCCATCCGGACCATTGACAGATACACTCTGTGCTGCCAGCGGACCTGAGAGGGCAAACAGCCAAACCAGTAATTTCAATCTATTCTTCATGGTATTAAATTATTATGTTACATCATTAAATCAAAGGGTAGGCACCACCGGCTTGATGGTTCCGTCTTCATTGAACTCCATCCGGTCTATGCAGACTTCACGATGAACGCCGGGACCATCTTTCAAGTACCATTTATTGATACGGTGGTAAACGATTCTCCACTCATCTGTACCGGGAATCTGCAATACAGCGTTGTGTGCCGGACCGTAAATCTCCTTTTCCGGATTCTGAATCAGTACAACGGGTTGCTTGGCAACTTCGATAGGACCGAGCGGCGACTTGGACGTACCGTATGCCACATGGTAATTGGGCGAACCGGTATCGTCTACCGACCACATGAAATAGTAGAGCCCGTTGCGATAAAAGACATAGGCTGCTTCGCGGAAAGCATAGTCCTGCAAGGTGCCTCCCTCCGGCGTCATCACCGTAACGGTATTTTCCTTGATGGACACCATATCGTCGTTCAGCTCGGCACCTGCCATGTAGCCGTTGCCCCAGTAAAGATAGGATTTGCCCGAAACAGGGTCTGTAAACACATCCACATCAATCTGTTGCCCGCCACCGACGGGTGAAGCAGTAACGACAGGGCGTCCCAAATCGGTGAAAGGGCCGGCCGGAGAATCGCTCGTAGCCACTCCAATCTGCTTGCCGCCGCCATTCTTGGGGTTTCCACTGTAATAGAAGAAGTATTTATACTTACCGTCCACTTTTTTCTCTTCAATGCAAGGCGCCCAAGCATTGCCATCTGCCCAGGGCACTTGCTCCGACTTCAAGTCCAGCATGACGCCTTCATCCTGCCAGGTCTTCAAATCCGTGGAGGAGAATACGGTGAAATACCAGCCTCCCCAACCCGGCTGTCCGTCCGTAGTAGAATAGATGTAATACTTTTGGGTCTGATGGGAATAAAGGATTTCCGGGTCGGCATGGAAACCCGGCAATACGGGATTGTTGGGCAATGCGCCCAGTTCTGTCGGCTTGCCCCATTCATCGGTAATGCGCAACAGCTCATGGCGGGTAATGGGGATAATGGTCCCATGACGGGGATGGAAGTTCATCTTCACCTCGCTGTCTATCACCTTAAAATTCTTCAAGTCAGTGGTTTCCGTAAACTGATAGCTTCCTTTCATATAGACGTCGTACATCAGGATATACTTATCCTGCCCTATCAGTTTGAAAGTGCCCGCACCCTCTACGGCTTCCTTAGTCTGTTGCTTGTAATCGGGCTCTTCCGTCCATGCCCCGGAGGTCAGGGAACGGGTGGTGGCCACCTTTATGCCGTTTCCATGCCCTTCCGTCTTATAGAAAAGGTGGAAAACACCATCCTTATAGACAATGTCTCCATCGATGCACGATTTCCCGTTCTCCGGCAGAAACAATGGCTTGGGCTCTCCCTCCAAATCCGTAAACTCCGCATTGGCATAAGCATAATATATGACATCGGCTCCATCGCCATGCAGCATAGACCAATACACCATGTACTTTCCCACCTCCGGGTCGTAGATAGTCTGCGGAGCCCATACACGCTTCAAATCCTCCTGACCTGAATAGCGCTTCTGTATATTGATAACGGAGTGAGACCAGTTGACCAAGTCGGTAGATTTCAGCAAAACCATGGCACGGTTGGAACTCCATCCATTGGCTGAAACCATATCTGTCACTACCATATAGAAAGTCTTGCCATCCTCGCAACGAAGGATATGCGGGTCGCGGACTCCCCCGGTGGAGCTGATGACTTTCGAGTCGATTACCGGTTCATTATCATTCAATGCCCAGTAGGTATAACCGTCCATGCTTACAGCATAGCGCACAGCTTCTTCATCGCCACTATTCCCAGTGAAATAAGTGAACAAATAAGCTACATAATCTTTTTCGGGAAAGGATTTTTGCCAGGAATATCCCGGAAGTGCAAACAACGACAATAACATTGCCGCCAAAAGCATCCGGAAAGTGTTTTTCATCCGTACAATCATAATCTTTTTATATTAAACCTTTTAACGGGTGTAAAATTAACACTATATACATTATAATACAAAGAAAGTGTATATGTTGTGTAACATATACACTTATTTAATCTCTCCAATCAGTCGGCATTCAAAAAACGCACCATCTCACAAGCTGCCAGCAGAAATGCCCCTACCCCAAAGTTAGCAGTAGAGTTGGCATCAACCACTTGTCCGGGAATGGCTTTCTCGCCAATCGGCTGTACATACCCTATGCGGCCATCGGGCTGCAAGGCTACAGTAGTCAGATAATTCCACGCCTTCATCACTACGGGTTGATAAGTAGCCTTGTCCAGCAAGCCGTTGTTCATCCCCCATAACAGACCATAGGTAAAGAAAGCCGTACCGCTGGTTTCAGGACCGGGAGCATGCTCAGGGTCGAGCATACTGCGTGTCCAGTAGCCTTCCGGCTGCTGGCAGGCAGCCACGGATTTGGCCATCGTCTGGAAGCGGTCTATGTACTCCTGGCGGTATTGGTCTGTTTCGGGCAGGTCTTTCAGTACCTTTGCCAAGGCAGCCAGCACCCAACCGTCGCCACGTGCCCAGAAGTCTTTCTTACCATTCACACTTTTGTGTTTTGGATAAATATATTTGCCGTCGCGATAGTATAGGCCTTCCTCCGAATCGTACATGATACTGTTGGCATAGGTCCAGTATTCATGCAGTTTCTCCAGATATAACGGATTGCCGGTCAGCTTGTACATCTTTGTCATAACGGGCATTACCATGTAAAGTCCGTCTGCCCACCACCAATAATCGTTCTTGTCCGTACTCATCTGGTATTCCATCACTTCGCGCGCACGGGCTATCTTCCCGGAATCCGGCTTCACGGTATACAAATCCGCATAAGTCTGGAAACAAATCTGATAATCACCGAAAAGCACATAATCATCACTCTCCCCATAGCTGTACTTCCACTCTTCCTTGTTGTCACTCTTCGCGCCTTTCCATTCATTATGTTCTGCCCACGCCTCGGAATAGGCATAGCATTCCGGATTACCGGTCAGGAAGAACACCTCCATGTTTCCCGTATGATAGGCGGCATTGTCCCAGAAAGAGCGCCCATGTTGCGGATGGGTCTCCTGCCAATAGTTGTTCACCCGATTGATAATCTCAATCACTTCTTCCGGTTTCGGCTGCTGAGCGGTGCATGAGAACAGTCCCCAGCAAAAAGCCAAACCCAATAAAAATAAGCATGTCGTTTTCATATACTAATACTGTTCTTTTATCTTATTACTTCCAATACATATACCGATTGCGGTGCAAACTCCACAACCCGCTCTCCGTCTCCTTGCTTGGCATGCTGCACAAATAGATGCAGCCGCTTCCTGCTCTTCCACAATTCCGTGTCATGAGACGGTTCCCAGGCACCGACAGTGAAGTCGGTCAAATCGCTGATGCTCCACTTACTGTTTGCCACATCCGTAGCGTGCGCCAAAGAGACTTTGCTCCCCCGTTCTTCATCCCTAAATACATAAAATATCTCCCCGCCATCTACTACGATGCGCGGACGGGCCATCGGAATCATCTTCGTGCCTCCACCTTTCAGGGAAAACGGAGTGGTACGCCCGGAGACCTGGCGGCTGTGCCACATCTGCCCGTCATGCCAGACAATCCGGTATTGCGGGACGTCGCTGTCCGGGTCACGCCAATAGGAAGCAATGTAGGGATGACCGCCTGCATCGGCACTCATGCTGGTCTGGTTTATCAGTTCCGAATTCTGAGGAATGCGGCAGGCATACTCTGCATTACCCAGACGGATGGGCAAATCATATTTCTTGCCATTTGCCTTATACCATGTTACGCCATTGTCAAAGGAACGGGCGTAGCATAGGTCGTGGTTGGTTTCCACATGCCAAGTCTCGCGCCAGACCCACGACAGATGGATGGTTCCAAGCTCATCTACATATAGCTGCCAGTAAGCATTGCGCTTGTTCTCGCCATCAATCAGCACATCCTGCACACGGCTCCATTTCTTCTCTTTCAAGGAATAGCGGTTCATCACCAGGTTGCCTCGGCCGGAAGAACCGGAACGGTATGCAAACAGCAGGTCGCCTCCGGACAGCAGATAAAACTCCGGATAGGTTACATTGCCTTCATCCACGCCCGTCATGGGCTCCTTCTCACCCAATTCCAGTGAATGGGGTGCAATGCTGCGACAGTAGTTCAAGGGCTGTCCGTGATGGTCGAAGGCTACATGAATATACCCGTCACCGTCCAGCATCATGCTGATGACGTTATGGGCATCCTTCACATTCCCTTTATACTGTGTGCGGTGCAGTGTCCACTGTCCGGCATGGAGGTTCCGTTTTCCAAGAGTCAGAAACCCTTCCGCATCATAGTAACTGATGTATTGCTCGTCACCTTGCGTCACCAGCGAATTATTACGGAATACGGCAGTGTTGACGGAAGTCTGGCTGTATCCTTTCCCCACTTCCACCAGATGCGTTTCGGGAAGGACACCGGCAGCACCCTGTGCACAGAGTGCCACCGGAAATCCACCAATCCCCCAAACAATTAATATAAATACTATAAAAAATGAATCAGTCTCACTCATAATAGGCATGGTCTTTGGGGAATTCTTCACCACCCCACGCCTTTTTCGAGGTCCATGCCTGCGGAGCATCTGTCCAGAACGGATGGTCGGCGGGCAAGCCCAGGGGCAAGAATGCCAGGGAAGCCATGTAAAGGCTGCCGTTGTTAGTATACCAGTCGGAGATATGAGGCTGGGAACCATTGAATCCCAATGTCAGAAAACCTTTCTCGTTGAAGTTCCGGTTGTCACCGAACATACGGTTGATGACAGCTGTCATGGCAGCACGTACCTGTCCGTTCGACAATTCCTTGGGCAACCATCCACGCCATGCCAACAAAGCCAATGGTTGGAGGGTACCGGTGCGGTAGGTAATGGAACGCCCGAATACGGGGAAGGCCCCCTCGGGAGAGATGAAACGTTCCAGAATCATGCCGAAACGCTGCATGCGCTTCTGGGCACGCTGGAAATTGCAATCCGGCGCATTCCATATCTTATTTTTTCCACTGTTCGTAAAGACTTCCAGACACTCCACATACATGGGATGGAGTACGAAGCTGTTGTAATAGTCAAAGGCAAATCCCGGTCCGTCGCTATAGAAGCCGTCACCTACATACCACTCTTCCACCTTGCGCAGAGCGGAGACAATACGGTAAGCATCACTCTTAGCACCAGCCTTGCGCAGGAAACATTCTACCGTAGACGAGAACAGCAGCCAGTTGGTATAAGGAGGGTCCACACGGCGCAACTGGGTAAACTCTTCAATGTAACGCCGTTTAGTCAAACTATCCAGAGGCACCCACAAAGCATCGTATCCTCGCAGGAAGCTTTCAGCAACATAAGCGGCATCGACCAGCGGCTGTCCCTCTTTCCGCCAAAGTAGGTAATCCTGACTTTCCGGGTCTACCGCCTGCGCATAACTTTTCAATGCCCATTCGCGGAGCTGCCTGCGCTGCTTGCCTTCGGCAGTGTCATCGTCCGGCAAAGAGAGCCAGGGCGCCAACCCCGCCATCAGACGTCCGAAACATTCCATATAGGTCACCCGTTTGTCGCGTCCATCCCAAGTGGGGCTAAGCTCCACCTGCATATTTTCCTGGAGCTTCCCTTCACTCATATTGCTCAGTACCGGAGCAGCCATTTGATACAACACCCCGGCCCAAAGTTCGCGGTCTGTCACTTCCTTCTCTTTTTTCTTCTTGGCAGCCATTTCCTGAGCGGGCAGCAATAAAACTGCCACCAGCAGCAGCCATAAGTAGTTACTTTTTCTCATGATATTATTTAAGTTTGTTTTTCAATACTGCAAAATTACCCCATTCCCGGTAATTTCGGGGGCACTATTGTTTCAAAAAGGGGTAAATATCGGTCATTAGTACCCCAAAAGCTCAGAAATCACAAGAAAAAGCCTAAGATTAAACCGTGCTACGACGGAAGTGAATAAAGTATTTGCCGCTATATTTGTTTCTTCATGAACTGCACCAGTACGAGGGCAATGCAATAAGCTATAATCTGTTCAAACCAAAAGTCAAGTCCTTCAAACATATTACTCATTATTTTAATAGACACCCATTCCTTTTTCTGATAACAAAGGAAAGGAGTTTATTCGGAATAATAAATTTCCATACGACTCAAAAAATGTTCTATTTTTCCGGATTACAGACAAAACTGAGAATATCCACCAAGACACTGACTACTTCCATATTACATTAAATGTCCCGAAAACCGATATATTCTCCTGCCAAAAGACTATTTTTGCAACAAATATCCATAAGCATACCATGGCAGGCATCTATATTCATATACCTTTTTGCAAGACACGCTGTATCTATTGCGATTTCTATTCCACCACTCGCAGCGAATTGAAGCAGCAGTACATCCGTGCCTTGTGCACTGAACTGAAAACCCGCAAGGGTTATCTGAAGGAAGAACCGATAGAGACCATCTACTTTGGCGGAGGAACTCCCTCACAGCTCGCTCACGAAGATTTCGAGCAGATATTCCGGACTATCAAAGAGGTGTATGGAACAGAACATGCCGAAGAAATTACCCTCGAGGCCAATCCCGACGACCTGACGGAAGAATATGTGTCCATGCTGCGCACCCTCCCCTTCAACCGCATAAGCATGGGGATACAGACATTCGACGCCCCCACCCTGAAACTGTTGAACCGCCGGCACAATGCCGCGCAAGCCATCGCAGCCGTACACCGCCTCCGCCAAGCCGGCTTCCGGAATATCAGCATCGACCTTATCTATGGACTGCCGGATGAAACAGACCAACGGTGGGAACGCGACCTGCAACAAGCCGTCGGCCTTGATGTGGAGCATATCTCCGCTTATCATCTGACTTACGAAAAAGGCACCCGCATCTACGAAATGCTGCAGAGCCATCGTATCAGCGAAGTAGATGAAGAGAGTAGCGTGCGCTTCTTCTCGGCGCTCATGGACACCCTGGGAGCCGCGGGGTATGAGCATTACGAAATATCCAACTTCTGCAAGCCCGGCATGTACTCACGCCACAACACTGCTTACTGGAAAGGCATTCCGTATTTGGGCTGCGGCCCTTCAGCCCACTCCTTCAATGCGGAGACAAGGGAATGGAACACAGCTTCTCTGGAAGGATACATAAAGTCCATTGAAGAGGGACAGCGTTCCTCCGAAACAGAAATCCTGGATAAAGTGACCCGTTACAATGAATACATCATGACTTCCCTGCGTACCATGTGGGGAGTCTCCCTGACATATACGGAAGAAGCCTTCGGCACAGAGTTGCGCCAATATTGCACGAAGATGGCAGCCCCCTACCTCCAAAGCCACAAACTGGAGATGCAGGCAGACCGCCTGCACCTGACCCGGGAAGGCATCTTTGTTTCGGACGGTATAATAAGTGACCTGATGTTCATTGAATAACAACAAAACCGGGAGACTGCATGACCGAACAAGAAGTCAGACGCTACTTGCGCCAAATGAAGGAAGAAGACTCGGAACGGGCTTTTCACAGTTTCTACAATCTGTGCTACGACCGCTTGTTCCGTATTGCCTGCTATTTCGTGAAGCACGAAGAGTGGGCGCAAGAAATTGTGCTCGACGTCTTCATGAAGCTTTGGGAACAACGCGCCCGGTTGCCGGAAGTGAACAACATAGAGGATTACTGCTTTATCCTTACCAAAAACGCCTCCCTCAATTACCTGGAAAAAGAGAACCGACACCCTACACTCTCGTCCGAACAGCTTCCCGAACTTTCCGGCCAGGCCGATTCTCCCGAAGACACTCTTATCAGCGAAGAACTGTTTGCCCGATATGTCAAGGCGCTCGACCGCCTGCCGGAGCGTTGCCGTGAAGTATTCATCCGCCTGCGCGAAGAGAAACAAAGCTATGCACAAGTGGCAGAGGAGCTGAACATCAGCACAAAGACAGTAGACGCGCAACTGCAAAAAGCACTCACAAGACTCAAGGAAGCATTGCTGACGGAGTGAACTCTGCTTCATCTTCCTCGCAAGAAGCCCCGTATGCATGTATGAGATGCACATCTCAAGCTGCATGAGATGTACATTTCGCACAACATGAGATGCACATCTCATGCAGACTTTCCCTATTGATTGAAACAGAGAAGCAAGGAAGTCACACGTAGGCAGGACGGACTTTCACGGACAAAGAGCTTTAGATTAACATTATTTCAGGATATAGGCATAGGGAATTCCTGAAAAGCAGCTGTCTTTACATACGGAAAAGGAGTCATAGGCTCTTAATAAATTGCCAAAAATGAAAGTGAATAACGAGAATTTCGACAAGGTACTGAACAAACTGGTTGCTTCTACCCGTTCCCCACGAGGACGCTTTACGGCAGAGAACAGCTGGAGGCTGCTGGAAAGCCGTTTGCTAAAGCGCCGCAGCATGAAGCGGTTCTGGATGCGTACAGCCAGTGCCGCAGCCGTAGTCCTGCTCTGTGTAACGAGCTGGGCAGCCTATCAGTTCTTATACGTAGCACCACAACAGGAAGCCATTCCCACAGAAGCCGTACATACTACCGAGGAAACCCAAGTAATCCATAGCGTACTGACATTCGACCAGCAACCCTTGCAGGAAATCGTCCGTCAACTTTCCGAAACGTTCCGTACCGATATACGTATCGAAGGAGACAGCCTGAAGAACTATCACATGACAGCCACCTTCCGCGAAGGGGAGAGTCTTACAGAAATCCTCGACCTACTGAAGGACGCCGGCAACTTTACCTATAAAAAAGAAAACAACACTATTATCCTTACTACTAAACTTAACTGACAATGACCAGCTCTACTATCTGTTCGCACCACCGCATCAGAACCGTACTTCTGATGTGTGTGGTTCTTTTAAGCGCCTCACTCCATGCACAGGCACAAAACAAGGAAACACGTATAAACCTGAATATCCGTAACGCAACTTTAGAGAGTTTCGTGAAGCAACTGGAAAATGCAACCGGATTCTCCTTCATCTATGGGGAAGAAGTAAAGCTCACGCACCGCATCACACTGGAGATGAAACAAAAGAACATCAGTGAGATATTGCAACGTGCCTTTGAAAATGAACCCATCACGTTCGAAATATCCGGAAAGCACATTCTACTCCATAAGCGGCCCGTGCCGCAGAAACCCGTTAGCCGTAAGTTCACCATCAGCGGATACGTGACCGACGGAGCGTCTTCCGAGACGCTGATTGGTGCCAATATCCTTGAGAGTCGTCGTTCCACAGGTACTGCCACCAATCCTTTCGGTTTCTATTCCCTCACCCTGCCGGAAGGGGAAACGGAACTGGTTTTCTCCTACCTGGGCTACGAAAGCCGGCATAGCCGGTTCGAACTGACGAAAGACA
This sequence comes from Bacteroides sp. AM44-19, assembly GCF_003603395.1. Lineage (NCBI taxonomy): Bacteria > Pseudomonadati > Bacteroidota > Bacteroidia > Bacteroidales > Bacteroidaceae > Bacteroides > Bacteroides sp. AM44-19. The sequence goes on along the minus strand of NZ_QTNB01000002.1, from coordinate 80,313 downwards.
CCTTACTCAACGTCAGGCTGGACAGCAATAACCAGCTGGCAGAGGTCGTAGTGCTCTCGGACAAGCGGGAGGCCGGCATAGAAAGCACAGCCATGGGAGCGCATGAGATACCGATGACACAAATCAGGCATACCCCGTCCATATTGGGAGAAGCCGACCTGCTGAAGACCATTCAGCTGATGCCGGGTGTGCAAGCCGGTATGGAAGGTTTTGCAGGCATGTATGTGCGAGGGGGAGGTCCCGACCAAAACCTGGTTATGCTGGATGGAATTCCTGTTTACAACGCAGACCACCTGCTGGGAGTATTCTCCATCTTTACGCCCGAAGCGGTAAAGAACACCACACTCTTCAAAAGTTCTTTTCCTACCCGCTACGGCGGGCGTCTTTCGTCTATAGTAGATGTACGGACCAACGACGGGGACATGCATAAATACCACGGCGCATTCAGCATAGGCCTGCTGACGGACAAACTGCATATCGAAGGCCCTATCTGGAAAGAACGGACCTCCTTCAGTTTCAGCGCACGAGCCATCCCCACCCTATTCTTCAAAAATCTCATTGTAGACAAAGACGACACCTATTCCGACAAATACAACTACTATTTTTACGACGTCAATGCAAAGGTCAACCATAAGTTCAGCGACCGTAGCCGCATCTTCCTCAGTTTCTACAAGGGGAAAGACCACTATCATTATGACAGTGACTACCACGGTGACAATTACGACAACAGCATTAAGAATTATTCCAAGGACAACAGCCATCTGAATTGGGGAAACACCATCGCCTACGGCCGCTGGAACTATGTATTCAACAGCAAGCTGTTTTGCAACACCACCGTCTCATACAACAAATATGAGATGGGGCTGGACGGAAACATGGAAGATACCTATACTGTCGCCAATAAAGTACAAGACAGATACTATTACTCCTCCAAGTTCAACTCCGGTATCCGTGACTGGAGTGCGCGTATGGACTTTGACTACACCCCCATGCCGCAGCACCACATCAAGTTCGGTGCAGAGTACATCCACCATACGTTCCGTCCGGGAATAGCTACCTCGAAAATACAAGATATAGATAATGGCGCCCTCCAGGAAGATACGGTTTACAATACCAGCAACAGCCATGCCATGCGCGGACAAGAAATCTCCCTTTACGCCGAAGACAATTTCAATGTAAACGCCAGGCTCAGTCTGAATGCAGGTGTACGCACATCGCTGTTCCACACACAAGGGAAAAGCTACTATTCGCTGCAGCCCCGCCTTTCCGCCCGCTATGACCTCGGACAAGGATATTCCGCCAAAGCATCCTATACGTGCATGGCACAGTATGTGCATCTGCTGTCCTCCACTCCGCTGTCTATGCCTACCGACCTCTGGGTGCCCATTACCAAAGACATCAGTCCGATGTATGCCAACCAGTTCTCCATAGGAGGCTACTATTCCGGACTGCCGGGTTGGGAGTTCTCCGTCGAGGGATATTATAAACAGATGAAACACATACTTGAATATCAAGACGGTGTATCCTTCTTCGGCACCTCTACCAACTGGGAAGAAAAAGTGGAAATGGGCGAAGGCCGCTCCTTCGGTCTGGAACTGATGGTACAGAAAACATTGGGCAAGACTACCGGCTGGCTGGCATATACCCTATCCAAGACCGATCACCGTTTTAAGAACGGTACCATCAACCAAGGCCGATGGTTCCCCTACAAATATGACCGCCGCCACAGCATCAGCCTCAATCTCAGCCATAAGTTCAGTGACCGCATTGATGCAGGAGCTTCCTGGATATTCAATACCGGTGGATGTATCACTATCCCCGAGAGGGCCACTATTATCGTCAGCCCCGATGGAGTCATCGAAGAGACCGGCTACATCTCCGGACGCAACAACTATCGCCTGCCTGCCAGCCATCGTTTGAACCTAGGTGTCAACTTCAACAAGAAGACCAAACATGGCATACGTACCTGGAACATCAGCGTCTACAATGCATACAATGCCATGAATCCGAACATCGTTTACAGCAAATACAAGAAAAGCAGTTATCTATACCAACCGGATGGTAATGGAGGATTCATAGAACATAAAGAGGAAGGGAAAATCAGTATCAAAAAACTGACCATCCTGCCCTGCATCCCTTCAGTTACCTATACTTACAGATTTTAAACACATCAGCATATGAAGATCCAAATGAAATTACACCTATTATATATAATAGCTATTGTCTTGTTGGCATCATGTGAAAATGAAATTCCTTACAATCCAGACAACCAACAACCGCTACTCATCATGAATGCCCAACTGGATGCAGGAAAAGACGTTAATGAAGTCTTTCTGCACTTGAGCAAGGGCAGCAGCATAGTACGTTTGAACGAAGCTACACTGACCTTGTTTATCAATAACCGCATTGCTGAAACTCCTCAAGCACTGACACCGGAGGAAATCTTCGGTCCACCGGAAAATTATCCGGAAGACGCCATCTTTGTATACGATGCTATCTTGTATAAGCTGTTTCGCCTCAACACCCCTTTGCATCCCGGCGACAACATACGCCTAGAAGCCACTGCCGAAAACGGAAAATACCATGCCAGTGCCGAAGTCACCGTGCCGCAACCGATAGAGAGCCTGCACGTGGACACTTGCTTGGCCTACCTGCGCGAGTACAGCGGACAAACCCTTTACCGCCAATACAAAATTACATTGCAAGACCGCCCCAACGAGAAGAACTACTACCGGCTGGACATTTGGAATGACCGTAGTTACTATTGCAAATGGAAAGAATACCTGGAAGATGAAAACGGCAGCCTCATCAAAGTGGAAGACGAGGACGGCTCTTGGCATTGGGCCTCCATACCCAGAGACACTACCATCCTTGCTCCCCGACAGAACGAAATCATCAACCGGGAAGATGTTATACTGACTGACGGCCACCCTGGCAACTATGATGATGAAGAAAATGAATTGTTTCCCACCATAAATAACAAATACAACATATTCAATGATAACACTTTCCGTGATTCGTATGCCACATTAAAAGTATATACCCCTCTCTACCAAGAATATTATCCGGTAGAGGGACACTACTACGACCATATATCCCGCAAACAAACCATCACCGTACGGCTGCTTAGCATCACTGAAGCCGAATACCGCTACCTGAAAGCCTTAAACTGCCTGGATGATGGGGATTACGACGATGCTTTAATGGAACCTATTAGTCTGCCTTGCAACGTCATAGGCGGATTAGGCTTTGTGGGAGTCTGCTCGGAAAGCAGAGTAATCATAGAATTGCCCGAAACTGTTTGGCGATAACATTTTGACTAATAAAACCCCTTTTATCCATTATAATAAACTGAATTTCATTTAACCCACATTACATTCGTATTACAAAAAGCATCCAAACAAAGCATTTTCACACTACAAAATTGATTTAAGTCAAGAAATGAAGGTATAAACTACACTTTTTCACGTATTCATTTTTGTGTTATAAAACATATACCTATATTTGCATAGGTAAAAAGAAAAAGCTAAGCGCTTAGAGAGTTTTCAATAGGTATTAGATTGAGATTAGTTTTTAGGAATAACAATTAAAAGTAGGTATTATGAAACGTTTAGGATTAACATTAGTGGCAGCAGTCTGCCTGACTGCTACAACATTTGCAGCAGGAAACCAACCTACAACTGCAAAATGGGAAGGTAACATCAACATAACAAAGTTGAGCAAGTATTTGAATCTGGATTCCAACCAGCATGAAGAAGTGGCAAACATCTGCGAATATTTTACAGAACAGATGGAACGCGCTACAAATTCCAAGAAGAATCAGGAGAAGTTACTCCGTAATGCAGTTTATGGTAATCTGAAGTTGATGAAAAAGACTCTGAATGAAAAGCAGTATGCTGATTATGCCAGAGTATTGAACGTCACACTGCAGAACAAAGGTATAGAAGTGAAATAAACTTCGCTTCTGATAAATACGAAAATAGTATTTGATAAATAAAAAGGCATTGGACTTTAGAGGTTCAATGCCTTTTCTTTACGTCAACGCCACCAAAACCTGCGGCGTCAACTCCCTAACCAAATAATTCTTATCACTTTACAAGCAGAATCTGTCTTGCAGCTCTTTCTTATACTTTCTGGAAACCAGTAGTTCCGTCACTTTGTCAAATGGTGGATAAAGCATGCATTTGCTATCCTTTATAATCATCAGATAATCAATATTGATAATATACGATTGATGTATCTGCACGAAACTGGATGAATATTGAGTAATCTGCTCAGCAGTCATTCCGCGACGCAACACCAACGGCGGCTGGTTGTTTAGTATCACCTCCCATTGTTTACGCTCGGAACAATAGCGAAAAAAACCGATTTCAGCCGGACGCAACGCACGCATATCATTAGTTGGCGTAAATACGATAAATGTCTGTCCGGTATGCAACGGTGCACCAATGGGATATGACATTCTCTGCCCAGCCTCTGCCTGCTCTACAAAACGCGCAAGAATATCCCGCAACTCCTGCTCTTCAAAAGGTTTCAGCAGATAGTCGAACGCAGCCTCCCGGATAGCCTGAATCATGTACTTATCATAAGCCGTATAGAAAACAATCCGCATATTCCACGAAACACTGTCACGTATTTCCTGCAGTAATTCCATTCCAGTCATGTCCGGCAGTTCCACATCCAAGAACAACAAATCCGGCTGTACCTTGGCAATGAGTTTTTTCCCTTGTTTACCATTACGGGCAGTTCCTTTCAAAAAGAAGCGTGCATCCTTTCCCAATTCAAAACTCAGATTCTCAAGAGCCACCTCATCGTCGTCAACTATTGCAACCTTATATTTATCCATGTTCCTTTTATGTTTTTCTTCTCGCGAATATATACATAATCCTACTCCCATACAAAGCAATAGAAGGTCATTTACGGACTATTTATCCGTAAACATGCCTATCCTTGCAAAAAATAAGATTAAACGGTTCTTTTAAATTCCGTAATCGTAGTTGTCAGGCAACCAGAAAGTCACCTCACAGCCCATCTCACCACTCTGTAGAGAGACATTGTGCACCAAAACATCAATGGCCTCCTTGTTCTTATTGTTGAGAATCTGAATGGTCTGCATAATGACTTTCATTCCCGTCCCCGTGCCCCGGTTCCGACTGTCCGGACGATAACCGCCACCATTATCCGTTATCTTTATACAGATACCGCTTCCCCGGCGGCAGACCGAAACCCAAAGATTACGTTCACCTTCCTTCTCGCGCAACGCATGCTTCACTGCATTTTCAACCGGAATTTGAATCATCATAGACGGAATCCTTATTTGCTCCGGCTGCACATCCTTTTCTATCTTCAGTTCCGAATGAAAATCCGGACCTAAAGAACGGCGTTCCAGATTAATATATGTTTTCACAAAATCCAGCTCCTCTGCCAAGGTTACACACAGTTGTTCCGCCAATTCCAGATTGCGACGCATCAGTTTTACCAGCGACGAAAGCTCTTGCTTTCCTTCCACATTCCGCTCCGCCATCTCCCGGTTCAGCACATTGAAGATGAAATGAGGGGACAAGCGGTTACGGATATTCTCCAGACGAAGTGTAGAGACTGTGCGATGATTCCGTGCAAGCAACAAAGCACGTTTCTTTTTGCTGTACAGATAAAGGAAAACCGCCGTCAATATAGATACAACAGCTACAGCAAACACGACAAACTGTGTCTGCCTCAGCACCAGCACCTCGTTTTTCTGCTCCTGAAGCAAAACCCGATGTGCCATCAAGGTAGAATCCTGCTGATAACGCAAAGTCAAGTCTGCCGTACGCATCCGGACACGCTCATTCCTGATAGAATCATCAAGCTGGTTGTTCCTCTGCAGATAGTGATAAGCCCTCTTGTAGTTGCCGGTTTCCTCGTAAAACTGCTGAAGGTATTTATTACGGATATGTACCATATCAGGGTCGATGCCCGGAGGGACTACACTCTCGGACAATAAACGACGTGCCTCTTGAAAGTCTTTCTGAAGCAGAGCCAATTCTATTTTCTGCGTATCGATATAATATAGTGCAGTACTTACCCCCATTTCCTCAAAAAAAAGTTGGCATTCATTTATATATTTAACAGCCAAATCAACCATATTCAGTTGAAGATAACAGTCTCCTAAATTCAACCTCCCCAGATTAAGTTCAAAACTCATATCAGCATATCCTTCGACTAAATCAATAACCTTTTGGAAATATTTTATCGCTGTCTGGTAATCCTCCCTATAATAGTAAGAAGTCCCTCTATTATTCAAATAAATATATTTTTCATAAGGTAGCATACTATCATAGCTTTCTCCTGCTAGATTATAATAGTAATCACACTGTTCAAAATCACGCATGGTAACATATACTTGTGCCAAACCATAATAAATGGGAGGTTTCTTGGTAGAAGCTATATGCAAAGAGTCGCACATCAACAAAGCTCTCCTATACCAAGCTGCCCCTATATCCAATTTTCCTAAACGGTTATTCGCATCTGCAAGATTCATCAAAATATCCGGCACCACTTCAATCCTAGTCCCTCTCATCCGTAATTCATAAGCCTTCCGGAAACAAATTTCGGCAGAATCCATATTCCCAACACGTGCAAAGATATTTCCCTTCATATTGAAACATTCAGACTCCAAATCTGCCATTTGAGAAGAACTATGCTGCCTTTCTATAAAGTCATGTATCTGCTGGATTACGATTTGTGCCGAATCAAGCTGTGAAGTAATCAAATATGTTTTCAGTGTCATTGCCAGATAATTATACTTGACCAAGCTATCCTTTGCCTCTTCCATCTTTTGAAAAGCCTTCAACCTTACCTTTCGGGGCACAATGGCCACAGAATCTCCATTTATATGGGAAAAATCCTCAAAAGCTCTCATTTCTGTGTATACGTCCTCTTTATCTCCGGGCGCACAAGCTCCTAGAAGCACAAACCCTAATATCCAATAAATGTAAAATCGAATTCGCTTATCCATCCTCTCTCCCATGTTTCTCGTAATTAGATTATTTATTCAATACATCTGCAAACTTAAAATATTTTTGCGAAATACCGTCAAGCATAAGGCGTATTTCTCAACCACAAAAGAGCATACGCTACCGCTTTATTAAAACGAAACAAAAAATCACATCATAGTACAATATTTAGCTACATAAGCCATTAAAACAACATTTTAGTACATTTCAAGCTTTTTCTCATTTTCTTATTTACATTTTTATTAATTACTTTGTGGATAAAGAATTGCGAATATACTCAATCAAACAAAATAATACAATCACACAAAGAAAGGCTGTTTCCAAAAGAAAACAGTTCTTTTACATAATTTATAAGTTCTATGTTAGACAGTGGACAAATCATAGCAGATAGATACGAGCTACTCAAACAACTAGGAAGAGGAGGATTTTCTGAAGTTTGGCTGGCACAAGACAAACTTACGGATGTTAAGGTCGCCATAAAAATATATGCTCCGGGGATGGGGCTTGACGATGCGGGGATATCCCTTTTCACACAAGAGTTCTCCCTCGTATTTGATATGAATCATACCAATTTACTGCATCCTACTTATTATGACTGCTGGGAACGGATGCCATACCTGATTTTGCCTTTTTGCAAAAATGGTTCGGCCTTCCAATACCTTACTGACAACAACCGGATAACAGAAACGGAAAGCTGGCATTTGCTCCATGATGTTGCAGAGGGACTGGCTTATCTTCATGCAAAAACTCCCCCGGTTATCCATCAGGATATAAAACCCGATAATATTCTGATTAATGATGAGAATAGGTATATGATTACGGATTTCGGAATCAGCGCACGGATTAGAAGTACATTACGCAGGAACCAAGGCCAAGAATCCAGTGGAGGAACTTTGGCCTATATGGGACCAGAACGTTTTGGTCCATCTCCCGCCCCTATTATGGCCAGTGACATTTGGTCATTGGGAGCAACAATGTATGAGCTTCTAACCGGTATGCCGCCCTATGGTGATCATGGAGGCGTATTGCAAAAAAACGGTGCAGACATTCCACTTATCAACGAAGACTTTTCTCAAGAATTAAAGGATATCATTTACAAGTGCCTTGCCTTAAATCCATGGGACAGACCCACAGCCAGACAAATTGCAGACTACACTTCCCAACATATCAATGGAAGTCCCGTCCCCTTTAGTCTGTCAAACAACAGCCATGATACTTTGCAAGAGGAAGAGGACAAAACCCATGAGGATTCCATTAGCGCACACTCTTCTGACATAAATAAGATGTCACCCTATCAAGACAAAGGGAAACGCAAAAAAGTTATAGTCGTAGCAGCAATCACAGCTATATTCGCAACAATTGTCATCATCTTTTCGCTAATAAGCGGCAAAGAACCAGTAGTGGAATCCATACCGGAACCGACTCCAACGATTGATTACGACCAAATGTGTCTGTCAATCATTCAAGAAGGCGAAAACTCTAAAATACAAGGAGATGTTTTCCGATTTGACATTGACACTTTAAAGCAAAACAATGATTCCGTATTTGAGGATTTTTACATAAATGCCATTGGCAAATACCGCCAAATAAATTACTACAAAGATTCCATCTCCGCGAAAATATACTTAAATGCAACAGAACTGAAACAGCAAGTAGAGGCCATACTGGATTCTGCCTATCATGTTTTTAAAGAAAAGGCAAATATCATGAAAGACCTTGACCAAGCCGTAGCAGCCCAGGCTTTTGAAGACCGTGCAAAAAAAATAGAACCATATATAAACATAGACAACAATGAAAATGAATAAACTTATCAGACTGATTGTTTTAGCGTTCGCTCTCTCTATGCCAATAAGTATATGGGGGCAATGCGCCTCCATCTATCAAAAGGGAGAGACATACATGAAAAGAGGAAGATACAGAGACGCTATTAAAAGTTTTAAAGCAGCCATGAAATGCGACAGCAATCTGGAGCAAGCATGCAAAAATAAAATCAAAGAGTGTGAGGAAAAAATAAATCCCGCTCCCAAGCCAGCGCCTCCTGCCGAAATCACCAGACTTACCATAGACAGAAAAAGCCTGGAATTTGGGTGTGAGACAAAGACTGCAGAAAGTATAAAAATAGAAAGTCTTCCAGAACAATGGACTGCAATATCAGATGCAGACTGGTGTCAAGTGACTCCCGGTGAGAAGAAACTCTCCATAAGCTGCCAGACCAATTGGCTGACTATCGAACGTAAAGCCACCATTACAATCAGTAATGAAAAGATGAAAGCTACGGTCAGTGTTACCCAAGGTGGCCAAGAAGAATTCATTAATATCGCATTAGATAAATTGGAATTCGGCTCCAAAGGAGAAATTAAAGAACTGCAAGTAGACTCCAATGCCGAATGGGAAGTTGCAGATATTCCTGAATGGTGTGAAGCTATAGCAAAAGACCGTGGCAAACTCATTCTAAAAGTGGGAAAAACCAAGAAGGCCAGAGAAGGAACTCTCATAGTTAAAAGCAAAGGAGGAAAAATATCTTCAATTATTCTTTCCCAGAAAAAGGGAGGTCTATTCTAAATTCATGGTAAACCGACAATGGTGAGAAACTCTGATTTATACAAAGTAATTCCATTATTAAAGTAAAATCTTATGAGATGTATGAATTGCGGTTGGGACAACCATTCCAACACAACAGTATGCCTAAAATGCGGGCAACCTTTGCGAATACCGGAGAATTATGCCAATAGTCAGGACATTTTTATTTCAAAAGAAGGCCATGGAGAAGCTATACCCAAACCGACAGTATTGAATGTCAGCTCCAATGAAGAAAAATGCAGAAAAACTGTGGTGTTTTCCACAACAAATGAAGAAGAGAATCATTCTACTGTTGTACAGCCAATTATAGAATGTCCCAATTGCAATTACCCGGTAGTAGGAGATTTCACAAGTTGCCCTTGCTGCGGAACTCCATTAAAAAGAGCAAACATATCAACAAACAATGAATACAAAACAATAAGAGTAGAAGAGGAAGTACCTTCCGTTTCTGAAGAGAAAATGCTCTGTCATGAATGTGGAAGTAAGATAGCAATAACCTGCTCTTTTTGCCCGAACTGCGGTGTCCGCGTACATCGGCCAACCATACGCCGACAAATAAAGAACATCACAGAGACAGAACCGGAAACCAAACCTCACTGTTCATTAACAATTATACCGGAAGAAGAAGAGAACATTCTTCCGGAAAGATTTGAATATGAAGGGAACTCCATCATCTTGAACCGGGAAAATACAGAAATGTCTAATCGTACAATCACCTCAAAGGAACAAGCTGAAATAGTTTTCGATGATGGTCATTGGTATCTGCTTGACCGAAGTATGCTTCAAACGACCTATATCCAGGTAAACAGAAAAATAGAAATCATACCGGATGATATCATTGTACTAGGTGACCGAAGATTCAAGTTTGAATGTGACTAAATATAACCTCTTGTGAATAACCGGACTGTCGACAGATGTGATTATAATGTAGGGGAATATATCAATAACCGTTATAGGGTTTCCCAAACATTAGGCGAAGGTTCATTCGGTAAAGTATATCGGGTTACGGACAGCGCAAGCAAAGATTATGCGCTTAAACTACTGAGATTATGGGAAGTTCCTCCTGAAATACGTAAACCATTAATGGAACGTTTCGAGATGGAATTCAAAACTGGGCAAATTGATTGTGACTATTTAGTGCGTTCATTGGACTACGGTACAGTTGGAGGCAACCCTTATATTGTAATGGAATACTGTTCCGGAGGAGATTTAACACCTTATTTAGGTTCTGGAAGCAGTAAGATTCCTCTAATTTGCCAACAAATTCTAATAGGTTTACATGCTTTGCATACCAGAGGCAAGGTTCACCGTGACCTAAAGCCGGAGAATGTCCTTTTCAAGAGTAACGGAATCGCTGCGTTGACAGATTTCGGTATAGCAGGGGATAGAAACAAACGTATGACTGAACGCAATATTTTTGGTAAACCCAACCAAATCTTCGGGACTTATGCATATATGCCGCCAGAACAAGTGAACCGCATGCGAGGTGAGGCCACTGTCCTACCCACTACGGACATTTTTTCTTTTGGAGTATTAGCCTTTCAATTATTAACTGGCAGTTTGCCCTTTGGCGAATTGAGCAGTCATAATGAATTGGCACTATACCAGAAACGTGGGAAAAATGGAGATTGGAACCGGCAGAAATTGACACAGTTGAAACATAGAGAGCAGTGGCAGCAACTCTTTGCAGGATGTCTTAATCCAGATTTCAAAAAACGTTTCCAGTCTGTGCAAGAGGTATTGGAACACCTGCCAGCAATAAGCCAAGTCCCTATGGAAAGAGGATATTGTCCACCACAAACAGTCAATGGTTTCTGTATACGTATTATGCAAGGTGAAGAGTACGGAAAAATATATCAATTAAGTGAACTTATAAAATATGGCAATAGAATCCTTACTATCGGGAGAGAACGCGACAATCTGCTACATATAACAGAACAGCAAAGTGCCTATATATCACGCCATCATTGCACAATAGAAACAAATCCCGCCACTGATAAATGGATTATTCGAGACGGGCAATGGCAGAAGGAGTTAAAGTTGTGGCAGGAGTCCAGTAATGGGACTTATGTCAATTCCACCCAAGTCACCAAACAAGGGCATATACTGAAAATTGGAGATATCATCTCCATTGGGGATGTAAAAATGAGATTTGAAAACTATTAATTATATATCAAGTAGTATGGATACACAAAATTACAAACGTACCTTAGCCGGCTCAGTAGGGGCTGGTATGGGGGCATTAATGGGTGCTTCCGGTAGAACTTACTTTATTTTGGAGCACAAGACCTCTTCAAAGTATCATCAAGCGGGAGAATCCCAAAAAATCATTGTCGACCAAGTAGAATTAGGTAGAGACGCTTCCTGCCAAGTACGCTTTGATGAAAGTTTCGAAACAGTTAGCCGCAAACATGCTGCAATTGTACGCGACGGTGAAAACTGGAAACTTATCCACCTTTCACACTCCAATCCGACATTGGTCAACGGACATCCTATAAATGGGTCCTACTATTTACAAACAGGAGATGAAATACAATTATCCGTTGGCGGACCACGCTTGGGATTCATTGTTCCACAAGGTCGCCAAGCATTAACTTCCAGCATTGGATTGACTGAGAGAATGAGCCTTTTCCGCAAACAAGCCTTACGCCCCTACAAGACCGCATTAACAATCATGGGAATTGTTTTCGTACTGGCGGTGGCAGGATTGGCTGCCTGGAACTACAGTTTAGGTGTAAAAAATGATTTGTTGGCACAGAAGACAGAAGAACAAGAACTTCAACTGAAAGGATACCAAAACCAATTGGATTCACTGGGGACCGAAAGAGCATCTCTAGAAGCACAGCAACGGGAGTTAGAGACCAAATTACGAAACAGTGACGGTAATGCAGAGGCCTTAAAAACACAGTTGGACAACGTTAATAGTCAATTAAAGAATGTCAATGCAAGTTTCTATAAGGTCAAATCAGACTTGGACAATCTCTCAAACAGCATAAGCACTAAAAGCATTGAGAATTCAAGCAATGCCATTAACGCAAATATACAAGAAGGCACCAGACTCTCCAAAGACCAATATTATGAAGACCCTGATATAGCAGATGAACAAGACAGTAATGCTTCAGGAGATTTGAAAGATTATTATGATTATATCTATACAATTAAAGTCGACCGTATTGAAATCGAATATAATGGAACAAAGTTTGATCCGGGCATACAAGTTTCAGATATAATCTGCGGAACTGGCTTCATGCTATCAAACGGAATGTTTGTAACAGACAGGCAGAATGTCGAGCCATGGATATACTCCAACACAGAGTGGAAAGACCCATGGCGTAAACTATTGGCTGTATACAAAGGAGCAGGATGTAATATCATTATCCATTACCGTGCATACAGTACCAAAGGAACTGGAAAGCCTCTGACATTTACCAGTAGCGATTTTGCCAAAGACGGACGAAATGATGTACAAGTGACCGAAATAGAAGTAGATAAATCCATCAGGGTACAACTAAGGGAACATGGGATAAAATTGACCTATACACGTAGGAAATATATCAGTGTCAGCATTGTTACCCCTGCTGCCAACAGTTGGGCATACATTAGAGGAAAAGGCGTTTATGGTGAGGGATTGCCTTACGACATTACCGCCGCAGACAACATGAGTGGAGGTACAGAAGTTCAAATGGTGGGCTATGCAGGTTATGCTGATATTCATAATCTTACTCCGGCTCATTTCAATGACCATACCAATATAGCCGACACAAAATATGAGACTACCATATTACAGAATCGTGTGGCAGAGCCCGGTTATTATGGTTCTCCAGCATTCCTTCTAGAAAATGGTTCTTACAAAGTAGTGGGTTTCATGGTAGGAAGCATAGAGGGTAAGGATCGTTTAGTACCAATCAGAAATTTAATACATTAAAATTAAACATGTCCGAGATAAGCATTAAATTAGCGGCAGGTACCAATGTTGGTTTAGTCAGGAAAAACAACGAAGACAATTTTGTTGTCAATCGTGATTTATGCCAATCAGAGTGGATTATCCCCCAATCGATAGAACCCATTTCTTTAGGACGGTATGGCAGCATATTGGTAGTGGCCGACGGAATGGGCGGCACCAATGCCGGAGAAGTTGCTTCTGCCATAGCCATTGAGACGGTGCAAAATGCATTCACCCCCGAGAATTTAGGAGATATTATTACGCAGGAAGGCATTGTTACCTCAGAAGAAGCCGTTGAAGAATTTCTGGGTAGAACTGTCAAAACCGCTGATTTAAATATTGTCAATGCAAGTAAAGAAGATAGTAGTACCCAGGGAATGGGTACTACTATTGTCATTGCTTGGATATTGAACGATAAAGCCTATATCTGTTGGTGTGGCGACAGTCGTTGTTATGTATTCAATGGCAATTCAGGTTTTTGCCGTTTATCTAAAGACCATTCCTATGTACAAGATTTAGTAGATCAGGGAAAACTAGATCCTGAAAATGCGTTTGACCATCCTTACAGTAATATCATTACCCGCTGTTTGGGAGACCCGACCAATCGTTCCAATCCCGATTTCCGTTCCTATAATTTAAAGGATGGCGATACTCTCCTACTATGTAGTGATGGGTTATGTGGTTTATGCCACGACGAAGAGATAATGCAAATTATAGAAGAGAACCAGGATGATTTAATGACATGCAAGGATAGGTTGATAGAAGCTGCTCTTGAAGCAGGTGGATATGACAATATTACGATTGTGCTATGCCACATCATGCTACAGGATACCGAGCCCAAAGCAAAGTTGAACAATACAGTGTTCAGCAAACCCAACCACCACAAAATCCGGAAAATTCTTCTGTTACTCCTGGTACTGGCTTTAGCGGCAGGCTTCTATTTATATAGAAATCCACAGCAATATGCAAAATGGAAAACGATACTATATCAGGCAGATACGGTTCTGGTTACAGAGACAGACACTACTAACACTACCCTAACAGATTGATTACTATTGTGAAACTATGCAACTGAAAAATGGTGATATATTTGCTGAACACTATCAGCTGAAGAAACTATTAGGAGTCGGAAGCTTTGGTGAAGTCTGGCTTGCCCGAAATATATTGGCAGATGTAGACGTTGCCATAAAGTTGTACGGACTGTTGGATGACAACGGCATAAAAGATTTCCGGGAAGAATTCAAACTTGCCTACAAATTACACCATCCCAATCTACTGCACCTTAATCATTTTGATGTTTTTGGACAGTGCCCTTTTTTGGTAATGCCTTACTGTCCCAAAGGGTCCTCAGCGAGCTTGAAAGGCAAAATGTCTGAAAAGCAAATCTGGCGCTTCATACGCGATGTATCATGCGGATTGATGTTTCTTCATAATCAGAATCCTCCTATCATTCATCAAGATATAAAACCCGATAATATTTTGATAGGGGATGATGACAAATTCATCATCTCAGATTTTGGCATCAGCCGTAAACTGGAGCATACTTTTCGTAAAAGTATCAACAAAGTAGAAAGTTCCGGAACACTCGCCTATATGGGACCAGAACGTTTTGCAGAGAAACCACTGATTGTGGCTACCAGCGATATATGGTCTTTAGGGATGAGTGTTTATGAATTATCCACTGGTCTTGTATTATGGGAAGGTATGGGAGGTTGTGTCCAACTGAATGGTGCACATATTCCAGCATTAGATGAGAAATATTCTTCCCAATTGTCCCAGTTTGTTCACGCATGCCTTGCCCTCAACACTTGGGACCGACCCACAGCCCAACAAGCCTATGAGTTTGCTTGCTCCATACTAAAACAAACAAAGACAGACTCTCCTTCAGTACAGCTGAAGCCTATTGCTCCACTTTTTCCTAAAACAACATCACCACGCCTTAAAGAAAAGTTCTGTCCTTCGAACATGCATAAACGCATAGCAGGATGGACCGGCCTTGGTATAGTATTGATTCTATTGCTTGTCAAAGGAGGTTCCATATACTTTAGACACCTTGAAGAAGAGCGCAAGTACGCTGCATGCCGTACAGAAGAAGACTACAGAGATTTTCTAAAAGAATACCCCTCCTCATCTCATGCAAACTTTATAAAACAATTTTTGGGAAACAAGGTAAATCCAATCTCCCCAATAAATAGAGAAGAAAACATCGTTATGGACTCGGTAAAAACGGATACTGCAAAACTTGAACAGTTCCAAGAGGAACCTAAAAAACAGATTGTCCACCCGCATCCACAATCTTCTTCACAGCCAGAACTTCCCATTACTGATATAAGAGAAGTCAGAAGAGAAAATGAAGAACGCCTCTTCTATAGTTGCCAGTCAGTAGCAGATTACGAAGAATATTTGCGAAAATATCCCAAAGGCAGGTTTGTACATAAAGCCAAAAGAGCAATCCAGCAAATAGAATCAGAAATGATGCAGTCCAATCCTTCCACTCAAGAAATACACATAAGAAAAAATACAAGAGTCAATGTCAGACTATAAATAATGAATAGGGCATTCCAACGTTTGAACTGCCCTATTCACTATTCAAATACTTGATTTTATTTAATCGTCACCATCGTCGCCCCAAATCCATACTCCTGGAACGAAGCATCCTGATGGCGGCAGTCAGGATATTTACGTTTCAGCTCGTCCAGCAAGGCTTTACGCAGCACTCCATCTCCCTTGCCGTGAATAAAGACGATGCGTTGTTCGCGCTTTTTCTTGTATTGTTCCATCACTTCACGAAACTTATCCAACTGATAATTCAATATTTCGCTGTTGCTCATACCGCAGGTGTCATCCAGCAACTCGCCGATATGCAGGTCAATCTCGACAATCCCATTCTTACCGCCACGCTTGATAACCGTCTGCGGTTTGGACGGAGTATCTGCCGTTTTTTTCTGTATTAAAGCCTCCTTCAGTTCCTCTGCCGAAACATACACCTGCTTGGCAGGCTGGTCATTCCGGACAATATCATACACCAAAGCCGGTGTTTCAAAGAAAACCGTCTGCTGGAATGTATGCAGTTTATAGAATTTTACCATATCTATGCGGACTTCCACACTGACAGCCGGTTTCATTGTGAACGCACGGTTATCTTTGAATGCCACCAGCTGTACCATCACACGTTCACGGTCGTTCAACTCGGACTTTTCGAACTCCTCCAGCAGAAGTTTCGTATTCGGCTCTATCAAACCATGCGAACGGGCTGTCCAGGACTTTCCTTCGGCACTCGAATAGGTATAATACATATAATAATTACTATCGTTCACCAAATATGTCTCGAAAGGTGTAGTGCTGACAGCCTTGATATCCTCCGGAACAAAAGCCAGAAAAACATTCAGGATATCTCCGCCTTTCATCTCGGGCTGACGATAAACAGATATCTGCGGTTTCTCCAAACGGACCGATTGAGGCTCCGAAACCTGAGACTCCATAGCAGACGGCCTTGCCGCAGTAGCGGCCGTGCGCAATTGTTGCTCTTCTTCCCGCTTCTTCTTGGCAGCCGCTTTGGCTGCCGGAGTGGGGATATTATAATCATCGGTCTCTATCACCACACATTCGTTTATGGGCATCGGTATGTCAAAACCGTCGGCATCTTCCACCAACACGATGTTTTTCCCTTGAAATCCTGTCACAACACCGCCCCCAACTTCGCTGAGGAAACGAACTTTATCTCCTATCTTCATAGTAACTTATCTTTTAGTTTGTCTTTTCCTACTTTCTTCCTGCAAAGTTAGGAATTATTTCCCTTATTCTTCAAATCTTCCCAAATATCCGTACCTTTGCAGCCGATATAATAAAGAGAAAGCCATCATGAAAGAAGACCCCAGACATATCAGAATCAGCGAATTCAACTACCCGTTGCCGGACGAACGCATTGCAAAGTTCCCATTGTCCGTACGTGACCAGTCCAAACTGTTATTGTATCGCCACGGAGAAGTTTCAGAAGACAGATTCACTTCACTGCCGGAGTATCTGCCATCGGGAAGCCTGATGATATTCAACAATACCAAAGTCATCCAAGCACGCCTGCATTTCCGGAAAGAAACGGGAGCACTGATTGAAGTATTCTGCCTGGAACCCATACAGCCGAACGACTACGCCCTCAACTTCCAGCAAACCGAGCATGCCGCCTGGCTCTGCATGGTCGGCAACCTGAAAAAATGGAAGGAAGGCATGCTGAGACGTGAGATGACCGTGAAAGGCAAGTCACTCACCCTGACCGCCGAACGGGGTGAATGCCACGGAACCAGCCATTGGATAAACTTCCGCTGGAATAATCCGGAAGTGACTTTTGCCGACATTCTCGAGGTCTTCGGTGAATTGCCCATCCCCCCCTACTTGAACCGGGAGACCCAGGAAAGTGACAAGGAGACTTACCAGACTGTCTACTCCAAAATCAAAGGTTCGGTGGCTGCCCCTACAGCGGGACTGCATTTCACCCCACGCGTATTGGACGCATTGCGCAATAAAGGAGTAGAATTGGAAGAGCTGACACTCCATGTGGGAGCCGGAACCTTCAAACCGGTGAAAAGTGAAGAAATAGAAGGGCACGAAATGCATACGGAATACATCTCTGTCTCGCGCAACACATTGGAAAAACTCATAGTACACGGCGGCAAGGCAGTGGCCGTAGGAACAACTTCAGTGCGCACATTGGAAAGCCTTTATCACATCGGAGTCACTTTACTGAATAATCCAGAAGCCACAGAGGAAGACTTGCACGTCCACCAATGGCAACCTTATGAAATGTCTGCCAAGGCCACCGCCACCTCTGCAGTAGAAGCCCTGCAAGCCATTGCTGCCTACCTGGACAGACATAGCATGGAGGCTCTGCATACCAGCACTCAAATCATTATCGCTCCGGGATATGAATACAAAATCGTGAAGGCTATGGTGACTAATTTCCACCAACCGCAAAGTACCTTGCTGCTGCTCGTATCAGCTTTCGTACACGGTGATTGGCCGAAGATTTACAACTATGCACTGGCACATGATTTCCGCTTCCTGAGCTATGGAGATTCATCATTATTAATACCCTAAGCACAATGAACCACGATAACAATCAAGAGATGTTCCCCCTTGTCGACGAACAAGGCAACATCACAGGTGCCGCCACCCGTGGCGAATGCCATAACGGTAGCAAACTGCTTCATCCGGTAATCCATCTTCATGTATTCAATTCCAAAGGTGAGTTGTATCTACAGAAACGTCCCGAATGGAAAGACATACAACCGGGGAAGTGGGACACCTCCGTAGGCGGACACGTCGATTTAGGTGAAAGTGTAGAGATGGCGCTAAAACGCGAAGTACGCGAAGAGCTCGGCATTACCGACTTTATTCCCGAAACCGTCATGCATTACGTCTTCGAGTCTGCCCGCGAAAAGGAACTGGTCTTCGTACACAAAACTGTCTACGACGGTGAAATACATCCCAGTGACGAGCTGGACGGAGGACGTTTTTGGAGCCCCGATGAAATCAAGGCAAATATCGGCAAAGGTGTATTCACCCCGAATTTTGAAGGAGAGATAGGAAAGGTCATCAACTTGTAGTGGAAGCTGCTTTCTATCAGTTCGCAAAATATTCCTTCATCTTTCTCCTGACCCGTGGAGCAAGTAACAGCAGTGACGTCATCGTAGGCAATGCCATCAAGGCAAAAGCCAAATCCATGATGGCAACCACTGCTCCCAACGGAATCATGGCAGCCACAACAATCATCACCAAATAGAAGTAGTTATAATACTTGGCATTCTCCGCACCAAACAAGAAGTTGGTGCACTTCAGTCCATAATACGAATAAGAGAACATGGTAGAAAAGGCAAAGAAAAAGACCATCACCATCAACAGATAATGCCCATAGCCGGGAAGGAGCTGCTCAAAAGAATTCAAAGCAATATAAAGGCCTTTTATGCCTCCTTCCGACGCATAGTTTCCAGCTATAAGAATAGGGAAGGCCGTCAATGTACAAACAAGCCCCGAGTCGATGGCCGGTCCAATCATGGCTACCAGCCCCTCACGAATGGGATTGTCATTACGGGAGGCGCCATGCATCATAGAGGCCGTACCTACACCTGCTTCATTGACGTAGGCAGCACGGCGGGCACCAGTCAGTGCAGTTCCCAAAATTCCACCGATACCGGCTTCCAGGCTGAAGGCAGACTGGAAAATGGAAGCCAACACTCCCGGCAACTTATCAAAATTCAAACAAAGAATAACGAAGACAAGCAGCATATAGCAAGTAACCATCACCGGCACTATTTTAGCCGAGATAACCGAAATGCGCCGGATGCCACCGATAATGACCGCCCCTACCACCAGGCTAATGACAATACCCATCACAAAACGCAGACCGAGTGTATTCTCTATTCCTGCCGGAGTAGTAAATACCGTAGTGACAGACTCGACCAACTGATTGGCTTGCATTACACACAACGTACCTATCAACCCCACCACCGCAAAGAAATAAGCAAACGGTTTCCAGCGTTCGCCCAACCCATGAAGAATGATATACATCGTCCCCCCTTGCGGTTCTCCGGCAGAATCGTGTCCTTTGTACATAATGGCAAGAGCCCCTTCAAAGAATTTGGTGGACATACCCACAACGGCACTTACCCACATCCAGAAAATGGCTCCGGGACCTCCTACTGTAATAGCGATAGCCACCCCCGCAATATTCCCCATACCCACTGTTGACGCTATGGCGCTCATCAAGGCCTGGAAAGAACTGATTTGTCCTTCGCCCGCCACTTCCGATTTATAGCGCAAGGCCTTTATCGAATATCCGATGCGGCAGAGGGACACAGCTCCGGAATAAAAGAACAAGAAAAGTCCTCCCCCTATCAGAAGGATAAATAAGGGATACCCGCAGACAAAGTCACTGACAGTGGTTATTGCTGAGCCTATAGAATCTAAAATACCATTCATAGTAGTAGTTTGATGGAGGAGTTCATG
Source organism: Bacteroides sp. AM44-19 (assembly GCF_003603395.1). NCBI lineage: Bacteria > Pseudomonadati > Bacteroidota > Bacteroidia > Bacteroidales > Bacteroidaceae > Bacteroides > Bacteroides sp. AM44-19. Next base: position 59,796 of record NZ_QTNB01000002.1, on the reverse strand, counting down.
GGAAGGTTTAAAAAAAGTCCCACTTCTCTTTCACGGGAAAGTGGGACATTCATTATAACATTTCGTTCGGCCTTATTTAGCCAGGTCTTCAATCACCTTCATAATCTGCTGGCCGATTTCCTCGGCAGCCTCCGGTGTGGCAGCCTCACTATAGACACGGATAATCGGTTCCGTATTGCTCTTACGCAGATGAACCCATTTGTCGGGGAAGTCAATCTTCACACCGTCTATATCATTGATTTCTTCATTCTTATACAGCTCCTTCACCTTGGCAAGAATAGCATCTACATCTGTTTCAGGAGTCAAGTCTACACGATTCTTTGCCATGAAGTATGCAGGATAGGATGCACGGAGTTCGCTCACCTTCTTACCTTCGTGTGCCAGATGGCTCAAGAACAAGGCAATACCTACCAAGGCATCACGTCCATAGTGGCTGGCCGGATAAATTACCCCACCGTTTCCTTCGCCACCGATAACGGCACCTACTTCCTTCATTTTGGTAGTTACATTCACTTCACCTACGGCAGAAGCGTAATATTCTTGCCCATACTTGCGAGTTACATCGCGCAAGGCACGGGTCGAACTCAAATTGGATACCGTATTGCCCGGAGTATGTTTCAATACGTAGTCGGCAACAGTAACCAGTGTATATTCTTCACCGTACATCTTGCCGTCTTCGCAAATCATTGCCAGGCGGTCTACATCAGGGTCTACAACAAATGCAACATCTGCCTTCCCCCCTTTCATCAGGTTCATGATGTCACCCAAGTTCTTTTCCAAAGGCTCGGGATTATGCTGGAAGTTACCGGTCGGTTCGCAATAGAGCTTCTCTACGTGCTGAACGCCAAGTTGTTCAAGTAGTTGCGGCAGAATAATACCACCTACAGAGTTTACACAATCGATGGCTACACGGAAGTTTGCCTTTCGGATAGCTGCCACATCTACGAGGTCAAGTGCCAATACGCTGTCGATGTGTTTCTGGTTGTAGCTTAAATCCTGACGGTACGAGCCAAGTTGGTCCACTTCGGCATAGTCGAATTCTTCGGCGGCGGCAATGCGGAGTACTTCCTGGCCTTCGGCAGCGTTCAGAAATTCACCCTTTTCATTCAGCAGTTTCAACGCATTCCACTGCTTGGGATTATGTGAGGCAGTCAGAATAATACCTCCACTGGCACCTTCCATGGTTACAGCCAGCTCGGTAGTCGGAGTAGAAGCCAAATCAATATCCACTACATCCCAGCCCATACCCATCAAGGTACCGACTACTACGTTCTTGACCATCTCGCCAGAGATGCGGGCATCACGCCCTACCACGATTTTGTTACTTTTTACAGTACACGTCTTACGAATCAGGGTAGCATAAGCTGAAGTGAACTTCACAATGTCGAGCGGATTCAATCCCTCGCCAGCACTACCGCCAATTGTTCCGCGGATTCCAGAAATAGATTTGATTAGAGTCATAGGTTAATGATTTAAAATTTATCGGTTAGTTCCAAATTTGGAGTTTATGTAAATCGTAATAATAAGGATGAACGTCCCGCATAGCATCCGACTGTCCCATCTTGGAAGGAACAATCAGCTTCACATGTGCTCCGTTACGAATATAATTCAACGCAACCAGCCAGCCAGCAGGTACAGACGAACCATGATATATAAGCATATAGCCTTGAGTGAAAAGTCCGGCAATAGACGAAGAAGTAACAGAATATCTAAACTCATCCACAACAGTCGGACTATTCATATTGGTTATATACGATTTCACCCCTCCAACAGCTATCAACCCTTGTTCTTCAAAGCGCACCAAAATCAAATCATTCGGTTTAACTGTATCTGCAGGATTCGTCGAACCTTTATCCACAATCTGCATATACACCCCGCTTGCCAGCTGCACATACTCATTCCTGCTTACATCCGTTGTCGAATCTTGCGCATAGAATTCACTTTGAGAAATAACGACAATGCTACTATCTTTGATAAATGCTTTGATGGCATCTTTTTCTTCCTCAAGCATTTCGGCATAAGTTTTAGAATTATCGCATGCCTGGAAGGCTAAACAAACTGCAAGTAAGGCAAAAAAGAATAAAGTAAGTTTCTTCATTTCTGTTATTTAGTAATTTCGTACAAAAGTATCTGATTTCCTTGAAAGTTGAAAGCTGCGGATAGAAAGTTCGTAACTTTTAACCTTTACAACTGAACTTTTTTTATCCTTTGGCATTCAGCAGCGGTTTGTATTTCTCCAAAGCCTGCTCAAAGACCTTGCGGGCCTCATCCATCGTTCCATAAAATTCACCGCCGGAAGCATTCAAATGACCGCCGCCGCCAAAGAACTCGGCAGCCAGCTGATTGCAGGGGAATGTACCGACCGAACGTAAAGAAATCTTTATCATCGGCTTCTCCGTATCTTCACGCAGGAAGCAAGAGAAAATCACCCCTTTGATGCTTAAAGGAATGTTCACAAACCCCTCACTATCTCCACGCACATAGTCGAACTGGCTTTGTTCGGCTTTAGTCAGAGAAATTAAGGCTGCATGATAGTCCGGATAGACCTTCATTTGTGACAAGACATATCCCATTAGGCGCAAACGGCTTTCTGAATAAGTATTGAACACCTTGCGGTAAATCTCGTCCTTGTCAATACCTTTCGACAACAGTTCGCTGATGATGAAATAGATTTCCCGGTTATTGGAATTATAGGTGAACCCGCCGGTATCCGTCATCATACCCGTATAGATGCACTCCGCTCCTTCCCTTGAAATGTCACTGAAATAGCCCATACGGCAAATCAGGCGGAAAACCAGTTCCGAAGTGGAAGATATCTCCGGATGGGAAATGATAATCTTGCAGAAATCCTCCGGATGGAGATGATGGTCTATCAGTATTTTTCTTGCCGGGGATGCAAGAACAGCGTCACCCATGGCATCTATACGATGGATAGCATTAAAGTCCAGACAACAAATGACATCCGCCTCGGCAATCAGCTTGTCAGCGAACTCCTTGTAGCGGTCGTACAGAAGGACGTCCTTGCTCCCGGGCATCCATTTCAAGAAGTCGGGAAAGGCGTTCGGCACAATAACATTCGCCGTCTTTCCCTGCGAGCTGAAGAAGTGCCACAAGCCCAGAGAAGAGCCGATGGCGTCCCCGTCGGGACCCACATGCGAAACGATTACTATCTTGTCTGCACGGTCAAACCATTTGGTGAAATGGTCTATCTTGGATTGTTCTATTACTTTGGTCAACATATTTTTATTTACTATTTGACGATTGACTATTTACTATTTGGCGTTTATAACAAATTGAAGGGGCAAAAGTACGAAAAGTTTGTGATTTATAACAATATGCGGTAAGAACCTTTTTGAGAAAGAAGAAGATAGGGAATACCTAAGCGAACGCAATCATTGGCAATCTTATTCTGATAATAGTCTGAAAGAGAAGCGTCAAGCACCACCATGCCCATGGAAAAGAGCGAAGTAAGTTCCTCTATCCCACCTTGATACCCCTTGGAGACATACAGATAATCAACTGAAAGGGGATGGGAAGAGCTCTTGTTTCTCCAACGGTTGTCGGAAAGAAGACAGATGCGCTTACCGGCGTAAGAGACAATCTGGTTGCGCATGGATAAGCCGGAAGTGGTATAATCTCCGGCAACCAGTCGGGGAGTCTCCAGACGCAGGCGGTTCCAATGCGGAGAAAGGGCACGGCACAAACACGGCATATCCGGCAAGCTATCGGCACATGCCAACCAAGAATGACGGTTGTCTGCCATACAATGGACAACGGGACAGCCTCTCACGCTATAAAAAGCAATCCCCTGCCGGGAAGCATTGGACATGATGGAAAGGGAATGCCAGGAAACCACTGCCAACAATGCCAGCAACGCAAAGCAGACTCTACGTACCGTAAGGCGTAGAAAGCCATAATATGCCATCCCCAAGAACAGATAGACGAGCAGAACACCCCATATATCCAACCAAATATCATCGACAGCAGCGCCGGGAAGACGCTCTATCCAGCGGAGCACTTCATTCTGGACATGTACCAATGCCTCTACTACCCTTGCAAACAGATGTTGTACAAAAGGCAGCGGCGTAAGCATCAACAGAAAGACAGCAGAATACAGAACGAGCGACACCATGGGAATTACCCAAAGATTAGTCAACAGAAAATGAGTGGAAAAACGGGAGAAATAGAAAATGACCAAAGGGGCCGTACCCAGCTGAGCCGCCACAGACACTGTCATAAGTCCCCACAAATATCGCAGGAAACGATTGTCAACCTTCCAAAGGGCATATAACTTAGGCTGTACAAGTACAATAGCTGCAACCGCCGAGAATGACAACTGAAAACCGACATCAAACAACCAGACCGGCTTGCACAGCAGCATCAGGAAAGCAGTTGCCGCCAGCGTATTCAGAGTCAGCGGCTTTTCCGGCTGCAAACCGGCAAACGCCAACAAAGAGAACATGATGACCGACCGCACCACCGAGGAAGACAATCCCGTGAAAAAAGCAAAACTCACCAAGAAAAGGACCAGAAGCAAAAGCAACAAAGGTTTCAACCGCCGCCATCGCCTCCACAAAGGACGAAGCACAAACAAGAGCAAAGCATACAGAAACCCTATATGCAATCCCGAAAGTGCCAGTACATGGCTGGCTCCCGAGACGGAGTAGGTCTCCACAATATCATCACTCAGTTCCTCTTTATCCCCCACTGTCAACGCAGCAAGTACCGCCAATTCATCAGTTTCAAAACCCAAACTCCGGTATAAGCCAATCACTTTCTCCCTATAATCCAGTGCCACCTGGCTGACAGTGCGGGAGGCATCATGCCCCGTCTTCCGCCAATGTCCGTCAGCCACGTAGGCCGTGCCGCTATAACCTTTCCGCCTCAGGTAGCGAGCATAGTCAAACTCGTCGGGATTACCATTGTTCGCCGGAGGAGCAAGCCGGGTAGATACCAGCAACTCATCACCACGGCACAAAGTGACCGTAGCAGAATCTTTCGGGAAATAAGCCAGAAAAAGATGATTCCGGGGACAACCCGTAACTGTATCCTGCTCCACCTCTCCCAGCAGGGCAACCCTGCACAATATGCTGCGCTCCCTCTCTTCTGGATGCTCACGGATACAAACCCTATAAACAGCAGGTTTGCCCGAAAAGGGAAATACCGTCTTTCCCTGCTGCCAACTCATCAAGCAGAACCCCGTACCACCCAAGAAAAGGTATACCGCCGCTCCATACACCCATCCGGTATGCTTGTATCTACCTATAATAAAAAGAAAAAGCAGAAAACCTGCCACATACTCCCATGCAGAAAGCACATGTGGAAACGCATCTCCACACAAAATACCAACTACCAACGGCATCAACAGTCGAAGGAAAGGATGCCGTTGCCAGCTGTCGATTATCAATCCAGAAGACGGATTACAGATTCCTTAATGCACGGATGGCCTCTTTCGGGTCGGGAGCCGAGAAAACGGCATTGCCTGCCACCAGTACATCTGCTCCAGCCTCTACCAGACGCGAACCGGTTTCCAAGTTTACGCCACCGTCCACTTCTATCAAGGCCTGCGAACCGGTAACCGTAATCAATTCACGCAATTCGCGCACTTTATCAAGAGAATGCTCTATGAACTTTTGTCCGCCGAAGCCGGGATTTACGCTCATTATCAGCACCATGTATACATCATTAATAATATCCTTCAACAAGGACACGGGAGTTGCCGGATTAATCGTTACTGCCGGCTGCATCCCTGCTTCGCGAATTTGCTGCACCACGCGGTGCAGATGCGGACAAGCCTCGTAATGCACATTCATGACATGTGCTCCCAGAGCCTTCACCTCCGGAATAAACTTCTCCGGCTGTACAATCATCAGATGCACATCCAAAGGCTTCTGCGACAGTTTTGCCACATACTTCAGTACCGGGAATCCGAAAGAAATATTAGGGACAAACACACCGTCCATGATGTCGATATGTACCCACTCCGCCTCACTTTCGTTAATCATTTCAATGTCTCGTGCCAGATAACCAAAATCGGCAGAGAGAATAGAAGGGGATATGATTGGTTTCATAATGTTATGTTCTAAAGTTTACGAACTTTGTTATGTACAAATATAGAGAAAAGATTTAATTCAGCCTAACATTGGAAGTCAAAACTCTCACTGCAAACTTACTGCATACCTTTTGCAGCGTCACTGCAAACGTGTTGCAGTGCTACTGCAAAGCAGTTGCAGTCACACTGCATATTAGTTGCAGCAACACTGCAAAGTGGTTTGCAGTGACGCTGCAAAACGAGTGCAGTAGTTTTGCAGTAGGAAGTCACTGAATGACAATCAGTTATTTCATCACGTATCCTTCCGTCAACCGGAAGCCGCGCAACAGTTCATCCGTTTTCAGTCTCTTCTTGCCCGGAAGCTGGAGGGAGCAGATGCCGACAAAGCCATCTTCGGCAGCAACGCGGATATAGGTCTTCCCGTCTGTCTGCAAGGTTCCGGGAGTCAGTTGATGGGATTCCCCTATTTTCTCCGTCTCGAAGATTTTTACCACAACAGATTCTCCACCGGGTTGGACCAGCTCCGTCCAAGCGGCAGGATAGGGAGAAAGACCGCGTATAAAATCGTAAATACGCTTCACCGGGCGGTTCCAGTCAATACGACAAGTATCTTTGAAGATTTTCGGTGCCGGACGCAGTTCACCCACGACGGCCATTTCTTCTTGAGGAATACTTTTCACTGTACCGGCAAGAATGGCATCTACGGTTTCTACCACCAGGCGACCGCCCAACAGCATCAGTTTGTCGTGGACGATACCCACGTTGTCCGTATCGGCAATGGGTACCCGTACCTGCTGGATAACCTCACCGGTGTCAATCTCATGTTTCAGGAAGAAAGTGGTGATGCCCGTTTCCGTATCACCATTAATCACCGCCCAGTTGATGGGGGCTGCGCCGCGATACTGCGGAAGCAGGGAAGCATGCAGGTTGAAGGTGCCCAATCGCGGCATGTTCCATACCACCTCCGGCAACATGCGGAAAGCAACGACTATCTGCAAATCGGCCTTCCATGCACGCAACGCCTCCACAAAAGCCTCATCCTTCAGCTTCTCCGGCTGAAGAAGCGGAAGATTATGTTCCAGTGCATACTGCTTCACCGGAGAAAACTGGAGTTTATGTCCCCGTCCGGCAGGCTTGTCGGGCATCGTAATGACACCCACCACATTGTAGCCTCCTTCTACCAGGCAACGAAGAGCCTCCACCGCAAAGTCGGGAGTACCCATATATACAATCCTCAAATTCTTCTTTTCCACCATTTCATTTACAGTTTACCATTTACAATGTACCATTTGCGAGGCAGCTCATTTGCCCATTTACAATTTACCATTTACAATGTACGAAGCATCTTCTTTGCGATTTACAATGCCCCATCACCCCGAACGGCAAATAGTAACTTGTAAATAGTAAAATAGTAAATACCAAAAAGTCCTCAGTCTTCCGAAAAATGTACCAATACTTCACGGTACGAGTTGAATATCTTCGACTTGGACACGAAGCCCAAGTATTTGTTTTCCGCATCCACCACCGGCAGATTCCACGCCTTCGTATCATCAAAGGTACGCATCACCCGCTCCATACTGTCCGTATCATACAGACGTGCCGGAGCCGAAGTCATCAGTTTTCCCACCGTAAAGCGATGATATAACTCCTGGCGGAACATAATGTTCCGGATATCGTCCAACAAGACAATGCCAATCAGCACCCCTTCCTTATCCGTCACGGGAAAGACATTGCGATGCGAGGCAGAAATGGCCTTTACCAGTTCGCCCAAATCCATTTCGGGATGCACGGTCACAAAATCCTTTTCCACCACATTCTCCATCTTCATCAGGGTAAGGATGGCCTTGTCCTTATGGTGCGTCAACAGTTCTCCTTTCTTGGCCAAACGCATGGAATAGATACTATGAGGCTCGAACATGATGATGGTAAGATAAGAACTGACGGAAACAATCATCAGTGGCAGAAACAGGTCGTATCCTCCCGTAAGCTCGGCTATGAGGAACACGCCGGTCAGCGGAGCGTGCATGACCCCACTCATGACCCCCGCCATTCCCATCAAGGCAAAGTTCTTCTCGGGCAGATAAGCCGTCATCTCTATTTCATTGCTGAAATGTGAAAAGACAAAACCGGCAATACAACCCAGATACAACGAAGGTGCGAAGATACCGCCGCAACCGCCCCCGCCATTCGTGGCACTCGAGGCAAAGACCTTGAACAGAATAATCAGTATGAGGTATATCAGCAACAGATTGCCGTGCCCGTAGAAGAAGGAATTATTCATCACCGTGTCCCATTCGGCATTGCTCATCCCATTCAGCAACAATTCTATCGTATCGTAACCTTCGCCATACAACGGTGGGAAAAGGAATATCAGGATACTCAGCATGGCACCGCCCATTATCAGTTTCTTATAGGGAGTTCTCAACCTTCCGAACACGCCTTCCACAGAGTTCATGGCCCGGGTAAAATAAAGGGAAACCAATCCGCAGAAGATACCCAGCATAATGACATACGGAATACGCTCCAGTTCGAAAGCTTGGTCCAGATGGAATTTGAACATGGCATCCGTACCCGTCACGATATAGGAAACAGTTGCAGCCGTCACCGCAGATATCAGCAACGGCAACAAGGAGGACATTGTCAAATCTATCATCAGTACCTCCAGCGTAAATACCAGACCGGCAATCGGCGCCTTGAAAATGCCTGCAACCGCACCGGCAGCACCACATCCCACCAATAGCATCAGCGTACGATGCTCCATCTTGAAGATGGTTCCCAGATTGGAACCGATAGCCGAACCCGTCAGCACAATAGGCGCCTCTGCCCCGACCGAACCACCGAAACCGATGGTAATGGAACTGGCTATGATGGACGACCAAGTGTTATGCCGTTTGATGCGTCCCTGCCGCCGCGAGATGGCGTATAGGATTTTGGTAACACCATGACTGATGTCGTCCTTCACCACGTAGCGGACAAACAATCCGGTCAGGAAGATACCCACTACCGGATAGACCAGATAAAGGTAGTTGGCTTCCGTCGCATTGAAATTATCCGTCAGGAAGTTCTGTATCCAGTGTATGATGACTTTCAGTATCAGTGCGGCGAATGCCGTAAAGATACCTACAAGAAAACTGAGAATCAGTATGAACCGCTTTTCCTTGATATTCTTTTCGCGCCATATGATGAAGCGCTGCAACAAACTCCTCTTGTCCTCTGCCATTTTTCCTTTTATTCGCGAATAATCTTAATGACTCCGCCCTTGCCCAACTTGATGATACTGGACGGTTTCGGGCGTCCCGTTTCCTCCTGGCGGTATCCTACTATATAATCCACCGCAGACTTGATGTCTTCACTTATTTCACTGAAGTTACCGGGAGACGGTTGCCCGCTGACATTGGCAGAAGTAGAGACTATCGCCTTGCGGAACTGCTGACAAAGCCGTTTTGAAAATGCCTCACTGGTGACACGGATACCTACACTACCATCTTCGGCAAGCAAGTTAGGAGCCAGATTACGCGCTCCGGAATAAATTATGGTAAGGGGCTTGTCAGCCAGTTCTATCAAATCCCAGGCAACCTCCGGAACATCCTGCACATAGAAATCCACCTTTACCGGAGAATCTACCAATACCAGCATCGCCTTACTGTCAGAGCGTTGCTTGATTTCATATACACGGCGCACCGCTTCTTCATTGGTAGCGTCACAACCTATACCCCAAATCGTATCTGTCGGATACAGAATTACCCCGCCCTCGCTCATTACCTGGCAGGCTTTTTTGATGTCTTCTATCATTTCTTGATATATAAGTTCACGGATTAACACGCAAAAATAGTATTTTTGCAGCGATTATAAACAAAGTTTAAGAGAAAACAATGGAAGAAATTCAATTTAACCACACCCTGCCCATACAACTACGCTTCAATGACGTCGACAAATTCGGCCATGTAAACAACACTGTTTACTTCTCTTTTTATGATTTAGGAAAAACGGAATATTTCGCTTCCGTATGCCCGGATGTAGATTGGGAAAAGGATGGTATCGTTGTCGTCCATATTGAAGCAAACTTCCTCGCACAGATTTATGGTTCGGACCATATCGCCGTGCAAACTGCCGTCACTGAGATAGGAACCAAAAGCTTCCACCTCGCCCAACGGGTCATTGATACGGAAACCCAAGAAGTAAAATGCGTATGTACCTCCGTCATGGTAGCCTTCGACCTCGCCAAACACGAGTCCAAGCCACTGGAAGAAAAATGGATTGAAGCAATCTGCAAATATGAGGGAAAAGATTTGAAGAAAAAGAAATAAAATCCTATATTTGTCAATTAAGCTAACATTTGTATAAGTAACAATCAGTTACATTTAGTCAACTGCTATGATTCGATTGATATTATTGACCGATTTTACAGAGTCCTTTTCGTACAATCTGCTAAAGGGGGTATTGGCCTATTCCAAAAGCCATGAGCCATGGGTAGTATGCCGTATGCCACCCTCCTACAAAAACAGTCATGGTATAGAAGGAGTCTTGAAATGGGCAAAGACATGGCATGCAGATGCAATCATCGGCAGATTTGACAATGATGACAACGTGGAGCTATTCCGTGAAAACGGAATTATCGCATTGGCCCAGGATTATAAATCAAGGTTCAGCAATATTCCAAACATCACCGGCGATTACCGCAAGACCGGCAGAATGGCAGCAGAGTTTTTTCTGAGTAAAGGCTTTCAGAACTTCGCATTCTATGGTTATCGCGATACGGTATGGTCACAAGAACGTTGCGAGGGTTTCTATGAATGTATAGCAGCCCAAGGGTTTGGAAACAATTTCTATTCTTATCAGGACCAATCCCTTGATGACTTATGGTTTTATGAAGCACCGCCCCTGCTCAACTGGTTAAAGTCATTGCCACAACCTACGGCACTCATGGCTTGCGATGACAATCAAGGTAACCGCATTACGGAAATCTGTAAAGTCAACAACATCAGAGTGCCCGACAAGATAGCAATATTAGGAGTCGACAATGATGAGATTATATGCAATCTTTCAGACCCTCCCCTATCCAGTATCAGCCAAAACATTGTAAGAGGCGGATTTGAGGCAGCTGCCCTCATAGAACATCTATTGAATGATGAGGAGGCCACTTATCAGGACGTAGTGCTCCAACCAGTTAATATAATCAACCGGCTTTCGACCGACTTCTATTCTACCACCGATGCCCATATCCAAACCGCTCTGAAATATATCCATCAGAATATAGCGGCTGATATCACTGTATCGGATATAGTGAAACAAGTACCATTATCACGCCGTTTATTGGAGATTCGTTTCAAGCAAGTCACCCAGCAGTCCATCCACAAATATATCTTCAACCTTAGGATGGAACGCTTTGCCCAATTGCTGTTGGCCAGTGATGCTCCGATTGCAGATGTGGCGGAACAAGTCGGAATAAATAACCTGAAGAACTTGTCCCGCCAATTCAAAGCTTTGAAGAAAGTCTCTCCCAATGAATATCGGAAAGAGTACCAGACAAAGAGTTACCAGCGCTGATTTAATCCGGTACAAACAACATGGTATCAGGTAACACGGTTTCCAGAACATTCCGTCCCGAATACCCGACTTCCAATTCCTGGCCCATGTAATCTTCGAAATACAGCAGATGCAACTCGTGGTACCCTGCTTCGAGAGCGACTTTCCCTTCGGCACGGCGTCCGCTGTGTCCACCGTCGTTATCAACAATCAATTTACCGTCTATGTATAGTTTAGAACCATCATCGGAAAAAGTATAGAAACGGTATACTCCCCTTTCTGGAATTTTCACCAACGTACGGAAATCATAAGCAAAATGATCAGGGACGGCTACTTCTTCAATCGAGAAGTTCTTCATCACCCCTTCCTTCACTTTATTGCAGGCGGCAATATCGGCAACACGTTTACATTTGCCTTCATAATAGGTATATGCCACGCCCTGCTTCTTGGGAGAAGTTCCCGTAGCCGGCAAATAAGCCATACTCTGCTCCTCATCCGAATTCAGACCTGAAGGGTAATAGTAGGCAGCCTCCCTTCCCGAAGGAGTGGAAATCCATGTGTCAAATTTGAATTGGTCTTCGTACAGTTCAATGATACGGGCTCCTCTCGTCAACTCTCCATACGCATCCGCACCGGTCACCCGTCCGTATCCCAATGCAATACCTTTATCTATTCCTATAAAATCGTTATCATGGTCATGTCCTACAAATACTCCCATTACATCCCTCATGTCAAGGAAGGAAGCAAACATACCAGAATTGATATTAGCAGAGGCAACTCCACCTTCTTTGTCATTGCCATAAGTTTTCCCGTCACCTCTGATTTCGTTGTATTCAATCAGCGGAATATGGAAAAAGGCCAAAGCAGGAACGGGATTACCACCGTTCTTCTCTGCAAAGTGTTTACTTTGCTTTCTGTACCATTCTATTTGGTCGAAATGAATCCAGTCGTAAGCACCATAGATTTTATTAGGCTGATAGTCGTTGGAATCCATGCAATAGAGCAATGCCTCTACCTGGTCCTTCTTCTCCGGACTATAAATAGAAATCACACAATTACCACATCCCATAATATCTTCAGGGCCTTTTGCCCCCACATAGTAGGGAGACTTCAAGAGGAAATCATAGATTTCATTGCGCGTCAAGTATTCTGCATCATGGTTTCCCATCATCACCACAAAAGGCATCTTGGCTTCATTGAAAATATCCACTACACTTTTCCATCCATCCATAGCAGGGTCATCGGTCACCACATCCCCACTCAGTATAGCAATGTCCGGATGTTCGGCTGCCAGGACAGCACGGATAGTAGCTGCCGTTTCGGCACACTTTGCAGAACCCGGCATCCAGTGCAAATCTGTAAACTGTGCTACTACAAACCTGCCATCCTTAAAAAAGAATTGCTTCTGCGCAAAAGCCGTTACCGGCATACAGCCCAACAGTACAACTAAAAGAACAACTATTTTCTTCATAATTTCTTGAGATTAATATATTTCTATTTCATCTATTGCCAACTCACTCTGCAACCCTTCATGAAAATATCCTTTCGGGCACAAGCCACCACTCAATAATTCCAAGCGGACAAATGTAGCTTCCGTTTCGGCAAATGAAAGAGATGCCGGAAAACGGGTGCCTTCCGTCAAGCTAAAATCATAAGTCAGCCGTTTAGTGCCCACCGGAATAAAAGTCTGACCATCCATTGAAACAGAAACACTCATCGCCCTTGCCGGCCATATCTCATTTACCGGCCGCCATAAAGAAGAAAAGGCCACTTCCTTGACTTTTTGAGGTTTCTTCAGTTCCACTACAATCTGTACAGTATCCTGGTAGAAGCTAATCCAGCGACGCATGTCGCGGGCATAGCCACGTCGTCCATCAGTCAGCCCGAAGCCTTCATTCAGGTGTTCCCATCCTGCTGCAGGATTACAAGTATAGTCACATCCGGTTGCCTTGTTTACAGCAAAGCTCTTGCGGGTCACTTTCCCCAACGGCTTACCGTCTCTGTAAACTGCCGAATAAACAGTTGCATCCTCGTCCAACGGTATCGGAGTCTTATAAAGGGAAGATGAAGTGTTGACCGTTGAATCATTTACCGCATAGTAAATATCGGCATCCGGACAGAAGGTGTTCAAAGTCACCTCATAAGTCTGCTGCGACTTGTTCCACGCACCAGCCTGATTGACTTCATAGAAGTTGCGGCAAGCATTCACTCCGCAATAATCCAATCGTTCAAACTCCTTATCCAGCCTACGGGCAAACGACTCGAAGTCCTTATGTTCCGGCTGTGTCCATTGCACCTCTGACATAGCCAGCAAACGAGGGAAAGCCATATATTCAAAATACTCGGGAGTCTGTATGTACTCTCCCCAGATATTGGCTTGTACACCTATTATATAAGCTTGTTCTTCCGGAGTCAGTTCAGCAGGAAGCGGGTTATAATTGTACACCGTATCCAACGGAAGAAAACCGCCGATAGCCAACGGGGCAAATTCCGGACTTTCCTGGTAGTAATCCAAATAACACTTTTTGCCGGGTGTCATAATGACTTTATGCCGTTGGTGAGCCGCTTCGATACCTCCTTTTTCGCCACGCCATGACATGACGGTAGCATTAGGAGCAAGCCCTCCTTCCAGAATCTCATCCCACCCGATGATGTCACGCCCTTTACTGTTCACAAATTGCTCAATCCGATGGATAAACCAACTTTGCAGAGCTTCTTCGTTGGGCAGACCTTCCCACTTCATCAAATGCTGGCAATGGGCACACTTCTTCCATGCTTTCTTGGGACACTCATCTCCACCAATGTGGATATAATGGCTGGGGAAGAGTTCCATAACTTCGGTCAGCACATTTTGTAAGAATTCAAATGTATGCTCTTTGGGACAATAGACCTCATCAAAAACATCAAAATAATCACGCACCACATAAGTCTTTCCCAGTCCGCAAGAAAGTTCCGGATAGGAAGCCAGTGCTGCGGATGCATGTCCCGGCATTTCAATTTCGGGAATGACCGTAATGAAACGGTCGGATGCATACTTCACAATTTCCTTTATTTCTTCCTGCGTATAATAGCCTCTCTTTTCTTTTCCATCGTAACGCCGTGGAAAATAATAATCAGAGTGTCCTATCTGAGTCTGTTTACGATAAGAACCTATTTCAGTCAGTTTCGGGTATTTCTTTATTTCTACTCTCCATCCTTGGTCATCTGTCAGATGAAAATGGAATTTATTCAATTTATAGAATGCCATCAAATCAAGAAACTTCAGCACTTCCTCTTTTGGCAGAAAATTACGCCCTACATCCATCATAGCCCCACGATGAGGGAAACGGGGAGCATCCGTAATGCTGACAGCAGGAATCCTAATCTTTCCTTCGTATTTCCGGTCACCATCATAAATGGCTGCCGGCATGAGCTGCAGCAAAGACTGGACACCATAAAAAAATCCGACGGCAGTTTCATTGGAAGATATATTTATCCTATCGGAAGAAACCTCCAATGTATAGGCCTCATCGGGCAAGGAATTATCTATAGATAAGCAAATATCGGCCTTTCCCGTTTCCGAAATACCCTTCAGCGTTACAGAAGTGTTTTTCAACGCATCCTCCAAATAATGAAAAACTTTCATCGCGGCTTCCCCGGAAGGGACAGCCACTGTTTTTTCCCCTTGCAGGACATACACTCCCTGCATTGGAGCAAGTTCATTCGGCATGGGTATAATACCATAGTTTGCCGCTACATCATCAGCCACTCTCCCACAAGAGAGAAAAATGAATGACATAGCCAGTAACCAATATCTTATCTTCATAGTATTTGGGATAATAAGTTGGGATATTCCTTGATTGTATTCAGTATCAGTTCACCGAACAAAGTATTTGTCCAGGCAAACCAGGAACGAGTAAAGTCCGCGGCATCCTCCGAATGGAAAGACTCATGCATAAAGCCCGTCCCTCCATCCGTATCACGAAGTTGCTTCAGACAAGCACGTATTTCTTCGGAATCATCCGTTGTAAAAGCCTTCATAATGATGCTCATCGGCCAGATATAATTCAATCCCACATGAGGGCCTCCTACCCCTTCACCGGCTTTTCCTTTAAAGAAATAAGGATTATTGCCGCTCCATATCATTTTACGGGTATTCTGATAAATCGCATCTTTAAAAGAACAATAACCCAGATAAGGCGCAGCCAGCAAACTGGGTACATTGGCATCGTCCATACAAAGCGCGTTACCAAAACCGTCGACCTCAAAGGCATAAATACGTCCACAAACCGGATGATTGAAAGTACCATACCTACGGATAGCTGCATCCACTTCATCTGCCAATGTTATACATTCTCCGGAGAAGTCCTTGTTTCCATAAACTTTATCCTCTATCTCAGCCAATTGGCGCAATGACACAACCGCAAACATATTAGCAGGAATCAGAAAACCGTATTGTGTAGCATCATCTGACGGACGGAAAGAAGAAACGATTAAGCCGACCGGCTTTACCGGTGCTCCCCATCCGTTGTTAATCTGCGAATCTGTAGGGCGGTCGCAATCGCGCGTAAAGCTATAAGGTCCTAAGCCTTGTTTCCTCTGTTGCTCTTTAAAGGTCTTGACCACCAGCAGCATAGCTTTATGCCAATTTTCATCGAACACAGACGTGTCTTCCGTGTATTGCCAATAATGATAAGCCAGACGAATGGGATAGCACAAAGAATCTATCTCCCATTTGCGTTCATGCAGTTCCTTAACCATATGTTGTGTATGGTCGGTTTCCCAATAGCTGCCCAACGGCCCGTCGTTGAAGGCATTGGCATACGGGTCTATCAAGATACATTCAGTCTGTCTGTTGACAAGTCCTGCCACCATCAACTGCAAGTCCTTATCTTTCTTCATCAACGGCAGATAGGGCCATACTTGCGCTGAAGAGTCGCGCAGCCACATGGCATCTATATCACCTGTAATGACGAAAGTATCTGGTCTGCCATTCTTCACTCTATATCTGACAGTAGTGTCAAGCGTATTGGGAAAACAGTTCTCGAACATCCAACGCAACTTCTCGTCCTTTATTTTAGGCTTTGCTTCTTCAATAGCAGCATCTACTGCCTTCGAAATGAAGCTCCTTTTGCTTGCAGAAGGACGCAACGAAACATATCTCTGGTTGAAAGTCCCGGATGAAGATAATACGGAAGCGGGCTGAAAGGTCATTGCAGCCAAGGCAAGCCCGCCAGTCTTCAGAAATTGGCGTCTTGACATATTGTTTTTCATGATTGATTTCTTCTTTAATAGGTATGCTTACCGGATGTCACATTTATCTTTTTCTCTTTTCCACCATAGAGTACACACAGTTCAAAATCAATATTAGAATCTACTGTGATACGGGGTTCATCACTTGCAGAACGGCGTGCTTCAGCTTTTAAGGAGATAAGCCCTTCGGGACCAAAAGGATAGCGTTCTATGCCGTTAATCTCCGTCAAATTCATATCCCAGATAATCTGCTTTTTGGCATAATCTCCCCGAATACCGATAATAAATTCTATCAATTCAGCAATAGGAGGAAGTCCTGCCCAACCCACAAAATTATCCCTTGCCATAAATCCCGGCTCAGCACTTTCCGGAGCATAATATTCCCAAAAAGTTCCAGTCTTCTTATAGACCTCAAACACCTGGGCATAATGATTCAAACAAATCTCCCGTGCCAGTTTACCATAACCTTTCTGCACAAGGCCCTGCATCACCATGTAATTAGTTCCCGGCCATACGCCACCCTGCCAATAACGGCCATTCTCCTTGTACTTGGGATTATCGGCAGACAAAGAAGGAATACGGTGTTTCCGGTTGAATGTGGCAGGATTATCCAATTCCTTCACCATACGGTCCAACTGTACAGAATCCAATACATCAGTAAACAGAGCCCAATAGGCACCTATTCCCTTAGTTGTACAGAGCGTACCGTCAGCATACTGGTCATAAAGGAAACCGGTCTTTTCATCCCAAAGATTGTCATGGATATATTTTCCCAGCATTTTGGCTTCGTCTTCAAACTCTTCTATCTCTTGCCAACGTTCCAGATAAAAGCCCATCTCAAGTAGTAAATTGGCAGTAAATAATTGCTGTAGGTTTGTATCTAACCAAATCATATGCCCGTGACTGTAGATAGGGCTGTATTCCGACGGAACACGGGGCATATTATCCATGCCGGTCCCCCATCCGCTTGACCAGTAGGTTCCATTTCTCCAAGTATGGTTCAATTTCAACCACTTATAATAAGCACAAAGTACCGGAAATATCTTGTGCAGGCGTTCCGTATCACCAAACTGATGGAAATAGACCATCTCACACCAAGGCATCAAATTCGGTCCGGTACTCACCGGATCATAGCGTTCAAAGCAATCGGCACCATCCGCCTTTATTTCACGGCAAATGAAACCGTCGGGATGCTGCTTGGCGTAAAAGTTGTTCAGCGTATTCTGGAAAGGAAAGAAACGGGTACCATAGCGGGCAAACATCAGAATGAAAGAGGAATCCCACATAAAGATATTACCATTATAAGCTGTATCCAAATAGCTTGAGACAAAACCCGAGCCTGCTTGAGGAGCACGAATATTGCCGATAGCTATTTCCCATGCCTTCCAATACATTTCAAGTTCCTTGTCATGTCCACCCCAAATGGGATTGGGAAGAATCTGCCGAGCTTCTTCGAAGCTTTTCGGCACAATCGTCTCAGGTTTTGCCACACGATACTCATTTTCAGTGACCAGCGGTTCCTTTACATATGTATTTTTATAAGGCAAATGATACTTTTCATCATTGCCACAGCTCTGAGCTTTCAGCAAAGGGAGAGTGGAAAAAGAAAGCAAGCTTACCAATAAAATGTGTTTCAACATAGGAAATAGTTATTTTTTAAATTACAAATTGAGCAGTTTTTTTATCTTGTCAAAGATAGCAGTATTTTCAAAAATCCCTGTAAACTCCTCTGCACCGGGACCAAAAGCATACACTGGTACCATTACACCGCTATGACCACCGGTAGAGAACTTACATACGATTCTGCCTTCTGCCAAATCTCCATCAACCAACGTAAGTCCACCAGTCTCATGGTCTGCAGTAACTACTACCAATGTTTCTCCATCCTTGGCAGCCCATTCATAAATGGCACCGATAGTACGGTCAAAGTCATGTGTTTCCTGCATCAGCAAATCAATGTCATTGAAGTGTCCGTAGTCATCCAGCTGCGAACCTTCTATCATCATAAAGAAACCGTTTTTATTTTGGTCCAGCAATTCGATACCTTTCAATGAAGCACGTGCCAAAAGGTCGCCACGTTCAGCAGGAAGAGGAGTATCGACGGGATAAGGTACGGCAAATACCTTACCACTCTTTATGCCAGCCAATTCATCCCAACTGCGAGGAGTCTGAAATCCTTTATCGCGTAGTTCCTTAAACAAGTCACGTCCATCTTCACGGTTTTCGAAAAGCTTGGCACCTCCACCGAATACATAATCGGCACTGCAATTAACGTAATCTGCTACGATTTCAGCTTCCGCATCCCTATCCTTGTTATGGCAACAAAAATCAGCAGGAGTGGCATCCCACAGACGGCAAGTCACCGCTATACCGGTCGATTTACCTTTAGCAGCAGCCAGGTCTACCAATGATTTCAAAGGACGTCCTTCGGTATCTACACCCACAGAATGATAGTTTGTCTTCTGCCCCGTAGCTATGGCTGTTCCACCCGCTCCCGAGTCTGTAATCAGCTTGTTGGCACAATAGGTTTTAGACAAACCCACTACCTGGCAGTTATCCAAAAACAACTTGCCTCGATTGGCTGTCCAGGCAGAATATACGTGCATAAGACTCATGCCATCACCAATCATCAAGATGACATTCTTTATCTTCTTGCCCTGGGGAGGGGTAATCTTTGTCACCTCATAAGGTTGGTCCAAAACATAGGTCTGTTCTTTATCACGGCGGCTTTGTGCCGATAACTCTACCGGCAGTAGCAAGACTGCCAAGAGCATAACGATACATATTCTTAATATCTTAGTCATAATTATTGTTTTATTATTCAACCGTTACTAAAATAGGGGCATGGTCGGAGAGGAAAGCATTATTCTCTGTTTCAGCCAATACACCATACCTCAAAACTTTCAGTCCATTACGTACAAAAACGTAATCAATCAGCGGACGTTTATCGTAAGGAATCTTTCCGAAATCATGGAAACTCCATGCCGGACCATAAACAATTGCCGATGCCTGGCGTGCATCTGTCAAGTGTTCCGGATTGGAAGGGTCAGTCACGTGTTTGATGACATCCGATTCCGGACTAGCATTAAAGTCGCCCGTTACTACTACGGGTAAGTTACCACTCAACTCATTTACTTTATCCAGCATAAGGCTTATACCTTCACGACGTGCAGCAACACCTACATGATCCAAGTGGGTATTCAATGCGAAGAACTCCTTGCCACTTACTTTATCTTGCAGTTTTGCCCATGAAGCGATACGCTCACAAGCTCCATCCCAGCCCTTGGAACCGGCAACTTCAGGAGTCTCGCTCAACCAGAAATAGCCAGAATCCAGCAAGTTGAAACGATCTTTCTTATACCAGAGTGCACTATATTCACCCTTTTCCTTTCCATCTTCACGACCTACACCGATGACTCCGTATTCCGGCAATCGTTGTTTAAGGTCTTCCAACTGATTATGAAGTACTTCTTGCGTACCCAATATATCCACATCATAAAAACGGATGGCATTTGCCGCGCGGTCTTTACGGTATTGCCAGTTGTCCAAGCTATCTTCCGGATTGTCATAGCGAATATTGAAACTCATGACATTAACGGGCTCTGGTGCAGGCGCCTGCTGCTTCACCTGTCCGCATGATGCAGCGAACAAAGGTAAAAATAACAAAAATAACTTTCTCATAGCATATATATTAAACTATTATTTCACAAATAAAGCCGATGCAGGGATGGGTGCCAACTTCTCGGCAGAAGGCAGTTTCCAAGCCCAGCTCAAATACTCACCTTCATAATCTTCAAAGTAATAGAGCTTGTAAGGATGAAAACCTTTCTTCAGCGCGACCATTCCGGTAGCAGGAATTGCAGCATGGGAAGCATCATTATTGACTACCTGCTCATCGTGAATGTACAAGACACTGCCATCGTCCGAACGGGTCTGGAAAGTATAGACCCCATCTTCGGGAACATTTATCAATCCAGAAAAGATATAACCGAAATGATCCTCCTGCTTAGCACCCTTAATAGAAGGTTCGGGCATGACACCAGACTCCAGCAACGGTGACTTTTCTACATCAGCCACTTTCTGGTAAGTGCCTTCAAAGTACTTATAAGATGTACCATTCTGAGTAGGATTTACAGAAAGAGCAGCCTTTAATTCAGCTTTCGTTGCCGATATGGATAATGTTCTGCTTGAGCGGAGACCTTCCTTGAATCCTTTGGCTTTTATTAAAGTGGTCTTGTCCAGTTCAAAAGGCTGCTCGTACAATGCCGACTGCTCTGTGGGCTCGCTGCCATCCAATGTATATCTGATTTCGGCATCCTTGGTTGTTGTGGCCAATGCAACCGTTACCTTATCCATAAACAAGTTCAAATCCTTATCCACATAGGGAATGGAAACGACTTCATCTTTAGTATAGGAATAAGGGGATGCTTCAGAGGAAACACCTCTCTCCATATTCGGCTTATCGGACAAAGTAAAACGAAGTTCTCCACCTTCCATCAACTGTGCATAAGTAATAAAATTTACATCTATCGGTTGTCCGTTCAATTCTACTTTTGTGATATAGACATTCTTCTTCGGATTGTTGGCAAGGATGGTCAAAGTCTTTCTATTTGCCAGGTTGACAACCGCTTTCTCAAATAGAGGAGTAGTCAGTGCAAATTCATTGCTTCCCGGACAAACTGAATAAATACCCAAGCTGGATAATATATACCAACCGGACATCTGTCCACAATCTTCATTACCAATGATTCCTTCAGGCGTAGGAGCGTACATTTCATGGAGCAGACGGCGTGTCATTTCCTGCGTCTTCCAAGGCTGTCCGACGTAATCGTACAGATAGGCGATATGATGGCTCGGCTCATTGCCATGAACATATTGACCTATCAGTCCGGTAATATCCACTAAATCGCCATGTACATCCGACTCTACTGTAAAGATAGAATCGAGTGCGGTAATAAACTCTTTCTTACCACCAAACAGTTGTGCCATACCGCTTACATCGTGAGGTACAAAGAAACGATACTGCCAGGCTGTGGCTTCCGTATAGGCACGACCTATCTCAATAGGATTGAAGGGAGTTTCCCAGTTCCCATCCATCCGCTTGGGGCGGAAGAATTTTGTATTACCATCAAAAACATTGATATAGTTCTGGGAACGTTGAATATACTTTTGATAAATATCATCCTTACCCATTTCCTGAGCCATACGTGCAATACACCAGTCATCATAGGCAAACTCCAGCAAACAAGAGATGGACTCTTTCTTTATATTAGAAGGAATAAAGCCATTCTGAATATAGTAATCAGCTCCCTTTTTGTTCTTTTCAGAAGAAACTACCATAGCTTCCAACGCCTTTTCCGCGTCAAATCCTCTAATACCCTTCATATAAGCATCTGCTATAACGGACACTGCATGATAACCAATCATAGTTCCCGTCTCTCCGGCAGAAAGCGGCCAGATAGGAAGTTCACCCGAAGATTCGTAAATGTCCAGAAAGGAATTTATCATATTATTGACCAAAGTTGTATCAATCAAAGTCATCAACGGATTCCATGCACGGAAAGTATCCCAAAGCGAAAATGTAGAATATTGCACTTTGCCTTTTGGCAATTGCCCAATTTCCATATTATGACGGCGGTACTCACCATTGACATCACTCACGACATTGGGTACAACCATAGAATGATACATGGCTGTATAGAAATTCTTCAAGTCGTCCGTATTGCCGCCTTTTACCGTAATAGCAGAGAGAGCTTGTTCCCAAGCGGAACGGGCAGCACTACGCACGGCATCAAAATCGAAACCTATCACCTCGGTTTCCAAATTCTCACGTGCATTCTTTTCACTGACAATGGATAATCCAACTTTGGCTATAACCGGCTCTCCATTACTATTATCGAAGGACAAGCAAGCCTGCAAATCGGTACCGTTCAACTTAACTCCTGCAGAAACCATCTTTTTATTCTGTATAAAGTCTATGGCCTGAAAAGGTTTCGAGAACTGGGCTACAAAATAAACGTACTGATTGTCCGTCCATCCCCTGGTTCTGCGCATACCTGTTATTTCGTTGGCGGCAGTCTGTTCAAGTTCAGCCTCATAAATATATTCGTTATCAAGCAAATGAGTCAAATCTATAATAATAGATGCTTCTTTGCCGGAAGAAAACGTATAGCGGTGCATACCGGCGTGTGCCGTTACCGTCAATTCAGCTTTTATTCCTTCTTCTTTCAGAACAACCGAATAATATCCGGCAGAAGCATCTTCGTCTTTATGGGAAAAAGCCGCTGGCTGGTAAATGCTTTCCGTAGTCAAATCCGGTTTCAGCGTAGTAGGACGAAACAGTATATCCCCAAGATCAATGCATCCGGTCCCACTTAAATGTGTGTGTGAAAAACCTTTTAGAGTCGTATCATTATAATGATACCCCGAACAAGCATCCCAGTTTCCGGCACGCGTGTCAGGACTTAACTGTACCGCCCCGAACGGAACGGTTGCCCCCGGATAAGTATGCCCATGAAAGCCGGTACCTATAAAAGGGTCTACATAGTCTACGGGAGATAGTTCACCGGATGTACAAGAGCAGCAAGCCCAAAAGGCAGTAGTTGCACATATAAGAGTTTTTAATTTCATCAGACTGTATATTTGAAGAGCGCTGCAGACTGTCGGGAATGCCGTCTCTCCGTATATTAAAATGATTTTATGAATAGCCTTTGCAAATGAAAGAAAAAGAAGAAATATCTGCAAGGATCAATACCCGAAAATACCAACCCCTGCAGATTAGACCAATGGCAATGAGGTCTTTTTTTATATTTTATCTCTTTCAGAGAAAATATCAATCATAATGAGGATTCTGTTTTAATTTACCATCAGATTTGGTAATCTGAACCGAAGGATAAGGGAATACGATCATGTAATCCTGATAAGCAATCTTATCCGTATAATCCTCATACTCACCTACAACGAATGTGGAAGCAGGGTCCTGGCGGTTGGCATAATGACGTACGCGCGGACGGGCATTCAATTCGGCAGCAGCCAAAGCCTTTATTTCAGTATTGCCTGAGCGATACCAGCGTTTCAAATCATATAAATGGTCTGTAAACTCAAATGCCAATTCACAACGGCGTTCATGATATAGGTCAGCCATAGTAGCAGTGCCCGTCAATAATGCAACATTGGCACGTTTACGAATGCGATTCAAATCAGCCGTAGCCAAGTCCGCTTTATTAGTCATCAAATAAGCTTCCGCACGGAAAAGTAACATTTCTGCAAAACGGATAACCGGAAAATTAATACGTACCGTCGGCCAGTCTCCGTTTGTATTGATATACCCCTTATTGGCTGCATCTTCATACTTAAAGGGATCCATGTATTTATTAATCATAAAACCGGATTCAATATCCGAGCTTGAATAAAAAGCACGGGATTCACCCAAGAATTGAAATTCCTGACCATACTCTAAAACCGTACGAACCAAACGGTCATTACCAGCTCCGTCTTTCAACATCTCTTCGTAAATATCATAAGACGGCTTGTTCTGTCCCCAGCCATTATATTGTCCCCAGCCTTTGTTCTCAAGGACAACTCCCGGAAACTCCGAACCGCCACCTTGAGAGCCACCATTTCCAGGAATAGTCCAAATATACTCTTTATTCCACCATTTAGAGAAATCAGAAGAGAACAACTCTTCATAAGTACCGGCTAAATCACGTCCGTAAGCAGTTTCCAGTTCATTGACCATACTGATTACATTTCCCCATTGTGTAGCATCCCAAGTTGCCCAATAAGCATAAACTTTAGCTTTAAAAGCTACTGCAGCCGCATCGTGCGCGCGTCCTCTATCATTATCTCCATACTCTTCAAAACGGGGCAAATACTCTATTGCCTTGTCCATATCCGAGATAATCAATTTATAATTATCGATGACCGAAGCTTGCTGAGGAGGAATAGAATTGTCATAGCCACCTTCAAAATCTTCATAACGGACAAAAGGTACCCCTTGTGTATCAAGACCGTAACGATAAGCAATCAAGAAATGAGCCCATCCACGAGTGAAGTAAGCTTCACCGAGACTTCTCTTTTCAATATCACTCAAAGTGGTGCTTTTCCCTTTCTTAAGCAACTCTTGTATTACCCAGTTGGAACGTGCCATCACTTTGTACATAGTATCAAAAATAGTACGCAAAGGGGATTCGTCTCCTGTATATTTCAATGTAGCAAGTGTTGGAAAATCACGGGTCTTTCCCCACACAACGTCGCACGCGGCACCTTGTTCCCAAAACAGTTCGCGTCCATATACAGCTTCCTGATGAAATCTTTCATACAATGCATCTACAGCATCAATAGCCTGCAGGTCATTGGTAAAATAAGTCGTTGTAGTAGCATCTCCCTCTGGTTGCACATCAAGGAAGTCACTGCAAGAACTCATAAGCAATGTGGCAGACATCGCAAAAAATAATATATTTTTTTTCATAATCATTCTTCTCTATTAATTATTAGTAAGTCAATTTTACACCAACAGATAATACGCGAGATACCGGATATTTCAAAGCATCCCAGCCACCACATTCAGGATCCATACCAGAATATCCAGTGATAGTAGCAAGATTTTCACCACTGAAGTACACAGACAAACGGCTGTTACGGTCATTCAAATGAGACCACTTGCGGAATACATCGCTTAAATCATAAGAAAGGGTTACATTCTTCAAACGCAGATAAGAAGCATTCTCCAAATACCAATCAGATGCAGTCGTAAAGTTTCCATTCGGGTCATTCTTTGACAAACGAGGAATATCAGAACCGGTATTTGTAGGACTCCAAGCATTCAATATCCCGCTGGAACGGTTAAAGTTTCCTTCTACATCACTCAACAGCATGTACTTTCCTACATATAAAGCTTTTGCTCCACCTACTCCCTGGAACATGGCACTGAAAGAAAGTTTTTTCCACGTCATTCCCAATGTAAAGGCAAAAGTCGTCTTCGGAGTCGCACTACCCATATACTGACGGTCTGCATCCGTAATTTTACCATCGCCATTATGATCCACAAACTTCAAGTCACCAGCCTTGGCATTCGGCTGAATACCTACCCACTCTTTTTCACCATTATCATTGGTCACATATGTTCCATGTTTAGCATTCCACTCGGCAACTTCTGCATCACTTTGGAACAAACCATCTGTCTTAATCAAGTAGAAGGAATTCAGAGGTTCCCCTTCCGTACTCTGCATCATATAAGGGATGCTACGGAACCTTTTATCATTAGGCCACAAACCCGGATTGCCATCCGCATCCTTCACACCTATATCTGATACCCAGTTCTTTAAATACGAGAAGTTACCCGATACGAAATAAGAAAGGTTTTTGTTAATCTTATCGCTCCAATTAGCTTGAATCTCAAAGCCACGGTTACGCACTTCACCTTGATTGATTAACATGGCATCGAGTCCCATAGTAGAAGGCCACCCCATTGATTGTGTCTGAATCAAATTGAAAGTACGTTTATCAAAATAGTCTAATGATACCGACAAACGGTTTTTAAACATCTCAACATCCAAGCCCAAGTCAGTCTGTTCTGAAGTTTCCCAGGTCAAATCAGGATTTAACGCAGAGCCGTTGTAAATCAAAGTATTCCAGATATTATTTGCCTCAGGACCATATTGTGCTTGTTCTGTCCACGAGCTTTTCTTCAACAAAGCAGACTTATAATTAAGCCCTATAGAGCTCAAATTACCTACACGCCCCCAAGAAGCACGCAATTTCAGCAAACTGATAAAATCACTCTTCTTAAAGAATTTTTCATTAGATATTTTCCATCCAAGGGTCACTGCAGGGAAATCACCATAGTTATTTTCCTTAGGCAAACGTCCAGCATAATCACGACGCCAAGATGCAGTAGCAAAATAACGGTCATTATAAGAATAAGCCAAACGGGCAATCAACGACACATTGGCATCAGGTCCAGTCAAATAGTCAGATGCTGTCACTGATCCTGCATACGCCATGTATTGTAAAAATTCCGATTCATCCGCAAAATCCTTACCCGTCACTTCCAGTCCACGCGTTTCAGAATGATCTGCCGTAGTCGAGAACAAGGCACCAACCGTATGTTCACCGAATGTCTTATCATAAGTCAGGGTATTTTCCGTCTTCCAAGCATCTCTACGGTAAGTAGTTTCTTGAAGATTATTCGACAAAGCCGGTTTACCTACTTCATCACGAATAGGATTGAACTTCTTGTAATGATTAGTCTTCATATTATAAGTAAAACGACTCGTAAACTTCAATCCAGGAAGTACATTAGCTATCTCCAAGCTGGTAGTGCTCCATATGTCACTTATCTTGTCATACAAATTCTCTGCTTCCAATAGACGTACCGGATTTACAGCATCCCCGTGGATATCAGAGAAATTCGAACCATATTTTTCAATATAGGCAGGATCTTCCGTAGTCACACCACCATAACTTCCGTCCAACGGATTATAGACAGTGGCACTTGCCGGCATGTAGATAGCCGAAAGGATAGGTCCTGTATAAGCATCGTTATCCGTAGCTTTGGAACGTTGGGTAGTGTTCTGCCATACAAAATCCTCACTGACGCTCACCCACTTGTTCAGCTGCATTTTACCATTATAACGTAATGTAAGATTCTTCTTGAAAGTATTAATCAAAACACCTTCATCATTATCGTAAGCAAAAGATATACGATTTGAAAAATTATCAGAACCTACATTCAACGCTACGTTATGACGTTGGTAGAAGGCAGTGCGGAAAATCTCATCCATCCAATCAGTACGAGTCGTACCTATCCATGGATTTTTGGTAACATCCCAACCGACTGGAAGCGAAAGTCCTGCATTTTGATGAGATATCTTACGCATCTCAATCTGCTGCTCCGCATTCAGTGGTTCTATCAAATTGGTAGCCTGACGAATACCAAAAGTGCCGTCATAAGTCAACGAAGGAGCACCTTGTTTCGCTTTTTTGGTAGTTACCAACACAACACCACCTGCACCAGACTGTGCGCCATAGATAGCAGCAGAAGCAGCATCCTTCAAAACAACGATACTTTCAATATCATTCATGGATGAGATAGGTGCACCGGGAACACCGTCCACAACCCAAAGTACATTGTCTCCATCTTGTGAGCCTTGACCACGAATCACAATGTTAGGAGAAGAAGTTGGGTCGCCACCATCGGCCGTAATGGTAACACCTGCCAGCTGTCCCTGCAGCATGCCTTCGGTAGAAGTTACCGGGCGAGCAGCCAATTCTTCAGTATTACTTACTACACCCACTGAAGCAGACAAGTCCTGCTTACGTGTATTCGCACCATACCCTAATACAACAACCTCATCCAGAAGTTCTGTATCCTCTTTAAGCACAATTACCATTTGTTTTTCTGCCACTGGTACTTCCTGAGTCACATAGCCGACAAAACTGATTACCAATACGCCGTTTTTATCGGCCGAAACATTAAAGTTTCCGTCAACGTCCGTAATCACTCCATTAGTCGTCCCCTTTACTAACACATTGGCACCAATCACAGGTTCGCCAGTCTGATCCTTTACTGTTCCTTTCACAGAAATCTGCTGTGCATAAGCACCTGCCGACAAGAACAGTCCCAACAATAGGGTCAGAATCGTTCGATAGATTCTAAGATTTACTTGTTTCATGCATTCAAAATTTAAAGTTTATAATATAGAAAATTATAATTCCGCCACAAAGGTCAGAAAGCAGAATTACATAGTTATTACAAAAGGAACAATTCCCTAACAGTCCTTATTTATGCGTAAAATAATATAACTGCAAAATATTTATTATTTTCAATCAAACCGTATAGGGATTATTACTCAAGAAGAGCGGCAGCACCCAATAAACTGGAATCCTTTTGATGCGAAGCCACCACACTCACATTATCCGATATAATCTTGTAGGGAAAACTTTGCATTGTTTGTTCCATAGCATTTTTAAAGAAAGGAAAAGCCGATACAATACCGCCTCCTAAAACAATAGCCTGGGGAGCATAGGCAAAAAGAATTGCCTTTATAAGATTACCCAAATGCCTCCCAAACTCTTTCCAAATCTCCAATGCAGCTTGTTCTCCTTGCTGGGCTTTTTCAGCTACTACCGCACCGGTAGTGCCATAACGTTTAAACAAGAAACTACTGCAATAGTGTTCAAAATCAGAGTCCAAATAAGGAAATGAGCCTATCTCACCGGCTCCCATATATTGCCCACCATACAAACGACGGCCAATGACAACGCCAGCTCCAATTCCGGTCCCGATAGTAACGCCTACCATGTTGGTATAAGATTTTCCTTCGCCGTATAGGCTCTCCCCCAAAGTGAAACAGTTGGAATCATTATTAATGGCAACTGCCACCTTGAATTCGTTCTCCAAAATCTCCTTCAAGTGTATTTCTTTCCAAGAAGATATATTTGCTACATTATATACAATTCCTTTCTCCGGATCAACAATTGAAGGGACACCGATACCGATACCATCTACCTGCTCATTCATCATATTCCGAATAAGCTGGGAAAGCTGGTTTAGCACAGTAGAAGCATCTTGCTGAGCTAAACATGGAACCGACACTTTATTCAAGCAGTTCCCTTTTTCCACTTGGGCTATTCGAATATTGGTTCCTCCTAAATCTATTGACAGTTTCATAGTATATAACATTAAGGTGTTCAACATGTGCAAAATTAAGAAAATGCTTTTTTTTCAGTATTCCCAATTGCGCATATAAATCTTCATTTTGCGCAAACATTACTGCCAATCAAATATTCCACCAAATCTTTTCCTCCAGGTTCACTGACAAAATCGATAAAAACAATACCGCAATTCCGGCTATTCTTTTGTTTTAAATAGTCAGCAATAGGCTTGTTTACCTTATCAGCAAAGACTTTAGGGGTTCCCAAGGGCAGCCCCGTCGCACTTACAAAAGTAATTCCCCACCGACGTGAGGAAACCGGCTCAGCAGACATCCCTTCAATATTACGGACACAAACCCCTACCTTCTTCCCGGCCTCCTCACCCGATTCATATTGATATTCATCTTCGAGCAAAGCCACTCCTTCCTTACCATCTTTATTGCGAAGAGTGAGCAGGCAAGTACTGTCATCCTCCCAACCTACACATGCTGCTCCAGGATAATTATCCATAGCATGATCCCTATGCAGGAAAAGAATCTTTCCACGGCAATCTTTCAGCGTCAATTCAGGGCGAAAGTCCATCACGAAATAACTTTGATACTCAGGGCTGCTTAAAGAAACGGACAGCAGAGAAGCATAATCCCGCAATTCTCCCCCTTCCTTTTTCAAGGAAACAATCAAAGTCTCAGAAGGATATGTTTGCAGAAAGTGTATAAAAGCAGGTAAAACATCATCTTCCCAATATATATCCTGAAAGGCATGACTGTGAAACACCCCCAGTTTATTACCTTTCTTTTCCAAACGGATATCGAAAGCACGGATGCCTTGCCGTAATTGAGCAGGAATATCTGTTGCTTGTGTTTTCAACATATGCCCTCCTTTGATACTACCGCTATCGTGTGAACCAGGAATAGAAATCTTACATATAGGAAGCGTATCATGGAGAATCCTCATCCACTCAGGCCGCAGTGCAACCTCATCCCGCGCCTCCGCACAAGTATCCTGCAATCTGGAAGCTGTAGCACAAACCGGAGCATTCAATAGAAATATGGTCAAAGCTAATACAACAACTGTTCTTAATCCGTTTCTCTTCATAGTATATTGCTTTTAAGTTTACTGCATGCAAATGTAGAGGGTTCATTCTTTTCCCTCATCCTAAATTGCGTATTTAGTTCTTCATTTTGCGCAAACATCGAAAGCAACATATAGTAACATCTGAGCCAAACGTAATGTACCTTTTCATTACATAAATGTACCTAACGAAAAATGCCATACATTCTCCGTACTGCGTATCTCATCCCAGACGAAGCCCTCCCAAGAAAAGGATTTCAACTCCTCAGGACACTCCAGACGGTTCTTGACAATAAAACGCGTCATCTCTCCGCGACACATCTTGGCATAGATAACGACAGTCTTCGGCTGTCCGGCCTTCCAAACTTGAAACTCGGGCGTAATAACACGCACCTCTTGCTCCACCCGCTTCCAGTCGAACAAATCTTTCATTTCAGCACTTGCCAAATTAATGAGAACACCGCCACAGTTTTTAATTTCCTCTATGAAGTAATCCGTCAACAAAGGCTTCCAATAATCAAACATGGATATTCCACCTTTTTCGGGCAAACGGACATCTCCTTCCAAACGATAGGGTTTGATACCGTCCAGCGGGCGAAGCAACCCATAAAGAAAAGAAGTGATACGTAGATGTTCTTGCGCATAACGAAAATCCTCCGCTGAAAAATCTTTCGGAAGAATGCGTTTAAAAACAGCTCCCGTGTAGGCGCAAACGGCTGGCATCGAACGATTCTCCTCCGAACAGAAATCATGAAAACGCAAACGGTTCTCGGCAGCAATTTTGGTATTCACCCGAAGAAGCCTTTCCAATTCGGATACTGAATACTGCGACATTTCCAACGCATTCCGCACAGCCTCCGTTTCGAATTTCGGGACTGTGACTTCGGGCACGACAACAGAGCAGCGCGCTGCCATGGTCTTTGCACAAGAGATAAAAACAAGCATAGCGATATTTTTTAATGGATACAAAAATAAAGTTTTTTAGTGGAGAATACATATACTTATAAAGTTTTTCCGCAGAATTCACCTCCGTTTCAAGAGTTTTTCATACCTTTACACCTTGTTGGAGAAAAGTGCACGTATTGAACCCCTCTACTCCCCCAACATCTTGAGATAGAAAAAGAAAAAATAATATATAAAATGACTCACAAATGGAATTATCAACCCATTACACCCGAACAGGCAGAAGCAAGCCAACAACTGGCCCAAGAATTGGGAATTAGCCCAATATTGGGAAAATTGCTGGTGGAGCGGGGAATAACAACGGCAGCGGATGCCCGGAAGTTTTTCCGCCCCCAACTACCGGACTTATACGACCCATTCCTGATGAAGGATATGGATATAGCCGTAGAGCGCCTGAACAAGGCAATGGGAAAGAAAGAGCGCATTCTTGTTTATGGAGATTATGACGTAGACGGTACCACGGCTGTGGCATTGGTCTACAAGTTTATTCAACAGTTCTATTCGAACATCGACTACTATATCCCCGACCGTTACAATGAGGGGTATGGAGTTTCAATCCAAGGAGTAGACTATGCCGCAGAGAGTGGTGTAGGTTTGATTATTGTATTGGACTGCGGTATCAAAGCCGTCGAAGAAATCACATACGCCAAGGAGAAAGGCATTGATTTCATCATCTGCGACCATCATGTCCCCGATGATGTACTGCCCCCTGCTGTAGCCATTCTGAATGCCAAACGGGAAGACAACACCTATCCTTATGAACATCTGTCCGGATGCGGTGTAGGCTTTAAGTTCATGCAGGCATTTGCCCTCAACAACGGTATCGAGTTCCATCACCTTATCCCTTTACTGGACCTCTGCGCCGTCAGTATCGCATCGGATATTGTCCCCATTATGGGTGAAAACCGCATTCTCGCCTACCACGGTTTGAAGCAGTTGAACAGTAATCCCAGCGTAGGCCTGAAAGCAATCATTGATGTCTGCGGACTGACGGACAAGGACATCACCGTCAGTGACATTGTATTCAAAATAGGTCCCCGCATCAACGCCTCCGGACGTATCCAGAACGGGAAAGAAGCTGTTGACTTGCTTACTGAAAAAGATTTCTCTCTTGCCCTGGAGAAAGCCGGACAAATCAACCAATACAACGAGACACGCAAGGACTTGGACAAGACCATGACCGAGGAGGCCAACAAGATTGTAGCTGACCTGGACGGACTTGCCGACCGACGTTCCATCGTATTGTACAATGAAGACTGGCATAAAGGCGTCATCGGCATCGTAGCCTCCCGGCTGACGGAAATCTATTACCGGCCGGCAGTAGTACTGACACGTACGGATGACATGGCAACCGGATCTGCCCGTTCCGTCTCCGGATTCGATGTCTACAAAGCCATTGAATACTGCCGCGACCTTCTGGAAAACTTCGGAGGTCATACCTACGCCGCCGGTCTTTCCATGAAGGTGGAAAATGTACCGGCCTTTATCGAACGCTTCGAAGAGTTCGTATCACAAAATATCCTGCCGGAACAGACATGCGCCGTCATCGACATCAATGCCGAGATTGATTTCAGAGACATCACTCCGAAATTCTTCAGCGACTTGAAGAAATTCAATCCATTCGGACCGGACAATGCCAAACCCATTTTCTGTACGCACAATGTCTATGATTATGGTACCAGCAAAGTCGTAGGCCGCGACCAGGAACATATCAAGCTAGAACTGGTGGATAATAAATCGAACAATGTAATGAACGGCATCGCTTTCGGGCAAAGTTCCCACGTACGCTTCATCAAGACCAAACGTTCCTTCGACATCTGCTATTCCATTGAAGAGAATACCCATAAGAGGGGTGAAGTGCAGTTGCAGATTGAAGACATAAAGCCGAACTGAAAGCCTCTCCCCTAACCCCTCCCCCACAGGGAGGGGAATAAGAATAGTCTCCTTATATTAAGGAAATGATGAAAATTGGTTGATGCTATAAGATAAGTAATCACTACTATTAGCATAGAGAAGGAAAGAATATCAATTCAACGATAAGAAGTAGCAAGAAAGTTCAATAAGACCATGAGCAGCAGTAGTAACTTCAAAACTCCCCTCCCTATGGGGGAGGGATTGGGGGTGAGGCTTCTGAAGCAATACTGGGGATACGATACCTTCCGGGGAATCCAGGAAGATATCATCAACAGCATTACCGAGGGACGGGACACTTTGGGACTAATGCCCACGGGAGGAGGAAAATCCATCACTTTCCAAGTTCCGGCACTTGCTAAAGAAGGACTTTGCCTGGTCATCACTCCGTTGATTGCCCTCATGAAAGACCAGGTACAAAACCTGAAAAAACGGGGAATCAAGGCGCTTGCCATCTACTCAGGCATGAGCAGGCAGGAAATCATCGTCACACTGGAGAACTGTATATTCGGCAATTTCAAGTTCCTCTATATCTCCCCCGAAAGGCTCGATACTGAAATCTTCCGCACCAAACTGCAGAAGATGAAAATCAGTATGATTACGGTAGACGAAAGCCACTGCATATCGCAATGGGGCTACGATTTCCGTCCCGCCTATCTGAAGATAGCCGAAATACGCGAACTTCTGCCCGGCGTACCCATCCTGGCATTGACAGCCACCGCCACTCCGGAAGTAGTGAAAGATATCCAGGCCCGTCTGCATTTCCGTGAGGAAAATGTGTTCCGCATGAGTTTCGAACGCAAAAATCTCGCCTATATCGTCCGTAAAACGGAAAACAAGACGGGAGAGCTGTTGCACATCCTGCGCCGTATGCCCGGAAGCGCCATCATCTATGTGCGCAACCGCCGCCGCACCAAGGAAATTACCGAACTGCTGCACAACGAAGGCATCACCGCAGATTTCTACCATGCCGGACTGGACGATGCCACCAAAGACATCCGCCAACAACGCTGGCAGACGGGAGAAAGCCGCGTCATGGTCGCCACCAATGCATTCGGTATGGGTATCGACAAACCGGATGTACGGATTGTCATCCACATGGACCTGCCCGATTCCATAGAAGCCTACTTCCAGGAAGCAGGACGTGCCGGAAGGGACGGACAAAAAGCCTACGCGGTCGTCCTTTACGCCAAGTCGGATAAGGCAACACTGCACAAACGCATTCCCGACACCTTTCCTGAAAAAGAGTATATAAAGGAAGTATATGAGCATCTTCAATACTATTACCAGATGGCAATGGGAGACGGACAAGGCTGTGTACGCGAGTTCAATATAGAAGACTTTTGCCGAAAGTTCAAGTACTTCCCCGTTCCCGTGGACAGTGCCTTGAAGATTCTGACACAAGCGGGATACCTGGAATATACAGACGAACAAGACAATGCATCCCGGCTACTGTTCACTATCCGTCGAGACGAACTTTATAAACTGAGAGAGCTCGGCGAAGATATGGACAAACTCATCCAAACCATTCTCCGCTCCTATACCGGGGTCTTCACAGACCATGCTTTCATCAATGAAGATTCACTGGCCATACGCACTGGACTCACACGCCGGCAAGTGTATGAACAGCTCATCCACCTAGCCAAGCTACGTATCGTCAGTTACATCCCCCGCAAAAAGACACCATATATAATATACACGCGAGAGAGGGTTGAAATGCGCCACCTGCAAATCTCTCCCGCCGTGTACGAGGAACGCAAAGAGCGGTATGAGAAACGCATAAGTGCCATGCTGGATTACGTGAGCAGCGATACCGTGTGCCGTAGTCGAATGCTGCTACACTACTTCGGAGAGAAGAACGAGCATAACTGCGGGCAGTGCGACACTTGCATCAATTTGAAGAACAAGAAACCTTCCGGCCACCTTTCGGAAAAGGAACTTTCTGAAAAGATTCTTCAAGCCCTATCTGATAAACCACAAACTCCAGCCACTTTGGCAGAACAGATACCGGACGATAAAAACATGCTCATCGATGTGTTACATGAATTGTTGGACGAAGGTAAGGTAATTGCTGTCAACGGAATGCTTCAAATCAAAAAATAATTCATTACTTTTGCCGTTGGAAAAGAATGTCCTGCCGCTGAGAGGAACATCTCTTATCAGCCATGCCCCTCCTTTTCCTTTTTAATTTTTAATTCTTTAATTTTTAATCACCTATGGGATTCTTTAAATCTTTTTTCTCCGGCAAGTCAGACAGTCCGGCAAATGAGAAACAAAAAAACGAACAGAAGAATTTTGAGATATTCAAGTATGACGGTATGCGTGCACAACGCATGGGCCGTACAGACTACGCCATCAAATGCTTCACTGAAGCCCTTGCCATTCAAGAAGACTTTGAAACCATGGGCTACCTTGCCCAAGTCTACACCCAGACCAGCGAACTGGACGAGGCCCACAAACTGCTGCAGCGTATGACCGAAATAGAGCCGGAACATACCTCCACCTACCTCAGTCTTGCCAACGTATGCTACATGCAGGAAGACTATCCCGCCATGGCAGGAGCGGCAAAGAAAGCTATCGAAATAGAAGAAGGCAACGCCATGGCACACTACCTGCTAGGCAAAGCAGACAATGGGCAAGGGGACGGCATCATGTGTATCGCTCATCTTACGAAAGCCATCGTACTGAAAGATGATTTCATCGAAGCACGTCTGCTTCGTGCCGAAGCACTGGTCCAAATGCAGCAATACAAGGAAGCGATGGAAGACATAGACACCATTCTGGCACAAGACCCGGAAGACGAAAGTGCCATCTTGCTCCGCGGAAAGATAGAAGAAGCTACGGGAAACAAAGAAAAAGCAGAAAGCAGTTATCAGAAAGTGACAGAGTTGAATCCCTTCAACGAACAAGCCTTCCTCTACTTAGGACAGCTTTACATCACCCAAAACAAGCTGGCAGAAGCCATCGAGCTCTTTACGGAAGCCACAGAACTGAACCCTAATTTCGCAGAGGCCTATCATGAGCGCGGACGTGCCAAGTTGCTGAACGGAGACAAGGAAGGCTCTGCGGAGGACATGAAGAAAGGACTGGAACTCAATCCTAAAGAGATACAGAACTTTAACGGACAATATGGTAACCAACCGGGGGGAAGTACCGGTAATATCCTAGGATTATAACAAATTCAATTATTGCCGCCAATGAAACGAAATTTATTTCTATCAGTACTTTTTGTACTGATGTTCGCACCTGCCCATGCACAGCAAGTGAACATATTGTCCTATAACGTACATAATTGCATCGGTATGGACAAGGAGTACAATTACCGACGCATTGCCAATGTTATCAGTCAAACTTCTCCGGACATAGTCGCCCTGCAGGAACTTGACAGTGTAACGGTGCGCAACAAAGGAATCCATGCTCTCGGAGAACTAGAAAAACTGACCGGAATGCACGGGACTTATGCAGCAGCCATTCCTTTTCAGGGTGGAAGCTACGGCATCGGAATCCTCTCCAGAGAGATACCCATAAAATACAAAATCATTCCAATGCCCGGACGGGAAGAAAAACGTACCCTCATTATTGCAGAATTTAAAGATTATGTATTTTGTGCCACACACCAGTCCCTCACTCCAGAAGACCAGCTCCTTGCCGTACCATTGATAGAAAAAGCCTTGCAAAACGTCGATAAGCCCATCTTTATGGCAGGCGACATGAACTCTGCACCAGCAAGCGCTCCCCAGCTGGAATTGGCAAAACATTTTGCCACCCTCAATGACACAACCTCTTATACTTTCCCGGCAGACCGTCCCAACCGATGTATAGACTACATCTACGGCTATTCCAAGAATGGGTATCGGTTTGACGTACAATACCGGAAAGTCATAGAAGACACCATTTCATCCGACCATCGTCCGGTTCAAGTCATTGTACAAGTTAAAGGGAAATAAGTTAAATTGCTACTATCCCTAAAAAAAACATTGTTTTTTGTTTGTATATAAAAGAAAAGCATTACTTTTGTCACGTAATTCAAAAACAGAGAATACAAGTATGAAGTCATTTACTTATGCATATTACTTCTTTTTTTACTTTTACTTTAGCCAGAAAGTAGAGCGGGAGTTTGTATGTATCAA
This sequence comes from Bacteroides sp. AM44-19, assembly GCF_003603395.1. Lineage (NCBI taxonomy): Bacteria > Pseudomonadati > Bacteroidota > Bacteroidia > Bacteroidales > Bacteroidaceae > Bacteroides > Bacteroides sp. AM44-19. Next base: position 22,254 of record NZ_QTNB01000002.1, on the reverse strand, counting down.
GTGACAGTGATGCTTAAGGACTGAATAGAGAAACAAGTAAATATACAGAATCCCGCTCCATCGTATGGAAGCGGGATTTTTTTTATAGCATAACCAAGAAAATAAAAATAATGAAAAAGGTAGCCATTCAAGGAACATTAGGCTCGTATCACGACATCGCCGCACACAAGTACTTCGAAGGAGAAGAAATAGAGTTAATCTGTTGCGCCAACTTTGAAGACGTGTTCGGTGCCATCAAAAAAGACAGTCAGACCATAGGAATGCTGGCAATAGAAAACACCATTGCAGGCAGTTTGCTGCATAACAATGAGCTATTACGCCAAAGTGGCGCACAGATTGTCGGCGAGTACAAGCTACGTATTTCCCATAGTTTTGTCTGCCTGCCCGATGAAGACTGGGATGATATTACCGAAGTCAACTCCCACCCTATCGCCCTGATGCAATGCCGTGAATTCCTGGGACAACACCCCGGAATCAAAGTGGTGGAAGGCGAAGATACCGCCCGCAGTGCCGAAATCATCCAACAGGAACATCTGAAAGGCCATGCAGCTATCTGCTCCAAAGCTGCTGCAGAGCGTTATGGCATGAAGGTCCTGCAGGAAGGTATCGAAACCAACAAACATAACTTCACCCGTTTCCTGGTCGTAGCCGACCCTTGGCAAGTAGATGAACTGAACCGGCATCGCAGCAAGGACGTCAACAAGGCAAGCATGGTATTCACACTTCCCCATACTGAAGGAAGCCTTTCCCAGGTATTGTCTATTTTGTCTTTCTACCGCATCAACCTGACCAAGATACAATCACTGCCCATCATCGGGCGTGAATGGGAATACCAGTTTTACGTAGATGTCGTCTTCGACAATGTGCTGAGATATAAACAATCCATTGCGGCCATCACACCGCTGACCAAAGAACTGAAAATATTAGGAGAATATGAAGATGGAAAATCAAACGTGTAGAATAAAGCCTGCCGACCGCCTGGCAAGCGTAAGCGAATACTACTTTTCGAAGAAGCTGAAAGAAGTGGCACAAATGAATGCCGAAGGAATGGATGTCATCAGCCTGGGAATCGGAAGCCCCGACATGCCGCCTTCCGAAAAGACAATCCGGACACTTTGCGAAGCTGCCTGCAATCCGGACGGACATGGTTACATGCCCTACGTAGGTATCCCCGAATTGCGCCGCGGTTTTGCGGACTGGTACCAAAAATGGTACGGTGTAGCATTGAATCCCAACACAGAGATACAACCGCTCATCGGCTCCAAAGAAGGCATCCTGCACGTGACGCTGGCCTTTGTCAACCCCGGTGAACAAGTATTGGTTCCCAATCCCGGCTATCCCACCTATACTTCATTAAGCAAGATTCTGGGTGCCGAGGTCGTGAACTATAACTTGAAAGAAGAAAACGGCTGGATGCCCGACTTCGACGAACTGGAACGGATGGACATGAGCCGTGTAAAACTGATGTGGACCAACTATCCCAATATGCCCACCGGGGCGAACGCAACACCGGAACTGTACCGGAAACTGGTGGACTTCGCACGCCGCAAGGACATCGTCATCGTAAACGACAACCCCTACAGTTTCATCCTGAACGAACATCCCATCAGCATCCTCAGTATTCCGGGTGCCAAAGAGTGCTGCATAGAATTCAATTCCATGAGCAAAAGCCACAACATGCCGGGATGGCGTATCGGCATGCTTGCCTCGAATGCCGACTTCGTGCAATGGATATTGAAAGTAAAGAGCAACATCGACAGCGGTATGTTCCGTGCCATGCAACTGGCAGCCGCCACTGCCCTGGAAGCAGAGCAAGACTGGTATGACGGCAACAACGCGAATTACCGCAACCGCCGTCAGTTGGCAGGAGAAATCATGCATACCTTGGGTTGCACCTACGACGAAAACCAGGTAGGCATGTTCCTCTGGGGCAAAATCCCCGACAGCTGTACAGACGTGGAAGAACTGACTGAACACGTGCTGCATAAAGCCAGAGTGTTCATTACTCCCGGATTTATCTTCGGAAGTAACGGGAAACGGTATATCCGCATCTCCCTCTGCTGTAAGGACAATAAACTGGCAGAAGCATTGAAGCGTATCAAGGACATGAAATAAATGCTTACAAGTAAGAGATGAACACCCTAAAGCCGGAATCCCGTTTACTAAAACTCCACCGGAGATTTACTAAAACGGGAGGAACGATTTAGTAAATCTTCTCCGACGTTTTACTAAATCTCCGGGACCTTGCTCAGAAAGTCTTCTGAAAAGGAGGAAACGTCACAAGGAAGAAAAAGCATAATTAAAGAATATTATTAAACAAATAAAGAATATGGAACTCGAATTAGAACCTATCACATTACCTGGTGTTGAAGACAAACGCCCTATGGTAATAGCCGGCCCCTGCAGTGCCGAAACCGAAGAACAAGTAATGAGCACCGCCAAACAATTGGCAGACAAAGGCCTCAAGCTATTCCGTGCCGGCATCTGGAAACCGCGCACCAAACCGGGCGGCTTCGAAGGAGTAGGCGTAGACGGCCTTGCATGGCTGAAGGAGGTAAAGAAAGAAACCGGCATGTACGTTTCAACAGAAGTTGCTACCGCCAAACATGTATACGAATGCCTGAAGGCTGGAATTGACCTTCTTTGGGTAGGTGCACGTACCACCGCCAATCCTTTCGCCGTACAGGAAATTGCCGATGCACTGAAAGGCGTAGATATCCCGGTACTGGTGAAGAATCCGGTAAATCCTGACCTGGAGCTGTGGATTGGAGCTTTGGAACGTATCAACAATGCAGGCTTGAAACGTCTGGGTGCCATCCACCGCGGGTTTAGCAGCTATGACAAAAAGCTCTACCGTAACTTGCCCCAATGGCATATCCCCATTGAGCTGCGCCGCCGAATTCCCAACCTTCCTATTATCTGTGACCCCAGCCACATAGGTGGAAAGCGCGAACTGGTTGCTCCACTCTGCCAGCAAGCTATGGATTTGGGCTTCAACGGACTGATTATCGAGAGCCACTGCAACCCGGACTGTGCCTGGAGCGATGCAGCCCAGCAAGTCACCCCGGATGTGCTGGATTACATCCTCAACCTGCTGGTCATCCGCAAGGAAACACAAAGCACCGAGAACCTCAGCGAATTGCGCAAGCAGATAGACGAATGCGACAACAATCTTATTCAGGAGCTGGCCAAACGGATGCGTGTGGCACGTGAAATCGGTACATACAAAAAAGAGCATGACATGACCATCCTGCAAACCGGACGCTACAACGAAATCCTCGAGAAACGCGGCTCGCAAGGCGCATTGTGTGGCATGGATGCTGAATTCATCAAAAAGGTATTTGAGGCGATACACGAAGAGAGTGTAAGACAGCAGATGGAAATTATAAATAAGTAATTGGCACATTAAACATCATGAGAATATTAATACTTGGAGCCGGGAAAATGGGCTCTTTCTTCACAGACATCCTGAGTTTCCAGCACGAGACGGCTGTGTTCGACGTCAATCCGCACCAACTGCGTTTTGTCTACAACACCTACCGCTTCACCACACTGGAAGAAATCAAGGACTTCGAGCCGGAGCTGGTCATCAATGCCGTTACGGTGAAATACACGCTGGACGCTTTCCGCCAAGTGCTGCCTGTACTGCCCAAAGACTGCATCATCAGCGACATCGCTTCGGTAAAGACCGGATTGAAGAAATTCTACGATGAAAGCGGCTTCCGCTACGTGTCGACGCATCCTATGTTCGGTCCCACTTTTGCCAGCCTCAACAATCTGAATACGGAGAATGCCATCATCATCAGCGAAGGCGACCACTTGGGGAAAATCTTCTTCAAGGACCTCTACCAGACCATGAAGCTGAACATCTTTGAATATACCTTCGACGAGCATGATGAGACTGTGGCATACTCCTTATCCATTCCGTTTGTATCCACTTTCGTGTTTGCAGCGGTAATGAAACACCAGGAAGCTCCGGGCACCACCTTCAAAAAGCACATGGCCATTGCCAAAGGCCTGCTGAGTGAAGACGACTACCTGCTCCAAGAAATTCTCTTCAATCCGCGCACCCCCTCACAAGTGGAGAACATCCGCCTGGAACTGAAGAACCTGCTGGAAATCATCAGCAATAAGGATGCAGAAGGCATGAAGAAGTATCTGACTAAAATCAGGGAAAAGATTAGATAAACAATCAACAAGTGTGTGCCTCGATGCCAAGGTACACACTTTTATCCCAACTAAACACCCCGGATGAAAAAGACAGTCACCACCTCAGGCTATCCGTCGAAGTAGCCCTTTGAAGAGGTGCATGAATCACCGGAAATCCTAACAGTTGACACTAAAAGACAAAAAAATGTCTCCGGTACCATTTTCAAAAGCGGGTGCAAAAATATCACTTTTTTCAAGATGAAAATATCCTTTTTATCTTTTTATTACAATCTGCCAACTTCCTTTTCTATCTCCTCTCACCCTTGTACTCACTTGCTAGACAACACAAAACAGATATATAAAATAATAATTACATTAAACTTCCAGTGTATAGAATAAAAAGACGCCGTTAATTATTTTTAATTTTAGCAACTATATTTTACGATTAAAATGCATTTGTATTATTTTTGTATAAATAACACGTGGCAATTAAATTGCCATTAGACAATATACTACTTGAAAAATCAGGTTATGAAAATTTTTCTAGATAAAAGATGCATAATCAATTTATGTTTCCTTTTTTTATATTTAAGTTCGGCTTTTGCCACAGCAACCATAGTCGGCAAACACCGCAGATTACTTATTATAAACTCGTACAATGAAAGCGCACCCTGGAGCCAAGAACTTATAACTCCCATCCTGCTGCAAACATCTCCTATAGAGGACATCACAGCCGATGTAGTACACATGAACGGGACGTTCATTCGTAATGACTCATTGTATATCCGGATGGAGAATGGCATTTTCGAACGTTTCCAGGATAAGAAACCCGATTATCTTGTACTTCTCGGCAACATGGCTTTTACTTTAAGGGAACGTATTTTGAGTGAGTGGGGAAATATTCCAATAGTATTGATCGGCAACGAAGACACGTATGCTCCACGGGAATATTATTTCACCGGACGTCCTATACACATTTCCAATGCCATCACATCTCCTCTGGTTGACCTGCAGCCGCAATACAACTTTACTTTTATCGAAACGCCGTATATGTACAAAGAGACCATCGACATGATGGTACAGATGCTGCCAAAAATGAAAACGATTGTATTCGCAGCAGATGAACTCTATCATAACCAAGACTTGGACCGGCTTATTCATGCCTATATAACGTCAAAGTATCCAAACCTCCACTATGAACGCTTAATAGGTAATGAAAGAAACCAAAACGAATTACAGGCATATCTGCTAAATGATGAACCGGAGACGGGTATGCTATTTTCCACATGGTTTTACGAGCGTAAGAATCTACTCGGTTTTCCTACACTCATCAGTGGAGACTTTCAGTTAGTTGCATCATCGCCTCAACCCGTATTTGCATTAAGGAATGCCTATGTGGGTAAAGAGGGGTTTGCGGGAGGATATTTCTATGACCGCATGGAAGTGCAAAACGCGCTTTCTTCAGCCCTCAAACAGATATTTGCAGGAGAGGATGCACAGAATATCCCATTTACATATAGCAAGAAATCCTATCCCTTCATCAACTACCAGCAACTGCAGATGGACGGTCTGGACACCACACTCTGTCCTAAGGACTCGGTATTCATCAATAAACCGCTTACATTCTGGCAGAAGTATCAATGGTGGATTATTTGCGGAGTAGTGTTGATACTCTCACTACTTATCATAGCTTTAGTCATTTATCGGTTCCAGCAAAAGAAAATCACCTTGCTAAGTGCCCATGATACCCTTTTACGTAATATGCCGATATCTTATACTCAAATAGAGGTTTTCTTCGACAAAACGGGACAGATAGCAGATATGAGCTATCGATGCGGCAATATTATTTTCAACGACCAGTTTACGCCAACTACCGATGGTTCACAAAAAAATGCCTTCTCCCAAATAGAGCACCTAACACATTTCATGGAAATGGTATTCCAAGAAAAGCAAACGGTAACATTTACTCATTACTTCAAACAAACAAACAGCTTTTACGAATTCATTCTTTGCCCGGCATCCCAAAAACACACTTTGGATGTCTTTGCCGTAGATATTACAGCGCGCAAAGATGCCGAAAACACATTGCGAGAGATTAATAAAAAACTGGAAATGACATTGGGCATAGCACGCATCATACCATGGCGCTGGGATTTAAAGGAGGGTCTGATTTATTGCGAAGCACAAAAGATATTAGACCACATGAACTTTACAAAGGAGAAGAACTCTACAGTCCAAGTAGATATTATCAAGGCGTCAGAATATTTCCGAAAGATACACCCGGAAGACTTCGAACGTATGCACCATGTACATGAAAATCTCATTTCAGGCAAGTTGCAGCATATCAAAGAAGAATATCGTATCATCACCGAAGTAGAAGGGCGAAAAATAACAGATTGGATGGAAACCAACGCAGTAATTGACCAGCGCGACAAGAACGGCTATCCAATATCGCTTGTCGGCTCCCTTTTACTGATAACAGAACGCAAGAGGCAAGAAGAAGCGCTTATCCGAGCACGAGAAAAAGCCCAAGAATCCGACCGGCTGAAATCTGCATTTCTAGCCAATATGAGCCACGAGATACGTACCCCCTTGAATGCCATCGTAGGATTCTCCAGCCTGCTGACTGCAACCGAAAACGAAACCGAACGCAAAGAGTTCATCAGTATCATAGAAACCAACAACCAGTTGCTATTGCAACTGGTAAGTGACATCCTGGATCTTTCAAAAATAGAAGCAAATACACTGGAATTCAATTATCAGAATGTCGACTTAAATCAGTTGGCAAAAGATGTGGAAAACACTGTACGAGGCAGACTGCAAACAGGTGTTGCCCTACAATTCGTTCCTGAAGTACCAGTTTGTTATGTACAGACAGAACATAACCGTCTCTCTCAAGTCCTCATCAACCTGCTGGTCAACGCTGCAAAATTTACAGAGAAAGGTGAGATTATGTTTGGATACAAAATCCGTGGAGAAGAACTCTATTTCTACGTAAAAGATACGGGCATAGGCATCTCACTAGAGAATCAGAAGAAAATATTTGAACGGTTTACCAAAGTAAACACCTTTATACAAGGAACGGGATTAGGGCTCTCAATATGCAAAAACATTGTCACAAAAATGAAAGGACGCATCGGAGTAGAATCCGAAGGAGAAGGTAAAGGAAGTACTTTCTGGTTTACAATACCTTATAAACCGAAAGAGGCTCAAAAGGAAAATAATCTAACTTTAATGCCTCTTCTGAACGAGAGAAGCAAGGAAAAGCCTATAATCCTGATAGCAGAGGACAACGAAAGCAACTATATGCTGTTCAAGTCTATCCTACAGAAAGATTATGAGTTGGTTCATGCTTGGGATGGGGAGGAAGCCGTGGAACTCCATCAGAAGTTTCATCCGCATGTGGTCATCATGGACATCAATATGCCTAAAATGGATGGATATGAAGCTACTCGCGAAATACGTAAAGTATCCAAAACGGTACCTATCATTGCAGTAACGGCATACTCCTTTGCTTCGGACAAAGAAAAGATTATGCAGAATGGCTTTAACGGATATATGTCCAAGCCGGTTGACATACAAAGATTGAAAGAAAAACTCGACTATACAATCCACGGGAATTTTATGATGATGTAGGGTTCCGGTCTGCTCTTTCCTATATGATATTTTTTGATTATCCAAGAAATATCATGTACTTTTGCACAAGTTAGAAAAGAGACAATGATAGACCAACCCACCATAGACCGCATACTTGATGCCGCACAGATATACGATGTCGTATCAGACTTTGTCACCCTGCGCAAACGCGGTGTGAACTATGTAGGTCTGTGCCCTTTCCACGATGACAAAACCCCTTCCTTCTATGTATCCCCCGCCAAAGGGCTCTGCAAGTGTTTTGCCTGCGGAAAAGGAGGAAATGCAGTGCATTTCATCATGGAGCACGAACAGATGTCTTATCCTGAGGCGCTGAAATATCTCGCAAAAAAATACGGCATTGAAATCAAAGAACGCGAACTATCCAGCGAGGAGAAGATAGCACAGAGCGAACGGGAAAGCCTCTTCATTGTGAACAACTTTGCCCGTGACTACTTCCAGAATATCCTAAAGAACCACGTAGACGGACGGAGTATCGGCATGGCCTATTTCCGCAGCCGCGGCTTCCGGGATGACATCATCGAGAAGTTCCAGTTGGGCTATTGTACCGAGAGCCACGATGCCCTTGCCCAGGAAGCTTTGAAAAAAGGCTATAAAAAGGATTATCTTGTCAAGACCGGCCTCTGCTACGAGACGGACGACCACCGACTGCGCGACCGCTTCTGGGGGCGGGTCATCTTTCCGGTACACACTCTCTCCGGTAAGGTGGTGGCTTTCGGGGGACGTGTGCTTGCCGGCGCCACCAAAGGCGTCAAGGTGAAGTACGTCAACTCGCCTGAATCGGAGATTTACCATAAAAGCAATGAACTGTACGGCATATATTTTGCCAAACAAGCCATTGTGAAACAAGACCGTTGTTTTCTGGTCGAAGGTTATACAGACGTCATTTCCATGCACCAATCGGGCATAGAGAATGTGGTTGCCTCTTCGGGCACAGCATTGACATCCGGACAAATCCGGATGATTCATCGTTTCACCAACAATATGACAGTGCTCTACGACGGTGATGCTGCCGGTATAAAGGCTTCTATCCGAGGTATTGATATGTTGCTGGAAGAAGGCATGAACGTCAAAGTCTGCCTCCTGCCCGATGGTGACGACCCGGACTCCTTTGCCCGCAAACACAATGCGACGGAGTTCCAGGCCTTCATACAAGAGAATGAAACGGACTTTATCCGCTTCAAAACCAATCTGTTGCTGGAAGATGCTGGAAAAGACCCCATCAAGCGTGCCGAGCTTATAGGAAACCTTGTGCAAAGCATTTCCATCATTCCCGAAGCCATTGTGCGTGATGTCTATATCAAGGAGTGCGCCCAATTATTGCACGTAGAAGACAAACTGCTGGTTTCTGAGGTTGCCAAGCGTCGAGAAAAGCAAGCCGAGCAACAAGCTGAGCGAGCAGAACGTGAGCGTCGGTCGGCCAATGCCGCAAGAGCCAATGCAGAAGCGGAGGTCAATGGCAGTCATACTGCAGCTACCAGCCCCGACGCACAACAAGCTGGCTATCCGTCCCAATCACTGCCTGCCGGTCTCCCTTCCGAAACACCTCCACCTTTTCCACCCGAGGAAGAATATGTATCCTTCATCCCGCAGGAGGGCAAGGAGGGCCAGGAGTTCTATAAATACGAACGACTTATTCTGAAGATGGTAGTGCTCTATGGTGAGCGGGTGATGTGCAATGTCACCAATGAAGAGGGGCAGGAAACCCCTATCACTGTAACTGAATATATAGTCAATGATTTAAAAGAAGACGAACTTGCCTTCCACAATCCGCTTCACCGGCAAATCCTGACAGAGGCTGCCGAACGTATCCACAATGAGGGTTTTACCGCCGAACGGTATTTTGTGGCGCATCCCGACCCCGTCATCAGCAAGCTGAGTGTGGAGCTTATCAGCAACCGCTATCAGTTAAGGAAATCACAGATAGAACAAATGGTGACGGACGAAGAACGCCTCTATGAGCTAATTCCACGGTTAATGATAAACTTCAAATATGCCATCGTCTGCGAAGAATTGAAGCATACCCTATTTGCGTTACAGAACCCTGCCATAGCCAATGATGAAACCCAGTGTAACAGCATCATGGAGCGCTACAACGAATTGAACAAAGTAAAAAGCATCATGGCAAAGCGGCTGGGAGACAGAGTCATCCTGAATTTTTAAATTCAATTCGGGGAGTTCTCCGTCAAGAATTATGCCTGATTAAATTCATAAATTCCTCGCGGGTCTTCGCTTGGTTGAATGCTCCGGTAAAATCGGATGTAGTGGTAATGGAGTTCTGTTTCTCTACTCCGCGCATCTGCATGCACATGTGTTTGGCTTCCACAACAACCATAACCCCCAGCGGATTCAGCGTCTCCTGAATACACTCTTTTATTTGGAGAGTCATACGTTCCTGCACTTGCAGGCGGTGAGAGAAAATATCCACTACGCGGGCTATCTTGCTCAGTCCGGTAATGTAGCCGTTAGGAATATATGCCACATGTGCCTTTCCGTAGAAGGGAAGCATGTGATGTTCGCAAAGCGAGAAGAAATCAATGTCTTTCACAATCACCATCTGACTGTATTCTTCTTGAAACTTGGCTGAACGGAGTACCTCGTGCGGGTCCATATGATACCCTTTCGTCAACGACAACATGGCCTTCGCCACCCGTTCAGGTGTCTTCTGCAAACCTTCACGTCCGGCATCTTCACCCAACAGAGTAAGGATGCGGTGATAATGTTCCTTCAATTCATCTAATGAAGGAGATACAATTTCTTCTTTTCCTAACATGATAATTCTTTATAAGGGGATGTTTATCTGCTCTTTCACGATAGAAACTTCCTTGAATACACCAGTAGCCCGCAACTGACGCATCATGGCATCCGCTTCTTCGATACTGCGGAAATCTCCTGCACGGCACAGCCAACGGGGGGGATTGAAAGAGGTATAAACTGTAAGTTCGGGAAAATGTTCCTTGATGCGGGTAGCTACCGCATAAGCTTCGTTCTTGGCCTGACGGGTATTATTCCCTGCATAAACTTGTATGCGGTAACCCGAACTTTTAATCACTTTCTGCTCATCCGAACCGGCAGGAACATACTCCGAACCTATCAATGCCGCAATGCGTGCATCTTGATGGATAGTCACCTTGCCTTGTCCCGGCACATTACGTTCCAGGCTTTTCACAATATTATTCTGCGCTACAGAAATCGTTGCAAAAGCGAAACATGCAACTAAAAGTAAACCAAGCTTTTTCATGAGTCAATATCTTTATATAACGGAAAATGGAAAGCTGAAAATGGAAAACAGTTATGCAGATACGACATGCAATCCATTTTCAACTTTCAGCTTTCAACTATTTAATTAAAGGCATCGATGATACCCTTGAAGTCAGAAACCTTCAAAGCAGCACCACCAATCAGACCGCCGTCAACATCCGGGTTGGCAAACAGTTCCTTTGCATTAGAAGGCTTACAGCTGCCACCATAAAGGATAGAGCAGTTGTCAGCAATTTCCTTACCATACTTTTCAGCAATCAAGGAACGGATGAAAGCGTGGATTTCCTGTGCTTGTTCTGCAGTAGCAGTCTTACCGGTACCGATAGCCCAAACCGGCTCGTAAGCCAAAATAATCTTAGAGAAATCTTCGGCAGACAAAGAGAATACAGAAGCCAGCTGAGCGGCTACCACTTCATTCTGCTTGTTTGCTTCGCGTTCTTCCAGTACCTCACCGATACAGAAAATCGGAGTCAGACCGTTAGCCAAAGCCAATTTTACTTTTTCTTCCAGAATAGCAACTGTTTCACCATAGTAAGCACGACGTTCAGAGTGACCCAGAATGACATATTTTGCACCAGTAGAAGCAACCATAGCAGCTGATACTTCGCCGGTATATGCGCCTGACTCCTTGTCTGCACAGTTTTCTGCACCTACACCAATCTTGGCAGCGTCTACCAAAGGAGTAACAGATGCCAGGTGGATAAACGGAGTACAGATGATTACATCACAGTTAGGCTTTTCGTTAGCCAATGTTTCATTCAGTTCTTTTGCAAGAGCAATACCCTCTTGGAGGGTTTTGTTCATTTTCCAGTTTCCTGCAACAATGTTTTTTCTCATTTTGTTTTATTATTAAAAGGGTTAATGTATTTACTATTTGACAATTTACTATTTACTATTTGATACTATTGTTGTCTGAGGCGTTGTTTCTCCCGGCGCCTTACGACTAAAATATCGACACAAAGCACCATCATCAGAGGAAGGATGAACCACAGCAACACATAGCCTATTGTTTGTAAGTCACTTTCCTGCTTCTGCTTGCCCAATTCCAACTTGTCCAGGCTATCGGTCAGCACATATTCATCAGGCAGCCGGTTGTCACTCCACTTATTCAAAATTGTTCCGTCCTTTACCAACAGCAAACCGGGATTTGAACGGATAATGGTCTTCAGCGTAATATCATCTGTCTGGCAGAAAGGGTATTCCGCTCCAGTCTTGTCACGCCACAATTCTATCTCGTCTTCCGGAGATGAAGTCAAGGCATAAAAGCCATAACCATGCTCCACACTGTAATCGTATATTTCATTGATAAGGTCGATGTTACTGTCGTCCGCTCCTTCTATCCGATGGGCAACCAGCAGAAACGTATATCCTTTATCCGACAGTACGCTGTCCGTTATATCTTCCCATGTATCCAGACTCATCATGGAAAAATCATGAATGGGAGGTTCATAACCTTTTTCCTTCAGTATCGTACGCGATTCTACAAACGTCCATGTACTGTCCGGATAGTTGTCCAATGTAAATTCCTGACGCTTTCCTCCTTTTTCCAAAATGAACCGGCTTTCAAACACACTTGGTTTAGCACCTTCCGGAATTTCCATGCCCGCCTTGATATTCGCTCCAATTCTGTAAGGTCGGAAATCAAGTATCGGCAAATTCTCCAGGCAATAGAAGGACAACGCAAACACAAATAGAAACGTATACATGGAAATCATCCACTCCATCTTCGGAGTAATGAAACGCACCAGTAAATCCTGCCACTTGAATACAGATACTGCCGCCACCAACAATACTACGTTCTTGCCGAAAGTCTGCCAATTGGTCAATATCCACGCATCACCGAAGCATCCGCAGTCGGATACCGGATTCGCCAAAGCCAGATAAAGTGTTAGCGGAGTCATTACAACCATCAGCAATAATGCCAATACAGATGCCACCTTCCGGCGTATACCCAAAAACAAGAAAACACCTACACTGAACTCTATGGCAGACAACGCTATCCCTACCAGCAAGGGCGCATAAGAAGGAAACCAGGAAATCATGCCGAAAGCCGTCAGGTAATCTTGAATTTTATAGAAGAAACCCAACGGATCAACAGCTTTCACAAATCCGGAAAATATGAACAAAGCCCCCAGCAGAAAACGGCAGAGGTTCACCCAAACTTTCCCGACAATATGTTTCTTGTCAATCTCCAAATTCAATCTTAATTAAGCCGAATACGGAATAGTTAATCATATCCATATAATTGGCATCAATACCTTCCGAAACCAAAGTCTCCCCGGACAAGCTTTCAATCTGCTTTGTCCGGTAAATCTTCATCAATATCAAATCCGTATACGAACTGATACGCATACTACGCCAAGCCTCATCATAATCATGATTTTTGGCAAGCATCAACTCCAAAGAGGTTTTGGCATATTTGTCATACAGCACCAATGCCTCTTCATTGGTCATATCGGCAGCTTCGGCATAACCAAGTTCCAACTGTATCAGCCCTACAATTCCATAGTTGACAATAGCTATGAATTCAGAACGGATGCCTTCGTCTACCAAAGTCACCCCTTTCGTTTCAATACTTCTGATACGGTTGGCTTTGATGAATATCTGATCTGTTACGGAAGACGGACGAAGAATGCGCCACGCCGGACCGTAATCATGAAGTTTCTTAGAGAACAAGTCACGGCAAACCGCAATGACATGTTCAAATTGTTGCTTGGTATCTTTCATTTCCTTTTTTCACAGTGCGCTGCAAAGATAGGAATAATTAAAGAAAAAGAAAAAGAGGGCACTCTAAAATCTATTAAAGTACCCTCTTCTATAGAGATTGTTTACGTTTTTATGAGCAGCGCAATACTTGTCCCGGTCTCAGGATTGTTTTACGCGTAATTCTGTTCAGTTTGCAAAGCTTGTCGATGGAGGTTCCCTGACGTGCTGCAATCCGTCCCAATGTGTCTCCCTTCTTTACCTTATAGAACAGACCTTCACCCGATGCCATGCTACGCGCCGTACCGGAAGAGCCTTTTGTCTTATGGAAAGTATAGGAATCAGCTACGATATCCTGCTTTTCAAAATCAAACATAAGCGCAGGATTGATGGGAATACCCAAGAAACGGGTTTCAAAGTGAAGGTGTGAACCGGTAGAACGTCCGGTATTTCCTCCCAATGCAATCGGTTCGCCGGCTTTTACCAACTGGTTTGTATCAACTAATTGTTTAGACAAGTGTCCGTAAACTGTTTCCAAGCCATTGTCGTGACGAATAACGACGTATTTGCCGTATCCACGACGACCTTGATTCTTGACAACGCGTACTTTTCCATCAAAAGCCGCACGGATTGTATCGCCTACATACACCTTGATATCCAAACCATAATGAGCTCTTCTTCTCCGGGGACGGTAACCGAATACATCTGTGATACGGGTATTGGGAGTAGGCATACAAAAACCGGTCAAATCAAATGTATAGCTCTCAGGCACAATCGCATTGCCATAGGCTTGTACGAATTCGTTATTCCAGTTGGGATACAAATCCAAACCCGGATACAATGATTGTTCCGCACGTATCTGTTTTTGCAAAGCCAGTGAATCTACACTCTTAAGTTTTCTGTCGATGGGGGCCTGGCGGGCAATCAGGTCTTGCGAGAAAGAATTCAAGCTAACCATTGCCGTCGCAGCCAATAAAGCAGTTTTTATCCAATTAAAATTCATCCGTTTCGTCATTCATTTTGATATCCGTTGCAAGCATCTCGGCAAATCAAACACCACTTGTTCTACGCGAATATCCAGATTGATTTTCAAAAATTCTCCCAAAGGTAACATTTCTCTCTGAAAAACGACATCAGTCATTAACTATTTTTTCGAAGAGGAGGAAACTGTAAAGCTCGCAAAGATGTCTTAATCCCCTATAGATAGGAGATTTACAAGCAAACATGTTTTACAACATAAAATGCAATAAAAGTGCATGTTTAACCGTTTTTTCAGCTAATGGCAGCCCAATTAACGTTCGTTTTTCTCAACGCTTTCAGTTGTCGCCACAAGACCTCGTTCTCAGGCAACATGCCATGTGGATCTGCATCCACCACCGTTTGCGCTACTTCACGGACATATTGCAGCAGTTGTCCGTCACGGGCTATATCGGCAATCTTCAGATCGAAAGCAATGCCGCTCTGCTGTGTCCCTTCCAAATCTCCAGGACCACGCAGTTTCAAGTCTGCTTCCGCTATTTCAAAGCCGTCATTAGTCCGCACCATTATCTCCAAACGCTTCCTTGTATCCTCCGCCAACTTGTAGCCGGTAACCAGGATACAATAGGACTGGTCAGCTCCACGTCCTACACGTCCCCGAAGCTGATGAAGCTGGGACAGCCCGAAACGCTCGGCGTTCTCAATCACCATCACCGAAGCATTGGGCACATTTACACCTACCTCAATCACGGTGGTAGCCACCATTATCTGTGCCTCGCCGGATACGAACAATTGCATCTGAGCATCCTTTTCAGCAGGTTTCATCTTTCCATGTACCTTGCAAACCCTACACTCGGGAAACTCTTCACAAACATGCAGATACCCTTCTTCAAGATTCTTCAAGTCAATCTTTTCGCTTTCCTTAATCAGCGGGTAGACAATATAGACCTGCCGGCCTTCGGCAATCTGCTTGTGCATGGACTGATACAAGCTTATCCGACGGCTATCAAACTGATGAAGAGTGACAATCGGTTTACGTCCGGGAGGCAATTCATCGATGACAGACACATCCAAATCGCCATAAAGCGTCATTGCCAATGTACGGGGAATCGGGGTTGCCGTCATCACCAATACATGGGGAGGCTGCACATTCTTTGTCCACAACCGTGCCCGTTGGGCCACACCGAAACGATGCTGCTCGTCAATCACAACCAAACCGAGCGAAGCAAAATTCACCGTATCTTCAATGACGGCATGGGTACCTATCAGTATATGTATGTCTCCCGTCAACAAACCGGCAAGGATAGCTTCGCGCCGCTTGCCCTTAACAGAACCGGTCAACAGTTCCACACGTACCTCCATTCCATACAGCAGCTCACGGATGGTTTCATAGTGCTGGTTTGCCAAAATCTCGGTAGGTGCCATCATGCATGCCTGAAAGCCATTATCGAGCGCCATCAACATACTCATCAGTGCGACAAGCGTCTTTCCACTTCCCACATCCCCTTGCAGCAAGCGGTTCATCTGCTTTCCTGAGCCTACATCCTTACGGATTTCCTTCAATACCCGCTTCTGTGCATTGGTCAGTTCAAAAGGAAGATTACGGGAGTAGAAAGTATTAAACACTTCGCCCACCCTTTCAAAAATATAACCGCGATATTTCCGCTGACGGTCTTTTGCATACCTCAGGATATTCAACTGTACGTAAAAAAGCTCCTCAAACTTCAGGCGATACTGTGCCTTACGCAATAAATCCGGATTAGCGGGAAAGTGTATATTGACCAAAGCTTCCGTCAACGGCATCAGATGATGCTCGGCAAGTATAGCGGGAGAAAGGGTCTCGGGCAACGGCTCACGCAACTGCTGCACCACCGTATTCATCATCTTCTCGATGGCATGCGAATTGAGAGAACTCCGTTTCATCTTTTCAGTCGTATTATAATAAGGTTGTAACCCCATGGACGACAATTTCAAATCCGAAGCAGAGTCTATATCCGGATGAGCCATATTTATTCTACCATTGAAGAAGGTCGGTTTTCCGAACACAATATATTCCTGATGCACTTTATACTTCCCTACCAAATATTTGATGCCCTGGAACCAAACCAGGTCCACTACCCCCGTACCGTCCGAGAAATGAGCTATCAGCCTGCGCTGGCGCCCTTCTCCAGCCGTCTCAAAACTTAGTATTTCACCTTTCAGCTGAATATAGGGCATCGTCCCATCAATCTCCTGAATATAATAAATCCGACTGCGGTCTACATATTTATATGGAAAGTAATATAGCAAATCGTGCAAGGAGTAAATGCCCAATTCCTTATTGAGCACCGAAGCACGCTGCGGCCCGACGCCCGACAAATATTTTATGTCACGCGTGGCTAAATCGAACATGAACCTATCAGAGCTGTGGCTATTTTTAAATCAAAAGGAGTGGTTATTTTAATGTTTTCCCGGTTTCCCGGCGTCAAAAAGACAGATACGCCCAATGCTTCCACCACAGAAGCATCATCGGTAAAATGGGGTGTATAGGGCTGCTCGTATGCCGCTTTCAGCAGTTCCGCATCAAAAACCTGGGGAGTCTGCACCAATCTATAATCATCCCTGCCGACAGTCACACTGCCTTTCCCTCCCATACGGCGAACGGTCTCCACCACACCTATTACCGGAACCACAGCCTTTTTCCCGGCAGCCAAGTCATAACAGCGTGCAATCACTTCCCGGGCTACGAATGGACGTACCCCATCGTGCACACCGACCAAAGCAGGTGTCTTGACCAAAGCCAAACCGTTCTTTACGGAGTGGAACCGCGTCTCCCCTCCATCTGCAATGGCATGCGGCAATGAAAAACAGTACTCCCTGCACAGCTGCCTCCAGTAATCCTGCTGGCTGTGGGGAAGCACCAATATTATCCGTATCTCAGCATTGTAGTCATAAAACGCCTCCAGAGTGCGCATCAAAACAGGTTTCCCCCCTATCGGGAGAAACTGTTTGGGGAGTTCGGTCCCCATGCGCAAGCCCTTGCCACCGGCAACAATCAGAGCATACTGAACCATTTATGATTTATGATTTATGATTTATGATTTATGATTTATGATTTTAAATCATAAATCCGTTACGCACATAGCTTCTTTCAGTTCCTGCACCTTCTCTTTGCCTTGCAACAGCTCCACTACGGCCAATGCAAACTCCATGGCAGCGCCCGGTCCTTTACCAGTGATGATATTGCCGTCTCTTTCTACCGGAGCACCCGTACATTCGGCACCTTCCAAATACTGTTCAAAGCCGGGATAGCAAGTAGCCTTCTTGCCTTTCAGCAATCCCAGCTTACCCAATACCATAGGAGCCGCACAAATAGCAGCAATCGGTTTCTGCTCTTGGGCAAAACGCAGTACCAGATTACGCAGTTCTCCACACTTCTCCAAAGTGGACGCACCCGGCATACCGCCAGGCAATAATACAAGCTCTGCATCAAAGAAGTCGCAGTTCACTACATTCTTATCGCACAAGACCGGAACATCGTGTGCTCCCGTCACTATTTCATCAGGGGTTACCGTCACCATTTCTACGTTCAGTCCGGCGCGTCTCATCACATCCACAGAAGTAAAAGCTTCTATTTCTTCAAATCCGTCGGCAAAAAAAACATAAACTGTACCCATAATTGTTCCTCCTCTTATTTTAGATTAAAATAATACGTTATTGTTCCCGTCTGATTGTTCAAGCCGCTTACCGCATTGAAACGGGCTTTCTTGGCAGCATCCTCTGCCGCTTTCCGCAATGCGGGATTGACGGTATTGGTCTGGCGGTTGATGCTGGTTGCTATCACATGTCCGGCAGGGTTCACTGTGATGGTCACCACAACCCTACCTTCATCCTGCACATTATATACCGGCCGCGGCAATCCGCCCTCACCAAGAGAACGTCCGCCCAAATTAAACGAGCCGTAGCCTCCCGTACCCGAAGTGGCTCCGGACGGAGCATTTCCCGTAGGACTTCCTTGAATACCTTCGCCTTCCGTATCGCCTTTACTACCCATTTGGGCACCTTTGCCAAAAGCGCCAGCTACCCGTTTACGGGCAGCTTCCTCGGCTTCCTTACGTTCCCGTTCGGCTTTTGCCGCTGCCAGTTTGCGGGCCTCTTCCGCTTTTTCGGCTTCCGTCTTTTCCGGTTTCTTCACCTCCTCCTTTTTCTTGGGTTCGGCTTTGGGCTTTATGGCAACGGTTTCTTCAGTTTCCTGCGTAATGATGTCCTGCTCCACCGTTTCCTGCACCTGAGGAGCGGTTTCCTCCGGCATGACATCCACCTTTACTAAAGAAGGGTCGGCAGCGCCCAGTGCATCGGGCACCTCTCCCAGCATAACGGGTACACCGCCTTCTTCCGAGGGTTCCGGCGGTGTGAATCCTACCAGTATCAGAAGGGCAATAATGGCAACATGCACCACAAGTGCACCTGCCATACCTATATATTTTCCTTTCTTCTTCCGATTCACCATTGCATTTACAATTTAGCCATGTACAATGTACGATTTAGTTTTCCGGTGGTCGTGTAGCCAGCACCATCTTGAATTTATTCTCGTTTGCAATGTTCAGCACCTTCACGATTTCCCGGTAAGGCACTGTTTCGTCAGCATACAAAGCTATATACATTTCAGGCTCCCTCTCCGCACACGATTGTAGGAAAGGAGTCAATTCTTCAAGCGTCAGAGACAGTTCCTTGTCATTGCCAAAAGCAGCATAATAATTCAGATTCTTATCTATGATGACTCTTGTCAAAGGCTTTGCAGAAGTCTGTTGCTTTCCCTGCGGCAGCAGTACCTTGATAGCATTGGGCGATACCATGGTAGATGTTATCATAAAGAAAATCAGCAGCAGGAAAATCAGGTCCGTCATGGACGCCATACTGAAATTGGGTGATATTTTAGCTCTACGTTTTAACACGCCTTTAAGTTTTAATTCTTAATTCTTTAATTAATCATTTCGCCGGTTCGTTCAACAAATCCATGAATGCCATTGTCTTGGCTTCCATCTTGTTGACCACGCCATCTATCAATGTCACCAGGTAATTGTAGGCAAACATAGCTATGATACCGACTATCAAACCGCCCACCGTAGTAATCATCGCCTCATAAATACCACCGGAAAGCAACGTTATATCAATATTATTTCCGGCATTTGCCATTTGCCAAAATGCACGTACCATACCCGTCACCGTGCCAAGGAAGCCTAGCATAGGAGCGCCACCGGAAATCGTGGCCATAATCGTCATTCCCTTCTCCAGTTTGGCAACCTCAATATTACCCACATTCTCGATGGCAGCCTGCACATCGTTCACCGGGCGTCCCAAACGGCTGATACCCTTTTCAATCATACGGGCCGAGGGAGTATCCACACTGCGACAATAAGCAATGGCAGCTTTCAATTCCCCACCCAAAATATAATCCTTTATCTTATCCATGAACTGGGGGTCTTCTTTCCCCGCCTTCCGGATAACATAGTTGCGTTCGAACAAGATGTAAAAGCAAAGTACGGACATCAAGCCCAGGACAACCATAATCCAGCCGCCCTTGACGGCCATGCTCCATAAGTTCATTTCGTCGGAAGCGTTTACTTGTGTCAGTACCGGATTGGCACCTGCAATAGAGTCAGTCAGTGCCGGAGCCACTTGGGCCAATAACAACATTACATTCATCAGCGAAGACAGTTTTTATATTCCTTGACCGTACGCTCCAATCCCAGATACAGCGCGTCACTAATCAGCGCATGCCCGATGGACACCTCGTCCAGCCACGGAATGTTTTGATAAAAATAATTCAGATTCACCAGGCTCAGGTCATGTCCGGCATTCAGCCCCAGGCCTAAGCTGCGGGCCACCTTGGCAGCCTCGACAAAAGGAGCTACAGCCGCTTCCCGTCCTTTGGGATAAGCCGTAGCATAAGGTTCCGTATATAGCTCCACGCGGTCGGCACCGGCTTTGGCAGCATATTCTATCATTTCGGCATCGGTGGAAACAAATACGGAAGTACGGATACCAGCATTGTTGAACTCATCCAACACTTCGTTCAAGAAGTCAAAATGGGTCTTGGTATCCCAGCCTGCGTTTGAAGTCAGCTGTGTAGGGCTGTCGGGCACCAAAGTTACCTGATGCGGTTTCACCTTCAAGACCAAATCCATAAATTCGGGTGCAGGATACCCCTCGATATTGAACTCTGTCCGCAGCAACGGCCGCAAATCATATACATCCTTACGGCGGATATGCCTCTCGTCAGGACGGGGATGCACCGTAATGCCATCAGCACCAAAGTCTTCACAATCCAGCGCTACCTTCACAACATTCGGGACATCACCTCCACGGGCATTGCGCAGCGTTGCCACCTTATTTATATTAACGCTTAATCTAGTCATAATTCGGTTTATAGTTTGGGACAAAAGTACAAATAATAGTTATATATTGGCAGCATTCTGAGAAAAAAATAGCATCTTTGCACTTCAATCCAACAGAATTGATTATGAAATTTGCCATATTCGGAAATACCTACCAAGCAAAGAAATCCTCGCATGCAGAAAACCTCTTCCGGTTGCTCGGACAGCATAATGCACAGCTCTGCATCTGCCGGGAATTCCATCACTTCCTGACTGCCGATTTACATTTAAACATACCTGACGCCGAATTGTTTGACGGAGATGATTTCTGTGCCGACATGGTTATCAGCATCGGTGGCGACGGCACTTTCCTAAAAGCAGCCAGCCGTGTAGGAAAGAAGAATATCCCCATATTGGGCATCAATACCGGCCGGCTGGGTTTCCTTGCCGACATCTCACCGGAAGAGATGGAAGAGACCTTCGATGAAATCTACAATAATCACTATAAGGTGGAAGAGCGTAGTGTACTGCAACTGAGGTGCGACGATGAACGCTTGATGCAATCCCCTTACGCCCTCAATGAGATAGCCGTATTGAAGCGGGACAGTTCGTCCATGATCAGTATCCACGCCGCCATCAATGGCGCTCCGTTGACCACTTATCAAGCTGACGGCCTGGTTATCTCCACACCTACCGGTTCCACCGCCTACTCACTCAGCGTCGGCGGTCCGGTCATTGTGCCCCACAGTAAAACCATCGCCATCACCCCGGTGGCTCCACACAGCCTCAACGTCCGTCCCATCGTCATTTGTGACGACTGGGAAATTACACTTGATGTGGAAAGCCGCAGCCACAACTTCTTGGTTGCCATCGACGGCCGTAGCGAGTCCTGCAAAGAAACGACCCGGTTGCACATCTCACGTGCCGACTATAGCATAAAGGTAGTGAAACGGTTCAACCATATTTTCTTTGATACCCTTCGCAATAAACTAATGTGGGGGGCGGACATCAGATAAGCCTATATCACTTCATTCACTCCAGCAGGATAACCTATTCACTCCAGCAGGATAACTTATTTACCTCAGTGGGGAACTCCATTTTGTCTTATCCTGATATAGGTAGACACATTTACAAACTAATAAATGTGTTACTA
>NZ_QTNB01000019.1:0-60338 GCF_003603395.1 Bacteroides sp. AM44-19 | reverse complement strand
GCAGGTGGAAGCAAATTTTGCTTCCACCTTTTCAGGTTGCTTCCACCGCAGGGCAAATGCCGATGGACAGGGGGATGCAGGAGGTGGGTGGAAGTGTGGAAGCAAAGTGATGGAAAATTAATTTGGCATTCACACAATAATAACCGTATATTTGTAGCATGGCTGTCTGCCTCCTCTTAAATTCAGATAAAGAGGAGGTAGACAAATGCTTGCTATGAGAAACACATAAATGGTTATAACCAAGTGATGAAACAATTAATTGCATGTTGCGGGTTGGATTGCGAAAATTGCGCCGCCCGTATAGCCACTGTCAATAATGACGATGAGCTGAGAGAGAAAACCGCCAAAGAGTGGAGTGTGCTGAACAATACGCCGGAAATTACGCCGGAAACCATCCATTGTATGGGGTGCCGTGCAGACGGGGTGAAGTTTACCTATTGCAGCGATTATTGTGCTATCCGCAAATGTGTGTACGAAAAAGGTTTCAATACTTGTGGCGACTGTAAGGAACTGGATACTTGCCAGGTGGTAGGTGCGGTTCTTCAGCATGCGCCCGGTGCAAGGGAAAATCTTTATTAACCGTAAAATCTTTGATTAAATAAAATATTGCTTATCTTTGCAGTATGACAAAGACATTTAAATCGGATTTGGTTTTGTAAACAATCTGTGTTCCATGCACAGATTGTCCCTTTCGTTTACTCTCGGATAACTTCTTTCGAGAGTGTTTTTCTATTGTTATAATTCAAGTTTAATCCGCATATTATGCTGAAGGTGTTGTGATACTTTCCGTATATGCAAAATATAGTAAGAAAATGAGTAACGAAAATAAAACTATCCACGATTTCGAATTTAATTTAATCTGTGACTTTTTCTCCAATATGGAACGGCAAGGCCCTGGCAGTCCTGAAGTGACGTTGAAGGCATTGAGCTTTGTAGACGGTCTTACCGATGAATCCCTTATTGCCGATATCGGTTGTGGAACGGGTGGTCAGACAATGGTATTGGCTGGCCATGTTCCGGGACAGATTACCGGAATTGACCTTTTCCCCGGCTTTATTGACATCTTCAACCGTAATGCAAGGCAGTTGGGCTTGCAGGACAGAGTAAAAGGAATTGTCGGTTCAATGGATGCCCTCCCTTTCGGTGAGGAGGAGCTGGATATGATTTGGTGTGAAGGTGCTATCTATAACATCGGCTTTGAACGTGGCTTGAAGGAGTGGCGTAAATATCTGAAACCGGGAGGGTATATTGCCGTATCCGAGAGTTCATGGTTTACGGACGAACGTCCTGCGGAAATCAATGACTTCTGGATGGACGCCTATTCTGAAATGGATACACTTCCCAATCTGGTAGCCAAGTTGTACAAGGCGGGTTATCTCCCTGTTGCTACATTCATTCTGCCGGAGAATTGCTGGACAGAGCATTACTTTGCTTCAAAGGTTGCGGCTCAGGAGATTTTCCGTAAGAAATATGCCGGTAATAAAATTGCCGAAGAGTTCAGCTTACTCCAAATGATTGAGGATGAACTGTACGGCAAGTATAAGGAATTTTACGGTTATGTGTTCTTTATTGCCAAGAAGGTAGGCTGATGACGGACTTCTCTTATTGAGGAATGCGGGTATTCTCAGGACAGAATATCCGCATTTTGGGTTTTGAGTAGATTTTATTGTTTTGAGGATGTACGGAACTTCTGAGGAGGTATTCCCGTATGACGTTTAAAGAATTTGTTGAAGAAGGCCGCATTATTAAAACCTAGACTCACGGCTATATCCTTTATCGGAGTGTTGGCGGTACAAAGTTGTGCTTTGGCATCCATGATGATAGTATTGTTGATGATTTCCATGGCTGTATATCCTGATTCCTTTTTGACAAGGCGGCAAAGAGCTGCCGGTCTCATATTCATTTTCAATGCATAATAGGACACTTGATGCTCCCGGACATAGTCTGTGTGTACCAATCGGATAAAAATGCGGTATTGGTTGAAATGCCTGCTGCCCGGAGTCTCTTTTATTCTAGGGCGTTCCGGACAGAGTTCGGATATACCTTGTAACAGATAGGTCAGTAGAGTTTGCAATGAAACTAGACTTGAGGGGCTTTCTGTTCTTTGGTAGAGGTGTGACAAATAGGTCATGAACTCGGCATAAAGCTGGAAGTCCGTTTTCGATAGAGGAAAAATATAGTGTTTGCCTATAATGTGAAACTTATCCATCATGACCTTGCCGGCCCCTGAACTCTGGATAAGTTGTTGGGAAAATATGACGACATATATTTCAGCATCGTCTGACGTGTGTAGCAATTGTACGAAGGTCTCGGGAGGAATAACTAGGAGGGCGTTAGCTTCAACCCTGAATTGAGTATGGTTTATGATAGTTTTCAGAACTCCTTTGGTGCATAGAGCGAAGATACTGGCCTTGGTGTGGTATGGCTTTTCCACTAGCGGATTCAGTTCATTGGTTGTGATATGATTGCAGGCAATGAACTCGTCATTTATATTGAATTCGGATATATTCATGTTGGAGATTTTAAGACGCAAAAATGGGGGATAATAATGTATAAATGACAGAGGTAACAGTTAAAATCAATATTACGCTCAACTTATCTCTGTTAAATAAGGTAAAGTTGTGAATAATAGAATATATACATATTAAAATGGAATATTGATTTATAAGGGTTTGTTTGTGGCATAAGCATTTTAGCCCGAACTTTGCTCCTTGTATGATAAACCAATTCTGATGAATCCGAATGTTCCTCAAGAAGTACGTATAATAAATGCCATCTCCGAGCAGTTGTTCAACTCATGGCCCGTCAGCATTATTATGATTGATTTGGAAGATTGTATCTGGCGTCTGAATCAGCAGGTGATGAATGAACTCCAATTGAATGAGCATGTGATAGGGCGGCATATCACTGACTTATTGGAAGTGGTATGTGATAAAAAGAATGTGTTGGAAGCCCTTTTGCTGCAACTTCGGGAGAGGGATGTACGGATTATTCCCTTGGATACCAATTGCTTTATACGTGAATTAAAGAGTGGTATCAGTTTTCTGATACAAGGTGCTATGGTGGGAATTCATGAAGATGGACAATTGGTGAGGATTGTACTCTATTTTAGGAATGTGTTGGAAGAACGGACACAGAAGCATTTGCTGAATATTGCGCTGAGCCGCACCCAGATATTTCAATGGTCTTTCGACATGGAACATAATCTGATGATTATAGAACCGCGTTATTTTGAATATTTGGGGATTCCTACGCGTGACTATACGCTGACGCCTGAGGAATTCGCATTTCTGATTCATCCGGACGACCGGAAGGGAGTGTTTGATGCTTTGGCTTTACAGTTGCGTGGTAATTTGTACG
The DNA here is from genome assembly GCF_003603395.1 of Bacteroides sp. AM44-19. Classification (NCBI taxonomy): domain Bacteria; kingdom Pseudomonadati; phylum Bacteroidota; class Bacteroidia; order Bacteroidales; family Bacteroidaceae; genus Bacteroides; species Bacteroides sp. AM44-19. The sequence goes on along the minus strand of NZ_QTNB01000019.1, from coordinate 56,978 downwards.
AACGCCCAGTGGAATACCGTCTACGGAGGGGAGACGGCAAGTGGGAGTGGTTTGAGGCGCAATCTACCTATGTGGGACAATTGACGGATTTGCCGTTCCGTATCATCGGTATTTGCATGAGTACGCAGAAATACAAGGATACGGAGAATAAATTGAACGAGGCTTTGCAGAAAGCGCAACGTAGCGATGAGTTGAAGAGCGTATTTCTTGCTAATATGAGCCACGAGATACGTACGCCACTAAATGCCATTGTGGGCTTCTCTACACTACTGGCTTGTGGGGATGCCGACTTGTCGCGGCAGGAGATTATGGAATTTACGTCTTTGATTGAAAAGAACAGCCAGTTGTTAATGGTGTTGATTTCAGATATTCTGGATTTGTCCAAGATAGAATCGAACACGATGGAATTCCATTTTGAGAAGGTTTCTTTAAATGGCATATTGGAAAGCATTTACAGTGCGCAGAAGATGAATCTTCGGAAAGGAGTGGAGCTACTGCTAGACCTTCCGGACCGGGCGGCAGTTATCTATACAGATCCTACGCGTTTGGGGCAAGTTGTCAACAATCTTATCAATAATGCGGTGAAGTTCACTGCTGAAGGACGCATAACCATAGGGTATAGGCTGAAGGACTTTGCTACATTGGAAGTCTTTGTGGAAGATACGGGAACTGGCATGTCGGAAGAAGTTCTGGCGCACATTTTTGAACGTTTCTATAAGGGAGATGCTTTTGTGCAGGGCACGGGATTGGGATTGGCCATTTGCAGGACTATCGTTGAAAGGTTTCATGGAAAAATAGAAGTGGCTTCAACTCTTGGCAAGGGGAGCCGCTTTGCAATTGTCCTTCCGCAGGAAATGCGGGAGTAGTGTTCTCTTTCTTGGATATTTGATGTAATTATGTGAGCGTATGATATTGTATAACGTTGAAAATCGCTACCTTTGCAGTCTTGAACGATAAATTCATTGACACTATGATATCTGTAGAAGGACTGAAGGTAGAATTTAATGCCACTCCTCTGTTCGAAGACGTCTCTTATGTTATCAATAAGAAAGACCGTATAGCTCTTGTCGGCAAGAATGGTGCCGGTAAGTCCACCATGCTCAAGATATTGGCTGGCATTCAGCAGCCCACTGCCGGCATTGTTGCCGTTCCTCGCGAATGTACTATCGGGTATTTGCCCCAAGTGATGATACTCAGTGACAAGCGCACCGTAATGCAGGAGGCTGAACTTGCCTTCGAGCATATTTTTGAGATGCAGGCGGGCATCGAACGCATGAATCGGCAACTTGCCGAACGTACCGATTACGACAGCGAGGATTACCAGAAACTGATTGACCGCTTCACTCACGAAAACGAACGTTTTCTGATGATGGGCGGCACCAACTACCGTGCCGAAATAGAGCGCACGCTCCAAGGGCTGGGCTTCAGCCGCGAGGACTTTGACCGCTCTACAAGCGAGTTTTCCGGTGGTTGGCGTATGCGTATAGAGCTTGCCAAGCTGTTGCTTCGCCGTCCGGATGTGTTGCTGCTCGACGAGCCTACCAACCACCTTGACATCGAGAGTATCCAGTGGTTGGAGAACTTCCTTTCCACCCGTGCCAATGCGGTGGTGCTTGTCAGCCACGACCGCGCCTTTTTGAACAATGTCACTACGCGTACCATCGAAATAACTTGTGGACGCATTTACGACTATAAAGTGAAATACGATGAGTTTGTGGTGCTTCGCAAGGAGCGCCGGGAGCAGCAACTACGTGCTTACGAGAATCAGCAGAAGCAGATACAAGATACGGAAGATTTCATCGAACGTTTCCGGTACAAAGCTACCAAGGCTGTGCAAGTGCAGAGCCGCATCAAGCAGCTCGAAAAGATAGAGCGCATCGAAGTGGATGAGGAAGACAACTCCTCTTTGCGCCTGAAGTTTGTTTGCAGTAGCCGTAGCGGTAATTATCCCGTTATCTGCGAGGATATGGAGAAATCCTACGGTGGGCACGTTGTTTTCCACGATGTAAATTTGACTATCAACCGAGGAGAGAAGGTTGCTTTTGTCGGTAAGAACGGCGAAGGTAAGTCTACGCTTGTAAAGTGTATTATGGGTGAGATTACGGATTATACCGGTAAGCTTACACTGGGACATAATGTGCAGATTGGATATTTTGCCCAGAACCAGGCACAGCTTTTGGATGAGAGCCTGACTGTATTCGATACGATTGACCGCGTGGCCGTAGGGGATATCCGCCTCAAAATCCGTGATATTCTAGGTGCTTTCATGTTCGGCGGTGAGGCTTCGGATAAAAAGGTGAAGGTGCTCAGCGGTGGAGAGCGTACCCGGCTTGCCATGATAAAACTGCTGTTGGAGCCGGTGAATTTCCTGATTCTCGACGAACCTACGAATCATCTTGACATGCGTTCCAAAGATGTGTTGAAGGAGGCTATCCGCGATTTTGACGGAACGGTGATAATAGTCAGCCATGACCGTGATTTTCTGGACGGACTTGCGACTAAAGTGTACGAGTTTGGTGGCGGACTGGTGAAGGAACATCTGGGAGGAATTTATGATTTCCTGCAAAAGAAGCAGATAGAGAGCCTGAATGAGTTACAGAAATCCCCTTCACTTTCCGCTTCGCCCACTGCCGGTAAGGCGGCATCGGGAAATGCTGGTGCAGAACCGGTTCAACCCTCGGCAGCCAAACTCTCTTATGAGGAGCAGAAGGAGCTTAATAAGAAGCTCAAGAAACTGGAACGTCGCGTTGCCGATTGTGAAGCGGAGATAGAGCAGACGGAGGCTGCCATTGCCATTCTTGAGGCCAGGATGGCCACACCGGAAGGTGCTTCGGACATGTCGCTTTATGAGCAGCACCAAAAACTGAAAGAGCAGCTTGACCGCGTGATGGAAGAGTGGGACGCGGCTACTGTAGAGTTGGAGAATCACTAACTATTATATTTTATATGTTTATGAAAGCAAATCATTTGTTACCCATTGCAGCATTCTGTCTGATGACGGCTTCCTGCAACACCGGCAAGCAGCAGGCTGAACTTACAGCAGGCATCCAGCTCGCCAATCTTGACACAACGGCTCTACCCGGAACTGACTTTTACCAATACGCATGTGGCGGTTGGATGAAGAACAATCCGATTCCTGCTGAATACTCACAGTACGGTTCTTTTACTATCCTTGCAGAAAACAACCGCAAGCAGATTCAAGGACTGATTGAAGAACTTGCCGCTACCCAGCACGAAGCCGGCAGCGTGGCACAAAAAATCGGTGACTTGTACAAAATCGTAATGGACAGCGTGAAGCTGAACAAAGATGGTGTAGCTCCCATCAAGGCTGAACTCGACCAGCTGGCTGCTTTGAAGGACAAGAAAGAGCTTTATGCCTTGCTGGGCGATATGCAGAAGAAAGGCATCATCGCCTACAACGTGCTGTATGTTGGCGCTGACGAAATGAACAGTAGCATGAATGCTGTACAGACCTATCAGACCGGGCTGAGCATGGGCGAACGTGAATACTATCTGGAGAATGATGAGGCTACTGCCAAAATTCGTGATGCTTTCCGTACACATGTACAGAAGATGTATCAGTTGGCTGGTTTCGACGAGGCTACTGCCAAGAAAGGTATGGAGGTGGTGATGGATGTGGAAACACGTCTTGCCAAGGCTTTCCGCTCTCGTACGGAGTTGCGTGACCCGCATGCCAATTATAACAAGATGAGCATGGAAGAGTTGAAGAAGAATTATCCTACTTTCGATTGGGATGCTTATTTGTCTGCCATGGGCTTGAAGGATGTGAAGGAAATCATCGTAGGCCAGCCCGCTTCACTGAAAGCTGCTGCCGATATTCTGGATACGCTGCCCATTGAACAGCAGAGCCTTTATCTGCAATGGAAATTGATTGATTCTGCCGCAAGCTTGTTGAACGATGCTATGGCAGAACAGAACTTCGACTTCTACAGCCGCACCATGAGCGGTACACAAGAAATGCAGCCTCGCTGGAAGAGAGCGGTAAGCACTGTAAGCGGCGCGCTGGGCGAAGCTGTAGGTCAGATGTACGTGGAAAAATATTTTCCTGCTGCTGCCAAGGAGCGTATGGTGACTTTGGTGAAGAACTTGCAGGAAAGCCTGGGCGAACGTATCCAGAATCTTGCCTGGATGGGTGATTCCACTAAGGTGAAAGCTCTGGAGAAACTGGCTACCTTCCATGTGAAGATTGGTTATCCTGACACTTGGAAAGACTACTCCACACTGGAAATCAAAAACGACTCTTACTGGGCAAACATGGAACGTGCCAACGAGTGGAGCCATGCCGAAATGATAGCCAAGGCCGGCAAGCCGGTGGATAAGGACGAATGGCTGATGACTCCGCAGACCGTCAACGCTTACTATAACCCGACTACGAACGAAATCTGTTTCCCCGCCGGTATCCTGCAATATCCTTTCTTCGATATGAATGCGGATGATGCCTTCAACTATGGTGCCATCGGTGTGGTAATCGGTCATGAGATGACTCACGGATTCGACGACCAGGGTCGCCAGTACGACAAGGACGGTAACCTGAAAGACTGGTGGACTGCTGAAGATGCCAAGAACTTTGACGAGCGTGCTCAGGTGATGGTGAACTTCTTCGATAGCATCGAGGTTGCTCCGGGCGTATATGCCAACGGACGCATGACATTGGGTGAGAATATTGCCGACCACGGTGGTCTGCAGGTTTCTTATCAGGCATTCAAGAAAGCTACGGCTGCCAATCCGCTGCCGGTGCTGGATGGTCTTACTCCCGAACAACGTTTCTTCCTGGCATACGCAGGTGTATGGGCCAATGATATCCGTCCCGAAGAAGTGTTGAACCGCACGAAGAGTGATGTGCACTCATTGGGCGAATGGCGCGTAAACGGTGCATTGCCGCAAATCGGTGCTTGGTATGAGGCATTCAACGTGACAGAAAAAGACCCGATGTTCTTGCCGGTAGAAAAACGTGTATCTATTTGGTAAACCAACAAAATAACCTTTAAAAAAAGGCGGCAGACTGGAAACAGATGCCGCCTTTTTTAATTATACCTAATTTATTGTGTATGAATGTATGTATGAATAAACAAAATTTGTAACTTTGCGCATCAAATACTAATATACGCATACTTTAATACGCAAATCCATGTCTGAAACAAAAAGAATCAAAACAGCTCTGGTATCTGTTTACCATAAGGAAGGTTTGGACGAAATCATTACCAAACTGCATGAAGAAGGTGTAGAGTTCCTCTCAACCGGTGGAACCCGTCAGTTTATAGAATCCCTGGGTTATCCCTGCAAGGCAGTGGAAGACCTCACTACATACCCTTCCATCCTGGGCGGACGCGTGAAGACTTTGCATCCGAAGGTTTTTGGAGGTATTCTTTGCCGCCGCGGATTGGAGCAAGACATGCAACAGATTGAAAAATATGAAATCCCCGAAATAGACCTCGTCATTGTTGACCTCTATCCGTTTGAGGCTACCGTTGCCAGTGGTGCCGAAGAACCTGCCATCATCGAAAAGATTGACATAGGCGGTATCTCTCTGATTCGTGCCGCAGCCAAGAACTATAACGACGTGGTTATCATCGCTTCGCAAGCACAATATCAGCCGTTCCGCGACATGCTGATGGAACACGGAGCCACTACTACCATCGAAGAACGCCGTTGGTTTGCCAAAGAGGCGTTCGGAGTGTCTTCACACTATGATTCTGCCATCTTCAACTATTTCGATGGCGAGGAAGGTTCCGCTTTCCGTTGCTCTGCCAACAGCCAGAAGACTTTACGCTATGGCGAGAATCCGCATCAGAAAGGTTATTTCTATGGCAATATTGATGCTATGTTCGACCAGATTCACGGTAAGGAAATCTCTTATAACAACCTGCTCGACATCAATGCTGCCGTTGACTTGATTGACGAATTCAAGGATACGACTTTCGCTATCCTGAAGCATAATAATGCTTGTGGACTGGCTTCACGTCCCACTGTGCTCGAAGCATGGAACGATGCGCTTGCCGGTGACCCGGTATCCGCTTTTGGTGGTGTGCTCATCACTAATGCCGTGATTGACAAGGCTGCTGCCGAAGAAATCAATAAAATTTTCTTTGAGGTGATTATCGCTCCCGATTATGATGTGGATGCGTTGGAAATCCTCGGTCAGAAGAAGAACCGTATTATCCTGGTCCGCAAGCCGGCAGCTCTGCCTAAGAAGCAGTTCCGTTCTTTGCTGAATGGCGTATTGGTTCAGGACCGCGACCTTAAGGTGGAAACTCCTGAAGAATTGAAGACTGTAACTACGAAGGCTCCCACTGCACAGGAAATTGAGGATATGCTCTTTGCAAACAAGATTGTGAAGAACAGTAAGTCGAATGCCATTGTGCTGGCAAAAGGAAAGCAGTTGTTGGCAAGTGGTGTAGGTCAGACCAGCCGTGTGGATGCTTTGAAGCAGGCTATCGAGAAAGCCAAAAACTTCGGTTTCGACTTGAATGGCGCTGTAATGGCAAGTGACGCATTCTTCCCTTTCCCCGACTGCGTGGAAATTGCCGGCAATGAAGGCGTAACAGCCGTCATCCAGCCGGGTGGAAGTATCAAGGATGAACTCTCGTTTGAATATTGCAACGAGCATGGCATTGCCATGGTAACTACTGGGTTCCGTCACTTTAAACACTAATTCGGATTTACGATTTGACGATTTACGATTTACGATTGAAGTTACATCGTAAGTCTGAATCTCAAATTGTAAACAAGAGGAATATCAATCGTAAATCGTAAATAGTTAAATCGTAAATATTAATGGGATTATTCTCCTTTACACAAGAAATAGCGATGGACCTTGGCACAGCCAATACCATCATCACCACGAATGGCAAGATTGTGGTGGATGAGCCTTCGGTGGTGGCTTTGGACCGTCGTACCGATAAGATGATTGCCGTGGGTGACAAGGCAAAGATGATGCACGAAAAGACCCACGAAAACATACGAACCATCCGTCCGTTGCGCGATGGTGTGATTGCCGACTTCTATGCCTGCGAGCAGATGATACGCGGACTTATCAAGATGGTGAACAACCGTAACCGTCTTTTCTCTCCGTCACTCCGCATGGTGATTGGTGTTCCTTCGGGCAGTACCGAAGTGGAGCTGCGTGCCGTGCGCGACTCTGCCGAGCATGCCGGCGGGCGCGACGTTTATCTGATTTTCGAGCCGATGGCTGCTGCCATCGGTATCGGTATCGATGTAGAGGCTCCCGAAGGCAACATGATTGTTGACATAGGTGGTGGTTCTACGGAAATTGCCGTTATCTCTTTGGGAGGTATCGTAAGCAACAACTCCATCCGTATTGCCGGTGACGACCTGACTGCCGATATTCAGGAATATATGAGCCGCCAGCACAACGTGAAGGTCAGCGAGCGTATGGCTGAGCGTATTAAGATTAATGTGGGTGCTGCCTTGACGGAACTTGGTGAGGATGCTCCCGAAGATTATATCGTTCATGGTCCGAACCGCATTACGGCATTGCCTATGGAAGTGCCGGTATGCTATCAAGAAGTGGCGCACTGTCTGGAGAAGTCTATCTCTAAGATTGAGACAGCCATCTTGAGCGCATTGGAAAATACGCCTCCCGAATTGTATGCCGACATCGTTCACAACGGTATCTACCTTGCCGGTGGCGGTGCATTGCTTCGTGGACTGGATAAGCGTCTGACTGATAAAATAAACATACCGTTCCACATTGCGGAAGACCCCTTGCATGCCGTTGCCAAAGGTACGGGCGTGGCATTGAAGAACGTTGACCGCTTCTCATTCTTGATGCGGTAATGCGGAATTTATTAAACTTTCTCATTAAATATAATTACTGGTTCCTCTTTCTTCTGTTAGAGGTTGCCAGTTTTATTTTATTATTTCGCTTTAATCATTACCAGCAGAGTGTGTATTTCACCTCTGCCAATGGCGTGGCGGGGAAGGTTTATGAAATATCGGGTGGCATCACTTCTTATTTCCATCTGAAGACGGCCAATGAGGACCTGCTCGACCGTAATATGTGGTTGGAGCAGCGGCTTTCCTTTCTGGAAAATGTCTTGAAGGAGAAAGGATTGGACTCCGCCAGGTTGTACAGCATGGAACGGCTTGCTCCTACGGAGTATCAGATATTCAAGGCGAATGTCATAAAGAACAGCTTGAACAAGGCTGACAATTATATCACTTTAGACCGTGGAACAACAGAAGGTATCCGTCCTGAGATGGGAGTTGTAGATGCCAATGGCGTGGTGGGTATTGTGTATAAGACCTCTCCCCATTACTCGTTGGTCATTCCGTTGCTGAACAGCAAGTCAAGCATCAGCTGTAAGATTGTGGGCAGTGATTATTTCGGTTATCTGAAGTGGGAGGGAGGTGACTCCCGTTTTGCCTATCTGAAGGATTTGCCCCGGCATGCCGAATTCAATCTGGGAGATACAGTAGTGACCAGCGGCTATTCCACCGTGTTTCCCGAAGGTGTCATGGTGGGGACAGTGGATGACATGTCTGACTCGCACGACGGACTTTCGTATCTGTTGAAGATAAAGCTGGCTACGGACTTTGGAAAGGTGAGCAATGTGCGCGTCATTTCCCGCAACGGGCAGGATGAACAAAAGGCATTGGAGTCGAGGGCGGACGAGAAGTGACTAAGAAATTAGGGATTAGGGGTTAAGGATTAGGGATTAATCATCTTTATATCTTATAACTTATACACTCAATAACTTGTAACTCGTAACTTATAACTCATTAGCGTTGTTAATTAATTATCTGCATAAAATAGGATGGTTCATAGGCTTGGTACTGTTGCAGGTGCTGATATTGAACAATGTGCATATTGCAGGATATGCCACTCCATTTCTGTATATCTACTTGATACTGAAGTTTGAGTCGGACACTCCCCGCAATGCGTTGATGTTGTGGGCATTCTTTTTAGGGCTGGCTGTCGACGTCTTTTCCGACACACCGGGGATGAACGCTGCCGCTACGGTGTTGCTGGCTTTCTTGCGCCCCACTTTCCTGCGGCTGTTCGTGCCTCGTGACACGCTGGATACACTGGTTCCGGCCATCCGTACAATGGGGATTCTTCCTTTCCTGAAATATCTGGTTGTGAGTGTGCTGATACATCACGGCTTGTTGCTTACCCTCGAATTCTTCTCTTTTGCCCATATTGGTACGCTGTTGTTGAGAATTGCGGCAAGTACCCTGCTTACTGTGACCTGCATTATGGCTGTTGAGGGAATAAGAAAGAAAGGATAAAGGGATTAAGGATTAGGAATTGATGAAAGACTATACACTGGAAAAGCGGAAATATGTAATTGGAGCGGCGGCTATTGTCATCGTTCTTATTTACGTGTTCCGGCTGTTCGACCTGCAAATCATGACTGATGACTACAAGAAGAACGCGGACAGTAACGCTTTTCTGAACAAGATACAATATCCATCACGGGGGGCTATCTACGACCGTAACGGTAAGTTGCTCGTGTTTAACCAGCCTGCCTATGATATTACGTTTGTGCCTCGGGAGGTGACGCAGCTGGATACACTCGACCTTTGCAGCGCCTTGAACATTACCCGTGAACAGTTTGACAAACGGATGAAGGACGTCAAGAACCGCTGGATGAACCCCGGTTATTCCAAATACACCCATCAGGTGTTCATGACGCAGCTTTCTGCCGAAGAGTGCGGTGTGTTTCAGGAGAAGCTGTTCAAATTTCCAGGTTTCTATATTCAGCGGCGTACTATCCGCCAATATACCTATAACTCTGCCGGCCATTTGCTGGGAGACATCGGCGAAGTGTCCAAGAAAGACATTGAGAACGATGACTATTATATTCGCGGAGACTATATAGGCAAGCAAGGCATCGAGAAATCCTATGAAAAGTATCTGCGTGGAGAGAAGGGGGTGGAGATTCTGCTTCGTGACGCTCACGGGCGTATCCAGGGACACTACATGGACGGACAGTTGGACCGTTCCTCCGTACCCGGCAAGAACCTGACGTTGGGCATCGACATTGACCTTCAGATGTTGGGAGAACGACTGCTTCAACACAAAATCGGTGCCATTGTGGCCATCGAACCGGCTACGGGTGAGATTCTATGTATGGTTTCCTCGCCTACCTTTGACCCTCATCTGATGATAGGGCGCCAGCGGGGAAAGAACCACCGCCTGTTGCAGATGGACAAGCGGAAGCCTTTGTTGAACCGTGCCATCATGGGAGCTTATCCGCCGGGCTCCACCTTCAAGACGGCGCAGGCACTGACTTTCCTTCAAGAAGAGATTATCCACGAAGATTATCCGACTTTCCCTTGTGCGCATGGTTTCAATCATAAAGGCCTTCATGTGGGATGTCACGGACATGGTTCGCCTCTGTCGCTGATTCCTGCCATCGCGACCTCTTGTAATTCCTATTTCTGTTGGGGATTGTATCGCATGTTCGGTGATAAAAAATACGGTTCGCCGCAGAATGCCATTACCGTATGGAAAGACCACATGGTATCGCAGGGCTTCGGCTATCGGCTCGGTACCGACCTCCCCGGCGAACAGCGTGGACTGATACCGAATGCCAAGTTCTACGACAAGCCCTATCGGGGTTCGTGGAATGGTCTGACGGTGATTAGTATCTCCATCGGGCAGGGAGAGATTCTTGCCACCCCGTTGCAGATAGCCAATCTGGGTGCCACCATTGCCAACCGGGGGCATTTCATTACTCCGCACATCGTGAAGGAGATAGAAGACAATGAACTGGACAGCATCTATCGCAATCCCCGTTATCCCACCATCGACCGCGAATATTATGAAATGGTGGTGAAAGGTATGCGTGCCGCCGTAGACGGAAGTACGGGTAGCGCCACTTGCCGCATGGCGGGAGCCATCCTGCCGGGTGTGGAGGTCTGCGGAAAGACGGGCACGGCACAGAACCGCGGCAAGGACCATTCTGTCTTTATGGGCTTTGCTCCGATGGACAACCCTAAGATAGCCATTGCCGTCTATGTGGAGAACGGTGGTTTCGGTGCCACGTATGGCGTACCTATCGGTGCCATGATGATGGACCAGTACCTGCATGGAAAGCTGTCGCCCGAGAATGAGATACGGGCGGAAGAATTCAGTAACCGGGTGATACTTTACGGAGATGAGGAGAGATGATGATTAGGGATTAAGGATTAGGGGTTAGGGATGAACGGTGAGTGACTTCAATAGTAAATAGTAAATCGTAAAATCGTAAATAAATTGGTGACAAGGAGAGATAGCATATGGAAATCATTGGACTGGGTGACGATTGTCGTTTACCTGCTGCTGATTGTATTCGGCTGGTTCAGTGTCTGTGGGGCGAGTTATGATTATGGTGACCGTGACTTTCTGGACTTCTCTACGCGTGCCGGCAAGCAGTTTGTCTGGATTATATGTTCCTTCGGGCTGGGGTTTGTGCTGCTGATGCTGGACGATTCCCTCTATGACATGTTCTCCTACCTTATATATATAGGGCTGATGCTGTTGCTGATTGTCACGATATTCATTGCGCCCGACACAAAAGGGTCGCGGTCGTGGCTCATTCTGGGGCCGGTCAGTTTGCAGCCGGCGGAGTTTGCCAAGTTTGCCACGGCGCTGGCGCTTGCCAAGTATATGAGCGCCTACTCGTTTACGATGAAGAATTGGAAAAGCTCCCTTATGCTGGCTTTCTTGATTCTTTTCCCCATGTTGCTGATTATCCTACAGCGGGAGACGGGTTCGGCATTGGTGTACTCTGCATTTTTCCTGATGCTTTATCGGGAGGGAATGCCGGGCGTGGTACTGTTCTCGGGTATATGTGCAGTGGCCTACTTTGTGGTGGGCATCCGTTTTGATGCGGTGATGATTGCCGATACACCGACGCCTATCGGAGAATTTGCCGTGCTGCTGATGGTACTGCTCTTTGCCGGAGGCATGGTGTGGGTCTATAAAAAGCGCTGGGAGCCCACGCGGAATATTATCGGCGGTTCGCTGGGAGTGCTGCTCGTGGCTTATCTGATTTCGGAATACGTAGTACCCTTCAACTTGGTGTGGGTGCAGTGGGGGCTTTGTGCACTTGTTATCGGGTATCTTGTCTTTCTTTCTTTAAGCGAGCGCCATTTATCTTATTTTCTGATTGGGCTGTTTGCTTTGGGTTCGATAGGTTTCCTCTACTCCAGCGACTACTTCTTCAATAAAGTGCTGGAGCCCCATCAACAGATACGTATCAAGGTGGTGCTCGGTATGGAAGAGGACCTTGCTGGTGCCGGCTATAACGTGAACCAGTCGAAGATAGCCATCGGCTCCGGGGGGCTGACCGGCAAAGGTTTCTTGAATGGTACGCAGACAAAGCTGAAGTATGTGCCGGAGCAAGATACGGACTTCATTTTTTGCACCGTGGGTGAGGAGGAAGGATTCGTAGGGTCTACGGCTGTACTGTTACTGTTCCTTATTCTTATTTTACGGCTGATTGTCGTGGCCGAGCGGCAGCAATCTCCCTTTGGCCGGGTGTATGGTTATTCTGTGCTTAGTATATTCTTGTTCCATCTATTCATCAATATAGGCATGGTGCTGGGGCTGACCCCCGTCATCGGTATCCCGTTGCCTTTCTTCAGTTACGGAGGTTCTTCTCTCTGGGGATTCACAATCTTGCTGTTTATCTTTCTGCGGATTGATGCGGGACGTAATCGTCGAATTTAGTTATGACCGTTTCCTTGTGGGACATACGAATGGACTTGATTATCATTACATTGCATTTACACATTGTTTACATCGTAATGTAACGGCCATTACACCGCATTGTAACGTCCTTTACGCTGTATCGTAACGACTTTTACGCTATATTGTAACGCCCTTTACATGCTGGTGTAACGGTCGTTACATCCTGGCGTAAAAGACGTAACGCTACGAGGTAAGAGGGCAAGTTATGATACCCCGCCCGTTTCCGCTTCAAGGAGACGTGAGTGGGAGACTGAGGTGGTTGTTAGAAGAAGGTGATAAAGAACAATAGGGAGTTCCTATCTCTTCAGTTTGATGCCGATGTCATTGATTCCTTGCAGCCTTTCGTCCGGTAGCGTATAGGCCACTTTAAAGAGGTAGGTGCCGGGTTTGCCGATTCGAACGCTTCCTGCGGAGACGGCAGTCTGATAGAGACCTCCCCAGCCGTCACCTTTCCAGATTCCTTCTTTGTCCGCCAGGATTAGCTGTATGGTGTCTGCGGGTGAAGGGATGGAATCTGCGGTGGTGTAGCAGATGGATAGAGGTAGATTCTGATAGGGGTAGTTGCTTCGGTTACGAACTTCCAAAGACAGTTTGTAGTAGGTCAGTGAGTCGGTGACCTTCACGTCGAAAGAGAGCGTGTCTTCGCGCAGCCAGCCTTCGGTGGGAAGGGATTGGAAGGAATGGTATACAGTCTGTTTGTCGCAAGCGCTCAGCAGGCTTGCGACAAACAGTAGTATGATACCTTTCAGGCAGAGATTCCTATTCTTGAGCCGGTTTGTCATTTTGGGCAGGTCTTTCACCTTGAGGTTTGGGCTTATTGTTACGGGGCGGACGACGGTTGTTATTGTTCCGTTGTTGACGTTCGCCTTGTTGCTGTTCACCTTGTTTGGGTGCTTGCCGGTCTTGTTTCTGTCTCGGTTGCCGGTCTTGCCTGGATTGTTCTCTCTGGTTGTTGGATTGCGGAGCACCCTGCTGCTCACCTCCTTGCGGACGACCGTTTCCACTCTTTTTCTTTCTCTTGTTACGGCTGTTGTTGCTGTTCTCGCCACCGTTGCCGTCACTGCCACTCTTGCCTTTCCGGCTGCGGTCAAAGCGGGTGAGGCTCTCTTGTTCCAGCAAGTCCACCGGCTTTTTGGGTTCGGAACGATGGGTTTCTTCTATCAGGCTGTCGGGCTTGATGCCACGTCTGTTCAAACCGATAATCTCGAAGGCGCGTCTGCCGCTGATGGTCACCAGGTTGGCAGGGATGTTCTTGTCGCTCGAGTAGGTTATCTGGTTGCTCAGAATGTCGGCTTTGAAGAAGAAGAACTCGCCGTCTTTGGTTTCCAGGGTAATCTCGCGCGAGGGCAGGCGTTTCTGTGCTTCCACGTAGCAGTCCACTTCGTAGTTGAGGCAGCACTTCAGCTTGGCGCATTGTCCGGCAAGTTTCTGCGGATTCAGTGATATGTCCTGGAAGCGTGCAGCGCTGGTAGATACCGACACGAAGGAGGTCATCCAGGTGGCGCAGCAGAGTTCGCGTCCGCAGGGACCGATGCCACCGATGCGTCCGGCTTCCTGGCGGGCGCCAATCTGTTTCATCTCGATGCGCACGCGGAAGGCGTCGGCAAGGACCTTGATGAGCTGGCGGAAGTCCACACGCTCGTCGGCGATGTAGTAGAAGATGGCTTTGTTGCCGTCTCCCTGGTATTCCACGTCACCAATCTTCATGTTGAGGTTGAGGTCCAGGGCAATCTGGCGCGAGCGTATCATGGTGGCGTGCTCGCGGGCTTTTGCTTCGTTGTACTTCTCCATATCTACGGGCTTCGCCTTGCGGTAGATGCGTTTGATGTCTGCCTCGGACTTGATATTGGCTTTCTTCATTTGCAGCGGCACGAGGCGTCCGGTTAGGGTCACCACGCCGATGTCATGTCCGGGGGTGGCTTCTACGGCTACGATGTCGCCTTTCTCCAGGGGTATCTTGTTGCTGTTGCGGAAATATCCCTTGCGGGTGTTCTTGAACTGAACTTCCACCAGCTCGCTCTCATCGGCATTGCCCGGTATGTCGGCCAGCCAGTCGTAGGTGTTCAGTTGCTTGTCCTGCCTGCCGCAACTCTTGCAGCACAGGCCTCCGCTTCCATTATGTAGTTTAAATTCCATCATCTGTTTATTTACGATTTGACTATTTACTATTTACGATTTGATACTTTGCATTTCATTGTCTTGCCACTTTTCATTGTTTCAATAAAACAATCATTTTGAGGGAGAAGTCGAAGAACACCATGCGGGCGTTCACGTTCTGCTCGATGTGGCGCTGCGCTTCACTCAGTTCGTCCATGATACCCACGACGTTACGCTCGTTGACAAAGGGGGCGAAGCGGGTGGCGAAGTTCTGTTCGGGCAGCGTCATGTAGTTCATCTCCTTGCGGTACAAGTTGTAGATGAAGTTCTCGCGGGTCATACGCTGGCAGTAGTCCAGGAAGTTCTTCTGCCGTTCGCGTCCCATGGCGGCAAGCTGCTCGCTCCATTGTTTCATTTCCCGTATCTTGCGCTGGTAGGAGAGTCGCATCAGGCTGACAAAGAGGTTGAAGAACAGTTCGTTCTCTTCGTTCAGATGGATGGTCTCCAATGCTTTGATAAAGTCTCCGTTTGCCAGGTGGGCTATGGTCTCGCTGTCGCGGGGCTGCACTCCGTACTTCTGCTGCAGGGCTTCGGCTATGTCGGCTTCTTCAATCTTAGGAATGTTGAAGCGCTGCGTGCGGCTGAGGATGGTGGGCAGTATCATTTCCGGAGCTTCGGAGATGAGGAGGAATATCGTTTTCTCGGGTGGCTCTTCCAGCAGTTTCAGCAGCTTGTTGGCGCATACTTCATGCAGCTTTTCGGGTAGCCATACGATGGTGACTTTGTAACCTCCTTCACTGGATTTCAGACTCAGCTTGCGGGTTATCTCGTCGCTTTCTTTGGCATAGATAATAGCTTGTCCGTTTTCGGCATCCATCTCGTTCAGCCAGTGGTTCAGCCCGAAGTAGGGGCTGTTCAGCAACAGGTGCCGCCAGTTGGCGATATAGTCGTCGCAGACTTCCTTTTTCCCTTTGGCGCTCTTGACGATAGGGTATACGAAGTGTACGTCCGGGTGCACCAGCTTATTCCATTTTACGCAGGAGGGACAAGTACCGCAGGCATCGGTTTCCGTCCGGTTGGGACAGCAGATGTAGCGGGCATAGGCAAGTGCCAATGGGAGTTTTCCTACTCCGGCAGGGCCACAGAAGAGTTGTGCGTGGGGGATACGTCCTTCCTGCACTTCTTGTATCAGCCTTTGCTTGGCTGCCTCTTGGCCTATTATGTCCTTGAAACTGAACACGGGTTAATTAGTTATAAGTTATTACTTGTGACACTGCCTATTGTCAATTGTCAACTGTTGATTGTCCATTGTTTAGTAGATTTGTTTGGCTACTTCCTTGATGCTGTCTGTAGCTCCTACCGAGTAGAAGTGGAGGCTTGGGACGCCATGGGCTATCAGCTCTTTGCACTGCTGCACGCACCATTCGATACCCACTTGCTGAGCTTCCGCATCGGTGTTGCACTTCAGAACCTCTTGGGTCAGTTCCTCGGGCAAATCTACTTTGAACGTCTTGGGTATCATGCTGAGTTGTGACAACTTCTTGAAGGGCTTGATGCCCGGGATAATCGGGATGGTGACACCGGCTTGACGGGCACGTTCCACGAAGTCGAAATATTTCCGGTTGTCGTAGAAGAGCTGGGTCACGGCATACTCTGCACCCATTTCCATTTTCTTCTTTAGCCAGTAGATGTCTGTATCCATGTTGGGGGCTTCTTCATGCTTTTCCGGATAGCACGCCACACCGTATGAAAACGGGGTATTGGTAACTTTCATCTCGGAGCCGTCCACAAAAATACCTTTATTGAAGTTGTTGATTTGCTCTTGTAGTTCGACGGCGTGGTGGTAACCGTTGCCCACGGGGATAAAAGAGGATTCGTGCTTTGCCTTGTCGCCACGAAGCACCAGCAGGTCGGTGATGCCGAGGAATTGCAGGTCGAGCAGCACGTACTCCGTCTCTTCGCGGGTGAAGCCGCTGCAAAGGATGTGCGGCACCATGGTGATGTTGTACTTGTTCTGGATGGCAGCAGCTACGGCTACGGTGCCGGGGCGGCGGCGCAGGCGGTTTCGCTGGAACAATCCGTTACCGAGGTCTTTGTACACGTACTCGCTGCGGTGCGTGGTGATGTTGATGTATTTGGGGTCGAATTCCCGTAACGTATCTATGGTTTGATACAGCTTTTCGATGCCCGTACCTTTCAGTGGTGGCAATATTTCAAAGGAAAAAGCTGTTTTTTCGTTACTGTTTATCAAGTCGATTACTCTCATTTCTCTTTCGTTATCTTTGTCCGATTGGCAAAAATCTTGCACATTGGGAACAAAAATACAAAAAAGAAATGAGAAATGTCGAAATTGCCGGCTATTCTTTTATACAACGGATGGAAAGAGCTTTATAGTAGGGCTTGCCGGTGACATGGGCGGCGCTTGATACAAACTCGTCGCTTTCGCCGAGAAAATAAATGGTGCTTTCCGAAAGGGTATGCTTTGTGTAGTCCCAACTCCAGAAGGCGGTCATTTTGTTTGGGCTGTTGTGCCCCTTGTTGTACCACATTCCTACGGGAAAAGCATTGAACCGGGTATAGTTGTTCACGGGAGATACTTCACCGGATACCATTGTCTGCCATTCTCCGGCTTTTAGTATGGAGCTGTCGTTGCCGGTATAACTTTTCAGCTGTTCCCAGTCTGCATCCGATGGTATTTTCCAGCCTTCGGGTGCCAGCTCTCCTGCCAGTATGGCTTCTCCATTGTAAAAATAAATATCATACTTATCCGGCTTGTAATATCCGGCTTTGTCTGTTCCCAAATCAATCTGTTTTTTCAAGGGAGTTCCGTTGCGGTAGGTGGTGGCATGGAGCTCTCCACCCATCCAGTATTGGGCTCCAATCTTGACAATGGGGTATTCGGTAGACACTCCTTTTCTGATGTCTCGAAGGGTGTAGCATGCTACATTCACTTTGATGGCGTTTTCCGGTTTATCCAGAAGTAGCTTATGGTTATTGTCTATATAGAGCTTGTCTATGCCGGTATATTCCCCTTTAGTGTAGGTAAATCCATAGTCGTCTGTATTCCAGCTTATTCTTCCTCCGCAGATGGTGTCTTTACGGTCTGCAAGCTGTAGGATGACTCCATTGCTCAGGTCGGTCTTTTCATTTTCGCCTATGGGATAGGCTATAACGGCTCTGGAAGTCAATGACGCTGATTTGAGATATTCCTTGCAGACTTCTGCAATGGGTATCCCTTCGTGATAAATTCTGTACACATTTGAAAGAGAAAAGGAGAGAGCGGAGATATGTATGGCAGTGTAATCTTCCATATTGTCGGTGTCGATGGGAGGGAGGCTGCTCCATTCCTTGATTTTTCCGGCAAAACTGCTCAGTACGTTGCTGTTGCTCTGCATGGCTGATATGTTAATGATACATTGCGTGCTGCTACTCATTTCCACTTCGGGTATTGCACAACTGTATATACGTCCGCTCCACTCCATAATGAAGGATTGCTTGCCATCATTTATCGTTTGGGGTATGATGATGAATTCCTTGCCGGTAAGTTTGTTGTCTTTGACGCTCCATTCGCCGGAGGCTATGATGTCTTGTGTCCCCGTAAGATTACTGAAAGTCCCGTCTTCCAGATTATAATCGGCCGAGGTCTTGAGCCCGGTTGCGATGATACGCGGATTGGCTTTCAGCAAATCATTGGCAGAGTTGCTTGCGTCGGGTGTCAGAGAGATTGCCAGTTTGGACAGCTTGTGTTGGAACTCCAGGGTTACAGATTTGGTTTTACTGGTGATTCCTTGCGCTTTAGCTACCAAGAAGTCACTTTGTGCGCGGTTTTTCTCATTGCTCTGGTCTATCTGCACAGATACGGGAAGAACGGGTGTACCGGCAGCTACCCCTTCGGTTTGGTAAGGGTGGTAACTGATAAAGTCCAGTGACACATCTCCTTCCGGATAGAATACTGTCTTTTTGGGAACCAGTGTGGAGCCTTCCGTATATTCCAGGGCCAGATTGTCAATATACCGTTTTCCCTTGATGGAGCCGGAGGAAGTGGTTGCAAACAAGCCCATTCTGTCTCCTTTTTCAAAGGCGGTGTTTGTGACCTTGGTACTGGCTTTTTCCATTTTGATAGAGAACGTGATAGGTGTCGTCCCTTCCTCGATTTCCGCTTCTGATTCTTCGTCAATCCGGTTCACACAAGCTGTATTCCCTAAGGACATGCAGCAGAATAAAGAGGCAGCCAAGACTCCTCTTGCAAGAATAAGTTTCTTCATTGTATTATTATTGTGGGGCAACGGTTTTTCCGCTTTCCCAATTATACTCAATGAACCTTGTCTTAAAAATATGGATTTAGCAGAGCTATAACCGGTATGGAAAAGTCTTTTACGCTTTTGGATGCTAATTATCAGTATCACGCTTGATGCCGCAGTGCTTTTTAATCTTATTTTTTAATAACTTTTAATAGGTTTCGGGTACAAATGTAATTAAACGTGTTAAATGAAGAGGGATAAATCGATAAAACTTTTATAATTTATTTATCACACTCTGATTTTTTGCCTAACTTTACACGCTAAAATCGTAGACAGTAATAAGTTAAACCATAGATATAAACTCATGCCTTTAAATTTACCCGATAAACTACCCGCTATCGAGTTGCTGAAAGAGGAGAATATATTTGTCATTGACAATTCCCGGGCAACCCAGCAGGATATCCGTCCGCTGCGTATCGTGATTCTGAACTTGATGCCGCTAAAGATTACAACGGAAACGGACCTGGTGCGTCTGCTTTCCAATACTCCGCTTCAGGTGGAAATCTCGTTCATGAAGATAAAAAGCCATACTTCCAAGAACACTCCGATAGAACACATGAAAACATTTTATACGGATTTCGACAAGATGCGCGGTGAAAAGTACGATGGCATGATTATCACCGGTGCTCCGGTAGAGCAGATGGATTTTGAGGAGGTGACTTATTGGGATGAGATTACTGAAATCTTCGACTGGGCGCGTACGCATGTCACCTCTACGCTCTACATCTGCTGGGCGGCGCAGGCAGGGCTCTATCATCATTATGGAGTGCCGAAGTATGCACTGGATAAGAAGATGTTCGGTATCTTTGAACATCGTACCTTGCAACCGTTGCATCCCATTTTCCGTGGATTTGATGATATGTTCTATGTGCCGCATAGCCGCCACACGGAAGTGCGCCGGGAAGATATACAGAAGGTTCCGGAATTGACGCTGCTTTCCGAGTCGGAGGATGCTGGTGTATATATGGCGGTGGCCCGTGGAGGGCGTGAGTTCTTCGTGACCGGCCATTCGGAATACTCCCCGCTGACATTGGATACAGAGTATCGCCGTGACTTGAATAAGGGCCTGCCCATTGAGATACCCCGTAACTACTATGTGGACGATGACCCGGACAAAGGAGTGCTGGTGCGTTGGCGTGCCCATGCCAATCTGTTGTTCTCCAATTGGCTGAATTATTTTGTATATCAGGAGACGCCGTATAATATTAATGAAATAGGGTGAGTTACTCGTAACTAAACGATGATAAAGCAACGTAAAATAGAGCTGCTGGCTCCTGCCAAGAATTTGGAGTGTGGCATAGAAGCAGTGAATCATGGGGCAGATGCGGTATACATCGGTGCACCCAAGTTCGGTGCGCGTGCGGCTGCTGTCAACTCTTTGGAGGATATTGCCGCTTTGGTGGAGCATGCCCATCTGTATAATGCCCGTATCTATGTGACGGTCAATACCATTCTGAAAGAAGAAGAGCTGAAAGAGACGGAGAGGATGATTTGGGAGCTGTACCGCATCGGTGTGGATGCACTGATTGTACAGGATATGGGGATTACGCGGTTGAATTTGCCGCCCATTCCGTTGCATGGCAGTACGCAGATGGATAACCGTACGCCGGAGAAAGTACGTTTCCTTGCCGATGCCGGTTTCCGTCAGGTGGTGTTGGCACGCGAACTTTCTTTGCAGGAGATACGCGGTATCCATGAGGCGTGTCCCGACGTGCCGCTCGAAGTCTTTGTACACGGGGCTCTTTGCGTCAGTTATAGCGGGCAGTGCTATGTCAGCCAGGCTTGTTTCGGACGGAGTGCCAACCGGGGGGAATGTGCGCAATTCTGCCGTTTACCCTTCAGTCTGGTAGATGCCGATGGCAAGACCATTGTGCGTAATAAGCATCTGCTTTCTTTGAAGGACCTCAACCAAAGCGAGGTGTTGGAAGAACTGCTGGATGCCGGAGCCACTTCGCTGAAGATAGAAGGCCGCTTGAAGGATGTGAACTATGTGAAGAATGTGACGGCGGCTTACCGTAGGAAGCTCGATGCCATTTTTGCCCGTCGCAAGGAATATGCCCGTGCTTCTTCGGGCACCTGCCGTTTCGATTTCCAGCCACAGTTGGACAAGAGTTTCAGCCGCGGTTTCACCCATTATTTCCTGCAAGGAAGGGGAGGGGAGATCACTTCGTTCGATACGCCCAAATCTTTGGGAGAGGAGATGGGCACTTTGAAGGAACAGCGCGGGGGATATCTCACGGTGGCAGGCGTAAAGCCTTTCCACAACGGAGACGGTGTCTGTTTTCTTGATGAGCAGGGACGTTTGCAAGGTTTCCGCATCAACCGGGTGGATGGTAACAAACTCTATCCGGCAGGGGAAGTGCCTCGTATCAAACCCCGTACCCGACTTTATCGTAACTTCGACCAGGAGTTTGAACGTATTCTTACCCGCAAATCCTCCGAACGTAAAATCGGTGTTTGTTGGGAGTTGTCAGATACTTCTTTCGGGTTTAGCCTGACGGCTGCGGACGAGGATGATAACCGCGTGACGCTCTCTTTCCCTTATCCGAAAGAGTTGGCACGTACACCGCAGGTGGATAATCTGCGTAATCAGCTGGGTAAGTTGGGGAATACTCCTTTTGAGATAGCAGGATATTTGTCTGAAGATGCTTCGGGCATCAGGCTCAATCTTTCTGCTAACTGGTTCCTTCCTGCTTCTGCGGTGGCGGACTGGCGCCGGCAGGTGATAGATAAGCTGATTGCGGCTCGGCGTGTTACTTATCGTCGTGAGCTGGCTGTTTGGAAACCGACCAGCCATGCTTTCCCGGCTACTTCGCTGACCTATCTGGGTAATGTGATGAACGGTGCTGCCCGGAGTTTCTACCGTGAGCACGGGTTGTCGTCCATAGCACCTGCTTACGAGGCACAAGCGGTTCCGGATGCTGTACTCATGTTCTGCAAACATTGCCTGCGTTTCAGTATGGGATGGTGTCCCACCTATCAGAAAGGACATTCTCCTTATAGGGAACCTTATTATTTGGTTGGGACGGACGGCAAGCGTTTCCGCTTGTCTTTTGATTGCAAGAATTGCCAGATGAAAGTCATTGCTCATGAAGAGCCGCTTTAATGAAGGATGAAGAATGAGGAATTACTAATAAAGACTTGAAAATGAGGAGTGAGGAACGGGCACATAATGAAAGGCTGGCAAATGACCGGTACCGGGAAGCGGGCAGGGACAAACATCCTTTGCGTTCACTGCGTTCCCTCCTATTCTGCATTCTTTATTTTTCATGCTTCATTGCTTTAGTTTCCTGCCATTATTCCCGTCCTAATCTTGAAGATGAACATCTGTCTAAGGAGACGCGTGATTCGCTGGCCTATCTTTTTGAGCGGCATTATACTTGGAATACCAATCTGGAAGTGCTGGCAGATTCTGTGAATTTGGCTTGTCTGCCCGTGAAGGACTGCTATAATATGCTTTATCGGGGAGACCGCGTGGTGGTTGCCGAGTTCGCCATCCATCCTGCCGACAGTGTGGATAGTGTATGGGTGAAGCTTGCCCATTCGCAGGAAGTGCAGGGTTGGTTGCGGGAGTCCGAAATGATGCATGCCTTTGTTCCTACAGACAGCATTTCGCAGGCCATCTACTTGTTCAGTGATACCCATGCCTCTTATTTTATCATTATTTTTGCCTTGTTTGTGGCAGTCTGGCTGTTCCGGGCTTTTCGACGCAAGCAGTTGAGGATGGTGTACTTTAATGATATAGACAGTCTCTATCCGTTGTTGCTATGTCTGCTGATGGCGTTCTGTGCCACTATTTACGAATCTATACAAGTGTTTGCACCGGAGACGTGGCAACACTTCTATTTTAATCCTACCTTGTCGCCGTTCAAGGTACCGCTTGTGCTTTCTGCTTTTCTGATGGGTATCTGGCTGTTTATAGTGGTGTTGCTGGCGGTACTCGACGATTTGTTTCGCCAGTTAAGTCCGGCGGCGGCCGTATTCTATCTGTTGGGGCTGGCCTCCTGCTGCATCTTCTGTTATTTCTTCTTTATCCTGACTACATCTATCTACGTCGGATACTTGTTTTTGACCGCTTTTGTATGGGTATTCCTCAAAAGGCTTCGCATTTCGCTGCTGGCTTCACGCTATCGTTGCGGCAGATGCGGGCAGAAACTGAGGGAGAAGGGAGTCTGCCCACATTGCGGAGCTATCAATGAATAAAAAAGCTTTGTAACTTTTCCATATTCAGTAGGAAAATGTAACTTTGTAGTTGAACTTTTAAAAGGAGGAATTGATTATGAGTAGTTTGGAGTTGGAAGCCGGAAAATTGGAGTTGATTCGTGAGATAGTCAATATCAATAGCAGTACTGCATTGGAGAGCCTCAGAAAATATATGAAGGAGGTTTTGAATAAGAATAGTCATTCCATTCCGACAGCGGCAGATAGCAAATTGCTGACTAAGCGTATGCTTGCAAAGTATGCCGGTAGTTGGAAGGACAATCGTGATTCTGATGAAATCAATGATGATATATATGCATCACGCCTTTCTCGAAAAGAAGAAAACTTTAGCCCCTTTGACGAATGAAACGATATTTGCTTGATCTAATATTTGTGTTCACTTCATGCGTCAGAAATTTGGAGTAGACGAACATATTGAAAAGGTGGGCTGGGAACATTGTTGCATTTCGGAGGTTACGGTAGCAGAGTTGTTGTTCGGTGCAGAGCGAAGTAATAATGTGGAGAGAAACTTGCAGCTTGTTACTGATTTCTGCCAAGATATCAAGGTAATACCTTTGTCCTCGGCTTTATGTTGTTATGCCCGGAGTAAGGCTGCCTTATATAGTCAAGAAACTCCCATTGAGGATTTGGACTTATTTATAGGATGTACAGCGGTGGCTAACCAAATGATAATGGTTACTGAAAACAAGAAACATCTGGAAAGAATACCTAATATTGAAATTGAAAA
Source organism: Bacteroides sp. AM44-19 (assembly GCF_003603395.1). Classification (NCBI taxonomy): domain Bacteria; kingdom Pseudomonadati; phylum Bacteroidota; class Bacteroidia; order Bacteroidales; family Bacteroidaceae; genus Bacteroides; species Bacteroides sp. AM44-19. The sequence goes on along the minus strand of NZ_QTNB01000019.1, from coordinate 32,908 downwards.
CTGGGTACATAGAGGATAACTTCTCCTCTGTCAGATAGAAACATAGAAACGGTCGTTCGGGTATGCAATGTGTAAGTACCCGAACGACCGTTTCTATTTTCCTTTACTTTCGGAGGGACAAAGCTCTCCAATCAGAACCTGCACCTCAACTCTATTCCCGCCTGCACAGGCCGTCCTTTCTGCATAAATCCGTTCCCCATACTCTCAAAATAGAACGAAGCATACTCTTTGTCCAGTGCATTGCGCACCCAGAAATCAATCTGTCCATGTCCTTTCTGGAAGCTGATACGTCCGTTCAGCGTGCCGTAGAAGGCTTGGCTCACGGTATTCTTCTCGGTCCAGTAGATGCGCCCGGCACCGGTGTAGTTAGCGTTCAGCTGGATGCGGTCCAGCCAGTGCCCCGGACGGATGCGGAAGATGTACTGACCGCCCACGTTCATGGTATGCTTGGGAACAAAGGGTACGTACTTGCCGTTGTAGCTGATTTCCTGAAGCTCCCCATTCACTTTCTCGTTGGTGATGTAATCCTTAAAGGTGGCATAGGTATAACCATAACTTGCATTCAGCGTGAAGTCCGTAGCAACGGCAGCCGTTAAGGCAACCTCTGCCCCCTGGCTGCGGCTTTTGCCGGCATTTGCCGTTTCGCGTCCCAGTCCGCTTGGGGCGAAGCGTGAAATCTGCTGGTCGCGGGTTTCCAGCCAGAAGATGGCGGCGTCGGCATGCAGACGTCCGTCCAGCAGATTCAAGTGTGTTCCTATTTCGTAGTTCCAGGTCTGTTCGGGCTTGTAGACGGTGGCGGATTTTGCATCCGGATTCTCTCCCGCATCGGGGAAGTATTTGCCCACCAGCTCTTTGTAGGCATCCGGCACGTTGGGCATAATCGCCTCTTTGCTTTGCCGCATCATGTCATTCTTCAAACTGGATTGCAGCAAGTCGGAGAACATCTGCACGTTGTAGCCTCCCGAACGGTAACCTTTGCTGACCGTAGCGTAAACATTTCCTCTGTTTCGCGCAAAGTCATACTGCAAAGCAAACTTGGGCAACAGCTGAAGATAATCCTTATCAATGTTTCCTTGGTAGCGCGACTCTACGGTCAGTGCCGTCTCCGGCATCATCTCCATTTCGCGGATGACGACGTCGCCCCGCTTCATTTCTCCCTTGATGCCCACCTTGTAGTCCAGGCTGGTGCCGGAGTTGTAATCCATCTTCATACGCTCATAATCCAGGCGTAACCCGGCAGTGAACGACACTCCTTTCAGCCCGAATAAATCTCTGAAGGTGGATTGATGAAAGAGTGCCCCATTCAGCAGCGGAGTGTCGAAACTGCCCCCGATGGGCATGGTCTGGCTGCTGATGCCCAGTGAGGGCAGGATATTCATGCTCATGGATGGTCCCATCTCTACTTGTATTTGCGATGGGATGACACTGCCCAACATCTGGTTCAGCATCCCCATTCCGGCTTCCCTGAAAGTGACGGGAGCTTCCGTATTCAGCCATTGGTAGAAGCCGAAGGCGCCGGTGGTCCATTGCCAGCGGCTGCCGCTTTTACTCTTCAAGATGATTTCCTCGCTCAGTGCGTGGGAGCGTTGTTTCTGTTGCAGGGTATAGATGTCGTTGGCGGTGAAGTCCTGGTCTATGTCCATGCAGTCCTTTAGAAACTGGTAGCCGGTGACCATGCTCAACGTGAAGTGCTGTGCCTGGTATTCCAGGTTCAGACCCGTGTTCAGCAGGTTGCGGTAGTAGTTGCTACGGGCGTTATTGGAGATTTTTCCGATGTAGGGCTTCAGCGGCTCGCTCTGTGCTTCGGGAGCCAGGCTGCCTTGATAGAAGTATGGGTAGCCACCCTGGTCGCTGTATTCGTAGTTGATGTTTAGGTCCACCTTCCAGTTGTCCGAGGGGAGGTAGATGGCGCGGATGCGTCCGCCTGCCGATTGCCCCTTGTCCGCTTTCTCGTCCCTCACCGTGTTGCGGAAGAATCCTCCTTGATAATCGTAAAAACCTCCGGTGGAAAAGGCGAACCGTTCCGAAAGGCGGTGATAGTGGGTCAGCGAGGTATTATAGGCATTGTACGTACCTGCCCCCATGCGGAAGTCCGTCCCCTGGTAGGAGAAGGGCGATTTGGTGTGCACCTTAATCAATCCGCCCATGGCATTGCGCCCGTAGAGCGTGCCCTGCGGACCGCGTAGCACGTCGATGCGCTCTACGTCGGCATAGCTGAAGTCGAAGGCTGACTTGTCTATATAAGGTATATTGTCTACATAAAGTCCTACGGAGGGAGTGTTGATGCGCGAGCCGATGCCGCGGATATAGACTGCCGAAGTCAGTCGCGAGCCGTAGTCGGGGATAAACATATTGGGCACTACGGATGTCAGATTCTTGATGGAGTTCACCTGTGCGTTCTGCATGTCCTGCTGCGAAAGCAGGGTGACGGCGGCGGGCTGCTCGCGCAGTTTCCGGTTTTCTTTGGGGGCGGCGATGACGGTTATTTCCTCTACATCCACCACTTTCAAGGTGTCTGCCTCTTCGGCAAGTACGTTGCCGGTTGCCAGGAGGCAGAAGATACCGGCTAAGATTCTATATCTGTTCATAAACTGTTTTTTTAAGCACCTGCAAAGTAAAGGGATTCTTGCGGAAGGGACAATCCTCATTTATTAGGATTTCGTTCCTGGAGTGCTAATCTTAAATCGTTCCATCATGCGAAAAATATCGTTCCTCCGTGGGGTAAAAATCGTTCCACCATGGTGGAACGATTTTTACCCCACGGAGGAACGATATTTTTCGCATGATGGAACGATTTAAGATTAGCACTCCAGGAACGAAATCCTAATAAATGAGGATTGTCCCTTCCGCAAGAATCCCTTTACTTTGCAGGTGCTTAAAAAAACAGTTTATGAACAGATATAGAATCTTAGCCGGTATCTTCTGCCTCCTGGCAACCGGCAACGTACTTGCCGAAGAGGCAGACACCTTGAAAGTGGTGGATGTAGAGGAAATAACCGTCATCGCCGCCCCCAAAGAAAACCGGAAACTGCGCGAGCAGCCCGCCGCCGTCACCCTGCTTTCGCAGCAGGACATGCAGAACGCACAGGTGAACTCCATCAAGAATCTGACATCCGTAGTGCCCAATATGTTTATCCCCGACTACGGCTCGCGACTGACTTCGGCAGTCTATATCCGCGGCATCGGCTCGCGCATCAACACTCCCTCCGTAGGACTTTATGTAGACAATATACCTTATATAGACAAGTCAGCCTTCGACTTCAGCTATGCCGACGTAGAGCGCATCGACGTGCTACGCGGTCCGCAGGGCACGCTCTACGGGCGCAATGCCATGGGCGGATTGATTAAGGTGCACACCAAATCGCCCTTCTCCTACCAGGGGACGGACTTCCGCATGGGGGCAGGTACGTACAATGCCTATAATACCTCGCTGACCCACTATCACCGCCTTTCGGAACGGTTCGCCTTTTCCACCGGAGGTTTTTACGATTATCAAGGAGGATTCTTCCGCAACACGGTGAGGGACGAGAAAGCGGACAAGGGGCAATCGGCAGGCGGACGCATCCGCGCCATCTACCTCCCCTCGGACAACTGGAAGGTGGACCTAAACATCAACTACGAATACAGCGACCAGGGTGGCTACCCATACTTCTATCAAGGCAGCCTGGCTCCCGAAGCACAGAGCGAGCCGCTGAAGCCCTACATCGGAAAAATCTCCAATAACGCCCGTAGCAACTACTACCGCAACCTGCTGAACACGGGTCTGAACCTGGAATACCAGGCACAGCACTTCACGTTGAGCATGGTCACCGGCTACCAGTTTCTAAAGGACTGCATGGACATAGACCAGGACTTCACCGCCAACGACATCTATACCCTGCAACAGAAACAACGCTCCCACGCACTGAGCGAGGAAATCATCTTGAAGAGTAAAAGCGGCAGCCGCTGGCAATGGACCACCGGCGCCTTCGGCTTCTACCAATGGCTGAATACGGAAGCTCCCGTCACTTTCAGGGAAGCCGGAATGGGGATGCTGAACCAGATGTTGGGCAGTGTCATCCCATCGCAAATACAAGTAGAGATGGGACCATCCATGAGCATGAATATCCTGCCCTCACTGGGCATCAGCAGCCAGACCATGCCCATCGGGGGCAGTTTCGACACTCCGCTGCTGAATGGGGCACTCTTTCATCAATCCACCTTCAGAGATTTATTCGGGCTGAAAGGAGTGTCGTTCACTGCCGGGTTACGCCTGGATTATGAGCGTATGAAGATGGATTACAACTCCGGCACCAGCCTGGACTACAAGGTGGGCATCAAGGGAGAAATGAAGCGGGGCGACGTCGTCATCCGCGAAATGGAGATGATGCCGGAGACGGCACTGACCGTAGAGTCGCGCTACCAAGGAAACATTGATAAGGATTATCTTCAGCTGTTGCCCAAGTTTGCTTTGCAGTATGACTTTGCGCGAAACAGAGGAAATGTTTACGCTACGGTCAGCAAAGGTTACCGTTCGGGAGGCTACAACGTGCAGATGTTCTCCGACTTGCTGCAATCCAGTTTGAAGAATGACATGATGCGGCAAAGCAAAGAGGCGATTATGCCCAACGTGCCGGATGCCTACAAAGAGCTGGTGGGCAAATACTTCCCCGATGCGGGAGAGAATCCGGATGCAAAATCCGCCACCGTCTACAAGCCCGAACAGACCTGGAACTACGAAATAGGAACACACTTGAATCTGCTGGACGGACGTCTGCATGCCGACGCCGCCATCTTCTGGCTGGAAACCCGCGACCAGCAGATTTCACGCTTCGCCCCAAGCGGACTGGGACGCGAAACGGCAAATGCCGGCAAAAGCCGCAGCCAGGGGGCAGAGGTTGCCTTAACGGCTGCCGTTGCTACGGACTTCACGCTGAATGCAAGTTATGGTTATACCTATGCCACCTTTAAGGATTACATCACCAACGAGAAAGTGAATGGGGAGCTTCAGGAAATCAGCTACAACGGCAAGTACGTACCCTTTGTTCCCAAGCATACCATGAACGTGGGCGGTCAGTACATCTTCCGCATCCGTCCGGGGCACTGGCTGGACCGCATCCAGCTGAACGCTAACTACACCGGTGCCGGGCGCATCTACTGGACCGAGAAGAATACCGTGAGCCAAGCCTTCTACGGCACGCTGAACGGACGTATCAGCTTCCAGAAAGGACATGGACAGATTGATTTCTGGGTGCGCAATGCACTGGACAAAGAGTATGCTTCGTTCTATTTTGAGAGTATGGGGAACGGATTTATGCAGAAAGGACGGCCTGTGCAGGCGGGAATAGAGTTGAGGTGCAGGTTCTGATTGGAGAGCTTTGTCCCTCCGAAAGTAAAGGAAAATAGAAACGGTCGTTCGGGTACTTACACATTGCATACCCGAACGACCGTTTCTATGTTTCTATCTGACAGAGGAGAAGTTATCCTCTATGTACCCAGTTTTCAATTTCAATATTAGGTATTCTTTCCAGATGTTTCTTGTTTTCAGTAACCATTATCATTTGGTTAGCCACCGCTGTACATCCTATAAATAAGTCCAAATCCTCAATGGGAGTTTCTTGACTATATAAGGCAGCCTTACTCCGGGCATAACAACATAAAGCCGAGGACAAAGGTATTACCTTGATATCTTGGCAGAAATCAGTAACAAGCTGCAAGTTTCTCTCCACATTATTACTTCGCTCTGCACCGAACAACAACTCTGCTACCGTAACCTCCGAAATGCAACAATGTTCCCAGCCCACCTTTTCAATATGTTCGTCTACTCCAAATTTCTGACGCATGAAGTGAACACAAATATTAGATCAAGCAAATATCGTTTCATTCGTCAAAGGGGCTAAAGTTTTCTTCTTTTCGAGAAAGGCGTGATGCATATATATCATCATTGATTTCATCAGAATCACGATTGTCCTTCCAACTACCGGCATACTTTGCAAGCATACGCTTAGTCAGCAATTTGCTATCTGCCGCTGTCGGAATGGAATGACTATTCTTATTCAAAACCTCCTTCATATATTTTCTGAGGCTCTCCAATGCAGTACTGCTATTGATATTGACTATCTCACGAATCAACTCCAATTTTCCGGCTTCCAACTCCAAACTACTCATAATCAATTCCTCCTTTTAAAAGTTCAACTACAAAGTTACATTTTCCTACTGAATATGGAAAAGTTACAAAGCTTTTTTATTCATTGATAGCTCCGCAATGTGGGCAGACTCCCTTCTCCCTCAGTTTCTGCCCGCATCTGCCGCAACGATAGCGTGAAGCCAGCAGCGAAATGCGAAGCCTTTTGAGGAATACCCATACAAAAGCGGTCAAAAACAAGTATCCGACGTAGATAGATGTAGTCAGGATAAAGAAGAAATAACAGAAGATGCAGCAGGAGGCCAGCCCCAACAGATAGAATACGGCCGCCGCCGGACTTAACTGGCGAAACAAATCGTCGAGTACCGCCAGCAACACCACTATAAACAGCCAGATACCCATCAGAAAAGCAGAAAGCACAAGCGGTACCTTGAACGGCGACAAGGTAGGATTAAAATAGAAGTGTTGCCACGTCTCCGGTGCAAACACTTGTATAGATTCGTAAATAGTGGCACAGAACGCCATCAGCAGACATAGCAACAACGGATAGAGACTGTCTATATCATTAAAGTACACCATCCTCAACTGCTTGCGTCGAAAAGCCCGGAACAGCCAGACTGCCACAAACAAGGCAAAAATAATGATAAAATAAGAGGCATGGGTATCACTGAACAAGTAGATGGCCTGCGAAATGCTGTCTGTAGGAACAAAGGCATGCATCATTTCGGACTCCCGCAACCAACCCTGCACTTCCTGCGAATGGGCAAGCTTCACCCATACACTATCCACACTGTCGGCAGGATGGATGGCGAACTCGGCAACCACCACGCGGTCTCCCCGATAAAGCATATTATAGCAGTCCTTCACGGGCAGACAAGCCAAATTCACAGAATCTGCCAGCACTTCCAGATTGGTATTCCAAGTATAATGCCGCTCAAAAAGATAGGCCAGCGAATCACGCGTCTCCTTAGACAGATGTTCATCTTCAAGATTAGGACGGGAATAATGGCAGGAAACTAAAGCAATGAAGCATGAAAAATAAAGAATGCAGAATAGGAGGGAACGCAGTGAACGCAAAGGATGTTTGTCCCTGCCCGCTTCCCGGTACCGGTCATTTGCCAGCCTTTCATTATGTGCCCGTTCCTCACTCCTCATTTTCAAGTCTTTATTAGTAATTCCTCATTCTTCATCCTTCATTAAAGCGGCTCTTCATGAGCAATGACTTTCATCTGGCAATTCTTGCAATCAAAAGACAAGCGGAAACGCTTGCCGTCCGTCCCAACCAAATAATAAGGTTCCCTATAAGGAGAATGTCCTTTCTGATAGGTGGGACACCATCCCATACTGAAACGCAGGCAATGTTTGCAGAACATGAGTACAGCATCCGGAACCGCTTGTGCCTCGTAAGCAGGTGCTATGGACGACAACCCGTGCTCACGGTAGAAACTCCGGGCAGCACCGTTCATCACATTACCCAGATAGGTCAGCGAAGTAGCCGGGAAAGCATGGCTGGTCGGTTTCCAAACAGCCAGCTCACGACGATAAGTAACACGCCGAGCCGCAATCAGCTTATCTATCACCTGCCGGCGCCAGTCCGCCACCGCAGAAGCAGGAAGGAACCAGTTAGCAGAAAGATTGAGCCTGATGCCCGAAGCATCTTCAGACAAATATCCTGCTATCTCAAAAGGAGTATTCCCCAACTTACCCAGCTGATTACGCAGATTATCCACCTGCGGTGTACGTGCCAACTCTTTCGGATAAGGGAAAGAGAGCGTCACGCGGTTATCATCCTCGTCCGCAGCCGTCAGGCTAAACCCGAAAGAAGTATCTGACAACTCCCAACAAACACCGATTTTACGTTCGGAGGATTTGCGGGTAAGAATACGTTCAAACTCCTGGTCGAAGTTACGATAAAGTCGGGTACGGGGTTTGATACGAGGCACTTCCCCTGCCGGATAGAGTTTGTTACCATCCACCCGGTTGATGCGGAAACCTTGCAAACGTCCCTGCTCATCAAGAAAACAGACACCGTCTCCGTTGTGGAAAGGCTTTACGCCTGCCACCGTGAGATATCCCCCGCGCTGTTCCTTCAAAGTGCCCATCTCCTCTCCCAAAGATTTGGGCGTATCGAACGAAGTGATCTCCCCTCCCCTTCCTTGCAGGAAATAATGGGTGAAACCGCGGCTGAAACTCTTGTCCAACTGTGGCTGGAAATCGAAACGGCAGGTGCCCGAAGAAGCACGGGCATATTCCTTGCGACGGGCAAAAATGGCATCGAGCTTCCTACGGTAAGCCGCCGTCACATTCTTCACATAGTTCACATCCTTCAAGCGGCCTTCTATCTTCAGCGAAGTGGCTCCGGCATCCAGCAGTTCTTCCAACACCTCGCTTTGGTTGAGGTCCTTCAAAGAAAGCAGATGCTTATTACGCACAATGGTCTTGCCATCGGCATCTACCAGACTGAAGGGTAAACGGCAGAATTGCGCACATTCCCCCCGGTTGGCACTCCGTCCGAAACAAGCCTGGCTGACATAGCACTGCCCGCTATAACTGACGCAAAGAGCCCCGTGTACAAAGACTTCGAGCGGCACGTCGGGACACGCCTCATGGATACCGCGTATCTCCTGCAAAGAAAGTTCGCGTGCCAACACCACCTGACGGAAACCGGCATCGGCAAGGAAACGTACTTTCTCCGGCGTACGGTTATCCATCTGCGTACTGCCATGCAACGGAATGGGCGGCAAATTCAACCGCGTAATCCCCATATCCTGTACAATCAGTGCATCCACACCGATGCGGTACAGCTCCCAAATCATCCTCTCCGTCTCTTTCAGCTCTTCTTCTTTCAGAATGGTATTGACCGTCACATAGATACGGGCATTATACAGATGGGCATGCTCCACCAAAGCGGCAATATCCTCCAAAGAGTTGACAGCAGCCGCACGCGCACCGAACTTGGGTGCACCGATGTATACCGCATCTGCCCCATGATTCACTGCTTCTATGCCACACTCCAAATTCTTGGCAGGAGCCAGCAGCTCTATTTTACGTTGCTTTATCATCGTTTAGTTACGAGTAACTCACCCTATTTCATTAATATTATACGGCGTCTCCTGATATACAAAATAATTCAGCCAATTGGAGAACAACAGATTGGCATGGGCACGCCAACGCACCAGCACTCCTTTGTCCGGGTCATCGTCCACATAGTAGTTACGGGGTATCTCAATGGGCAGGCCCTTATTCAAGTCACGGCGATACTCTGTATCCAATGTCAGCGGGGAGTATTCCGAATGGCCGGTCACGAAGAACTCACGCCCTCCACGGGCCACCGCCATATATACACCAGCATCCTCCGACTCGGAAAGCAGCGTCAATTCCGGAACCTTCTGTATATCTTCCCGGCGCACTTCCGTGTGGCGGCTATGCGGCACATAGAACATATCATCAAATCCACGGAAAATGGGATGCAACGGTTGCAAGGTACGATGTTCAAAGATACCGAACATCTTCTTATCCAGTGCATACTTCGGCACTCCATAATGATGATAGAGCCCTGCCTGCGCCGCCCAGCAGATGTAGAGCGTAGAGGTGACATGCGTACGCGCCCAGTCGAAGATTTCAGTAATCTCATCCCAATAAGTCACCTCCTCAAAATCCATCTGCTCTACCGGAGCACCGGTGATAATCATGCCATCGTACTTTTCACCGCGCATCTTGTCGAAATCCGTATAAAATGTTTTCATGTGTTCTATCGGAGTGTTCTTGGAAGTATGGCTTTTTATCTTCATGAACGAGATTTCCACCTGAAGCGGAGTATTGGAAAGCAGACGCACCAGGTCCGTTTCCGTTGTAATCTTTAGCGGCATCAAGTTCAGAATCACGATACGCAGCGGACGGATATCCTGCTGGGTTGCCCGGGAATTGTCAATGACAAATATATTCTCCTCTTTCAGCAACTCGATAGCGGGTAGTTTATCGGGTAAATTTAAAGGCATGAGTTTATATCTATGGTTTAACTTATTACTGTCTACGATTTTAGCGTGTAAAGTTAGGCAAAAAATCAGAGTGTGATAAATAAATTATAAAAGTTTTATCGATTTATCCCTCTTCATTTAACACGTTTAATTACATTTGTACCCGAAACCTATTAAAAGTTATTAAAAAATAAGATTAAAAAGCACTGCGGCATCAAGCGTGATACTGATAATTAGCATCCAAAAGCGTAAAAGACTTTTCCATACCGGTTATAGCTCTGCTAAATCCATATTTTTAAGACAAGGTTCATTGAGTATAATTGGGAAAGCGGAAAAACCGTTGCCCCACAATAATAATACAATGAAGAAACTTATTCTTGCAAGAGGAGTCTTGGCTGCCTCTTTATTCTGCTGCATGTCCTTAGGGAATACAGCTTGTGTGAACCGGATTGACGAAGAATCAGAAGCGGAAATCGAGGAAGGGACGACACCTATCACGTTCTCTATCAAAATGGAAAAAGCCAGTACCAAGGTCACAAACACCGCCTTTGAAAAAGGAGACAGAATGGGCTTGTTTGCAACCACTTCCTCCGGCTCCATCAAGGGAAAACGGTATATTGACAATCTGGCCCTGGAATATACGGAAGGCTCCACACTGGTTCCCAAAAAGACAGTATTCTATCCGGAAGGAGATGTGTCACTGGACTTTATCAGTTACCACCCTTACCAAACCGAAGGGGTAGCTGCCGGTACACCCGTTCTTCCCGTATCTGTGCAGATAGACCAGAGCAATGAGAAAAACCGCGCACAAAGTGACTTCTTGGTAGCTAAAGCGCAAGGAATCACCAGTAAAACCAAATCTGTAACCCTGGAGTTCCAACACAAGCTGTCCAAACTGGCAATCTCTCTGACACCCGACGCAAGCAACTCTGCCAATGATTTGCTGAAAGCCAATCCGCGTATCATCGCAACCGGGCTCAAGACCTCGGCCGATTATAATCTGGAAGACGGGACTTTCAGTAATCTTACGGGGACACAAGACATCATAGCCTCCGGCGAATGGAGCGTCAAAGACAACAAACTTACCGGCAAGGAATTCATCATCATACCCCAAACGATAAATGATGGCAAGCAATCCTTCATTATGGAGTGGAGCGGACGTATATACAGTTGTGCAATACCCGAAGTGGAAATGAGTAGCAGCACGCAATGTATCATTAACATATCAGCCATGCAGAGCAACAGCAACGTACTGAGCAGTTTTGCCGGAAAAATCAAGGAATGGAGCAGCCTCCCTCCCATCGACACCGACAATATGGAAGATTACACTGCCATACATATCTCCGCTCTCTCCTTTTCTCTTTCAAATGTGTACAGAATTTATCACGAAGGGATACCCATTGCAGAAGTCTGCAAGGAATATCTCAAATCAGCGTCATTGACTTCCAGAGCCGTTATAGCCTATCCCATAGGCGAAAATGAAAAGACCGACCTGAGCAATGGAGTCATCCTACAGCTTGCAGACCGTAAAGACACCATCTGCGGAGGAAGAATAAGCTGGAATACAGACGACTATGGATTTACCTACACTAAAGGGGAATATACCGGCATAGACAAGCTCTATATAGACAATAACCATAAGCTACTTCTGGATAAACCGGAAAACGCCATCAAAGTGAATGTAGCATGCTACACCCTTCGAGACATCAGAAAAGGAGTGTCTACCGAATACCCCATTGTCAAGATTGGAGCCCAATACTGGATGGGTGGAGAGCTCCATGCCACCACCTACCGCAACGGAACTCCCTTGAAAAAACAGATTGATTTGGGAACAGACAAAGCCGGATATTACAAGCCGGATAAGTATGATATTTATTTTTACAATGGAGAAGCCATACTGGCAGGAGAGCTGGCACCCGAAGGCTGGAAAATACCATCGGATGCAGACTGGGAACAGCTGAAAAGTTATACCGGCAACGACAGCTCCATACTAAAAGCCGGAGAATGGCAGACAATGGTATCCGGTGAAGTATCTCCCGTGAACAACTATACCCGGTTCAATGCTTTTCCCGTAGGAATGTGGTACAACAAGGGGCACAACAGCCCAAACAAAATGACCGCCTTCTGGAGTTGGGACTACACAAAGCATACCCTTTCGGAAAGCACCATTTATTTTCTCGGCGAAAGCGACGAGTTTGTATCAAGCGCCGCCCATGTCACCGGCAAGCCCTACTATAAAGCTCTTTCCATCCGTTGTATAAAAGAATAGCCGGCAATTTCGACATTTCTCATTTCTTTTTTGTATTTTTGTTCCCAATGTGCAAGATTTTTGCCAATCGGACAAAGATAACGAAAGAGAAATGAGAGTAATCGACTTGATAAACAGTAACGAAAAAACAGCTTTTTCCTTTGAAATATTGCCACCACTGAAAGGTACGGGCATCGAAAAGCTGTATCAAACCATAGATACGTTACGGGAATTCGACCCCAAATACATCAACATCACCACGCACCGCAGCGAGTACGTGTACAAAGACCTCGGTAACGGATTGTTCCAGCGAAACCGCCTGCGCCGCCGCCCCGGCACCGTAGCCGTAGCTGCTGCCATCCAGAACAAGTACAACATCACCATGGTGCCGCACATCCTTTGCAGCGGCTTCACCCGCGAAGAGACGGAGTACGTGCTGCTCGACCTGCAATTCCTCGGCATCACCGACCTGCTGGTGCTTCGTGGCGACAAGGCAAAGCACGAATCCTCTTTTATCCCCGTGGGCAACGGTTACCACCACGCCGTCGAACTACAAGAGCAAATCAACAACTTCAATAAAGGTATTTTTGTGGACGGCTCCGAGATGAAAGTTACCAATACCCCGTTTTCATACGGTGTGGCGTGCTATCCGGAAAAGCATGAAGAAGCCCCCAACATGGATACAGACATCTACTGGCTAAAGAAGAAAATGGAAATGGGTGCAGAGTATGCCGTGACCCAGCTCTTCTACGACAACCGGAAATATTTCGACTTCGTGGAACGTGCCCGTCAAGCCGGTGTCACCATCCCGATTATCCCGGGCATCAAGCCCTTCAAGAAGTTGTCACAACTCAGCATGATACCCAAGACGTTCAAAGTAGATTTGCCCGAGGAACTGACCCAAGAGGTTCTGAAGTGCAACACCGATGCGGAAGCTCAGCAAGTGGGTATCGAATGGTGCGTGCAGCAGTGCAAAGAGCTGATAGCCCATGGCGTCCCAAGCCTCCACTTCTACTCGGTAGGAGCTACAGACAGCATCAAGGAAGTAGCCAAACAAATCTACTAAACAATGGACAATCAACAGTTGACAATTGACAATAGGCAGTGTCACAAGTAATAACTTATAACTAATTAACCCGTGTTCAGTTTCAAGGACATAATAGGCCAAGAGGCAGCCAAGCAAAGGCTGATACAAGAAGTGCAGGAAGGACGTATCCCCCACGCACAACTCTTCTGTGGCCCTGCCGGAGTAGGAAAACTCCCATTGGCACTTGCCTATGCCCGCTACATCTGCTGTCCCAACCGGACGGAAACCGATGCCTGCGGTACTTGTCCCTCCTGCGTAAAATGGAATAAGCTGGTGCACCCGGACGTACACTTCGTATACCCTATCGTCAAGAGCGCCAAAGGGAAAAAGGAAGTCTGCGACGACTATATCGCCAACTGGCGGCACCTGTTGCTGAACAGCCCCTACTTCGGGCTGAACCACTGGCTGAACGAGATGGATGCCGAAAACGGACAAGCTATTATCTATGCCAAAGAAAGCGACGAGATAACCCGCAAGCTGAGTCTGAAATCCAGTGAAGGAGGTTACAAAGTCACCATCGTATGGCTACCCGAAAAGCTGCATGAAGTATGCGCCAACAAGCTGCTGAAACTGCTGGAAGAGCCACCCGAGAAAACGATATTCCTCCTCATCTCCGAAGCTCCGGAAATGATACTGCCCACCATCCTCAGCCGCACGCAGCGCTTCAACATTCCTAAGATTGAAGAAGCCGACATAGCCGAAGCCCTGCAGCAGAAGTACGGAGTGCAGCCCCGCGACAGCGAGACCATAGCCCACCTGGCAAACGGAGACTTTATCAAAGCATTGGAGACCATCCATCTGAACGAAGAGAACGAACTGTTCTTCAACCTCTTTGTCAGCCTGATGCGACTCTCCTACCAGCGCAAGATACGGGAAATGAAACAATGGAGCGAGCAGCTTGCCGCCATGGGACGCGAACGGCAGAAGAACTTCCTGGACTACTGCCAGCGTATGACCCGCGAGAACTTCATCTACAACTTGTACCGCAAGGAGATGAACTACATGACGCTGCCCGAACAGAACTTCGCCACCCGCTTCGCCCCCTTTGTCAACGAGCGTAACGTCGTGGGTATCATGGACGAACTGAGTGAAGCGCAGCGCCACATCGAGCAGAACGTGAACGCCCGCATGGTGTTCTTCGACTTCTCCCTCAAAATGATTGTTTTATTGAAACAATGAAAAGTGGCAAGACAATGAAATGCAAAGTATCAAATCGTAAATAGTAAATAGTCAAATCGTAAATAAACAGATGATGGAATTTAAACTACATAATGGAAGCGGAGGCCTGTGCTGCAAGAGTTGCGGCAGGCAGGACAAGCAACTGAACACCTACGACTGGCTGGCCGACATACCGGGCAATGCCGATGAGAGCGAGCTGGTGGAAGTTCAGTTCAAGAACACCCGCAAGGGATATTTCCGCAACAGCAACAAGATACCCCTGGAGAAAGGCGACATCGTAGCCGTAGAAGCCACCCCCGGACATGACATCGGCGTGGTGACCCTAACCGGACGCCTCGTGCCGCTGCAAATGAAGAAAGCCAATATCAAGTCCGAGGCAGACATCAAACGCATCTACCGCAAGGCGAAGCCCGTAGATATGGAGAAGTACAACGAAGCAAAAGCCCGCGAGCACGCCACCATGATACGCTCGCGCCAGATTGCCCTGGACCTCAACCTCAACATGAAGATTGGTGACGTGGAATACCAGGGAGACGGCAACAAAGCCATCTTCTACTACATCGCCGACGAGCGTGTGGACTTCCGCCAGCTCATCAAGGTCCTTGCCGACGCCTTCCGCGTGCGCATCGAGATGAAACAGATTGGCGCCCGCCAGGAAGCCGGACGCATCGGTGGCATCGGTCCCTGCGGACGCGAACTCTGCTGCGCCACCTGGATGACCTCCTTCGTGTCGGTATCTACCAGCGCTGCACGCTTCCAGGACATATCACTGAATCCGCAGAAACTTGCCGGACAATGCGCCAAGCTGAAGTGCTGCCTCAACTACGAAGTGGACTGCTACGTGGAAGCACAGAAACGCCTGCCCTCGCGCGAGATTACCCTGGAAACCAAAGACGGCGAGTTCTTCTTCTTCAAAGCCGACATTCTGAGCAACCAGATAACCTACTCGAGCGACAAGAACATCCCTGCCAACCTGGTGACCATCAGCGGCAGACGCGCCTTCGAGATTATCGGTTTGAACAGACGTGGCATCAAGCCCGACAGCCTGATAGAAGAAACCCATCGTTCCGAACCCAAAAAGCCGGTGGACTTGCTGGAACAAGAGAGCCTCACCCGCTTTGACCGCAGCCGGAAAGGCAAGAGTGGCAGTGACGGCAACGGTGGCGAGAACAGCAACAACAGCCGTAACAAGAGAAAGAAAAAGAGTGGAAACGGTCGTCCGCAAGGAGGTGAGCAGCAGGGTGCTCCGCAATCCAACAACCAGAGAGAACAATCCAGGCAAGACCGGCAACCGAGACAGAAACAAGACCGGCAAGCACCCAAACAAGGTGAACAGCAACAAGGCGAACGTCAACAACGGAACAATAACAACCGTCGTCCGCCCCGTAACAATAAGCCCAAACCTCAAGGTGAAAGACCTGCCCAAAATGACAAACCGGCTCAAGAATAGGAATCTCTGCCTGAAAGGTATCATACTACTGTTTGTCGCAAGCCTGCTGAGCGCTTGCGACAAACAGACTGTATACCATTCCTTCCAATCCCTTCCCACCGAAGGCTGGCTGCGCGAAGACACGCTCTCTTTCGACGTGAAGGTCACCGACTCACTGACCTACTACAAACTGTCTTTGGAAGTTCGTAACCGAAGCAACTACCCCTATCAGAATCTACCTCTATCCATCTGCTACACCACCGCAGATTCCATCCCTTCACCCGCAGACACCATACAGCTAATCCTGGCGGACAAAGAAGGAATCTGGAAAGGTGACGGCTGGGGAGGTCTCTATCAGACTGCCGTCTCCGCAGGAAGCGTTCGAATCGGCAAACCCGGCACCTACCTCTTTAAAGTGGCCTATACGCTACCGGACGAAAGGCTGCAAGGAATCAATGACATCGGCATCAAACTGAAGAGATAGGAACTCCCTATTGTTCTTTATCACCTTCTTCTAACAACCACCTCAGTCTCCCACTCACGTCTCCTTGAAGCGGAAACGGGCGGGGTATCATAACTTGCCCTCTTACCTCGTAGCGTTACGTCTTTTACGCCAGGATGTAACGACCGTTACACCAGCATGTAAAGGGCGTTACAATATAGCGTAAAAGTCGTTACGATACAGCGTAAAGGACGTTACAATGCGGTGTAATGGCCGTTACATTACGATGTAAACAATGTGTAAATGCAATGTAATGATAATCAAGTCCATTCGTATGTCCCACAAGGAAACGGTCATAACTAAATTCGACGATTACGTCCCGCATCAATCCGCAGAAAGATAAACAGCAAGATTGTGAATCCCCAGAGAGAAGAACCTCCGTAACTGAAGAAAGGCAACGGGATACCGATGACGGGGGTCAGCCCCAGCACCATGCCTATATTGATGAATAGATGGAACAAGAATATACTAAGCACAGAATAACCATACACCCGGCCAAAGGGAGATTGCTGCCGCTCGGCCACGACAATCAGCCGTAAAATAAGAATAAGGAACAGTAACAGTACAGCCGTAGACCCTACGAATCCTTCCTCCTCACCCACGGTGCAAAAAATGAAGTCCGTATCTTGCTCCGGCACATACTTCAGCTTTGTCTGCGTACCATTCAAGAAACCTTTGCCGGTCAGCCCCCCGGAGCCGATGGCTATCTTCGACTGGTTCACGTTATAGCCGGCACCAGCAAGGTCCTCTTCCATACCGAGCACCACCTTGATACGTATCTGTTGATGGGGCTCCAGCACTTTATTGAAGAAGTAGTCGCTGGAGTAGAGGAAACCTATCGAACCCAAAGCAAACAGCCCAATCAGAAAATAAGATAAATGGCGCTCGCTTAAAGAAAGAAAGACAAGATACCCGATAACAAGTGCACAAAGCCCCCACTGCACCCACACCAAGTTGAAGGGTACTACGTATTCCGAAATCAGATAAGCCACGAGCAGCACTCCCAGCGAACCGCCGATAATATTCCGCGTGGGCTCCCAGCGCTTTTTATAGACCCACACCATGCCTCCGGCAAAGAGCAGTACCATCAGCAGCACGGCAAATTCTCCGATAGGCGTCGGTGTATCGGCAATCATCACCGCATCAAAACGGATGCCCACCACAAAGTAGGCCACTGCACATATACCCGAGAACAGTACCACGCCCGGCATTCCCTCCCGATAAAGCATCAGGAAAAATGCAGAGTACACCAATGCCGAACCCGTCTCCCGCTGTAGGATAATCAGCAACATGGGGAAAAGAATCAAGAAAGCCAGCATAAGGGAGCTTTTCCAATTCTTCATCGTAAACGAGTAGGCGCTCATATACTTGGCAAGCGCCAGCGCCGTGGCAAACTTGGCAAACTCCGCCGGCTGCAAACTGACCGGCCCCAGAATGAGCCACGACCGCGACCCTTTTGTGTCGGGCGCAATGAATATCGTGACAATCAGCAACAGCATCAGCCCTATATATATAAGGTAGGAGAACATGTCATAGAGGGAATCGTCCAGCATCAGCAGCACAAACCCCAGCCCGAAGGAACATATAATCCAGACAAACTGCTTGCCGGCACGCGTAGAGAAGTCCAGAAAGTCACGGTCACCATAATCATAACTCGCCCCACAGACACTGAACCAGCCGAATACAATCAGCAGCAGGTAAACGACAATCGTCACCCAGTCCAATGATTTCCATATGCTATCTCTCCTTGTCACCAATTTATTTACGATTTTACGATTTACTATTTACTATTGAAGTCACTCACCGTTCATCCCTAACCCCTAATCCTTAATCCCTAATCATCATCTCTCCTCATCTCCGTAAAGTATCACCCGGTTACTGAATTCTTCCGCCCGTATCTCATTCTCGGGCGACAGCTTTCCATGCAGGTACTGGTCCATCATCATGGCACCGATAGGTACGCCATACGTGGCACCGAAACCACCGTTCTCCACATAGACGGCAATGGCTATCTTAGGGTTGTCCATCGGAGCAAAGCCCATAAAGACAGAATGGTCCTTGCCGCGGTTCTGTGCCGTGCCCGTCTTTCCGCAGACCTCCACACCCGGCAGGATGGCTCCCGCCATGCGGCAAGTGGCGCTACCCGTACTTCCGTCTACGGCGGCACGCATACCTTTCACCACCATTTCATAATATTCGCGGTCGATGGTGGGATAACGGGGATTGCGATAGATGCTGTCCAGTTCATTGTCTTCTATCTCCTTCACGATGTGCGGAGTAATGAAATGCCCCCGGTTGGCAATGGTGGCACCCAGATTGGCTATCTGCAACGGGGTGGCAAGAATCTCTCCCTGCCCGATGGAGATACTAATCACCGTCAGACCATTCCACGAACCCCGATAGGGCTTGTCGTAGAACTTGGCATTCGGTATCAGTCCACGCTGTTCGCCGGGGAGGTCGGTACCGAGCCGATAGCCGAAGCCCTGCGATACCATGTGGTCTTTCCATACGGTAATGGCATTCTGCGGCGAACCGTATTTTTTATCACCGAACATGCGATACAATCCCCAACAGAAATAGGAATTACAAGAGGTCGCGATGGCAGGAATCAGCGACAGAGGCGAACCATGTCCGTGACATCCCACATGAAGGCCTTTATGATTGAAACCATGCGCACAAGGGAAAGTCGGATAATCTTCGTGGATAATCTCTTCTTGAAGGAAAGTCAGTGCCTGCGCCGTCTTGAAGGTGGAGCCCGGCGGATAAGCTCCCATGATGGCACGGTTCAACAAAGGCTTCCGCTTGTCCATCTGCAACAGGCGGTGGTTCTTTCCCCGCTGGCGCCCTATCATCAGATGAGGGTCAAAGGTAGGCGAGGAAACCATACATAGAATCTCACCCGTAGCCGGTTCGATGGCCACAATGGCACCGATTTTGTGTTGAAGCAGTCGTTCTCCCAACATCTGAAGGTCAATGTCGATGCCCAACGTCAGGTTCTTGCCGGGTACGGAGGAACGGTCCAACTGTCCGTCCATGTAGTGTCCCTGGATACGCCCGTGAGCGTCACGAAGCAGAATCTCCACCCCCTTCTCTCCACGCAGATACTTTTCATAGGATTTCTCGATGCCTTGCTTGCCTATATAGTCTCCGCGAATATAATAGTCATCGTTCTCAATGTCTTTCTTGGACACTTCGCCGATGTCTCCCAGCAAATGGCCGGCAGAGTTATAGGTATATTGGCGGATAGTACGCCGCTGAATATAGAAACCTGGAAATTTGAACAGCTTCTCCTGAAACACACCGCACTCTTCGGCAGAAAGCTGCGTCATGAACACCTGATGGGTGTATTTGGAATAACCGGGGTTCATCCAGCGGTTCTTGACGTCCTTCATCCGTTTGTCAAACTGTTCACGGGTAATGTTCAAGGCGCTGCAAAGGTCGAGTGTATCCAGCTGCGTCACCTCCCGAGGCACAAACGTAATATCATAGGCAGGCTGGTTAAACACGAGCAACTTACCGTTACGGTCGTAGATAGCCCCCCGTGATGGATATTGTATCTTGTTCAGAAAAGCGTTACTGTCCGCGTTCTTCTTGTAGTCATCAGTCATGATTTGCAGGTCGAACAGCCGGAACACGTAAATAAGAACGATGACAATAGCCGCCGCTCCAATTACATATTTCCGCTTTTCCAGTGTATAGTCTTTCATCAATTCCTAATCCTTAATCCCTTTATCCTTTCTTTCTTATTCCCTCAACAGCCATAATGCAGGTCACAGTAAGCAGGGTACTTGCCGCAATTCTCAACAACAGCGTACCAATATGGGCAAAAGAGAAGAATTCGAGGGTAAGCAACAAGCCGTGATGTATCAGCACACTCACAACCAGATATTTCAGGAAAGGAAGAATCCCCATTGTACGGATGGCCGGAACCAGTGTATCCAGCGTGTCACGAGGCACGAACAGCCGCAGGAAAGTGGGGCGCAAGAAAGCCAGCAACACCGTAGCGGCAGCGTTCATCCCCGGTGTGTCGGAAAAGACGTCGACAGCCAGCCCTAAAAAGAATGCCCACAACATCAACGCATTGCGGGGAGTGTCCGACTCAAACTTCAGTATCAAGTAGATATACAGAAATGGAGTGGCATATCCTGCAATATGCACATTGTTCAATATCAGCACCTGCAACAGTACCAAGCCTATGAACCATCCTATTTTATGCAGATAATTAATTAACAACGCTAATGAGTTATAAGTTACGAGTTACAAGTTATTGAGTGTATAAGTTATAAGATATAAAGATGATTAATCCCTAATCCTTAACCCCTAATCCCTAATTTCTTAGTCACTTCTCGTCCGCCCTCGACTCCAATGCCTTTTGTTCATCCTGCCCGTTGCGGGAAATGACGCGCACATTGCTCACCTTTCCAAAGTCCGTAGCCAGCTTTATCTTCAACAGATACGAAAGTCCGTCGTGCGAGTCAGACATGTCATCCACTGTCCCCACCATGACACCTTCGGGAAACACGGTGGAATAGCCGCTGGTCACTACTGTATCTCCCAGATTGAATTCGGCATGCCGGGGCAAATCCTTCAGATAGGCAAAACGGGAGTCACCTCCCTCCCACTTCAGATAACCGAAATAATCACTGCCCACAATCTTACAGCTGATGCTTGACTTGCTGTTCAGCAACGGAATGACCAACGAGTAATGGGGAGAGGTCTTATACACAATACCCACCACGCCATTGGCATCTACAACTCCCATCTCAGGACGGATACCTTCTGTTGTTCCACGGTCTAAAGTGATATAATTGTCAGCCTTGTTCAAGCTGTTCTTTATGACATTCGCCTTGAATATCTGATACTCCGTAGGAGCAAGCCGTTCCATGCTGTACAACCTGGCGGAGTCCAATCCTTTCTCCTTCAAGACATTTTCCAGAAAGGAAAGCCGCTGCTCCAACCACATATTACGGTCGAGCAGGTCCTCATTGGCCGTCTTCAGATGGAAATAAGAAGTGATGCCACCCGATATTTCATAAACCTTCCCCGCCACGCCATTGGCAGAGGTGAAATACACACTCTGCTGGTAATGATTAAAGCGAAATAATAAAATAAAACTGGCAACCTCTAACAGAAGAAAGAGGAACCAGTAATTATATTTAATGAGAAAGTTTAATAAATTCCGCATTACCGCATCAAGAATGAGAAGCGGTCAACGTTCTTCAATGCCACGCCCGTACCTTTGGCAACGGCATGCAAGGGGTCTTCCGCAATGTGGAACGGTATGTTTATTTTATCAGTCAGACGCTTATCCAGTCCACGAAGCAATGCACCGCCACCGGCAAGGTAGATACCGTTGTGAACGATGTCGGCATACAATTCGGGAGGCGTATTTTCCAATGCGCTCAAGATGGCTGTCTCAATCTTAGAGATAGACTTCTCCAGACAGTGCGCCACTTCTTGATAGCATACCGGCACTTCCATAGGCAATGCCGTAATGCGGTTCGGACCATGAACGATATAATCTTCGGGAGCATCCTCACCAAGTTCCGTCAAGGCAGCACCCACATTAATCTTAATACGCTCAGCCATACGCTCGCTGACCTTCACGTTGTGCTGGCGGCTCATATATTCCTGAATATCGGCAGTCAGGTCGTCACCGGCAATACGGATGGAGTTGTTGCTTACGATACCTCCCAAAGAGATAACGGCAATTTCCGTAGAACCACCACCTATGTCAACAATCATGTTGCCTTCGGGAGCCTCTACATCGATACCGATACCGATGGCAGCAGCCATCGGCTCGAAAATCAGATAAACGTCGCGCCCGCCGGCATGCTCGGCAGAGTCGCGCACGGCACGCAGCTCCACTTCGGTACTGCCCGAAGGAACACCAATCACCATGCGGAGTGACGGAGAGAAAAGACGGTTACGGTTGTTCACCATCTTGATAAGTCCGCGTATCATCTGCTCGCAGGCATAGAAGTCGGCAATCACACCATCGCGCAACGGACGGATGGTTCGTATGTTTTCGTGGGTCTTTTCGTGCATCATCTTTGCCTTGTCACCCACGGCAATCATCTTATCGGTACGACGGTCCAAAGCCACCACCGAAGGCTCATCCACCACAATCTTGCCATTCGTGGTGATGATGGTATTGGCTGTGCCAAGGTCCATCGCTATTTCTTGTGTAAAGGAGAATAATCCCATTAATATTTACGATTTAACTATTTACGATTTACGATTGATATTCCTCTTGTTTACAATTTGAGATTCAGACTTACGATGTAACTTCAATCGTAAATCGTAAATCGTCAAATCGTAAATCCGAATTAGTGTTTAAAGTGACGGAACCCAGTAGTTACCATGGCAATGCCATGCTCGTTGCAATATTCAAACGAGAGTTCATCCTTGATACTTCCACCCGGCTGGATGACGGCTGTTACGCCTTCATTGCCGGCAATTTCCACGCAGTCGGGGAAAGGGAAGAATGCGTCACTTGCCATTACAGCGCCATTCAAGTCGAAACCGAAGTTTTTGGCTTTCTCGATAGCCTGCTTCAAAGCATCCACACGGCTGGTCTGACCTACACCACTTGCCAACAACTGCTTTCCTTTTGCCAGCACAATGGCATTCGACTTACTGTTCTTCACAATCTTGTTTGCAAAGAGCATATCCTCAATTTCCTGTGCAGTGGGAGCCTTCGTAGTTACAGTCTTCAATTCTTCAGGAGTTTCCACCTTAAGGTCGCGGTCCTGAACCAATACGCCATTCAGCAAAGAACGGAACTGCTTCTTAGGCAGAGCTGCCGGCTTGCGGACCAGGATAATACGGTTCTTCTTCTGACCGAGGATTTCCAACGCATCCACATCATAATCGGGAGCGATAATCACCTCAAAGAAAATTTTATTGATTTCTTCGGCAGCAGCCTTGTCAATCACGGCATTAGTGATGAGCACACCACCAAAAGCGGATACCGGGTCACCGGCAAGCGCATCGTTCCATGCTTCGAGCACAGTGGGACGTGAAGCCAGTCCACAAGCATTATTATGCTTCAGGATAGCGAAAGTCGTATCCTTGAATTCGTCAATCAAGTCAACGGCAGCATTGATGTCGAGCAGGTTGTTATAAGAGATTTCCTTACCGTGAATCTGGTCGAACATAGCATCAATATTGCCATAGAAATAACCTTTCTGATGCGGATTCTCGCCATAGCGTAAAGTCTTCTGGCTGTTGGCAGAGCAACGGAAAGCGGAACCTTCCTCGCCATCGAAATAGTTGAAGATGGCAGAATCATAGTGTGAAGACACTCCGAACGCCTCTTTGGCAAACCAACGGCGTTCTTCGATGGTAGTAGTGGCTCCGTGTTCCATCAGCATGTCGCGGAACGGCTGATATTGTGCTTGCGAAGCGATGATAACCACGTCGTTATAGTTCTTGGCTGCGGCACGAATCAGAGAGATACCGCCTATGTCAATCTTTTCGATGATGGCAGGTTCTTCGGCACCACTGGCAACGGTAGCCTCAAACGGATAGAGGTCAACAATGACGAGGTCTATTTCGGGGATTTCATATTTTTCAATCTGTTGCATGTCTTGCTCCAATCCGCGGCGGCAAAGAATACCTCCAAAAACCTTCGGATGCAAAGTCTTCACGCGTCCGCCCAGGATGGAAGGGTATGTAGTGAGGTCTTCCACTGCCTTGCAGGGATAACCCAGGGATTCTATAAACTGACGGGTTCCACCGGTTGAGAGGAACTCTACACCTTCTTCATGCAGTTTGGTAATGATTTCGTCCAAACCTTCCTTATGGTAAACAGATACCAGAGCTGTTTTGATTCTTTTTGTTTCAGACATGGATTTGCGTATTAAAGTATGCGTATATTAGTATTTGATGCGCAAAGTTACAAATTTTGTTTATTCATACATACATTCATACACAATAAATTAGGTATAATTAAAAAAGGCGGCATCTGTTTCCAGTCTGCCGCCTTTTTTTAAAGGTTATTTTGTTGGTTTACCAAATAGATACACGTTTTTCTACCGGCAAGAACATCGGGTCTTTTTCTGTCACGTTGAATGCCTCATACCAAGCACCGATTTGCGGCAATGCACCGTTTACGCGCCATTCGCCCAATGAGTGCACATCACTCTTCGTGCGGTTCAACACTTCTTCGGGACGGATATCATTGGCCCATACACCTGCGTATGCCAGGAAGAAACGTTGTTCGGGAGTAAGACCATCCAGCACCGGCAGCGGATTGGCAGCCGTAGCTTTCTTGAATGCCTGATAAGAAACCTGCAGACCACCGTGGTCGGCAATATTCTCACCCAATGTCATGCGTCCGTTGGCATATACGCCCGGAGCAACCTCGATGCTATCGAAGAAGTTCACCATCACCTGAGCACGCTCGTCAAAGTTCTTGGCATCTTCAGCAGTCCACCAGTCTTTCAGGTTACCGTCCTTGTCGTACTGGCGACCCTGGTCGTCGAATCCGTGAGTCATCTCATGACCGATTACCACACCGATGGCACCATAGTTGAAGGCATCATCCGCATTCATATCGAAGAAAGGATATTGCAGGATACCGGCGGGGAAACAGATTTCGTTCGTAGTCGGGTTATAGTAAGCGTTGACGGTCTGCGGAGTCATCAGCCATTCGTCCTTATCCACCGGCTTGCCGGCCTTGGCTATCATTTCGGCATGGCTCCACTCGTTGGCACGTTCCATGTTTGCCCAGTAAGAGTCGTTTTTGATTTCCAGTGTGGAGTAGTCTTTCCAAGTGTCAGGATAACCAATCTTCACATGGAAGGTAGCCAGTTTCTCCAGAGCTTTCACCTTAGTGGAATCACCCATCCAGGCAAGATTCTGGATACGTTCGCCCAGGCTTTCCTGCAAGTTCTTCACCAAAGTCACCATACGCTCCTTGGCAGCAGCAGGAAAATATTTTTCCACGTACATCTGACCTACAGCTTCGCCCAGCGCGCCGCTTACAGTGCTTACCGCTCTCTTCCAGCGAGGCTGCATTTCTTGTGTACCGCTCATGGTGCGGCTGTAGAAGTCGAAGTTCTGTTCTGCCATAGCATCGTTCAACAAGCTTGCGGCAGAATCAATCAATTTCCATTGCAGATAAAGGCTCTGCTGTTCAATGGGCAGCGTATCCAGAATATCGGCAGCAGCTTTCAGTGAAGCGGGCTGGCCTACGATGATTTCCTTCACATCCTTCAAGCCCATGGCAGACAAATAAGCATCCCAATCGAAAGTAGGATAATTCTTCTTCAACTCTTCCATGCTCATCTTGTTATAATTGGCATGCGGGTCACGCAACTCCGTACGAGAGCGGAAAGCCTTGGCAAGACGTGTTTCCACATCCATCACCACCTCCATACCTTTCTTGGCAGTAGCCTCGTCGAAACCAGCCAACTGATACATCTTCTGTACATGTGTACGGAAAGCATCACGAATTTTGGCAGTAGCCTCATCATTCTCCAGATAGTATTCACGTTCGCCCATGCTCAGCCCGGTCTGATAGGTCTGTACAGCATTCATGCTACTGTTCATTTCGTCAGCGCCAACATACAGCACGTTGTAGGCGATGATGCCTTTCTTCTGCATATCGCCCAGCAAGGCATAAAGCTCTTTCTTGTCCTTCAAAGCAGCCAGCTGGTCGAGTTCAGCCTTGATGGGAGCTACACCATCTTTGTTCAGCTTCACGCTGTCCATTACGATTTTGTACAAGTCACCGATTTTTTGTGCCACGCTGCCGGCTTCGTGCTGGGTAGCGGCAAGTTCTTCAATCAGTCCTTGAATCTGCTTGCGGTTGTTTTCTGCAAGGATAGTAAAAGAACCGTACTGTGAGTATTCAGCAGGAATCGGATTGTTCTTCATCCAACCGCCACATGCGTATTGGTAAAAGTCAGTTCCGGGTAGAGCCGTTGTGTCAAGATTGGCGAGCTGGATGCCTGCTGTAAGTTCAGCCTGCTGCTTGCCGGTGTTGCAGGAAGCCGTCATCAGACAGAATGCTGCAATGGGTAACAAATGATTTGCTTTCATAAACATATAAAATATAATAGTTAGTGATTCTCCAACTCTACAGTAGCCGCGTCCCACTCTTCCATCACGCGGTCAAGCTGCTCTTTCAGTTTTTGGTGCTGCTCATAAAGCGACATGTCCGAAGCACCTTCCGGTGTGGCCATCCTGGCCTCAAGAATGGCAATGGCAGCCTCCGTCTGCTCTATCTCCGCTTCACAATCGGCAACGCGACGTTCCAGTTTCTTGAGCTTCTTATTAAGCTCCTTCTGCTCCTCATAAGAGAGTTTGGCTGCCGAGGGTTGAACCGGTTCTGCACCAGCATTTCCCGATGCCGCCTTACCGGCAGTGGGCGAAGCGGAAAGTGAAGGGGATTTCTGTAACTCATTCAGGCTCTCTATCTGCTTCTTTTGCAGGAAATCATAAATTCCTCCCAGATGTTCCTTCACCAGTCCGCCACCAAACTCGTACACTTTAGTCGCAAGTCCGTCCAGAAAATCACGGTCATGGCTGACTATTATCACCGTTCCGTCAAAATCGCGGATAGCCTCCTTCAACACATCTTTGGAACGCATGTCAAGATGATTCGTAGGTTCGTCGAGAATCAGGAAATTCACCGGCTCCAACAGCAGTTTTATCATGGCAAGCCGGGTACGCTCTCCACCGCTGAGCACCTTCACCTTTTTATCCGAAGCCTCACCGCCGAACATGAAAGCACCTAGAATATCACGGATTTTGAGGCGGATATCCCCTACGGCCACGCGGTCAATCGTATCGAATACAGTCAGGCTCTCATCCAAAAGCTGTGCCTGGTTCTGGGCAAAATATCCAATCTGCACATTATGTCCCAGTGTAAGCTTACCGGTATAATCCGTAATCTCACCCATAATACACTTTACAAGCGTAGACTTACCTTCGCCGTTCTTACCGACAAAAGCAACCTTCTCTCCTCGGTTGATAGTCAAATTTACATCGTGGAAAACAACGTGCCCACCGTAGGATTTCTCCATATCCTCGCAGATAACGGGATAATTACCGCTACGGCTACTGCAAACAAACTTCAGGCGCAAAGAGGAGTTGTCTTCCTCATCCACTTCGATGCGCTCTATCTTTTCGAGCTGCTTGATGCGGCTCTGCACTTGCACAGCCTTGGTAGCTTTGTACCGGAAACGTTCGATGAAATCTTCCGTATCTTGTATCTGCTTCTGCTGATTCTCGTAAGCACGTAGTTGCTGCTCCCGGCGCTCCTTGCGAAGCACCACAAACTCATCGTATTTCACTTTATAGTCGTAAATGCGTCCACAAGTTATTTCGATGGTACGCGTAGTGACATTGTTCAAAAAGGCGCGGTCGTGGCTGACAAGCACCACCGCATTGGCACGGGTGGAAAGGAAGTTCTCCAACCACTGGATACTCTCGATGTCAAGGTGGTTGGTAGGCTCGTCGAGCAGCAACACATCCGGACGGCGAAGCAACAGCTTGGCAAGCTCTATACGCATACGCCAACCACCGGAAAACTCGCTTGTAGAGCGGTCAAAGTCCTCGCGGCTGAAGCCCAGCCCTTGGAGCGTGCGCTCTATTTCGGCACGGTAGTTGGTGCCGCCCATCATCAGAAAACGTTCGTTTTCGTGAGTGAAGCGGTCAATCAGTTTCTGGTAATCCTCGCTGTCGTAATCGGTACGTTCGGCAAGTTGCCGATTCATGCGTTCGATGCCCGCCTGCATCTCAAAAATATGCTCGAAGGCAAGTTCAGCCTCCTGCATTACGGTGCGCTTGTCACTGAGTATCATCACTTGGGGCAAATACCCGATAGTACATTCGCGAGGAACGGCAACAATGCCGGCAGTGGGCTGCTGAATGCCAGCCAATATCTTGAGCATGGTGGACTTACCGGCACCATTCTTGCCGACAAGAGCTATACGGTCTTTCTTATTGATAACATAAGAGACGTCTTCGAACAGAGGAGTGGCATTAAATTCTACCTTCAGTCCTTCTACAGATATCATAGTGTCAATGAATTTATCGTTCAAGACTGCAAAGGTAGCGATTTTCAACGTTATACAATATCATACGCTCACATAATTACATCAAATATCCAAGAAAGAGAACACTACTCCCGCATTTCCTGCGGAAGGACAATTGCAAAGCGGCTCCCCTTGCCAAGAGTTGAAGCCACTTCTATTTTTCCATGAAACCTTTCAACGATAGTCCTGCAAATGGCCAATCCCAATCCCGTGCCCTGCACAAAAGCATCTCCCTTATAGAAACGTTCAAAAATGTGCGCCAGAACTTCTTCCGACATGCCAGTTCCCGTATCTTCCACAAAGACTTCCAATGTAGCAAAGTCCTTCAGCCTATACCCTATGGTTATGCGTCCTTCAGCAGTGAACTTCACCGCATTATTGATAAGATTGTTGACAACTTGCCCCAAACGCGTAGGATCTGTATAGATAACTGCCGCCCGGTCCGGAAGGTCTAGCAGTAGCTCCACTCCTTTCCGAAGATTCATCTTCTGCGCACTGTAAATGCTTTCCAATATGCCATTTAAAGAAACCTTCTCAAAATGGAATTCCATCGTGTTCGATTCTATCTTGGACAAATCCAGAATATCTGAAATCAACACCATTAACAACTGGCTGTTCTTTTCAATCAAAGACGTAAATTCCATAATCTCCTGCCGCGACAAGTCGGCATCCCCACAAGCCAGTAGTGTAGAGAAGCCCACAATGGCATTTAGTGGCGTACGTATCTCGTGGCTCATATTAGCAAGAAATACGCTCTTCAACTCATCGCTACGTTGCGCTTTCTGCAAAGCCTCGTTCAATTTATTCTCCGTATCCTTGTATTTCTGCGTACTCATGCAAATACCGATGATACGGAACGGCAAATCCGTCAATTGTCCCACATAGGTAGATTGCGCCTCAAACCACTCCCACTTGCCGTCTCCCCTCCGTAGACGGTATTCCACTGGGCGTTCGTACAAATTACCACGCAACTGTAAAGCCAAAGCATCAAACACTCCCTTCCGGTCGTCCGGATGAATCAGAAATGCGAATTCCTCAGGCGTCAGCGTATAGTCACGCGTAGGAATCCCCAAATATTCAAAATAACGCGGTTCTATAATCATCAGATTATGTTCCATGTCGAAAGACCATTGAAATATCTGGGTGCGGCTCAGCGCAATATTCAGCAAATGCTTCTGTGTCCGTTCTTCCAACACATTCCTAAAATAGAGTACAATCCTCACCAATTGTCCATCTTCATGAATTCCCACCATAGCACCTTGTATCAGAAAACTGATACCACTCTTTAATTCACGTATAAAGCAATTGGTATCCAAGGGAATAATCCGTACATCCCTCTCCCGAAGTTGCAGCAAAAGGGCTTCCAACACATTCTTTTTATCACATACCACTTCCAATAAGTCAGTGATATGCCGCCCTATCACATGCTCATTCAATTGGAGTTCATTCATCACCTGCTGATTCAGACGCCAGATACAATCTTCCAAATCAATCATAATAATGCTGACGGGCCATGAGTTGAACAACTGCTCGGAGATGGCATTTATTATACGTACTTCTTGAGGAACATTCGGATTCATCAGAATTGGTTTATCATACAAGGAGCAAAGTTCGGGCTAAAATGCTTATGCCACAAACAAACCCTTATAAATCAATATTCCATTTTAATATGTATATATTCTATTATTCACAACTTTACCTTATTTAACAGAGATAAGTTGAGCGTAATATTGATTTTAACTGTTACCTCTGTCATTTATACATTATTATCCCCCATTTTTGCGTCTTAAAATCTCCAACATGAATATATCCGAATTCAATATAAATGACGAGTTCATTGCCTGCAATCATATCACAACCAATGAACTGAATCCGCTAGTGGAAAAGCCATACCACACCAAGGCCAGTATCTTCGCTCTATGCACCAAAGGAGTTCTGAAAACTATCATAAACCATACTCAATTCAGGGTTGAAGCTAACGCCCTCCTAGTTATTCCTCCCGAGACCTTCGTACAATTGCTACACACGTCAGACGATGCTGAAATATATGTCGTCATATTTTCCCAACAACTTATCCAGAGTTCAGGGGCCGGCAAGGTCATGATGGATAAGTTTCACATTATAGGCAAACACTATATTTTTCCTCTATCGAAAACGGACTTCCAGCTTTATGCCGAGTTCATGACCTATTTGTCACACCTCTACCAAAGAACAGAAAGCCCCTCAAGTCTAGTTTCATTGCAAACTCTACTGACCTATCTGTTACAAGGTATATCCGAACTCTGTCCGGAACGCCCTAGAATAAAAGAGACTCCGGGCAGCAGGCATTTCAACCAATACCGCATTTTTATCCGATTGGTACACACAGACTATGTCCGGGAGCATCAAGTGTCCTATTATGCATTGAAAATGAATATGAGACCGGCAGCTCTTTGCCGCCTTGTCAAAAAGGAATCAGGATATACAGCCATGGAAATCATCAACAATACTATCATCATGGATGCCAAAGCACAACTTTGTACCGCCAACACTCCGATAAAGGATATAGCCGTGAGTCTAGGTTTTAATAATGCGGCCTTCTTCAACAAATTCTTTAAACGTCATACGGGAATACCTCCTCAGAAGTTCCGTACATCCTCAAAACAATAAAATCTACTCAAAACCCAAAATGCGGATATTCTGTCCTGAGAATACCCGCATTCCTCAATAAGAGAAGTCCGTCATCAGCCTACCTTCTTGGCAATAAAGAACACATAACCGTAAAATTCCTTATACTTGCCGTACAGTTCATCCTCAATCATTTGGAGTAAGCTGAACTCTTCGGCAATTTTATTACCGGCATATTTCTTACGGAAAATCTCCTGAGCCGCAACCTTTGAAGCAAAGTAATGCTCTGTCCAGCAATTCTCCGGCAGAATGAATGTAGCAACAGGGAGATAACCCGCCTTGTACAACTTGGCTACCAGATTGGGAAGTGTATCCATTTCAGAATAGGCGTCCATCCAGAAGTCATTGATTTCCGCAGGACGTTCGTCCGTAAACCATGAACTCTCGGATACGGCAATATACCCTCCCGGTTTCAGATATTTACGCCACTCCTTCAAGCCACGTTCAAAGCCGATGTTATAGATAGCACCTTCACACCAAATCATATCCAGCTCCTCCTCACCGAAAGGGAGGGCATCCATTGAACCGACAATTCCTTTTACTCTGTCCTGCAAGCCCAACTGCCTTGCATTACGGTTGAAGATGTCAATAAAGCCGGGGAAAAGGTCAATTCCGGTAATCTGTCCCGGAACATGGCCAGCCAATACCATTGTCTGACCACCCGTTCCACAACCGATATCGGCAATAAGGGATTCATCGGTAAGACCGTCTACAAAGCTCAATGCCTTCAACGTCACTTCAGGACTGCCAGGGCCTTGCCGTTCCATATTGGAGAAAAAGTCACAGATTAAATTAAATTCGAAATCGTGGATAGTTTTATTTTCGTTACTCATTTTCTTACTATATTTTGCATATACGGAAAGTATCACAACACCTTCAGCATAATATGCGGATTAAACTTGAATTATAACAATAGAAAAACACTCTCGAAAGAAGTTATCCGAGAGTAAACGAAAGGGACAATCTGTGCATGGAACACAGATTGTTTACAAAACCAAATCCGATTTAAATGTCTTTGTCATACTGCAAAGATAAGCAATATTTTATTTAATCAAAGATTTTACGGTTAATAAAGATTTTCCCTTGCACCGGGCGCATGCTGAAGAACCGCACCTACCACCTGGCAAGTATCCAGTTCCTTACAGTCGCCACAAGTATTGAAACCTTTTTCGTACACACATTTGCGGATAGCACAATAATCGCTGCAATAGGTAAACTTCACCCCGTCTGCACGGCACCCCATACAATGGATGGTTTCCGGCGTAATTTCCGGCGTATTGTTCAGCACACTCCACTCTTTGGCGGTTTTCTCTCTCAGCTCATCGTCATTATTGACAGTGGCTATACGGGCGGCGCAATTTTCGCAATCCAACCCGCAACATGCAATTAATTGTTTCATCACTTGGTTATAACCATTTATGTGTTTCTCATAGCAAGCATTTGTCTACCTCCTCTTTATCTGAATTTAAGAGGAGGCAGACAGCCATGCTACAAATATACGGTTATTATTGTGTGAATGCCAAATTAATTTTCCATCACTTTGCTTCCACACTTCCACCCACCTCCTGCATCCCCCTGTCCATCGGCATTTGCCCTGCGGTGGAAGCAACCTGAAAAGGTGGAAGCAAAATTTGCTTCCACCTGC
>NZ_QTNB01000018.1:0-67320 GCF_003603395.1 Bacteroides sp. AM44-19 | reverse complement strand
CTGAATTTCAACAATTTCAAAGAACGACTATGATTTTTTAGTGGACACTAATGACAAAGACTAACAAACGAATAATTATGAGAGTAATTCAAAGAATTTGTAGCATATTGTTGCTGCTGGTTACATTTGGGGCTTCGGCATTGTATGCGCAGACGTACGATAAGTTGTGGAAGCAGGTGGAGCAGGCTCAAAAGAAAAGCCTGCCTCAAACAGTGATAAAACTGGCTGATGAAATCTATCGGAAAGGTCGGCAAGAGCAGAATGCTCCGCAAATGTTGAAAGCCTACATTTGTAGGGAGACTTATCAAGAGGGGCTGACTCCGGACAGCCTTTACTCCAGTCTGAAATATATGGAATCTTGGGCACAATCGGAGAGGAATCCGGTGAACAAGGCTATTCTACATTCTTTGTTGGCATATGAATATGCTGACTTGATGCGGAAGAATCGCCGTGTCTTGCTGTCACGTACTTTACTGACTGTTGACGAGGTTCCAGAAGATATCCGTGAGTGGAGTATCAGCCAGTTTGTGGATAAAATAGATAGGTGTAACCGTGCATCCTTGCAGGATTCCATCCGCTTGCTCAATACATCTGCAGAACAATATGTGCCTTTTGTGGTGTTGGAAGACGGTAGCCGGTTCTATGGGCACGATATGTACCATCTATTGGTAAGCCGTGCTGTTGATGCTTATCGGCAGCTGGATGGTTTCAGCGTGGATTCTTTGGTACAGACCCGTATCGAAAGGATTTATCTGGATATGATGAATGCTTATCGCCATCGTGCCGGTTCGGAAGATGCTATGTTGCTCTGTTCTCTTGATTATTGGAACTGGAAGTTGACCGGTGGTATCAGCCAGCAGCCTTATCCTACTTTCCGAATGCGTCAGGAAAAGGCTAATCGGGAATATCTTGAGGTTTTGGATAAATTGATAAAGGAATACGGTTCACGAGAGGTTTGTGCCGAGGTTTACATTCATAAAGCCAACCACCTGCGCCGTTTGGAACCGAAACGCGCTGATGAGGCTCTAAAAGTCTGTGAAGAAGGCTTGAAGCGCTATCCTGCGTATAAGCGTATCAATGAGTTGAAAAATATCCGTGAACAGATTTTACAGCCTGAACTCATTCTGACTATGAATGAAAGCGGTTATCCCGGCGATTCGGTGAATATGAGGCTGCATTATCGTAATGTCGAGGGCTTCACTCTCAACTTATATACCACTACTTTAAGTGAAGTACCTTGGATGGACCATGGTATAAATAAAGATACTTATAGAAAGTATGCCCGGAAGTTTTCTTCCACGCATTTTGGCTTAAAGCCGTTGCCAGGCAAGGATAAATTGCCTGAAGATGTCCCTTATCTTGCCTCGGACACTGTATTTAAGTTCATGATTCCTCGGGAAACGGGAGTCTATATTCTTCAAATAGTACCTGATACTGAAACGGCCCGTACAGATGATAAATTTCTGGTATCTACCCGCTTCAAGGTGCTGACATTGGATTTGGGTGACAACCGTATGGAAGTGGCTACATTGGATGCCCGTAGTGGACAGCCGATTGCTGGTGCCAAGGTGAGTTTCTACTCTTCTTATGATGAGAAGAATAGAAAAGCGATGGCAGAGGTACTGACTGATGCCGGGGGGAAAGCTGTATTACCCTGGCAGAGTGAAATCCGAAGTTATGTGGCGCGTAAAGGCAGAGACACAGCCATGATGCCGCAGAACGTTTATATGAATCATCCTTATTACGGTATTAAGGATACAGATTGGAGGCAGATGGCATTGCTGACAGACCGTTCGCTTTATCGTCCCGGGCAGACCGTTCATGTAAAAGGGATAGCTTACAAGCAGAATAGTGATAGCGCCCAGGTACTACAAGGAGTTGATTATGAGCTTGTCTTGTTGGATGCCAACCGCAAGGAACTTGCCACCAGGAAGGGGCGGACCAATGATTTCGGCTCTTTTGCTACGGAGTTTGTACTTCCGGCAGCTTGCCTGAATGGCATGTTCAGCATACGAACCAAAGAGCCTCAATCTACCGTCACTTTTAGGGTAGAGGAGTACAAGCGACCTACGTTCGAGATTGCCTTCACTCCGGTTTCGGAAGCTTATCGGCTGGGTGACAAGGTTGTGTTGAAAGGAAATGTCAAGGCCTTCAATGGCATGATGGTGCAGGATGTGCCATTGGCATATACGGTGACTCGCCGGAATCCGAGACCTGGTTATTGGAGCAATGCTGATAAACCATTATTGTCTGACACCATACAATTGGATACCAACGGGGATTTTTCCATACCCTTGACTTTGGAAGCTCCGGCTGTAGATACAGACGGGTATGGGAGTGTGTATACTTATCATGTGGAGGCGGTGGTGACGGATGAGGCCGGTGAAACGCAATCCGCTTCGTATAACTTGTTGGCAGGTCCTAAAGCTTATTCCTTTGATATTCGCTTGCCTCAATATGTTTGTAAGGAAGACAGTATGCTTTTCACTTTTGGAGTGAATAATGTAATGAATATTCCTCAGCACATTGAAGGTTCCTATTGCCTTTATCCATTTGCAGAACAAAATGGGGCAAGGAATATTGCAGGTTCTGAACCCTTGGATGATGTTGTATTGGAGGGTACCTTCACAGCCAATCGGCTCCAGGATTTTTCGGCTTGGAACAAGCTTCCTTCAGGTAACTATCGCTTGAAACTTTCTGTACGTGATAGTTTGGGACGTGAAGAGAATAATGGGGCATATGGCAGTGACAGTTTCATGCTCTTTTCAAAGAGTGACAAGCGTCCGGCTGCGTTTACAGATTTCTTTTATTATAAAGAAAATGAGGAATTTGATGTACAGTACCCTGCCGCTTTTCTTTTGGGGACTTCTTATCGGGATGCATATGTGCTGATGGATGTCTTTTGTGACAGAAAACGCATTGAAAGCCGTGTGTTGCAGTTGAATGATACTATTATTCGTATGGAATTCCCTTATAAGGAAGCATATGGCAAGGGAATCACCATTCTTTTCAGTTTTGTGAAAGCTGGCGAGATGTACAGTCATCAGGTTGAACTGAAGAAGCGGGAGCCGGAACGTGCTCTCGACATGAAATGGGAAGTGTTCCGTGACCGTTTGCGTCCCGGACAGGAAGAAGAGTGGAAGCTCGTCATAAAGACGCCTCAAGGTATGCCTGCTGCGGCTGAGATGTTGGCTACGATGTACGACGCTTCACTGGATAAGATTTATAAGAGTAACCAGATACTACGGGTTTTCTATCCGGATAATCTGTATGGGGCATTCCGTGGTGCGAGCCGTTATAATAGCAATTACTTCTCCGTTTATTTCCCGTTGAAGGCTTGGAGGGTTCCGGTGTGGTCGTTTGACTACTTCTGTTCTCCTTATATGGATGGAAGGATGCGGATAGTGATGGTAGAAGACAATGCGCTTTTGGAAGAAGTAAGTGTTGTGGGGTATGGGACTACCCGGAATAGCTCTTTGACCGGTAATCTTAGAATACGTGGTGCCAACCAGCCGATGCTTGCTTCCAAAGCAGAATCCGGGAATGCCGTTGAAGTGAAATATGTTCCTGCACAAGTAGCGGAAGACGCGGTGGAAGATGTTGTTTTTGAATCGGAAACGATACCGGTTGGCGAGACCTTGCAACCTATTGAGGGGCTTCGCACCAACTTTGCCGAAACAGCCTTTTTTTATCCTCAACTTCGTACAAACGAACAAGGGGAGCTTGCGTTTTCTTTTACGATGCCGCAGAGCTTGACTCGTTGGAATTTCCGTGGTTACTCACATACTAAGGATATGCTGACTGGGATATTGGATGCTTCCGTTGTAACTGCCAAGGAGTTTATGCTGACTCCGAATATGCCTCGGTTTGTCCGCGTTGGAGATAAAACACAGATAGCCGGAACAATAGCCAATCTGACGGGTAAAGCGGTGAAAGGAACAGCAGTATTCACACTGTTCGACCCTATGACGGAGAAAGTTATTGCTACTCAACGTCAGAAATTCTTGGTAGAAGCAGGAAGAAATACTGCTGTCAACTTCCATTTCGAAGTGTCCGACCGCTATGATTTGCTTGGTATTCGTATGGTTGCCGATGGAGGTACGTTTAGCGATGGCGAGCAGCATCTGTTGCCCGTATTAAGTAATAAGGAGTATATTACGGAAACGCTTGCTATGCCTATCCGTGGCGAGGAGACCCGTACGTTCTCATTAGACAGCCTTTTCAACCGTAATAGCCGTACAGCGACAGACCGTCGTCTGACTGTAGAATTTACCGGGAATCCGGCTTGGTATGCTGTACAAGCGTTGCCGGCATTGAGCCTGCCTGCCAATGATAATGCCATTTCTTGGGCTACAGCTTGGTATGCCAATAGTCTGGCAGGCTTCATTGCCAACAGCCAGCCCCGCATTAAGACTGTATTTGACAGTTGGAAGGCTGCCGGTGGCACGAAAGAAACCTTCCTCAGCCAGTTGGAGAAGAATCAGGATGTGAAGAATATCCTGCTCAGCGAGTCTCCGTGGGTACTGGAAGCTACTACTGAAGCCGAACAGCAGGCACGTATTGCCACGCTGTTTGATATCAACCAACTGAATAACCGCAATCTTTCCGCTTTTACCAAATTGAAAGAATTGCAGGGTGAAGACGGTGGATGGAGCTGGTATAAGGGAATGTCCGGTAGCCGCTATATAACTGGCTATATTACAGAATTACTTGTTCGTCTTCCTCTGCTGACGAAAAATGAACAGCCTGAAGAAGTTGCCGCCATGCGGCAGAAAGCTTTCGGCTATTTGAATCGGCAGGCTTTGGAAGAGTATCGCAATATCCGTAAAGCCGAAAAAAATGGCGCCAGAATTACTGCCAACTCCGAATCGGCAATGACATATCTGTATCTGATAGCCCTTAGCGGCGAACAAGTGCCGGCAGACAATCAAGCGGCTTACCGCTATTTCCTATCAAAAGTAGGTGCCAATCTTAAAGATGGAACCATGAGCAGCAAGGCGCAGTCTGCCATCATCCTGAAAGCAGTAGGGCGTACAGCCGAGGCGAATGAATTCATCGCTTCCCTCAAGGAACATCTGGTACAGACGGATGAACTGGGTGCATACTTTGCTTTCCAAGCAAATCCGTATAACTGGGGTATGCTGCCCATCCCTGCCCATGTGGAAGTAATGGAAGCCCTGCGTATGGCAGGTGGCAACGATGCTTTGGTGGAGGAAATGAAACTCTGGCTGCTGAAACAGAAGCAGACTACCAGTTGGAATTCTCCGGTTGCAACGGCTGATGCTGTTTATGCATTGCTTTGTCAAGGTACTAATCTGCTGGAAAGTCGGGGAGACGTACGTATCACGTTAGGTAACAAAGTTTTGGAAACATTGTCGCCTACAAAGACCATAATCCCGGGTTTGGGTTATGTCAAGGAAACCTTCGCTCAAGGAAGTCCGGAGCTGAAAGCTAAAACCGTCACCGTAGAGAAACGGGATGCAGGCATTGCCTGGGGAGCTGTTTATGCCCAGTATCTGTCACCCATATCTGATGTAAAGCAGCAGGGGGGGGAATTGAATGTAGAGAAGAAACTTTATGTAGAGCGTATATCGGCCGGTGGTAGCAAGTCCTTGCAACCGGTTACGGAAGGGACCGTATTATCCGTCGGTGATAAAATAGTGGCCCGTTTGACTATCCGCTTGGACCGTACTATGGATTTTGTTCAGTTGAAAGACCAGCGGGGTGCCTGCTTTGAACCTATAGGCTCGCTTTCCGGTTATCGTTGGAGTAACGGCCTTGGTTATTATGCAGAAGTGGAAGATGCCGCAACCAATTTCTTCTTCGACCATTTGGGCAAAGGCGTTTATGTCTTAGAGCACAGTTATCGCATAGCCCGTGGCGGAACATACGAAACGGGGCTGGCCACGATACAGTGTGCGTATGCTCCGGAGTATGCTTCGCATTCGGCGGGAGGGATAATTGTAATAAAGTAACAATAGAGTATGGAGCGGAGCGCAATTTGTACAAATTGCGCTCCGCTATTTTAGGTACTCTCGCTAAAAACACCTATTTTTGTCCGACTAATATTGAATGAGAGTGGCAGAATTAGGAAATCTTGATATTAAGAAAAATAGATGAAGCGGATATTGATAACTTTATATGTGCTTGCAAGTGTGGTATTGACTGCTGTAGCGCAAGCTCGTTTTACCTCGAATACAGAGATGTACAGTTTCGGCCAGATAGAATGGAAGCATCCCGTGACTGTGCAATATACCATCACCAATACGGGTGACCAGCCTTTAGTGCTTACAGAAGTGGAGCCGGATTGTGCCTGCTCCGTGGCCCAGTGGACAAAAACGCCTATTGCACCGGGGGCAAAAGGAACGGTGAATGTGACTTTTGATGCCAAGGCATTGGGACATTTCCAGAAATCCGTGGCTATTTACAGCAATGCGCAACCCAATCTGGTCTATTTGAAGTTCAATGGTGAAGTAGTACAGGAAATCAAGGACTTTACCAAGACGCATCCCTATCTTATCGGTCAGATACGTATTGACAAGAACAGCCTCGACTTTCCCGATATTCAGCATGGTGAGCAGCCGGTGATTCATATCGGCGTGGTCAATCTTTCCGACCGTCCTTATGAACCGGTACTGATGCATCTGCCTCCTTATTTGCAGACAAAAGTAGAGCCCAATGTCTTGCAAAAGGGAGAAAAAGGAGTGATTACACTTACATTGAATTCGGAAAGACTGACTGGCCTCGGACTGACTCAAACGTCGGTCTATCTTTCTCGCTTCTCCGGTGACAAGGTGGGCGATGAAAACGAGATTCCCGTTTCTGCCATTCTTTTACCGGATTTCTCCGGAATGACGGAAGTGGAGAA
The DNA here is from genome assembly GCF_003603395.1 of Bacteroides sp. AM44-19. Lineage (NCBI taxonomy): Bacteria > Pseudomonadati > Bacteroidota > Bacteroidia > Bacteroidales > Bacteroidaceae > Bacteroides > Bacteroides sp. AM44-19. Next base: position 60,452 of record NZ_QTNB01000018.1, on the reverse strand, counting down.
GGCAAATGCTCCTGCCATCAGCCTTTCTACCAAAGAAGTTGATATGAGTGCGATATTGGCAAAGAAGTCAAAAGCACGTCAGGATATTACCATTACCAATACCGGGCGTTCTCCTTTACAGATAAACAAGCTCCAGGTATTCCACCCGGCAGTGGGAGTTAACCTCAAGAAGAGTGTATTGCAACCCGGTGAAAGCACTCGCCTGCGGGTAACGGTAGTGAAGAAGAATATAGGCAAGAAGCGCCGTCATCTGCGTCTGCTGATGATTACCAATGACCCGATGCAGCCGAAAGTTGAAATCAACATTAAAGCAAAACAATAAGAAGTCGTAAAGTCCTTCATAACTCATAACTTATAACTCACAAATAGCCATGGAACATCCCGAAAATAATGAAGCATATAAAGGCTTGGTTGTCAATGCAGGCATTGAGCAACCTTCATCGGTCAATCCTTACTTGAAGAACCGTCCCAGGCGGAAGAAACGCGAGCTTTCCGTATCAGACTATGTGGAGGGTATAGTGAAAGGTGATGTTACGGTACTCAGCCAGGCTGTAACACTGGTGGAAAGTGTGAAACCGGAGCACCAGGCTGTGGCGCAGGAGGTGATAGAGAAGTGTTTGCCCTATTCGGGCAACTCCGTCCGTGTGGGTATCAGTGGTGTGCCCGGTGCCGGTAAAAGTACCTCTATTGATGTATTTGGCTTGCATGTACTGGAGGAACACGGCGGCAAGTTGGCCGTTCTTGCCATTGACCCGAGCAGCGAACGCAGCAAAGGCAGTATTCTCGGTGATAAGACGCGTATGGAGAAGCTCTCCGTTCATCCCAAGTCCTTTATACGTCCCAGTCCCTCTGCCGGTTCGCTGGGTGGCGTGGCACGCAAGACGCGTGAAACGATTGTGCTTTGTGAGGCTGCCGGTTTCGACAAGATATTTGTAGAGACGGTAGGGGTGGGGCAGAGTGAGACTGCCGTACATTCTATGGTAGACTTCTTCCTGCTGATACAGCTGGCGGGTACGGGCGATGAGTTGCAAGGCATCAAACGCGGCATCATGGAAATGGCCGATGGCATTATTATTAATAAGGCTGATGGCGACAATCTGGAGCGGGCCAGACTGGCAGCAACGCAGTTCCGTAATGCGCTGCACCTCTTCCCGGCTCCGGAGAGCGGTTGGACACCCCAAGTGCTGACTTATTCCGGTTTCTATAATCTTGGTGTAAAAGAAGTGTGGGATATGGTCTACAAATACATTGACTTTGTGAAAGATAACGGCTATTTTGAATACCGCCGCAATGAGCAAAGCAAATACTGGATGTACGAGACCATTAACGAACAGCTGCGCGACAGCTTTTACCACAATCCGCAGATTGAAGCGATGCTGACTGGTAAGGAAAACCAAGTGCTGCAAGGTAACTTGACTTCTTTTGTGGCTGCCAAGAACTTGCTGGACACCTATTTTGCAGAACTGAAGAAATAAGGGCATATCCCTTTCCCTATATCGATGACTAAGGAAAACAACATGGAAGTGGCGCGGCGGTTTACCCGCCGCCTTCATGAACTCCCTTCTGAGGAGCTGGAGCTCATTGCCGGTTTGTTTGTACGCCGTGAGGTGCACAAAGGAGAACTGTTGATTAGTGAGAAAGATATAGCCAGGGATATTGTTTTCGTAGAGAAAGGACTGCTTCGCCAGTTCTATTTCAAAGAAGGCCGGGACATTACAGAGAACTTTGCCTGCGACGGTGACGGCGCTATGTGTATCGTCAGCCTTTTCACCGGACGCCGTAATTGCCTTCAGCTGGAATCCTTGGAGGAAGGCGTCATCTGGAGCATTTCGTATGCAGGACTGGTCGAACTCTCTGAGCGTTATCTGCATATAGCCCGTCTGCTTCGCCATTTATTGGAGGGGTCTTTAATGCTTTCCCAATATAAAGCAGACTCTTGGCGTTTCGAAACCTCACGCGAGCGGTATGCGCGCTTCGTCAGGGATTATCCGGAGATAGCCCGGCGTGCCTCAGTCAACCACATAGCATCTTATCTGTTAATGACTCCCGAGTCCCTGAGCCGGGTACGTGCCGGAGTACTGTGACGGTGGAACGGCTGTTTTATACGGCTTTCCCTTCTTTCTCGAAATCCTTGCGTGACTTGCTTTGTGTCACGATGTACACTCCCAGGAATACCAAGGCTATGGCTATTCCCTTTTCCAAATTGAACACTCCCAATCCTAAGATGATGGCAACGGTTGAGGCCACGATGGGCTGCATGTAGTTGTACATGCTCACCACAGTGGGGCGCAACAGCCTCTGCGCACTCATTATGAAGATATAGGCAAGGAAGCTTCCTCCCACAACCACATATCCCGCTTGCAGCAGGGCGGCTGTAGATATTTCGCTCCACTGTATGGCAGCCACGTCGTGGTAAGAGAACGGGATGTAGCACATGGAGGCATAGACAAACATCCATTTGTTCAGGGTGATGGGAGAGTATTTTTGCGACAACCCCTTGAATACGGTCAGATAAATGGAGAAGCTGATTTGGGCGAGCAGGCAGAGAAGGTCTCCGATGAGGCTGCCATTGCCGGCACCGGTGGTCTGGCTGCTCATGATGAGTATGAATGCGCCCATAGCCCCTACAAAGATGCCCAGCACTTTCTTGTTGGTGACCGGCTCTTTCAGATAGATTGCAGCCACTATCATGGTGACGATGGGCAGCGTGGTTGTAACGATGGAGGCGTCTATGGGCGAAGTCATGGAGAGTCCGAAGATATAGACACCCTGATTGAATACCAGCGCGAAGAGTGCGGCGAAGAATATCTTCAGCATGTCCCGGTGGTCCACCTGCTCGCGTTTGCAGAACAAGGAGAGGAGCCAGAAGCAGGCGGCTGCGCCTACCATGCGGAATGTGGTTACTGACAACGCGGAAAACTCCGCTAAGGCCGACTTGCCGATAGGTGCCATCAGCCCCCATAAGATATTTGCGGTAAGGGCGAACAGATGCCCTTGAATGTTCTTGTCCATACTCTTTTGTTCTTTGCGGGTGCAAAAGAACAACTATTTTCTGAAAAGAGAAAATCTTTCATTATATGATTTTTCTGGTTCATGGGCGTAGAAATAAGAGATTATCGTGTATATTTGCTTCTAATTAAAAGCAAGAAACCATGGAAGTACAAGCCAATTACATCAAGCGTATCGAAATACACGGATTGTGGCATCGGTACGATATTGCCTGGGACCTGCGTCCTGACGTCAATATACTTTCCGGCATCAACGGAGTGGGGAAGACCACTATCCTGAACCGTTCGGTCAACTATCTGGAACAGACATCGGGTGAAGTGAAGAGTGACGAGAAGAACGGCGTACACGTCTACTTCGACAACCCCGCAGCCACCTTTATCCCCTATGATGTAATCCGCAGCTACGACCGCCCCCTTATCATGGGCGACTTTACGGCACGCATGGCCGATGCCAACGTGAAGTCGGAACTGGACTGGCAGCTCTATCTGCTCCAGCGCCGTTATCTGGACTACCAGGTGAACATCGGCAACAAGATGATAGAGCTGCTCAGCGGTGACGAAGAGCAGCGCAGCCTGGCTCCCTCCCTTTCCCTCCCCAAGCGGAAGTTCCAGGATATGATTGACGAGCTTTTCAGCTATACCCATAAGACGATAGACCGCAAAAGCAACGACATCGTTTTCTATCAGAACGGCGAGCGCCTGCTGCCCTACAAACTGTCTTCGGGCGAGAAGCAGATGCTGGTCATCCTGCTGACCGTGCTGGTGCGTGACGATGACCACTGCGTACTCTTCATGGACGAGCCGGAAGCCTCCCTGCACATCGAATGGCAGCAGAAGCTCATCGGCATGATACGCAGCCTGAATCCCAATGTGCAGCTTATCCTCACCACCCATTCGCCCGCCGTCATCATGGAAGGCTGGCTGGATGCCGTCACCGAAGTCAGCGAAATCTCCTCCCTAATCCCTAATCCTTAATCCCTACCCAAGTGTCCACTTCTTTAAAACATAACCTTACTTCCGCCTATCTGGATGCCGCCCGCAAGTTGTCTCCCAAGAGAGCACGCAGGCGCATAGTGGCGTATGTGGAGAGCTATGACGACATCGCTTTCTGGCGGACGCTGCTGTCCGAGTTCGAGAATGAGGAGCGTTATTTCCAGGTGATGCTTCCGTCTGCCACCTCCCTGGCAAAGGGCAAGAAGATGGTGCTGATGAATACGTTGAACACATCGGAGCTGGGCCGCAGCCTGATAGCTTGTGTAGACAGCGACTACGACTTCCTGCTGCAAGGTGCCACCAAGGTGTCGCATAAGATAAACAAGAATCCCTATATCTTCCAGACTTATGGCTATGCCATCGAGAACTTCCACTGCTTTGCCGACAGTCTGCATGAAGTCTGTGTGCAGGCCACGCTGAACGACCGGCATATCCTGGACTTCCCCGCTTTTCTGAAGCGTTATTCTCAGATTGCCTATCCGCTGTTTCTGTGGAATGTCTGGTTCTACCGCCAGCACGACACACACACTTTCCCGATGTACGACTTCAACGCCTGCGTGCGTTTGCAAGAGATAAACCTGCGTCATCCTTACCGTAGTCTGGACGAGATGCAAAAGACGGTGTCGGCAAAGCTGTCCGAACTGCAAGCCCGTTTCCCCCGCTACATCGACCGGGTGGAGCAGCTGGGCACGGAGTTGGAACGTTTGGGACTGACTCCGGACAATACCTATCTTTATATCCAAGGACACCATATCATGGATTGTGTAGTGCTGAAAATTCTTATCCCGGTATGTACGGTGCTGCGTCGTGAACGCGAGCAGGAGATAAAGCGCCTGGCAGAGCATAACGAACAGTTCCGCAACGAACTGACGGGGTATGAGAACAGTCAGGTCAATGTATCCGTGATGCTGAAAAAAAACAGCGGCTACAAGAACCTTTATCTTTATCAGTGGTTGAAAGAAGACATTATGGAGTTCCTCGAGCGGGAGGAACAGTCGCGTAGATAAGATTGCCGTTATGATAAACATACGATTATGGAGATATTGAAGAAGATAGACGACCTTTTAATCGGGTGGGGCATATCCCCTTCCCGGGCTGATATGCTCGACCAATTCATTGCCTTCGCACTGATACTTGCCGTTGCTTTCCTGGCGGATGCCCTATGCCGGAAAATCCTGCTGAAGGTAGTGGCACAACTGGTGAAGAAGACCAAGGCTACGTGGGACGACATCGTATTCGACCGTAAAGTGATGGTGCACCTCAGCCGCATGGTGGCTCCCGTTATCATCTATCTGTTTGTTCCATTGGCATTTGTCGAAGTCGGTTCATCGGCAATGGATTTTATCCGGCGTATCTGCCTTATTTACATCATCATTACTTTCCTGAGTTTCGTCAACTCGTTCCTGAAGGCTGTTTACAGTGTATACAGTGAGAAGGAGCAATTTCGTGACCGCCCTTTAAAGGGGATGTTGCAAACTATGCAAGTCATCCTATGGCTGGTGGGCGGCATTGTGGTCGTGGGCGAACTGATAGGCCGCGACCCGCTTTCGCTGCTTGCCGGATTGGGTGCTTCGGCAGCCATCCTGATGCTGGTATTCAAGGATTCCATTATGGGCTTTGTCTCCGGTGTGCAGCTTTCGGCCAACGACATGCTGAAGGTGGGCGACTGGATTGAGATGCCCAAGTACGGTGCCAACGGTACGGTGATAGAGGTAACGTTGAACACCGTAAAAGTGCGCAACTGGGACAATACCATTACCACCATCCCTCCTTACCTGCTTGTCAGCGACTCCTTCCAGAACTGGCGCGGCATGCGCGAGAGCGGTGGGCGGCGAGTGAAGCGCAGTATCAATATCGACATGACCAGCGTCCGTTTCTGCACCCCGGAGATGCTGGCAAAATATCGCAAGATACAGCTACTGAAAGATTATGTGGAGCAGACGGAGGAAGTGATTGAAAAGTACAATGTGGAAAACGGCATCGATAACTCCATCCTCGTCAACGGACGCCGCCAGACCAATCTGGGGGTGTTCCGGGCGTATCTGACGGCTTATTTGAAAAGTCTTCCCGACGTAAATCAGGAACTGACCTGCATGGTGCGCCAACTCCAGCCTACCGACCGCGGTATCCCGATAGAACTTTATTTCTTCTGTGCGCTGAAGGATTGGGTGCCCTATGAAGGGGTGCAGGCGGATGTGTTCGACCATGTGCTGGCAATCATCCCCGAATTCGATTTGCAGGTATTCCAGTCTCCGTCCGGCAGAGATTTCCAGCGGGTACTGCCTGCTGCTTCCGAAGAAAAAGGAGCTTGATTCCGACCATCAAAAAGGCCTATATCTATTGTATTTCTCATAGGGAGTCATTACCTTTGAACCCTATACTGAAAGGTCAGAACATCCCCATCTTTTCTCCCAAAACATCCCCATGTTTTGGGGTATTACATCCGGGTGTTTTGGGTGAAAACATCCCCATGTTTTGGGGCAATACATCCGGGTGTTTTAGGTATTCAGTCATATAGTGAAAGGTATTCGGTCACGGAGTCTTTACCGTAAGGTATAGGCTTTGTGTATGCAAGTTGTAGGTGTGCCTCGCGTCGGGCGGGAATATCTTTCGTTTTTTACGAACCTAATTATAAAGAAAGATTGGTATGTCAATGAATTATGTGGTCCGCAAGAAGGTGGACAAGAGTGGAGACAAGGAAGTGGTGCGCTACTACGCGGCGTCAAAAGTGCTTCAGCCGGAACCGGTGAGCAATGACGAACTGGCCAAGAGGCTGGCTTTTGTCAGCTCCCTGCAGGTGGGCGATGCCCAGTCCGTGCTGGTGCAACTGCCGGATATTATAGCGGACTATCTGGCCAGTGGACGCACGGTGAACATCAAGGGACTTGGAAACTTTTTTCCCTCCATCACCAGCGAACCGGTGGAACGGATAGAGGACTGTACGGCAGATAAAGTGCGCATTTCGCGTATCTGCTTCAGGGCGGCAGGCAGTTTCATGCAGCGCGTTTGCCGTCATCTGGACTTGTTCAGCTTTCAGGTTCAGGAATTGAAGAAGGAGCTGAAGAAGAAGTAAACGGTACTTTTAGTTTCTTTCTTGAAACAGCGCGTACCCCTTGAAGCCGGAAGGCATTCGAGGGGTACGCTGTTGAAGAAGTTGTGTGTTTCTTTATAGTCTTGTGAGTGCTTCTTTTTTTTTACTTCACCCAGTTTCCGTTCATCCAGCTGCATTCTTTCTTGATGTCCTCGAAAGAACTATAGCTCAGGTTGGCGTCCACCTTGTTGCTTGTCACGGCGATAAAGTCGGCATGGGTGTAGATGCCTTCTTTGCAGCTCAGCTCGGCGGTGAGGGTGATGTTGGTCAGCTTGGAAGTGCCGTTCTTCAGGGCGTTTTCGGTAAGGGCGGTTTCCACGGTCAGGGGTTGGCCTTTGCCGCAGACCTTGGCGTTGTCTATTTCCACTTCCGTGCCGGCACGCAGACGGATGCCTTGCTTGCTGCCGCCGTTGCCGACGAGGATGAGGTTCTTCAATACGGGGTGGGCAACGGGAGTGGCGGCGTTGTTGCTGCCGTTGTTGTCGCACTCCATCAGGCAGTCGCAGTCGTAGCCCAGTGTGGATTCGGCTTCTTGGTAAGCCACGAGGTTGGTGCCTTTGCCGTTCCAGCCTTCGGTCCAGTCGAAGGAGTCGTCGCTACAGCTTACGGCTACGAGGTTGCTCACGTTTACCGAGCCGCCGAAGAACTCAAAGCCGTCATCGGAACCTTTGTAGGCTTGGCAGTGGTCCACGATGGTACCGTTGCCTACGCCGTAGAAAGAGATACCGTTGGCTTCGTGCTCTTCATCGAAGGCAAAGCCGGTGTATTCCAGACGAATGTATTGCAGCGTGCCCGAGTTGTCGGCATCATCGTTGCCGCCGTAAACGGCACCGCCTATTTCAGAACTTCCCTTGCCGCCTTCGGCATTGGTGTGGGCGCGTCCGCAGATGTGGATGCCTCCCCATGCGCCCGGCTCTTCTTTTTCGCTGGTCATTACGATGGGTTTGTCCGGCGTGCCTACGGCGTTGATTTTACCGCCCTGCTTCACGAGGATGTAGTCTGCGATGTCATCGTAGACGGCGATAATCTTCACGCCTTCCTCTATGTGGAGCGTGGCACCTTCTTCTACGATGTATTCGCCGCTCAGCTTGTAGGTGTTTCCGGCAGCCAGGGTCACGTCGGAGGTGACGGTACCTTTCAGTATCGTACCGTTTTCGATTTCATTGCCGTTTCCGTTGCCGCCGTTGCCGCCATTGTCGTTGTTGTCGTCGCTGCTGCAAGCGGTGAGGATAGACATGCCGGCTACAAAGGCCAGAGAGTGGAATTTCCATTTCATTGCTTTCATAATTCAATTGTTTTAGTTGTTATATTCAATTCATCTGTCTGTCATTCAGATAGATTCTCTTAAATCTGCTTGTTTGTCAAAGAGTGTTCTCCGTTCCCTTCAGGGGAGGGAGGGGACTTTATAGGTTGTAGCTTATTCCCACCTCAAAGTTCGTCCCCTTGCGGTAGCGCTCCACTTCCATCTCCTGCCCCGTGGTGGGTACATCTTGCTCGAAGATGACATCGCGGTTCAGCAGGTCGTTCACTTGCAGCTTCAGGTTGAAGTGCTTGTTCAGGCTATATCCGGCGCTGAAGTTCAACGTGTGCAGCGTCTGTTGCCTGACATCGCCCAGACCCGACACGCCTACTGCATGGATGCGGCTGCCTTGCAGGTTGTAGAGCAGGGCGAGGTTGAGCTGCCTGTCTTCGCCGAAGCGTGGCGAGTAGGTGAGGTCGGCATTGGCAAGTATGGGCGATGCGCCTTGCAGCGAACGTTCCTTGTTGGTGTAGGCACCGCCTTGGGGCAGCTTCACGTTGGTGTACATGTAGCTGATGTTGGCACTCAGGCGCAGGTCTTTGACGAGCCGTTTGCGCATCTCCAGTTCCACACCGGCAGCCATGCCGTTGTCGGCATTCTTGAAGCTGTGCAGCGTGGCACCGCCTTGCAGGTCTTGGATGCGTTCGATGGGGCTGTCGAGGTATTTGAAGTAGCCGGTCACGGAGAGCATGTCGCCGTCCTTGCCGAAGCGTTCGTAACGCAGGTCGAAGTTATAGTTGTAGCCGTTCTGCAACTCTTCGTTACCGCGGATTTGTGCCGAACCGTAGGACTCTTGGTAGAGGAAGGGTGCCATCTCGATGAACGAGGGGCGGGTGACGGTGCGCGAGGCAGAGAAGCGGATGCTGTTGGTGGGGTTCACCGCATATTTCAGGTTCAGGGCGGGGAAGAGGTCGTTCTTGTCTGAATTGCGCCGACGGGAGTACCAGTCGCCGCCGTCGCTGGCGTAGCGCACCCATTGCTTGCTCATTTCGTAGCGCAGGCCGAGGTTCACCAAGAGAGCTTCGGTGGGATAGAAATCGGTCAGCAGGTAGGCGGAGTAGATTTCGTTTCCGGCACGGTAGCTGTCTTTGGGCTGCATCACACGCTGTACCACGATTTGTCCGTCGGCAATGTTCTGCTGGTTGAGGAAGCCGTCGGTGTTGTAGATGTCGGTGATGACGGGGTTCAGTTTGTTCAGGTTGTAGTAGAAGCGGGTAGCGCTATAGTCGCGGTTCTTGTCCTTGTAGTTGAAGCCGAGCTTGAGGTGGCTGGTGTCGTTCCACTTCCAGCGCATGGCGAGGTTGGCATTCCACTCTTCTTCGTCCAGGCTGCCAAAGTAGCGCATAGTCTCTTGGCGGTTCAGCTTGAAGAGCCTGAGGCTGCCGTCGTTGTCCTTGACGTACATCACTTGGCGGCGGTCGGGCTCTTCACTACCGGTCTTGCTGTACGAGCCTCCCCAGGTCAGTTGCCACCTGTCGCCCTCGCCGAAGTTATGGATTCCGTTCAGCTGGTGGTTTTGCAGGGTATATATGTGCATGATGTTGTTGCTGCCGGTCAGCTCGTGCCCTTCTGCGTCAGTCCCTTCGCGGCGCTGGTAGGTGTCGATGGCATTGCGGGCGTAGAAGAAAGTGTAGCCTATGCGGTCGCTTCGGCGCAGGGTGTAGCCCAGGTAGCCGAGGGCGGCGAGCTTCAGTTCCTGCGCAAAGCTGTCGTAGGAGAAGTCGTCCTGCACGGTGCCGGTGGCTTCGAATGTCTTGTAGAAGGCATCTTCCATGTTCTGGTAGCCGTTGCTGGCGCTGAAGGAGGCAAGCAGGCTGAGTGTCTGGTTGCCCATACCGAAGTTCTTGCCGAAACCGAGGTTTCCGCCCAGTTCGGGCAACGAACTCTTCTTGCTGGCGCTGAAGGAGGTATCGAAGATATTGCGGGTCTTCACGTATTTGTCAAACTCCATCAAGGGCATGTCGAGGGCGGCCGCGTCTACGCCGGGTGTCTTCAAGAGCGAGCCGCTGCAGTCCATCTGATAGCGGTCTTTGCCCAAAGTGTTGAACTTCCCGCCCATGTTGAGGCTCAGTTGGAAGAAATCTTCCGGTATGTTTTCTTTGGTGCTGATGTTGATATGCGCACCACTGTAGTCGGCAAAGGCGGCGGCATCATACACCTTGCTGACGGTGATGTTCTGTACGGTGGATGAAGGGAAGAGGTCGAGCGGCACCAGCTTGTTGTCCGGGTTGGGCGAGGCGATAGGCAGACCGTTCAGCGTGGTGGTGCTGTAGCGGTCGCCCAGTCCGCGGACGATAAGTTGTCCGGCGCTGGCGATGGAGATACCCGTTATTTTCTTTACTCCTTCTTCCACATTGCCGATGCCTTTGAGGGACATCTCTTTGGAACCGAGGTTCTCGATGGCGAGGGTCGCTTTTTGCCGTTCCATTTGCAAGGCACGTTCGCCTTCGAGGTTCTTCTTGGCGGTGACCTGCACTTCGCCCAGGGTTTGCGTGTCCGGCTCCATGTCGAAGTTCAGCACGGTTTCACCCTTTATCTCTACGGCGTTCATCGTCATGTCTTTGTAGCCGATGTAACGGACGGTGAGGGTATAGGTCCCGTTCTTCAGCTCCAGTGTATAGTTACCATCCAAATCGGCGACGGCGCCTTGTGCTGTTCCGCTTACTTGCACGGTGGCTCCCGTCAGCGGCTCTTTGGTTTGTCGGTCGGTGATTGTCCCTTTGACGGTTCCCGCCGTGGCAGCCATGACGGAAAGTGTGAGGAATAAAATAAGGAAGAAAATCTTTCCCAAGTCTAATTTCATGCTCATCTCTTTTCTTTGTACGTTTTTTAATCCGCTGCAAAGATGAGGCAATGACATTACACCGGTGATACATGGAGCATACGTTTCATTTTCAAATCTATTACGATTTGGTTACCGCACATTCTTCCGGATTGTTTGTTATCCTTATATATAGGCTGCTTGGGACGAAAAAGGTTTCTAATGGTTGCTTATTAGAGTTTTATGGCTATTTTTGTATCTCAAACCAATATTGATAAATATATGGCTGTTCATCGTGACGATAGTGAACGTTTCCGGCGCCTTTCCATTCTTGGCCGGATAGGTTGGTGGGAGGCTGATTTTTCTTCAAGGCAGTATCTCTGCTCCGAATATGTCTGTAAGTTGTTAGGCTTGGAAGGGGAATACCTGAGCTTTGAGGATTTCGGTAAAATGATACGCGAAGACTATCGGACGCGTATCAGCCGGGAGTTCCTTGCCATTCAGAATATGGAGGTCTATGAACAGACGTTTCCTATCTATTCTACTGAAGGAGTGGTCTGGGTCTACTCGCGCGTGGGGTATAAGGAGCATTTGCCGGATGGTACATTGAAGGCTTTCGGAGTGTTGCAGCGCGTAGAGATGCCGAAGGAGGAGGCTGCGAAGCAGGCTTTGCAAAGAGTGAACGATTTACTTTATCGGCAGACCTCAATATCCCATTCCCTATTCCGCTTCCTGAAAGACGAGGATATAAGTGCGGGCATTTACGACATACTGAAAGATATTCTTGATTTCTTTCGCGGCGGACGTGTCTATATATTCCAATATGATGAGAAGTGCCGGTACCAGAGCTGCACATACGAGGTGGTGGCTCCGGGAGTGGCTCCTGAGAAAGAAATGCTTCAAGGAGTTCAGGCTGACAGCCTGCCGTGGTGGACGTCACAGATTATGGCACAAAAGCCCGTTCTGCTGGAAACGCTGAGGCAACTGCCGGAGCACGCTTACGCCGAATATGAAATTCTGGCGAGACAGAATATAAAGTCCTTGATGGTAACTCCGCTGGTTGCCAATGACCAGGTGTGGGGATATATGGGCATTGATTTGGTGGACCGTACCCGAATGTGGACTAACGAGGATTACCAATGGTTTAGTTCGTTGGCAAATGTCATCAGCATTTGCATAGAGTTGCGCAAAACGAAGGATGAGGCTGTGCGCGAACGTACTTTCCTCAGCAACTTGTTCCGCTATATGCCTTTGGGGTATGTGCGGATGTCCATTGTCTGTGATGAAAAGGACAACCCCTACGGGTATTATGTGACAGATGCGAATTCTATCTTTGCCGATTTTCTGGGAAAACCTGCGTCGACGTTTATCGGCAAGACAGCCTCGTCCTTTTCAAGGGAGGCGGCCCCCAGACTGGAATATCTGCTTGAGATAGTGAACACCGGGACACATAAGGAAATGGACATGTGTTTTGAGCTTACCAACAAGCACTGCCACGTGGTGATATACTCTCCGGAAAAGAATGAAGTGGTGGCGTTATTCCTCGATACGACAGACTCGGTACAGACTCATCTGGCTTTGGACCATAGCGAAAAACTGTTCAAGAATATCTTTGCCAATATACCGGCCGGGGTGGAAATCTATGACAAAGACGGATTCCTGGTAGACATCAACAATAAGGATATGGAGATATTCGGGGTCCGTGACAAACAGGATGTCATTGGAGTGAACTTATTCGAGAACCCGAATGTGTCCGCCCAATTGGCAGAACGTATACAGACTGAGGATATGGTCGACTTTCGCCTGAATTATGCTTTCGACCGGACTGAAGGGTATTACTCCACTTCCAAACAGCCGAAGGATGTGATACATCTTTATACGAAAGTGAGCAAGGTGTATGACAGTAAAGGTAACTTTACCGGCTATGCCATGATTAACATCGACAATACGGAACGGATTGATGCCATGAGCCGTATCTGTGATTTCGAGAATTTCTTCCTGCTTATATCGGATTATGCGAAGGTAGGTTATGCCAAGCTGAACCTGCTCGACCGGAAAGGCTATGCCATCAAGCAATGGTATAAGAATATGGGAGAGGACGAGAATACCCAATTGGCGGATGTCGTGGGAATATACAGCAAGATGTACCCCAGTGACCGCAGGAGGATGCTTGATTTCTTCAGTAAGGCCCGTGTGGGCGAAGCCAAACATTTCCAGGGAGAGATGCGCATTGAGCGTCCGGGCGAAAAGGGAAAATGGAACTGGGTACGTACCAATGTGGTTGTCAATCTGTTTGAACCGGAGAACGGACAAATAGAGCTGATAGGCGTCAACTATGACATTACGGAATTGAAGGAGACGGAGGCTATGCTGATTGAAGCCAAGGAGAAGGCAGAAACCGCCGACCGTCTGAAGAGTGCCTTCCTTGCCAATATGAGCCATGAGATACGTACGCCCCTGAATGCGATTGTCGGTTTCTCCAGTCTGATGGGAGAGACCGGGGACATGGAGGAAAAAAGGCAGTATATGGCGATTATTGAAGAAAACAATGACCTGCTGTTGCAGCTGATTTCCGACATACTGGATTTGTCCAAGATAGAGGCCGGGACATTTGACTTTGTGGAAAAAGAGCTGGACGTGAACATGCTGTGTGAGGACATCGTGCGCTTCATGAAGATGAAGGCTAAACCGGGTGTGGAAGTTCTCTTCGACCGTCATCTGCCGGAATGCCGGATTGTCAGTGACCGTAACCGTTTGAATCAGGTCATAGCCAACTTTGTCAACAATGCCATCAAGTTCACCACTGCGGGAAGTATACGTGTAGGATATAATAAGGTGGATGAAACTCATTTGCGTTTTTATGTGGCCGATACGGGCCTTGGCATTGAGCCGGAAATGCAGGCTCAGATATTCGACCGTTTTATAAAGCTGAATACGTTTGTGCATGGCACCGGCCTGGGGCTTTCTATCAGCAAGAGCATTATAGAGCAGTTGGGTGGCACAATCGGTGTGGACAGTGAACCGGGGAAAGGCTCATGCTTTTGGTTTGTGCTGCCGATTGTATAGTATGGAAATGTGCTAAAATACACACTCACCACAAATTATGCAGATTAACACAAGTCAAAGCTCTTGATTATCAGAACTTCTAAAGATAATTTGTGCCAATCTGTGTAATTTGTGGTAAGTGATGATACCCTCCGGTTATAATCCGAATGAGAACTTATCGATGGATTGATATACCACACTTGCAATACTCAGTACCACAATACCCAGCGTGCAAATGGCCAGGCTGGCACGTGTATAGTTGTCACTGCGGAATGCTGCAATCGGCTCGTCGCTCTTGTTGATGTACATTGCCTTTACAATCTTCAGATAGTAATAAAGCGAGATGATTGTATTGATAAGGGCAATGAATACCAGCAGATGGAAGCCGCCTTCGAAAGCTGCCGCAAAGATGAAGAACTTCGAGAAGAAGCCCGCAAACGGCGGGATGCCTGCCAGAGAGAACAAGGCTAAGGTCATCAGGAAAGCGAGCTTTGGATTGGTATTGTACAGCCCGTTGTAGTCGTCGAGCGTGAATTTATGGGCACGCAGGGCTACAATCGTGATGACTGTAAATACGCTGAGGTTGGCAAACATGTAAATCAATACATAAAAGACCAATGAAGTCATACCTTGTGAAGTGCCGCTGATAATACCCAGCATGATATAACCTGCCTGCGAGATACTGGAAAAAGCCATCAATCGTTTCAAGTTCTGCTGACGCAAGGCGAAGAGATTGGCAAGCGTGATAGAGGCGATGATGATCCAGTAGAGCACTTCTTGCCATTGAGCTACCATCGGGGCGAATACCTTGATGAGGATAGTCATCAGCACGAAAGCGGCAGAGCCTTTGGAGATAACGCTTAAATAAGCGGTTACCGTACTTGGAGCGCCTTCGTAAACGTCTGCTGTCCAAAGATGGAAAGGCACCAGTGATATTTTGAATCCCATGCCGGAGAAGAAGAATACGAATGCCATAATCTGCAACGGGTCGCCGGTGAGGCGTGCCGGTATGTCGGCAAAGTAGAGAGTGCCTACCGTACCGTAAATTAAAGATAATCCGTATAGCAGCAATCCGCTGGAGAACAATGCCGTGAGAATATATTTGGCACCTGCCTCGGCAGAGTGGTGGCGGTATTTGTCGAAGGCAACCAGGGCTGCCATCGGGATGCTTGCCGTCTCCAGTCCGATGAAGAACATCAGGAAGTGTCCGGCGGAAATCATGAAGTACATACCCAGCAGGGTGGAAAGTGTCAGAATGTAGAACTCACCTTGTTTGATGGCAGTGTCTGGACGGCGCATCCATTCGTGCGCCATCAGGAATACAATCAGTGTACCTATACTGAGGATGGATTTCACGATGCTCTGTATCGGCTGATTGTGATACATGCCGCCGAAAGCATCTGCCACAGGACCGGGAACGATGGTGATAAGTGTGTGTATGGTCAGCAGAGCAACGGGCAGCATTGTGTTCAGCACCGGTTTGCCGTCATTCTTGTGTGCATCCGGACTCATGAAGAGGTCGGCGACAAAAAGGATGACGATGACCAATATCAGCGAAAGCTCTTCTTTGAGCAGGAGGAATTGAGAATAATCCATATCTATTTACGATTTTACGATTTACGATTTACGATTGAAATTACTCTTGGGATTTACGATTTTACGATTTACGATTGAGGTTACTCTTGGGATTTACAAGTCATTTATCAATCGTAAATCGTCAAATCGTAAATAAATCAGTTATTGGCAGCACGCTGTCTCCAATCATGCCGCTAATCCACCATGGTGCCATACCGAGGGCGGCAACGCATGCGATGAGGATGATGACCGCTGTACGTTCGTCCCAGGTTGCATCGCTCAAGGTGAGGTGATGCTTGTTAGTGCAGGTGCCATAGAGAATCTTTCCTACCAGTCGCAGGATATAGACTGCCGTAATCACGATGGAGCTGCATGCAATGACCGTCCACACGCGGTGGAACGTATCGGGATGCTGGAACGAACCGGTGAAGATGGTCATTTCGGCAATGAAACCGCTGAGTCCGGGCAGTCCCAGATTGGCAAGACCGGCGATTACATAGCAGACAGCCAGAAAAGGCATAATCTTCATCAGACCGGAGAGTTCGCGGACGTCACGCGTATGGGTACGTCCGTATATCATACCGATAAGGGCGAAGAACAAGGCTGTCATCAGTCCGTGAGAGAGCATCTGCAGAACGGCACCCGTGCAAGCTGTCTGGTTCATCATCAGGATGGCGAACAACACCAGGCCGCAATGGCTGACGGAAGAGTAGGCATTGATATACTTCAAGTCGGTTTGTACACAAGCGGAGAATGCACCGTATACCACGGAGATTCCGGTAAGAATCAGGAATATCCATCCCAGTTCTTGTGCAGCTTCGGGCATCAGGTACATGGCTATGCGGAAACATCCGTAACCTCCCAGTTTCATCAATACACCGGCATGGAGCATGGATACGGCAGTCGGTGCGGAGGCGTGACCGTCGGGGCTCCATGTGTGGAACGGGAACAGAGCGCCCAGCACACCGAAACCGAGGAAGGTGAGCGGGAACCAGATACGTTGCTGTTCGATGGGAATATTGTGCATCTGTGCTATTTCCAATAGGTTCATAGAGGTGGCTCCGGCACCGTAGTAGATACCCAGGATACCGATAAGCAGGAAGGCGGAGCCGCCCATCAGCATCAGTGTCAGCTTCATGGCAGAGTACTCCTTGCGTCCCGACCCCCATACACCGATAAGCAGGTACATGGGAATGAGGGCAACTTCGTAGAACATGAACATGGTGAACAGGTCTATCGAGATGAAGAACCCGAACACACCGATGGAGAGGAAGGTGAACCAAAGGAAATATTCTTTAGTCAGCGGTTGCAGCCTCCAGGAGGCGAATGTTCCGGTAAAGACAATGATGGCCGAAAGCAGCAGCATGGCTACCGAAATACCGTCTACTCCTACCGAATAGTGGATGTTGAGTGCAGGATACCAGACCATGTCGGCACGGAACAGCATTTCATCCGTGGCACCAGCGTGGCGTGCATTGAGGTACATCACGGTCAATGCTGCAGAAAGAACCAGCAGAGCCGATGCACCGGTCACCATCACCGCGCGTATTTGTACGATGTTGCGGCTGAGCCAAAGACCCAGCAACATCAGCAAGGGGATGAGTACGAATAATGATAAAAAGTTCATCTTTATATTTACGATTTAACGATTTACGATTTACGATTGAAAAATCTCGGGTTATAGCAATAGTAGCAGTATCAGTGCCAGCGTGCCCAGCAGGAATACAAATGTATATTGCTGGATGCGTCCGCTTTGCAGGCCGCGTATCTCTTCACTGGTAGCTTCAGCCCCCCAGGCAAGGAAGTTGAAGAAACCGTCGACCACGTGGCGGTCCCACCATGCAATGGGGTGGCAGATGCAGCCGAAGATGATGCGGTGGGTGATGAACTGGTAGACCTCGTCCAGATAGAAGCGGTGGTAAGCTGCTGTCCACAAGCCTTTGAAACGGTGTGCCAATGTATCGGCAACGGGTTGCCGGCTACCTGCATAGATGTAGGTGGCAATGGCTATGGAAACCACCGCTACGGCGATACTTGTACCTGCCACACTCCAATCCAGATGGATGTTATATGCTTCACCGTTGGAACTGATGAAGTGTCCGAAAGGAATGAAACCGGCAATTATCGTAACCACAGCAAGGAGCATCAGGGGCAGGGTCATCGCCAGAGGACTCTCGTGGGGGTGAGGCATGTGGCTGTCGCCCCCATCGCTTGCCGACTTTTGCCCCGGCTCTGAGCCGGCCCAAAAGATACCATAATAAAGACGGAACATATAGAATGCTGTCATACCTGCAATCACTGTCATAATCCATCCCATAGTGGGGCTGAACTGGAAGCATGCCGTCAGGATTTCATCTTTGGAGAAGAATCCGGAGAACGGAGGAATACCTGCAATGGCAAGGCAAGCGATGAGGAACGTGATATGCGTAATGGGCATATACTTCCGCAATCCGCCCATGACAGACATCTCGTTGCTGTGTACGGCATGGATGATGCTACCCGCTCCGAGGAACAGCAATGCCTTGAACATGGCGTGTGTGAACAAGTGGAACATGCCTGCCATGTAGCCCAGTCCCCCTTCGTGCGGGTCGGCCGATGTGCATACACCCAGTGCCACCATCATGAAACCGATTTGGGAGATGGTGGAGAATGCCAGTACACGCTTGATGTCGCTCTGCACACATGCCACACTGGCGGCATAGAATGCCGTGAAGGCTCCTACGTATGCCACGATGTGCAGCACGCTGGGAGCATATTCTATGAACAACGGGAACATGCGTGCCACCAGATAGACACCTGCAACCACCATCGTGGCGGCATGAATCAGTGCACTGACCGGCGTAGGACCTTCCATGGCATCGGGCAGCCAGATGTGCAACGGGAACATGGCACTCTTTCCGGCACCACCGATGAACATCAGTCCCAAGGCCAGCGGAATCATGGCCGCACCACCCTTTGCCAGCGCCATCTCATTAGGGCTGAAGGTGTATGTACCGGCATAATATCCATAGACGAGGATACCTATAAGGAATCCCAGGTCAGCAAAACGGGTCACGATAAACGCCTTCTTCGAAGCGGCAATAGCCGCCGGCTTCGTATAATAGAAGCCAATCAGCAGATAGGAGGACACGCCCACCAACTCCCAGAACAGATACATCTGGAAGATGTTCGTTGCTACTACCAGTCCGAGCATGGACATGGTGAAGAGCGACAAGAAGGCGTAGTAACGCTGGAAACCGCGTTCGCCCTTCATGTAACCGAAAGAGTATATGTGTACCAGCAGTGAAACGGTGCTGATGACTACGAGCATCATGACCGAAATCGGGTCGAGTAGAATGCCCATGTCGATACTGAGGCTTTCTGTGAAGGGCAGCCATTTGAAGTTATAGGGCATCAGCGTTTCGTACGTACCGTCGGCAAGGCGGGGAGCGCTGAAGTACATTCCTGCGGTGAGATAGGAGAGCACTGCGACCACACCCAGTGCCGTAGTTCCGATAAGGCCGGCAATGCGGTGTGACATCCATTTACCTCCAAGTCCCAGGGCGAGGAAAGAGAGGAAAGGGAGTAGAAGGATTAATATTGTATATTCCATATATACTATGTTTATCAATTATTACTATTCAAGAGACATCGCTTGGCGATTCTTGCTTTTACCACTTCATTTCATCCAGCTTGTTCACCTGGATGCTGCGGATGTTACGGTAGATGTTAATCATGATGGCAATGGCTACAGCCGTTTCGGCCGCCGAGATGGCGATGGAGAATAAAGAGAAGAAATATCCTTCCAGTCCTCCGGGGAATAGGAAACGGTTGAACACCGCAAAGTTGATGTCCGTGGCATTCAGTATCAGCTCGATGCTGATAAGTATTGCCAGTGTGTTGCGGCGGGTGAAGAACCCATAGATGCCTGCGAAGAACATGATAGCCGAAACTATCAGATAATATTCCATGTGTATCATAATTCTTATCTTTTACGTGCTATTAATAATCCGCCTACGATACATGCCAATAACAAGATGCTAACTGCTTCGAAGGGAAGCAGATAACCATACTTGTCACCGCTCAGCATGTGGTGACCGATGGTCTTGATGTTGACCTCCAAAGGCTCCACGTCGGTGGTGGCAATGAACTTATGCTTCAAAGTGATGAATACTACGATGATGGCACCGCCCACGGTGGCACCCAGTCCGGCAAGGAACCTGCTGCGCTTTAACTTCTCGATGACATCGCCTTCGCCACTGGTAAGCAGTATGGAGAAGACGTAGAGTACCACGATACCGCCGGCATAGACCATAATCTGCACGGAACCGAGGAAGGTGTAACCCAGCAGAAAGTAGATGCCTGCCGTACCGAAAAGTACGAACAGCAGGTAGGTGGCCGAGCGCACCATGCGGTGGGTCGTTACCGTCAAGATGGAAAATACGGTGATAAAGGCCGCAAGGAAGTAGAATACTACTGTTTCAAGAGTTATTTCCATGTTGTTTAATTACAAGTTACTATTAACGAATTACTTTGTTGTCTCTTCTTTGGGAGCAGCGGGTTTCTTTTTTTCTTCTACATGGCTGCCCGGACGGTTCAGCGTCATGACCAGTTTCGTGCGGTCGAACACTGCATGCTCAAAATCCTGGTCGAACGTGATGGCATCGTGAGGGCAGGCATTCACACAGAGTTGGCAGAACATGCACGAACCGAGGTCGTACTCGTACTTAGCCAATATCTTCTTTTTCTTGCCGTCTTCCGTTTCAACCATCTCGCCGGTCACCTTGATGGTGTCATTGGGACAAGCCATCTGGCACAAGCCGCAAGCCACACACCGATGTTCATTTTTATCATTATGGGGCATGGTCAGCGTGCCACGGAAACGGTCGGAGAGTTTCAATGTCGAGCGGTTTTCCGGATATTGTTCGGTAGTCTTTCGTCGGCAGAATACGGTCATGGTTGTCTTCATACCCGTCAGCAGAGAAGTGACGCCGTGTATGAGTCCGCCGATATAAGAGTTCTTTTCTTTCATTACTTTTGCCTTTATTAAAATTATCCGCAAGGAAATCTTGCTCCGGCGCTACGCCGGTTAGAAATGCAATTTAAATACTACAATTAGTACCATCAAAATCAAGTTCACCATAGAGATGGGTACCAGGTACTTCCACTCCAGATTCAGAATCTGGTCAATACGCAGGCGGGGGAAGGTCCACTTTATCCACATCAGCAGGAAGACTACGAAGAAGGCCTTTCCGAAGAACCATACAAATCCCGGAATGTAATCCATCACTGCGTTGAAGCCGTCCAGGCCTACGATGTGTAGCGGCATCCAGCCTCCCAGGAAGATGGTGGCTGCCACGGAGGCTACGATAAACAGATTCAAATATTCTGCCAGATAGAAGAATCCGAAGCCCATACCGCTGTATTCCGTATGGTATCCGGCAGTCAACTCGCTTTCGGCTTCGGGCAAGTCGAAGGGACCGCGGTTGGTTTCCGCATTTCCGGCAATGAGGTAGATGATGAAGGCTATCAATGCAGGGATATGTCCCTTGAAGATGAACCAGCCGTCAGCTTGTCCTTCTACTATTTCGGAGAACTGCATGGTTCCCATCAACACTACCATTGTCAGTATGCTCAATCCGCAGGACAACTCGTAGCTGATAATCTGCGCACCGCTTCGCATGGCTCCAATCAGCGAGAATTTATTGTTGGAACTCCAGCCTGCCAGCAGGATACCCACTACGCCGATACTCGATGCAGCCAGCAGGAAGAACACTCCTACATTGAAGTCCAATACCTCCAATCCCTTGTTGATGGGCAGGCAGGCAAATGTCAGGAAAGAAGCGATGATTACCATGAACGGTGCCAGATTGTAGAGGAACCGGTCAGAGAATTTCAAATCAATGATTTCCTTTGTCAACATCTTGATGACGTCGCAGGGCACTTGGAGCAATCCCCATTTCCCCACGCGCATCGGACCGAGGCGGCATTGGAAGAAGGCGCATATCTTACGCTCCATGTAAATCAGGATGATGGCAAGCACGGCATACATCAAGATGATGCATACGCCAATCACCACGCATTCGAGGAATATTGCCAGACCTTCCGGCATCAGGGAAGTCAGCATCTGGTGTATCCAGTTGGTTACTATACTAAAGTCAAACACGTTGTTCATTTACTATTTACAATTTACTATTTACAATTTACGAGGCGCTTTTTGATTTACAATTCACAATGTACAATTTACAATTTGGCTGCGCTGTAATTCCGCATGGTAAATTGTAAATTGTCAAATCGTAAATCCTTTTATCTGTCAATATCTGGTACTACATAATCCAATGTTCCGCCAATGGCAATAAGGTCGGCGATTTTAGCTCCGCGGCAAATCGTATTTACGGTCGATACCAATGGCAAGCCCGTACTGCGGAAATGCAGGCGGTAAGGCATCTTGTCGCCATGGCTTTCGAGGAAGACGCCGAACTCACCGCGGCTACCTTCTACGGCTGCATAATAAGTGCTTTCCGGTACGCGGATAATAGGTTTCATCTTTTCCTGGTAGGCTCCTTCCGGGATGTTGTCTATCAGTTGCTCGATAATCTTCAGGCTCTCCAGAATTTCATCCATACGGATAAGGTAGCGTGCCCATGAATCGCCTTCGGTGCGGATGATTTCTTTAAAGTCCACCTTGTCATATACGGCATATGGCATACGCTTACGCACGTCGCAGGCCCATCCGCTGGCGCGTCCGGTGCCTCCGGTAGCTCCAAAGGCGATGGCATCTTCCCGTGAGAGTATACCCACACCTTTCAGACGTTGCTGGGCAATGATGTTCCCGGTGAATACGTCGTGATATTCGTGTAGGATACCGCGGAGGTAGGGGATAAACTCCTTCACTTTCTTTACGAAGCCGGGAGCAATGTCTGCCTGCACGCCACCGATGGTGTTGTAGTTCATGATGAGGCGTCCGCCGCAAGTTTCCTCAAAGATGTCGAGTATCTTTTCGCGGTCGCGGAAACCGTAGAAGAAGGCCGTTAATGCACCCAGGTCCATAGCAAGACAAGAATAGAACAGCAGGTGAGAGTCTATTCGCTGCAACTCGTCCATGATGGTACGTATGTACTGCACGCGTTCGCTTACTTCCACGCCCATTGCCTTTTCGATACACATGCACAAGGCATGGCGGTTCTGGTGTGCGCCCAGGTAGTCCAGACGGTCGGTCAGAGCCAAGGTCTGCGGATAGGTCAGGCTTTCGCACATCTTCTCGATACCCCGGTGGATGTAGCCGCAGTTGGCATCAATCTTGTCGATGATTTCACCCTCCAATGATACACGGAAGCGCATTACGCCGTGGGTGGCCGGATGTTGGGGACCGATGTTCACCACATATTCCTCATCACCGAAAAGTTGCATCTCCTTATTTTTGATGCTACCGTCGGGATTCAGCTCCAATTCCATGGTAGTGTCCACCGTTTCTTCGTTGTCCATACGCAACGGATTATCTTTTTCCGGCTCATTGTCTTTACGCATGGGATAGCCTACCCAGTCATTGCGCAGATAGAGTCGGCGCATATCCGGATGACCGATGAAAACGATGCCGTAAAAGTCGTAGACTTCGCGCTCGTTGAAATCCGCAGCTTTCCAGATATCGCTGACGGAAGGAAGTTCGGGATGTTCCCGGTTTAGAGTGGCGGTGCGTACCGCTATCCGTTCGCCGGTAACAGTAGATTCCAACAGATAGACTACGCCGAGTCCGCGGGGGGTGTCCGGTGCGTCTTTCTCGTCGGGTATTCCCCAATCCATACCGCTGAGGCATTCCAGGAAGTCCATTTGTTTCTCTTTCCGCAGACGCAGCATTTCGTCGTGCAGGACTGAGGGCTCTATGTATTTTATTTCCATATTTTTAAGTACTGATTAGTGGTTCTCTTCTTTTCTGTTTACTCCACCGAAGTATTTCTCTATTTTCACTTTACGCTGCAATTGCATCATGCCGTAGTAGAATGCTTCCGGACGCGGAGGGCAACCGGGAATGTAGACATCCACCGGCAGAATCTTGTCCACACCGTTCACCACGTGATAGGATTTCTTGAACGGGCCTCCGCTGACGGCACAGCCGCCTACGGCTACTACATATTTCGGATCGGCCATCTGGTCGTAAAGACGTTTCAGAACGGGAGCCATCTTGTTGGTTATTGTTCCGCAAACCATAATCATGTCTGCCTGGCGCGGACTGGCACGGGCTACCTCGAACCCGAAGCGCGCCATATCGTAGCGGGCTGCGCCGAGGGCCATGAATTCGATACCGCAACAGCTGGTTGCAAACGTAAGAGGCCACAGTGAGTTGCTGCGTCCCCAGTTGACGAAGTCGTCCAGTACGCCAAGGGCGACATTGGCGCCTCCGGCATTAAGTTCCCGAACCAGTTTCTCCAACGTTTCGTTGTCTGTAAACTCCTCATAAGGGATAGATTTAATTTTCGGCTTCTTTGTTACTTCCATTCCAAAGCTCCTTTCCTCCAGGCATAAGCAAGGCCCAGAATCAATATAATCAGGAAAAATAAAACACTGAAAAGTCCTGCCACGCCAAGTTCGCGGGTGATGACTGCCCAAGGGAACAGAAATACCGTTTCCACTTCGAACATCAGGAACAAGATGGCAAACAGATAGTAACCTACCCGGAATTGCATCCACGATTTACCGCGGGTAGGGATACCACACTCGTACGGCTCCATCTTCTGTGCATTGTACGAACGGGGTGCTATCGCATTGGAGAGCGCGATGACGATACCCACGAAAGCGATTGCCGTCAATAAGACGACCACTAACAAAGTAAAGTTCATAAACCTGATAAGATTTTAGATATATAATAATAGATACATCGCACCGGAGGACAAAACCTCTGATTTGTTGTCCGGCGAGTCAGGGGCAAGCGTCTGCGCTTGCAGGCCTTCTAAATGATAATCTTTCTTAGCCCGAACACGTAATAGTTCGCGTCGGGTACGGGATGCGGAGACAGATTCAACAAACGGTCGCATTCCGGTGCATAGGCATGCTGCTGCATCTTGTAGATGTACATGCGCAGGAGTACGCTTTTGTTGGTTGGTACTTGCGTATGGTCCACATGCTCTATGCAGAGGGAGTTTGGTGAAAACAAGTCGTAGAACTTCTGGACTGCTTGTTGGGTGGTAGGAGCTTGTGACAGCGTACAGCATTCTGCTTGTCGGGTGGCAGGAACGCACAAAATATCTGCAGCTCCGGTTGCACTGTCGTGCAATAGGGCTGCAAAGATTATGATTAAACAGTATTTAATGCATTGCTTCATACCACAATTCTCTCTTTCAAGGGCGCAAAGATATAATAAGTATTGTTCAATTTGCTATCCCCGCATAACAAAAAATGATTATTTTTACACTTTTTATCCTAAATCAATTCCGTTTCCAGAAATCCGGTGTGAAAAGCAGCAGTACGGTAAATAACTCAAGACGACCCAGAAGCATTAAAAAGGATAACAGCCATTTAGCTGCATCGGGCAGGGCATTCCACGAATAGGCAGGTCCGGTTTCGCCTAACCCGGGTCCCATATTGCCGATACTGGAAATAACGCAACCCAACGATTCCGCAGTTCCTACTCCCATAGCCATCATCAGCAATGTACTGACGATGATGATAATCAGGTAGATGAAACAAAAAGCCAGTACGGTGGAGACTATGGAGGGAGGTATGACCTGCTTGTTTATCCGAATCGGAAGAACTGCATTGGGATGTAGGATATGCTTGAACTCATTTCGCGATACTTTGGTAAGAATCACCATGCGTATGCATTTCAGGCCGCCGGTGGTACTGCCTGCGCAAGCTCCCATCAGCATGATAATGGTAAACAGTCCCCAAAGTACGGGTGTCCATTTCATGTAGTCGTCTGTTGCAAAGCCGGTGGATGTCTGGAGGGAAATCACCTGGAACAGGGATTTACGGAAGGATTCTTCCATTCCCATGCGACTGGTATAATAGAGTACGAGCGCTATGATGGCGGTAAAGAGTATGACTGAACCGAAATAGAATTTCAGTTCGGCATTGCTGATGAACTTCTTGAATTTCCGGTTGACGAACAATAATAATAAGGTGAAGTTGATGCCGGAGATGAACATGAAGATGGAGATGACATATTCTATGTAAGGGGAACTATAGTGGGCGACGCTTGCCTGCTTGGTGGAAAAGCCGCCGGTGCCGGTAGTGGCAAAAGCATGACAGATGCTGTCGAACCAGTCCATACCTCCAAGCATCAGCAGGCCGACAAGCAGAGCGGTTATGCCGGCATAGATACTCCAAATCCATTTGGCGGTGATACCGATACGGGGATGAACCTTGTCATGTGTAGGGCCGCTTGCCTCGGCGGCGAACACCTGCAGGCCACTGACTCCGAAGATGGGAAGCACTGCAATGGTGAACATGATGATTCCCAAGCCGCCAATCCACTGTGTCATACTGCGCCAGAACAGTATTCCATGAGGAAGTGACTCGATGTCGTCCAAGATGGTGGCACCCGTACTGCTGAAACCGGACATGGTTTCGAAGAATGCATTGGCAATGTCGGGTATGTATCCGCCTATATAGAAAGGCAGCATTCCGAAAAGAGAGAATGCCACCCAGGCAAAGCTGACCAGTACATATCCGTCACGGCGCGTCAGTTGCCGTTCGCCTCCCTTGCCGAGAGCTGCCAGCAATAAGCCTACCCCTGCTGTGATGCCTCCTGCTTTCCAGAAATCGAGCATATCGCTTTCTCTGTAGTAGAAGGACACGCCCGAACAGACCAGAAACATGACTGTTTCCAACAATAGCAGAATACCGATAATCCGTATGATTGTCTTGAAGTTAATCATTTACCAACTACTCATTCTCAATTAGTTAAAGTATTTTTCGATTTTCTTAATCATCATGTTCAGGCAGAATACCACTACATGGTCACCCGGCTGTATCAGGGTGTTACCCATAACCACAACGCCTTCCCCCTGGCGGATAAGTCCGCCGATGGTGGCTCCTTTCGGGAGGCCGAGGTCTTTTACCGGATGTTTGGTAATCTTCGAGCCGGCCTTAACGGTAAATTCCGCTACATCGGCATTGGCAAAGGTCAGGCATTTCACGTTGCTGACGTCCGCATCCAGCATCATCTGGTAGATGTGGCTGGCAGCAATCATCTTTTTGTTGATGACGGTGCCGATGTCAAGGCTTTCGGCCATGCCTATGTAGTCGATGTTCTCCACTTCCGCTACGGTTTTGCTGACTCCCATGCGTTTGGCGGCAAGGCAGGCCAGGATATTAGTCTCCGAGTTGCCGGTCAAGGCAACGAAGGCTTCCGTATTTTTCAGTCCCTCTTCCACAAGCAGGTCCATATCCCGCCCGTCGCCATTGATAATCATGGTGCGGTCGTCAAGCAGCTCGGTCAGGCGGTTGCAGCGGTTCAGGTCGTTGTCCACGATTTTCACCTGCATGTAGTCCGGGACATATTGGGCGGTTCGTACGGCAATCCGGCTTCCACCCATAATCATCACGTTGCGCACATCGGCATAATCTTCCTTGCCGGCTATTTTGCGGATGTAGGGGACGTATTTTCGTGTGGTGGTAAAGTATACGATGTCATGTAGCTTGATGGTATCGTCACCACGGGGAATCAGTGTCTCGCTTCCCCGTTTGATGGCTACCACGTGATAGGGCAGCTCCGGTCCACCCAGTTCGTGGAGGGGGATGTTCAGTATCTCGGCTTTTTCGCGCATCTTGGTACCTATCAGTATCAAGGCTCCTCCGCAGAATTCCCACCATTGGCGTACCCAGCTCATGCGGATGGAAGATACGATTTCTTTGGCGGCAAGCATTTCCGGATAGATGAGTGAATCGACACCCAGCTTCTGGAAAAATTCCTTGTTTTTGGGCAGCAGGTATTCGTAGTTGTCAATACGGGCTACGGTCTTCTGTGCTCCCAGATTGTTGGCAAGCATGCATGCGGTCATGTTCCGGCTTTCATCGGGGGTGACGGCTATGAACAGGTCGGCTTCTCCCACTCCCACTTCTTTCAAGCCTTTTATGGAGGTAGGGGAGGCTGTAGCCGTCATCAAGTCGAAGTTAGAGTTCAGTGTGCTCAACTTCTCTTCGTTGTCGTCCATCAGAATGATGTCCTGCTTCTCGCGGGACAGCAACTTGGCCAAGTGTGTGCCTACTGCGCCGGCACCTGCAATAATTATTTTCACTTTTAGTTCGCTGATAGTTGGTAATTAATAGTTGACCTATGGGGTAAATGCTCAAACTGTCAATTTTCAACTATCAATTATCAATTGATTATAGATTCCTTCTTCGTCCATTCCGCAAAGATGGTGCAACTCTTGTATGGTGCCGTGTTCTATGAAGGCATCGGGTACACCGATACGTCTGAAATGGGGAATATAGTCATTGTCCGCCATGAACTCCAGTATGGCACTGCCCATTCCTCCTTTTTTGACACCGTCTTCTATGGTGACGACATGCTGGAAGTTGAGTCCCACCTCGTGCAGCAGGGCTTCGTCGAGCGGCTTGAGAAAACGCAGGTCGTAGTGGGCTATGGAGATTCCTTTGTCCTTCTCCGCACGCTCTATGGCACGTGCGGCCACGTTGCCTATGGGACCGAGGGTGATGACTGCCAGGTCTTTGCCTTCTTTCAGTCTGCGCCCTTTGCCTACGGGGATTTCTTCCAGCGGACATTTCCAATCCAGCAATACGCCGCGTCCGCGGGGATAGCGGATGACGAACGGACCTTGGTCCGGCAACTGTGCCGTGTACATCAGGCGGCGCAATTCATGTTCGTCCATCGGTGAAGATATGGTCAGGTTGGGAATCGGACGGAAATAGGCCAGGTCGAAAACTCCGTGGTGTGTCGGTCCGTCTTCTCCTACCAGTCCGGCGCGGTCCAGGCAAAGTACGACGGGGAGGCGGAGCAGGGCGATGTCATGGATGACATTATCGTATGCCCGCTGCATGAAGGAGGAGTAGATGTTGCAGAAAGGCTGCATTCCTTCTTTAGCCATACCGCCCGAGAAAGTGGCTGCATGCCCTTCGGCAATACCCACATCGAAGGCACGGTCGGGCATGGTGTCCATCAGCTTGTTCATAGAGCAGCCGGTGGGCATGGCGGGGGTTACTCCGACGATTTTCGGATTTTCCTTTGCCAGTTCTACCAGCGTTTCCCCAAACACGTCCTGGAAAAGCGGAGGCAAATTGCTGGTATCCGCCTTGAGGCGTTCTCCGGTTTCCGGATCGAACTTGCCCGGTGCATGCCAGATATCGGGATTCTTCTCGGCAGGTTCGAATCCTTTTCCTTTCACAGTGTGCAGATGCAGTATTTTCGGTCCCTGCATATCTTTGATGTCCCGCAGGACACGGGCTATGTTTTTCACATCGTGTCCATTGATAGGGCCGAAGTAGCGGATGTTCATCCCTTCAAAGATATTCTGCTGCTGGGCGGCCATTGATTTCAGGCTGTTGGCGAAGCGAATCAGCGCTTTGCGGCGGTCCTCGTTCAAAAGTCCCATTTTGAACAGCAGTCTGGATGTCTTGAAGCGCAGCTGGTTATAGCGGTTGCTGGTAGTCAAGTTGAAAAGGTACTGCTTCATGCCGCCTACACTTCTGTCTATCGACATATCATTGTCGTTGAGAATGATAAGAAGGTTGTTAGGGGTAGACGAAGCGTTGTTCAGTCCTTCGAAAGCCAGGCCGCCGCTCATGCTTCCATCACCGATGACGGCGACCACATGGCGGTCTTTCTCGCCTTTTTCGGCAGCGGCAACAGCCATGCCAAGAGCGGCGGAGATTGAATTTGACGCATGTCCGCAGGTGAATGTGTCATAATCGCTTTCCTCTGGTGAGGGAAAAGGACGAACTCCCTTGAATTTACGGTTGGTGGAGAATGCTTCACGGCGTCCGGTCAGTATCTTGTGCCCGTACGCCTGATGGCCTACATCCCAGACTATGCGGTCGTACGGAGTATTGAATACGTAGTGCAAGGCAACGGTCAGCTCTACCGTGCCCAGGCTGGCAGCGAAATGTCCGGGGTTACACGAAACCTCCTTTATAATGTCTTGCCTCAATTCTTTACAGACTTCAGGAAGCTCTTCTACGCTGAGTTGGCGTAAATCCTCGGGAAATGTAATGGTGTTAAGCAAGTTATATGTTGTTGGTTCTGTTCTCATTTCTAATCTGAAGATTACAAAATGCAAAAATAGCAAAAGAAAACGGATGGCGGGAAGTTTTAGAAGGAAAAAAAGCCTCTTTTGTTCACTTCTGTTTTTACTTTCTCTTTGCATACGCCATATTTCTCGTTCAGCCTGCCTATGGTTAAGGGAAAAGATGCCTGATAGTAAATCGTTCCTCCATGGAGAAAATATTGTTCCATCCTAGGGGAAAAATCGTTCCACCATGGTGGAACGATTTTTTCTCCATATAGGAATGATTTAATTTTGGTAGGCAAAGATATTAATCCTTTCAAAGATTGACTTGTACTCTCGTATGTGTGCATCTATGATAAGATATGCTTTAAATTTAATGTTTGTTGAAAAATGTAACTTAATAAATTATTTATTGCAACTTTTTTGAGATTTTGGTTGTTATCTGATATAGTATTATGTATATTTGCGAAGTAGAATATGTCCTATTTATCAATATGTTATACAATTTTGAGTTGTATATAATGATATTCTTAATTGTAATATGTGTCGGCATGGGGCGTAATCACGAATTGTTAAATGAATAAACAATGAATGATATGAAGAAAAAGCTCAACTTTGGAATTTTGGCTATTATGGGCGTAGTGGTATTTTCCGCTTGCGGTTCTGATAGCGATTTGTTCGACCCGGAAAAGGCGGCGGCTAAGAAAGAGGCACAGTATGCATCGGCTTTCGTGCAGAAGTATGGAGAAATTGCAGTTGATCAGGATTGGGGATTTGGGGCAACACCGACAACGCGTGTTGCTAACACTAATAGCAATCAATGGAAAGATTTTACGGAAGTACCCGAGGGTATTACGGCTACAGAAAAAGAAGTGGTTACGGAATGGTTTAAAACACATCAGAATCCACAATCCATTGGTGTGGATTGGACCGACTTTTTTGTTCAACATGTAAGTGGCTCACACTCTAATATGGATTTTTTGGTTGCAGCATCAGATGACCATGTCAATAATTTTAATGCTACTGAGGGGGCTATAATGCTAATGCAGAATAGTGGAACGTCTTCTTTTGGCTATAGGGCTTCTCTGGATGGTAAAATGCACTATAATTATACTATACAATATATTGGGGGTGCTTATTATGTGGGATTTGACTTTGAAGCTACCGGACAGAACCCAAATCAACAAGTGGATGCAGATGGGTATTATAGTGATTGGATTGTGAAGATCTCTCCGGCCGTATATACGAATGCGTACAGAATCATAGCAGAAGACCTTGGAGACAGTGATGATTTTGACTTCAACGATGTCGTGTTTGATGTAGCGACCAATGGGGGAGCAACTATCATTACCCTGCAGGCTGCGGGTGGTACTTTGCCTTTGTATATTGAGGTAGGCGGTGATAGCCGTGAAGTTCATGGACTCTTTGGCGTTTCTAATACTACAATGGTAAATACAGGTGCTGGGGCAACTAAGGCTCCGGTGATGTACAGAGTTGACGGTACCGGTGCCGTAAATGTCAAAGTGGAAGGTCAAAATGCTGAAGTATATACACTGAAAGCGGAGATAGGTAAAGCGCCGCAGAAGATACGTGTAGAGACAAGATATGAATGGACTGCTGAACGTCAGGATATTAATGATAAATATCCAGGTTTTGCAGATTGGGTGGCTGATCCTACGGCTAATTGGTATTAATAGAACATATAGTATTTTTATTTAAGGCAGATGATATAATGAAAGGTTATATCACCTGCCTTTTTATGTTTCGACCGTTATATATTGAAATTTACTATCTTTGTGGCGTAGCAAGCAGTTGGTACATCATTTTTTTCGAGAAAGTGAATGGTTTATTTATTCCGAGCTTATGAATCTTTATACGCCTGTAGAAGTAGTTTCCAGTATGCCCCTTCTTTCGCAAGAGAATAATCTGTTGCTGATGGGTTCTTGTTTTGCGTCCGAGATGGGGCAAAGGCTGGCGGATGCCAAGTTCCGTTGTGACGTCAATCCTTATGGTGTGCTTTATAATCCGTTTTCCATTTCTGCGGCATTGCGTGAAATCATTGCGGGCAGATGCTACAATGAAAACGATATTTTCCTCTTTCATGAACTTTGGCATAGTGCCATGCATCATGGTAGTTTTTCCTCAGTCTCTGCAGAGGAAACATTGGCAGGCATTAACGGGCGTTTGAAAAGCGCCCATGAAAGGCTGGACCGGTTGGATTGTCTGCTGCTGACTTTCGGATCTGCCTGGGTTTATGAAAATAAAAAGACGGGAACTGTAGTTGCCAACTGTCATAAGCAACCTGAGTCCTGCTTTACCCGCCGTATGCTTTCTGTCTGTGAAATAGTATCTGACTACACCTCTTTGCTTTCTGGCTTGCTGGCGCGGATTCCCCGGCTGAAAGTATTGTTCACCGTCAGCCCCATCCGCCACGTGCGTGACGGAATGCATGCCAACCAGCTCAGTAAAGCTACCCTGCTACTTGCCGTGAACCAGTTGCAAGCCACTTTCCCGGAACATGTTTTCTATTTTCCGGCTTATGAGCTGCTGCTCGACGAGCTTCGTGACTATCGCTTCTATGCAGAAGACATGGTGCATCCTTCCGAAACAGCCATTCGCTATGTCTGGGAACGGTTTACCCGGTCGTGCATCTCTGCCGATGCGTTACGGATTATGGAAGAAAGTGAAAATATCCGTAAGATGTTGTCACATAAGCCATTTTATCCCGCTTCAGAAGAGTATAAGCGTTTTTTAGGACAAATTGTGTTAAAAATAGACCAACTTAACGGAAAATACCCGTACTTAGATTTCCAAAAAGAGAGAGAAATATGTCGTATTCGATTGAAAGCATAACCGAAAGTATTGGCGCACGGCGTATGGGAAACGCGCCGGCTACCATAGACTGGCTGCTCACTGACAGCCGTTCCCTGAATTTTCCTGAGGAAACATTATTCTTTGCCTTGACCACCAAGAGGAATGACGGTGCGCGCTATATTGCAGATTTATATGCCCGTGGAGTACGTAATTTTGTGCTTAGCGAAGAAAGCTTTAGATTAATGGACAATGGACAATTGACAATTGACAATGCTATGCAGCGTGATGATGCGCAGTCAATTGTCAATTATCTCATTGTTCCCAACCCGCTGAAAGCCTTGCAAAAACTGGCGGAACAGCATCGGAACCGGTTCCAGATACCGGTCATCGGTATTACGGGAAGCAACGGTAAGACTGTTGTGAAGGAATGGCTGCACCAGTTGCTCAGTCCGGAACGTGCCATTATCCGTTCTCCCCGCAGTTATAACTCCCAGATTGGAGTGCCTTTGTCTGTGTGGCAGATGAACGAACAGTCCGAACTTGCTATTTTTGAAGCCGGTATTTCCGAGCCGGGGGAAATGCGTGCTTTGCAGAACATTATCAAGCCTACCATAGGTATCCTGACCAATATAGGAGGGGCTCACCAGGAAAATTTCTTCTCGTTGCAGGAGAAATGCATGGAGAAGCTGACGCTTTTCAAGAATTGTGATGTAGTGATTTATAATGGTGACGATGAGTTCGTCAGCAACTGTGTGGCGAAGTCCATGCTGTCTGCACGTGAGATTGCGTGGAGCCGGAAAGATATGGAACGTCCTCTATATATAAGTAAGGTGGAGAAACGGGATGACTGTACTGTCATTTCCTATCGCTATCTGGATATGGATAATACGTTTACTCTACCGTTCATAGATGATGCTTCCATCGAGAATTCGCTGAACTGCCTGGCCGCATGCCTCTATCTGATGCTTCCTGCCGAACAGATTACAGAACGTATGGCAAGGCTAGAACCCATCGCCATGCGGCTGGAAGTCAAGGAGGGAAAAAACAACTGTCTGTTGATTAACGACAGTTATAATTCTGACCTTGGCTCATTGGATATTGCACTCGATTTTCTTTACCGCCGTTCGCAAAGTAAGGGATTGAGGCGGACTTTGGTTCTTTCGGATATATTGGAGACCGGTCAGAACACGCCGACACTTTACCGACAAGTGGCACAGCTGGTAAACAGCCGTGGCATTGAACGCATCATAGGTGTAGGAAATGAAATATCTTCCTGCGCTGCACGCTTTAATATAGAGAAGACCTTTTATCCGGATACAGCGGCCTTGATACGTGCCATTCAGCGTGGGGAACTTCGCCTTGAAAACGAAATAATTCTGATTAAGGGTGCACGTAAGTTCGGTTTTGACTCCTTGACGGAAGTATTGGAGAAGAAGGTGCACGAAACCATTCTGGAGGTTAATCTTGGAGCGATGATTGCCAATCTGAACTATTATCGTGGCAAGCTGAAGCCGGAAACAAAGATGGTCTGCATGGTGAAAGCCTCCGCTTACGGTGCAGGTTCTTACGAGATAGCCAAGACTTTGCAGGAACATCATGTCGATTATCTTGCCGTGGCGGTTGCCGACGAAGGCTCCGAACTCCGCAAAGCGGGCATCACTGCGAATATCATTATCATGAATCCTGAGATGACTGCTTTCAAGACCATGTTCGATTACAAGCTGGAGCCCGAAGTATATAGCTTCCATCTGCTGGACGCTTTGATTAAAGAAGCGGAAAAGGAAGGTATCACAAACTTCCCCATCCACATAAAGCTGGATACCGGTATGCACCGCCTGGGGTTTGCTCCGGAGGATATGCCCCGGCTGATAGAACGGCTGAAGGGACAGAATGCCGTGATTGCCCGTTCCGTCTTCTCGCATTTGGTAGGGAGCGATTCGCAACAATTCGACAGTTTTACACGCCGGCAGATAGAAATGTTCGAGAAAGCGTCCATGGAATTGCAGGAGGCTTTTCCGCATAAGATACTTCGCCATATCTGCAATTCCGCAGGTATCGAGCGTTTCCCGGGGGCGCAATTCGATATGGTGCGCCTGGGTATCGGCCTCTATGGTGTCAATCCCATAGACAATTCCATTATGAATAATGTGAGCACGTTGAAGACTACCATCCTCCAGATACGTGATGTTCCCGAAGAGGATACGGTGGGGTATAGCCGGAAAGGGCATCTCACCCGTCCGTCGCGTATAGCGGCTCTTCCCATCGGTTACGCCGACGGCCTGAACCGCCATCTTGGAAATGGACATGCCTATTGTCTTGTAAACGGCCAACGGGCAGCCTATGTAGGGAATATCTGCATGGATGTCTGTATGATTGACGTGACGGACATCGATTGCAAGGAGGGTGACAGTGTGGAAATTTTTGGTGACCATCTGCCTATAACCGTTCTTTCCGATGTACTCGAAACTATTCCTTATGAGGTGTTGACAAGCGTTTCTACACGGGTAAAACGTATTTATTATCAAGACTGAAGATAGGGGGCAGGGATTAGGGATTAGGGATTGCGATAAAATTAATCCTTAATCCTTAATCCCTAATCCTTAATTTTCCTATCTTTGCACTATAATTAATCAGATATAACTATGACAAACTTACTTTTATTAGGCTTTCTGCCCAGCGGTTCCGAATGGATAATTATTGCATTGGTCATCTTGCTGTTGTTTGGTGGTAAGAAAATTCCCGAATTGATGCGTGGTTTGGGCAAAGGAGTGAAGAGCTTCAAGGATGGCGTGAATGAAGCCAAAGAAGAGATAAACAAGGCTCAGGAAGATTTGGATAAACCGGCTGAAAAGAAATAAAGGAACAAGGGTATTTATTATTTGACAATTTACTATTTACTATTTGATACTCTGAGAAGTTCAGGAGTATGGGTAGGCTTGTTGCCTTTTCCACAGCGCAGCCCAAATAGTAAATTGTCAAATAGTAAATCCCCACAGCGCAGCCCAAATAGTAAATAGTAAATTGTCAAATAGTAAATCCCTTTATGTCAGAAAAAGAACTAACCTTTTGGGACCACTTGGACGAGTTGCGCCGGGTGTTGTTTCGTGTACTCGGTGTGTGGTTTGTATTGGCTATCGGTTATTTTATTGCCATGCCTTATCTGTTTGACAATGTGATATTGGCTCCTTGCCATAACGACTTCATTTTCTATGACTTGCTGCGCTGGATAGGGCAGAGACTGGACTTGCAGGATGAATTCTTTACCCAGGAGTTTCATGTGAAGCTCGTCAATATCAATCTTGCCGCACCGTTCTTTGTCCACATGTCTACCGCTTTCTGGATGTCGGTGGTAACGGCTGCTCCTTATATTTTCTATGAAATCTGGCGCTTTGTAAGCCCTGCACTCTATCCAAACGAGCGTAAAGGGGTGAGGAAAGCGCTGGGTATAGGTACGGTGATGTTCTTTATCGGTGTGTTGCTGGGGTATTTTATGGTCTATCCGCTGACATTGCGTTTCCTTTCCACTTATCAATTGAGCGCAGCCATCGAGAATCAAATTTCCCTGAACTCGTACATCGACAATTTCATGATGTTGGTGCTTTGCATGGGACTGGCATTCGAACTGCCGCTGGTGACATGGCTGCTTTCCCTGCTGGGACTGGTGCACAAGACCTTTTTGCGGAAATACCGCCGTCATGCTGTTGTCATCATTGTTATTGCCTCGGCCATCATTACTCCGACCGGTGACCCGTTTACCTTGACAGTAGTGGCGGTGCCGCTTTATCTGCTCTATGAGTTGAGTATCCTGATGATAAAGGATAAAAAGACTGATGATGAAGCGGAAGAAGTGGAGACAGAGGAATGATGGATTGTGAAGTAAAGGAATATTTTAGTATATTGCTGGAAGCCTGCCACGTTGAGGAAATCTCCTTGGACGTGGCCTATCGGCAATTGCGCGAGTTGCTGGAGCGTTTGTGCCGTACACAGATGCCCGACGGCAGCTTGCAGATGACGGACCTTTCTGCACGTATCAGTTTCGTGGCTTCGAAGGCCGGACTTTCCACCGTGGAACAGAACCGTCTGCATACCTTCCGGCTGACCTCCAATGCTATTCTGAACCGCCAGGCGGAACCGCAACGTGAACAGTTGTTGCGTGATGCCAAGACACTGGCATTCTTTGTCAAGCGCTTGACGGGGGAGGAGATACCTGCCGAACTTTATCGCCTGCTACCTCGTGCGGATGCCACCTATATAGTGGCACCGCCCGCCAAAGAACGGATAAAGCGCATGCGCGTCTGTTTTCAGTATGCCGATGATACTTATTTATATGTACTGCCCGTAGACACTGTAGCCGATGAGCCGTTGCGTGTCCGTTATAATGTACCTCAGATTAATGAAGAGTTTGCAGAAACCTGCCGGATTCTGTGGCGGCATGCCCAGGTCAATCTGCTGGATGTTACGGTGGACGAAGTCGGCATACTCACCCCTTCCTTTATTATACTTGAGCCCGATTACTTGATAGACATCAGTTCGCTTGCCGAATGCTTCAAGGATTACGGGCATCATCCTGCCAACTATATTCTGGCACGGCTCCAGTCGCCAGACAATACCCGTCCGTTACTGTTGGGTAATATTGCTAACCTCTTTCTGGACGAATGGATTCATGCCAAGGAGGCACCCGATTATTTGGCATGCATGAAGAAGGCCTTCCGTTCTTATCCCATCGAGCTGGCAGCATGTGCCGACCTGCGCGACCGGGAGAAGGAAGCCGAATTCTTTTCCGATTGCAAGCGCCATTTCGACAATATCCACCGGACGGTGACAGAAACATTCCGTGCATCCGGCTATGAACTCGATAGGACTGATGCCGTGCTGGAACCCTCTTACATCTGTGAAGCATTGGGTTTGCAAGGGCGTCTGGACTACATGCAGCGGGATATGACCTCGTTCATTGAAATGAAGTCCGGTAAGGCGGACGAGTATTCCATCCGTGGTAAGGTGGAGCCTAAAGAAAACAATAAGGTGCAGATGTTGCTCTATCAGGCTGTGTTGGAGTATTCTATGGGAATGGACCATCGACGTGTAAAGGCTTATCTGCTCTATACCCGTTATCCGTTGCTTTATCCGGCGCGTCCTTCGTGGGCAATGGTGCGCCGTGTGATGGATGTGCGTAACCGGATTGTAGCCAATGAATATGGCATCCAGTTACGGAATAGCCCACAGTATACGGCAGAGCGCCTGAAAGACATCCATCCGGATACCTTGAATGAGCGCGGTTTGGACAATACCTTGTGGAAACGCTTCCTTTGCCCCTCCATCGATGCCGTAGCGCAACGCATCCGTTCGCTTTCGTCGTTGGAACAAAGCTATTTTTATACGCTCTATAACTTTATAACCAAGGAACTCTATACCTCCAAATCTGGAGATGTGGATTATGAAGGACGTACCGGTGCTGCCGCCCTCTGGCTTTCCACACTGGCTGAGAAATGTGAGGCAGGTGAAATTCTGTACGATTTGGCTATTTGCGAGAATCATGCGGCAGATGCGCATAAACCGTATTTGTCACTCAGAACGAAGCAAATGGTTGCTTCCCGGCAGGAGCGGGTTCTGCCCAATTTCCGTCAGGGTGATGCGGTGGTTCTTTACGAACGGAATACGGATACCGACAACGTTACCAACAAGATGGTGTTTAAAGGTAATATAGAGTGCATATCCGATGACGAGGTTTGTATCCGTCTTCGTGCCACCCAGCAGAATGCGGGTGTATTGCCTGCTGCTAGCCTTTATGCCATAGAGCACGACTATATGGACACCTCCTTTCGTAGCATGTATCTGGGACTTTCCGCTTTCCTTTCTGCCACTCAAAGACGGCGTGATTTGTTGTTGGGGCAGCGCCCTCCCGAGTTCGATGCTTCTTTGGATACTGGTATTGCGACCGCTCCGGATGATTTTTCGCGGATTATTCTGAAAGCGCAGGCTGCTCGCGACTATTTCCTTTTAATCGGTCCGCCGGGTACTGGCAAGACCTCTCGCGCGCTGCGGGGCATGGTAGAAGCCTTTTACCGGGAGGGGAAACAGATTCTACTGCTTTCGTATACCAATCGTGCTGTAGATGAAATCAGTAAGGCGCTGGCTTCCATTGAGCCTGAAATAGACTTTATCCGTTTAGGCAGTGAGTTGTCTTGCGATGACTCATTCCGCCCGTATCTGATTGAGAATGTGTTGGAACCTTGTGCCACTCGGCGGCAGGTGCAGGAGCGCATTGCCCGTTGCCGTGTTTTTGTCGGTACGGTTGCCACGCTTTCTTCCAAGACCGAACTTTTCCGGTTGAAGACTTTTGATGTAGCGATTGTGGATGAGGCTACCCAAATTTTGGAACCACAACTGCTGGGGTTACTCTGTACCCGCAATCCCGCAGGCGCGGATGCCATCGGCAAATTTATTTTGATAGGTGACCATAAGCAGCTACCCGCAGTGGTCTTGCAGTCGTCCGAGCAGTCGGAAGTGTGTGACGAAGCTTTGCAGGCTATCGGATTGTATAATTTGAAAGATTCCCTTTTCGAACGCCTTTATAGGAATCTCTCCAAGGAAAGTGCCAATCGCCAGGCATCAACCTCTCATTCTTCATCTTTTATCCCTCATCCCTCCTACGACATGCTCTGCCGTCAGGGTCGTATGAATATCGAGGTAGCTTTGTTTCCTAACCGGGCTTTTTACGGTGGTCTGTTGGAACCGGTTGGTCTGCCGCACCAGCAGGGAGAGCTGATTCTTGCTCCTGAGCTGTGTGATTGTGAGTTTGCCGGCTTGCTGACTCGTCGTGTCGCTTTTCTGCCTGCCGCAGTCGAACCGCCGGCACAGTCGGCCAAGATGAACCATTCGGAGGCGCGGATTGTGGCACGGTTGGCAGCGGCTATCTATCGGCAGTATGCAGCTGTTTCCGGTTTCAACCCGGCTGTCACTTTAGGTGTCATCACTCCTTATCGCAGTCAGATAGCCTTGATTAAGAAAGAGATTGCTGCTTTGGGTATTGCTCCTTTGGAGGATATATTGGTAGACACCGTGGAACGCTTCCAAGGTAGCGAACGGGATGTTATTATCTACTCTTTCTGTGTGAACCGGGCTTATCAGTTGAAGTTTCTGGCAAATATGACGGAGGAAAACGGTACTCGGATTGACCGGAAATTGAATGTTGCCCTTACTCGTGCCCGCAGGCAGATGTTTATGACAGGAGTGCCGCAACTATTGAAACTTAATCCTATTTATGCCGAGCTCTTGTCTGTAGTTTGCCATTCGTAACCGTCTTATTTAGTAAATCTTAAATATTTTCTGCTTCTTTATAGAGTTTATTAATAACGCTGTGTGAGATAAACCATTATCTTTGCATCACGTTTTTTTCATAGAGATTTAGATTTAAGGTTAGAAGAATTGTGGAAGTCGTGAGACTTCCCTTTTTTTCATCTTAAATTGTGTTCCATTTACAGTTTTTTGTTTTTGACTGTAATTGAACGAAGAAAAGCCATTTCGTGAGAAAAGGCTTTTTTTGTGCGGAGTTTGCAAGGCATGTAATGCAGTTTGCAAACTCCGCATGATTCTGAATATCTATATAGAGACTTCTGATTAGTCCACTATAATCGGTTTGTACTTCGGAACCAGTGCCTTCATGATGCACCAGCCTATCAGGTAGGACACTGCACATACACAGAAGATGATGAAATATCCGGCAGGCTTGCCCTGGAATCCAAGAAATACCATTTGTGTCTTGTCGGCATAGTCGAACAGCAAACCGGAACTCATGTTGATAAGGAATGAGCTGATACCGCCCGCCATACCTCCGATTCCCACAATGGTGGCAATGGTGCTCTTGGGAAACATATCACCTACCACAGAATAGATGTTGGCCGACCAGGACTGATGGGCAGCGCCTGCAATACCTATGATGATAATCGGGAACCAATAGGCTTGTTCGCCAAATACTTCCTTGTTGCCCAATGGCTGTGCAAACAATGCCAATAGCGGGAACAGTGCAAAGATGAACATGGCCTGCATGCGTGCGGCGTAGGGGTTCTTACCGGTTTTGTTGATAATGATGGTGGGCAATTTCCCGCCATAGACGGACAACATCGTGATGGCATAGAGCACAAAGATAAGCATCTGTGCCGTGGGAGTATCTGAGGAGAATCCGTAAACGTCCGAAATGTATGCGGGTGCCCAGAAGAGGAAGAACCACCATACACCGTCAGTCATGAATTTGCCGAAAAATACAGCCCAGGTTTGCGGATATTTGAAACATTGCAGGAAAGAAATGCTCTTTTCATCCTTGGTTGTCGGAGTAGTCGCCTTTTTATCCTTCTCATTGTCTTTGTCTTGTTCTATATATGCCAGCTCAGCTGCGTTTACGTGTGGATTTTCATCAGGTTTCTTGTACATGAATATCCACAGTCCCATCCAGATGAAACCCAATCCGCCGATAACGATAAAAGCCATTTCCCAGCCGTTGCCCACGCCCATGCGTTGGAAGTAGCGGGCCAGGGTAGGGATACACAATGGGGCTATCAGTGCTCCGATGGTAGAGCCGGCATTGAATATGGAAGTGGAGAAGGCACGGTCTTTCTTTGGAAAATATTCGGCAGTCACCTTGATGGCGGCAGGAAAGTTTCCTGCTTCACCGATGCCCAGTATGATACGGGCGGCAATGAAGTAGTAAACGCTGGTGATGGCTATGGTAGAGGCCAATGCACCGGTAGCGCTAATCATGTTGGCGGCATTTTCAATGCCGAGGGTCATTTCTGTGGCAAGTCCGCAGAGGGCGTGCATACAAGCACCGATAGACCATACGGCAATGGCCCATAAATACCCTTTTTTCGTTCCCATCCAGTCGATGAAACGTCCGGCAAACAGATTGCCTAAGGCATAGACGATGGAAAAGATAGCTGTGATGTAGCCGTAGTGTGTATCGGTCCAGTGGAATTCGGGGGAGATGAAATCTTTCCAGGTCAATGAAAGAACCTGGCGGTCGAGGTAATTGACGGTTGTCGCGAAGAATAGCATGGCGCAGATAATCCAACGGTAATTGGTCATCCGCCCTGCGGTGTTTTGAAATGTACTCATGATAATAGATTTATATTTTGATGCAAATGTAGGGGTTTGTGTGTTGTTCGAGGTGTAATATTGAGTAAAAAGGATGTAGAAAATGACAAAAATAGGCATGGATTATTTAAGTCCATGCCTATCGGACGTTGCAGGGCAACTTTATTTCATATCGATGTATTTGATTTCGTCTTTGTCGCTGTATTTCAGGTTTTCACCGCCCATACCCCAGATGAAAGTATAGTTGCTGGTTCCGGCAGCAGCGTGGATGGACCATTCGGGAGAAGTGATGGCTTGTTCGTTGTGCAGCCATATCAAACGTTCTTCCTGCGGTTCGCCCATCAGGTGACAGATAGCGTTGCCGGGTTTCAGGTTGAAGTAGTAGTAAGCTTCCATGCGGCGTGTGTGCGTGTGGGCAGGCATGGTATTCCATACAGAGCCGGGAGCCAGTTCCGTGAGTCCCATCTGCAACTGGTTGGTACCGCCGTCTTTCACTCTTTCCAGTACATCTTTCACAATCAGCTGGTTTACGATACGGTCGTTGCTGTCTTCCATTTTTCCATAATGGTCGGAGATGCCCAGTGCATATTTCTTGGGGTTGGCTTTCTGAAGCTTGGCATCGGTGGTAATCAGCTGAGTAACATAGGATTTGTAGGCCGGGGCCGAGTTGATGTAGAACTTGGCGGGATTGGTAGCGTCGTTGCTCTTGAAGGTTACTTCCTTATTTCCGCAGCCTACGTAAAGGGCTTCCTTATACTTCATGGGGTATTCCTTACCGTCTACAGTAACCACTCCGTCACCGCCGGTATTGATGACACCCAGTTCGCGGCGTTCGAGGAAGTAAGTGATTTCCGGACCCAGTTCACGGAACACTTCCAACTTCAATGTCTTGTTCACCGGCATGGCGCCACCGTAAATCAATCGGTCGTAGAGGGTGTAGGTTACGTTGATTTCATCCGGAGCCATCACTTTGTCCATCATGAATCTGCTGCGCAGAAGTTCCGTGTCATAATGCTTCACGTCCTGCGGATGGCAGGCGGTCTGCACTTTGTAATTCACTTGGGCATTGGCTGCCATGGCAGCTGCTCCCATCATAAATGCAAGTACTAACTTTTTCATAATCCGTTACTATTTAATTTTTAACTTTTAATTTTTGATTGATTTCTGGTATTTGATGATAGCACGACGGTTCATAATCATCAGGAACAATGTGCATAATACAAGGATACCGGAGCCTATCCATTTCAACGAGTAGGTCAGGTGGAAAATGACCCAAGCAAAGGGGCTGGATGCAAAATCCAGTGCGCCGCCTTCAAAGCCGGCGGGGATATTCACGGCAGCATCTTGTGTCTTCTCGTATACATCGTGGGCTGCTTGTGTGAAATAGGGGGCGAGGTCTGTTACGAAATAAAGACCGATGGTCAGTACAACGAGTCCGATGATGAACGTCTTTACTACATTTCCTTTCGTGATGGGCAGTACCAGTGGGAAGAGGTAGAACATTCCGGCCAGCGATGCCAGAGGCAGGAACTGGTTACCCGGCAGGATGACAGCCAGCAGTATGGTTACGGGAATCAGCAGCAGGGAAACCACCAGCGTTGCAGGATGGCCGATAACCAATGCGGGGCTCATACCGATGTTCAGGCCGACAGCACCTTTGAACTTCTTGGCAATCAGCTCGCGGGTAGCATCAGAAATAGGCTTCAAGCCTTCGATGAACAAAGCGGTGATACGCGGAATCAGCTCCATTACGGCGCCCATCTTGATACCCAAACCTAATATATAAGGTATCTTGTCTACCAGTTCCTGACCGTTCTTGCAAGACAAAGCACCGATACCGCAACCGACCAGAATACCCAGGAACAGAGGCTCACCCAGCAAACCGAATTTCTTCTTCATGCCTTCCGCATCAATGTTCAATTTGTCAAAACCGGGGATTTTGTCCAATGCTTTATTGATGACTACGGCAAATGGAACGAAACCTGCGCAGAAAGGCTGGGGAATGGAGATACCCTCCATCTTGTCGTAGAATCCCTGGAATTTGTCGGCGGTATAGTCGGCCATAATCAGGGTAATGATGTAGCAGATAATAGCGGCGAAGAAACCCCACCAGATATTGTCGCTGGCAAAATAAACGACTGCGCCGATAAATGCGAAATGCCAGTAGTTCCAAAGGTCGATATTGACCGTACGGGTCGTTTTCGTTAATAACATCAGAAGATTTACTCCCAAACATACCGGAATGATGAATGCACCCACCGATGTGTTATAGGCTACAGCCGCAGCTGCAGGCCATCCCATATCGAATACTTTCAACTGAAGACCGTAAATTTCAACGACTTGGCTCAGAGCAGGACCGAGGCTGCTGGTCAACAGCGCAGTGACAACTGACAGACCTACGAAACCGACACCTACCAGCAGACCACTCTTTAGCGCCTTACTGAATTTGATGCCGATGCATACTCCCAAAATTGTAAAGATTATAGGCATCATCACTGCTGCTCCTAAGCCGATGATATAGCCGAAAACTTGTTCCATTCTCTTGTGATTTAATTAGGTAATTGAGTTTGTTTTTGCAATAGTATGAATTAAAAACCGGGTCAAAAATAAGACCTTTTCTCAATTAATCAAACTCGAAAAGCATAATTATTAGTAAATGGAACGATTTTGGACGAAATTAGTCGTTATCGT
Organism: Bacteroides sp. AM44-19; assembly: GCF_003603395.1. NCBI lineage: Bacteria > Pseudomonadati > Bacteroidota > Bacteroidia > Bacteroidales > Bacteroidaceae > Bacteroides > Bacteroides sp. AM44-19. The sequence continues at coordinate 15,928 of NZ_QTNB01000018.1, read as the reverse complement.
GCACAAAATTGCTCGTTTTCGTACACGAAAACCAAATAACACATCTTCTACGTTGAAAAGTACATATCCGTTTGGAAAGAAAGTATTACTTTTGTTCTTGGAAATAAAACTGTTCTAATACAAAAAATGAATGATTGCACGAAGAAGAATTCGATTTGTAAATTTATTGTATTTGCATGTATGTCGATTAAGAGAGTCAGGGGAGGAAACAGATCCTCGTGTACGTGCTTTTTTCTCCAAATTCGGATGGAGTGAACTTTAATACTGTTCGCTGTGTTATTATAAGACATTGAAACAAACTGGACTATAATGATATATTTGATTTTTTTATTGGCAATAGGACTATTGGTCGGATGGAGCTTATGGAAAGCTCCATCCGATATTGATTTATGGGGAAAAGATTTAGAGGATTGATAGTTATATTGGCTATATTCTGAAAATTTACGGGCATATCTTGTGGTGGGAGATAAAGGAGTAATGCAGGTGTTGTTCTGACCATATAAACCCTGGATGATAGCTGTTGTCATCGCTTCCTGCTCCTTGTCACCTCGGGAGGGAGTGCCCTCTCAAAGAGCGGCGATAACGGCAATGTCCGCAGCATTGTCTACGATATGTGCCGGATGAAACTCTTCCAGTTCTGTGCGGGGACGGAATCCCCAGGTGACTCCGCAGGCAGTGACTCCGGCATTGGCGGCCGTCTGCATATCCACTCCGGAGTCTCCCACATATAGCACGTCTTCACGGGATATCCGGGTGATGTCCAGAATGTCATGCACCACTGTCGGGTCGGGCTTCACGTTGACCCCTTCCCGTTGTCCGAAGACGGCGGTAAAACGTATGTGGGGGAAATAGTGTGAAATCAGTTTCACGGTAGCCGATTGATATTTGTTGGAAGCCACTGCCAATATCATCCCTTTCTCCTGCAACTGTTCCAGCAGTTCGGGGATGCCGGGGTAAGGGCGGCTTTTATCAGCATTGTGCACGTCATAATAAGGCACAAACTCCTTGCGGACGCGCAGGACGTTTTCTTCGCTCTTTTCCCCTTTCGGGAGGGCGCGCTCGAACAGTTTGTTGATTCCGTTGCCAACCATGAAGTTATAGTCCGATTCCGGGTGAGTGGGATAGCCGAGCGCTTGCAGGGCATGGTTTGTACTTTGTGCCAAATCGGCTATTGTATTCAGTAAAGTTCCGTCCAGGTCAAATATAATCAACTTCTTCATTGCTTTCTCTATTTTTTAGTTTGCTGCAAATATAGGGCTTTTTGCGCTCATGTTCAAATGCTGTCTCGGGTTTCATCAGGTATTTGCAGAATAGGAAGCCCTGGGCTGATAATCAGTGCATTATTACTGCATTCCTGCTGCATGCGTTTTGCAGTAGTACTGCAGATGGAGTGCAGCGTTACTGCAAATATGTTTGCAGTGATACTGCAACTGTTTTGCAGCGTGACTGCAACAGTATTGCAGTGGCACTGCACAAGCGTTGCAGTAGTTTTGCAGTGGGTGATCGGTGTATTTTTTGCCGTTCTTCCCTTTTCTTTGCACACTTTCGGGCTTTTTATGCAAAAACTTCCTATCTTTGCAGCCGAATTTTACTAAAAATAGGTATGAGTTACAATTTGTTGAAAGGAAAAAGAGGCATTATTTTCGGTGCTCTGAATGAGCAGTCCATTGCCTGGAAAGTAGCAGAAAAAGCAGTAGAAGAAGGTGCAACCATCACTTTGTCGAATACGCCGGTTGCCGTACGTATGGGCGAAGTGTCCGCTCTTTCGGAGAAACTGAACTGCGAGGTGATTCCTGCAGATGCTACAAGTGTAGAAGATTTGGAAAATGTATTCAAACGCTCTATGGAAGTATTGGGTGGCCCGGTCGACTTCGTGCTGCACTCCATTGGTATGTCTCCCAATGTGCGTAAGAAACGTACATATGACGATTTGGATTACGATATGTTGGAAAAGACGCTGGACATCTCCGCTGTCTCTTTCCACAAGATGATACAAGCTGCCAAGAAGCTCAACGCCATTGCCGACTACGGCTCAATCCTGGCTCTGAGTTATGTGGCTGCGCAACGTACGTTCTACGGTTACAACGATATGGCAGATGCCAAGGCACTGCTGGAATCCATCGCCCGCAGCTTCGGTTACATCTACGGACGCGAACACCATGTACGTGTCAACACTATCTCCCAGTCTCCTACGATGACCACTGCCGGTTCCGGTGTGAAGGGTATGGACAAGCTGTTCGACTTTGCCAACCGCATGTCTCCGCTTGGTAATGCTTCTGCCGATGAATGTGCCGATTACTGTATCGTCATGTTCTCCGACCTCACTCGCAAGGTTACTATGCAGAACTTGTTCCACGATGGAGGTTTCTCCAGCGTAGGTATGAGTCTTCGCGCCATGGCTACCTATGAGAAGGGTTTGGATGAGTATAAGGACGAAAACGGAAATATCATCTACGGCTAATGGAAATCGCACTTTATCTTTTGCCTGTCACCTTGGGCGATACGCCTATTGAAACGGTGTTGCCTCCTTATAACAAGGAGATAATACTGGGAATCCGCCATTTCATCGTGGAGGATGTGCGTTCGGCACGCCGGTTTCTGAAGAAGGTGGACAAGGGAATAGATATTGATGCGCTGACATTCTATACGTTGAACAAGCATACGTCGCCCGAAGACATCTCCGGCTATCTGAAGCCGCTGGTGGAGGGGCAGCCGATGGGCGTAATCTCCGAAGCCGGTTGTCCGGCTGTGGCCGATCCGGGAGCGGACGTAGTGGCTATTGCACAACGGAAAAACTTGAGAGTGGTCCCCTTGGTGGGACCCTCTTCTATTATCCTCTCTGTTATGGGTTCCGGTTTCAACGGTCAGAGCTTTGCCTTCCATGGTTATCTCCCCATTGAACCGGCAGAGCGTGCCAAAAAGCTGAAAATGCTGGAACAACGCGTCTACAATGAACACCAGACCCAACTTTTCATTGAAACGCCTTACCGCAATAATAAGATGATAGAGGATATTCTTCATAACTGCCGTCCGCAGACCAAGCTCTGCATTGCGGCGAACATTACTTGTGAAGGGGAGTATATCAAAACCAAGACAGTGAGGGAGTGGCAGGGCAAGACCCCCGACCTTTCTAAGATTCCTTGTATTTTTCTCTTGTATAAATAATAGCTTCCAGGTGCTCGAATTCATATTCCAGGCAACTGCTGAAGAAGTTCCGTCCCAGGTTGTGTTCTATTTGCTGGAACGTCCATAGTTTTCCGCCCTTGAAATTCTTATTGCATAAGATGGAGTCATCGTCCAGGTCTAGCGTGAAGAGATAGACCAGGCGGTTGGTGGCTTCATTCTCAAAATGATACATGAAGTTGAAGTGCAAATGGTCTAATGGGGCGGTGGGAAGCGTTTGCCGTAAAATTCTGTGTGCACCTTGTTCCAATGTTTCTCCATATATCAGGTAACCCTCCATCAGCAAGTCGATTTTGTCTTTCTCGAAAACGTTGCATTTGGGGCGGGGGAGGAGAAACAGCATGCCGTGTGAGGCAACGGCAATCCGGATGACCGGATTGATATAGTCGTTTTTCCGGTTGATGGCTTCTGAGGCGATGGCTTTCCCCATGACATCTCCTTTGGTGTTGACTATCGGTACGAAAACCGTGTGGTTCATCACTATATTGAAATAGAAGATACCGAACTGGTTGAACAGAATGCCTGAAATGAAGACGAGGGGAGGCGCCACATAAAACAGAATGTGGCGGGTAGTGTCTCCCAAAGGGTAACTGACCAGAACCGCCAAGAAGATAATCAGAAAATGCAGCAGGCTTATGATAAGGATTACGCGTGCGGATACGATGGCGGCTTCTGCCCCTTGTGCAAAAAGCTGCTTACAGCATTTCTGTGTCTGGGACATGTGGTAGTCCAGAAATCTTCTCCTATTGAGGTAGATGATGAACGGGGGGATGATGGCGCTGATTTCCAGCGTGAACGGAAGCATGAAACGGGGACAATAGTTTACGAGGAATAGGGTTGTTACCGATAATAGCAGTAACATTCCGGTAGTACAGTAAAGTATGATTTGCGGAACATGCGTTCCTCTATGCCTCACCGAATAGATGCTAAACAAGAGTCCTACACCTGCACCGATGTAGATGGACATGTCCTGCGTTATAAACTCGCATAATATGATGGATATTATAACGGGGATGAATCCCAGCGACATATTGAATCTTGATGATAGAATTCTTTGATGGCTCATTATCCGTATTATGATTTTGTCGTTTACATCATAACAACTGGGGAATTTAAATGTTTCCTATTTTACTCCTTTTTTGTATAAAATGAATCTGTTTTTCCGCATGATAAGAGGAGCGTACCAATGGAGCGCTTTCCACTTGCTGAAACCCTTTTTCCAATCCTTTCTCTCTGTAGAGTGCAAATTGTTCGGGAGTAATATATGCTGCTACCGGATAATGCTTGTGTGTGGGTTGAAGGTATTGCCCTATGGTCAGTATGTGGCAGCCCACCCGGCGAAGGTCGTCCATCAGTTCTTCCACTTCTTCCGGAGTCTCGCCCAATCCCACCATAATGCCGGACTTGGTGGTAGTATTGCTTTCTGCAATCTGCCGCAACACTTCCAGGCTTGTTTCATACTTGGCGGCACTGCGTACGAGGGGGCTGATGCGACGGACAGTCTCCATGTTGTGCGAAATGATTTCCGGTTGTGCATCGATGACTTGTGCCACGAGTTCCTTTCTTCCCTGGAAGTCGGGAATCAGCACTTCGACGGTGGTGTCAGGGTTGAGCCGCTTGATTTCCCGGATGGTACGTACCCAGTGCGACGCGCCTAAGTCGGGCAGGTCGTCACGGTCTACGGAGGTGACGACTGCATGGGAGAGTTTCATCAAGGCAATGGACTCTGCCACATGTGTAGGCTCATCGGCATCCAGCGGCAAGGGCTTCCCGCTTGCCGTGTTGCAGAACTTACAGCACCGGGTGCAGATATTTCCCCCAATCATGAAGGTTGCGGTGCCTTTCCCCCAACATTCCCCCATATTGGGGCAACGGCCGCTGCTGCAGATGGTATGGAGGCAATGCGATTCGACAATGCGTTTGGTCTCGGTATAGCGCTCGTTGGCACCGATGCTTATTTTGAGCCATTCAGGCTTACGTACTCTTTCGGGCATTATTTCAATTCTTTGTTGAAGAAGTTGGTCAACCGCGTGTATAGGTGTAACCGGGTATTTCCTCCGTAGATACTGTGGTTGCGGTTAGTATAAACCTGCATGTCGAACTGTTTGCCGAGCTGTACCAGTTGTTCGGCATATTCGGCACAGTTCTGGAAATGCACATTGTCGTCCGCCATGCCGTGTACCAGCAGCAGGTTGCCGTGAAGCTTGTCGGCACGGGTAAAGGTGGAACTGGCCTTATAGCCTTCGGCGTTTTCTTTCGGTGTGCGCATAAAGCGTTCGCCATAAACGGTGTCGTAGTAGTTCCAGTCGGTAACGGCAGCTACGGCTACTCCGGCCTTGAATACCGGTGTTCCTTCACTCATACTCATAATGGTCATGTATCCACCGTAACTCCATCCCCAGATTCCGATGCGGTTTTTGTCCACATAAGGCTGGTTGCCCATGTAGAGGGCGGTTTCCACCTGGTCTTTGGCTTCCTTGATACCCAGGTTCAGATAGGTGCATTTGGCGAATTCGGCACCCCGTCCTCCGGTGCCACGCCCGTCTACGCAAACCACGATATAGCCTTGTGATGCCATGTAGGTTTCCCAGCTTACACTGAACTTGTCAAGCACTTGCTGTGAACCGGGGCCGCTGTACTGGTACATCAGTACCGGGTATTTCTTGCCGGCAGAGAAGTCGGCAGGTTTCATCATCCAGCCATTCAATGTGGTTCCGTCGGAAGTCTGGAAAGTGAAGAATTCCTTCCGTGGCATGTCATAGCCGCTGATATCCTGCTTCAATGCCGCATTGTCCATCAGGGTGGCAAGAGTCTTGCCGGTATTGTCGTTCAGCGTAATGACGGTCGGAGTGTCCAGATTGGAATAACGGTTCATATAGTACTTCATGTTCGCACTGAACTGCGCACTGTTTGTTCCGGCTTGTGACGATAGTCTGGTCTTTTTACCTTTCCGGTCAATCTTGTAGATGGCACTGCGCATGGGGCTTTCCTCGTTGCTGCTGAAGTAGAAGCTTCCTTCTTCGGGGTCATAACCCAGGAACTCCTGCACTTCATATTGTCCGGCTGTCACTTGTTTCAGCAGATTGCCGCCTATGCTATACCAGTACAGATGGTTGTATCCGCTCTTTTCGCTGACAAAGCTGAAGTTTTCCGGATAGAAGACGATGTTGTCGAATACATTCTCGCGGATATAGGTATCGCTTTCATCACGCAGAGCCAGTTTGGCTACCGTGCTGCGAGGGTCGGCAAAGTATAGGTCGAACCGGTTCTGATGGCGGTTCAGTGTCATGACGGCAAGCTTGTTGGGGTCTTGGGTAAAGCGGATGCGGGGAATATAGCCGTCTGCATCTACCGGCACGTTTATCTTGCGGGTCACTTTCGACTTGATGTCGAAGGTGTGTACGGACACTTTGGAATTTACTTCTCCCGTTTTAGGATATTTGTAAGTATACTCTCCCGGATACTTCTCGAAAGGGGTGAAGTGGGGGGCTTGTCCGGCAAAAAGAGGGAAAGAGTAGGAGGGAACATCTTTCTCGTCGAAGCGGATGAAAGCCAGCATCTGGCTGTCGGCACTGAATTCCAGCGCACGGTTGAAGGAGAACTCCTCTTCGTAAACCCAGTCGGGGATGCCGTTCAGCACCTCGTTCTGTTTCCCGTCTTCCGTCACCTGGCTTTCGCTGTTGCCGTAGAGCAGTTTTACAAGGAAGATGTTGTTGTCGCGTACGAAAGCCACTTGATTGCCGTCCGGTGAAAATACGGGCACCTGTTGCGGGCCGCCGTCCGAAAGCTTTTCCACAATATTGTTGATTTTACCGTCCAGGTTGCGCTTCAGGCTGTAGATGTAATGCACAGCCGTATAGGAATGTCGGTAGATGGGAGTTGTTTCGGTGGCAATGAGCAGCTTGCTGCCGTCCGGAGCAAAGCTGTAGCTGTCGAATGTCTTGAACGTGCATTCGCGTGCGGTAGCGGCATCAAACAGCACTTCCACGGGTTTTCCCGTTTTGAAGGAGTACTTGATGATTTGTGTCCTGTCCGCATTCATCTGCGAATAATGTTCCCCGTCTCCCGGGATGGGGATAACGCCGGAAATATTCTTCGGAGTGAACTTGCCCGATACGATTTCTTTCAAATCGAGCGCCTTGCCACTTTGGGCGAAACCTGCCAGCGTACAGAGGCAGAGGAGAAGTGCGATGCTTATCTGTTTCATATCTATCTTTTATGCTTATCTGTTTCCCTATTTTTTCTGGGGAACAAATATACAACAAAGGGAAGATTTATCGAAGCAGTGGGCCGATTTTATTCTTTTTGAACAGAAAAAGCCCGTCCTGCTTCTTGGGGGGCGAAGCAGGGGCGGGCCTCCGTCACTCATAGATGATGATTGGATGAGATGATGATTGGAATATCTTTCGTTACAAGCACTTGACTTTTCTTTGATATTCTGCAATGGCTGCATCCAGTCGTTCGTGGGCGGTTGTGTCACCCGGAACGTTGTGCGACGGATGGATGTACAAGTGTACGCCACGGTCGGCAAGGATTTCGGCAACGGTAGTGATGGTCATCCATACCATGGTGACGAAACTCAATGTAGACAACGGACCTACCTTGTCGAAGTGGTTCTTCAAAGGTACGGAGGCGTCTACCAGGGGAACGCAGGAATCCACTACGATATCTGCCAACTGGAAGAGGTTCTTTCCGCTGGAGTGGCGGCTGGCCTTGTCGCCCGTTTCGCTGGCCGAACCGTATACGATAACTTTCATGCCGCGCTTCTTGGCTTCCAATGCCATGTCTATATTGACGGCATTGATACCGGTATGTGAGAAAATCCACATGCAGTCTTTGGAATCAAAATCATAGTTCTTCATGATTTCCTGGCCGTAGCCTTCTGCCCGTTCCAGGAAGAGGAACTGATGAATACCCATCTGGCCGATAATCTGCGTGAAGAATGTCAGAGGCAATTCGCAAAGCGGGTGGAATCCTACAAAGCTGCCGATACGCGGATACATTTCTTCTACGGGAATTGTTGCGTGGCCGCAACCAAACGTGTGGACCCAACGACCGGCTTCGATGGAATCTGCCATAACAGTGGCTGCTTTTTTGATGTTTTCCAACTGGGTAGCCTCCAGTTTTTCCATAATGCCATGGGCATTCTTTAACCATTCGAGTGCTAACATAACTTTTTTGTTTTTTAAGAAGTTAATAAATTTATTTGAGTGAGCGTTTATACAAAAGGAGCATGACGGCAAGTGAGGCAATCATCAGATAAGGATAAAGCCCGATGCCATTGGCGTATTGGGAAATCATGCCCATCAGGCCGTTCATTGCAGTCTGGCCAATGAGGGCTATGGCAAGCGCCACGCTGAATGCTGTTCCCGATAAGGACGGGTACCGGCTTCCAAGAATGCTGAGTATCACGGGATACGTGGCCGACAGCCCCATACCTACCAGCACCATGCCGACTGCCGCACGTGCAAAACCCGGCGAGAACATAAGGAAACAGAATCCTATGGCAGTGAGCGTAAGGCTGTAGGGCAGCACGGTTTCCGGTTTTATCTTCTTGAATATCGCAACTTGCATCATACGTGCTACGGTCAGTCCCGCTACCATGCAGGTCAGTGCAATCAATGCCTGATTGGCCGGAATATCCGTCATCTGCCCAAAATAACTCGTGGACCAGTTGTTGCAGACACCCTCGATGCCGCTTTGGAAAAAAAGAATGAAGCTGAGTAGCAGTAAGCTGCTTTCTTTCAGCAGTCCCAATCCCTCTTTTACCGGGAAACCTTGCGCCTGCTTAGGGGCGGGGAAGCGTACGGGGATACAGAATATAATGCCCGCAAGCATCACTACGCCAATTCCCAGTAAGATGGTTTCGAATGAATAATGCCTGGAAAGGGAGCCCAGCAACATCGGTATGCCCAATGCGCCCAGTCCGTAGAACATGCCCAGAAAACTGAGGCGTGAGCCTTTTTCGGATTCTCCTGAGATGTCGGATACCAATGCATTGGTTTCTCCGTTGAGGATGCCTCCGCCCAGGCCGATGCCGACGATGGAAGCTTGCAGCAGTGGCACGCTTTCAAAGAAGGCAAGTCCTTCCATCCCCAGCAGTACGATGATGCAGCTGGGCACCAGCAGGGCTTTATGTCCGAACCGGTCTACGATGGGACCGAAAATCAGGGAACCGGCCAGCATGCCCAGAGGCAGGAAAGTGACCAGTGAGGTTGTCTGCAACCCGCTCAGATTCAGCTTGGCTATGAGGGATGGCAGCACTGCTCCCAATGTAATCATGGAGACTCCGAAGAAACACATCCCGATGCACGCTGCCGTGAATACGAGATTCTTGTGATAACTGTTACTCATACAAGTGATTTTTGATGGCAAGAAACGCTGCTCCTATCAGTCCGGCATTACCGGACAATTGAGAAGGTACAAATTCCACCTGCTTGATGCTGAGCGGTTGCGCCCATTTGCAGGCTTCCTTGTAAATGTCATCTATAAAGATACCGGCAGGGCCGAATACGCCTCCGCCCCAAATTATCTTCTGCGGGTTGAGCAGGCTGACCAGATTTGCGGAAGCCATGCCCCACATCTCGACAGCTTTGTGCAATACGGAGATGGCAATAGGGTCTTTTTCATTATAGGCACTGAACACATCATAGGCCGATATGCGACAGATGGGTTTCTGGCGCAGTTTTCCTTTATATGACTTGTTGGCGCGTACGGCATCGCGTACCCGTGCCCCGATACCATTGCCGGAAGCGTAATATTCGAAACATCCGCATGCGTCATACTCTTCCCGGTAGGGAGGTTGCAGGGCCATCCAGCCGGTGGCGCCGATAATGTCGTTGGCTCCGTGCAACACGTGCCCGTCGATGATGATGCCGGCACCGATACCGGTTCCCACGGCAATGAATATGGCACTGTGACATTCTTTGGCGGCACCTTGCCACATCTCTCCATACATATAGCAGGTACGGTCGCTGTCGATGTATATCTCGATGCCCGGAGGCGTTACACTGCGCAGCTCCTCATAGAGGGGGTAGTTGTCCCAGCCCGGTATGTTGGGGGCCCATACCCGGTTGGTTTGGGAGTAAACGATACCGGGGATGCAGACACCTATTCCGTCGACGTGTATACGGCTTCTGCGTGCTACGGTAAGAAGTTTGGCGAGGATATCCGCGGCGAGCTTGCCCACTTCGTGTCCGGTTCTTCCTTTCAGGAGCCGTTTGCGGTTAAACATCATGCTTCCGTCCGGAAAGAAAATGGCGCTGGCTATTTTTGTGCCGCCTATGTCCAATGCGATTGTTGCCATGGTGTTATAGTATTTATAGGTTGATTCATTAAGGTTGTATGCAAAGCTATGAATTTATTTCATTCTTGAGGTGTATAAACTGAGAAAATTGTGTGTAAAAAGAGTGTCTAATCACTAAATTGTGTTTAATGTAATTGCGCTTGGATGTACTCTTTCTCAATTAATTAGTTATATATCAGTGGATGAAACATTTTTTAGTGCAGGTGGAAATTCTTTGTTTTATGTTCGTTAACAAATCGGGTGGAAAGTATTCTTGTTTTTGCAGGTTCATCCCACAGAAAAATCCTATATTTGCCACTTACATAAGGAATATGTATGGAAACCAAATCTACGCTCTATAATGAGTTCCCTTTTTTTCTGAAGCGATATTTTCCCTATAAGGTACAGAAAATATCGCTGAATGCCGGTTTTACGTGCCCCAACCGGGATGGAAACAAAGGAGTCGGCGGTTGCACCTATTGCAACAACCAGACCTTCAACCCCGATTATTGCCGTACGGAGAAATCCATTACCCGCCAGCTGGAAGAGGGCAAGCAGTTCTTTGCACACAAATATCCGGAGATGAAGTATCTCGCCTATTTCCAGGCCTATACCAATACGTATGGCGAACTGGAAGACCTGAAGCGGAAATACGAGGAAGCCTTGTCGGCAGACGGGGTGGTGGGCCTGGTCATCGGCACCCGTCCTGACTGTATGCCCGACAGCCTGCTGGACTATCTGGAGGAGATGAACCGGCATACATTCCTTTTAGTGGAGTACGGCATAGAGAGTACCGACGACAAGACACTTTGCCGCATCAACCGCGGGCATACTTTCCATGCCGCCGCCGATGCGGTGGAAAGAACCGCTTCACGCGGAATCCTGACCGGTGGGCATGTCATCCTCGGACTGCCGGGCGAGACGCACGAAAGTATCGTGGTACAAGCCGGCGTACTGTCCCGTCTGCCGCTCACTACCCTGAAGATGCATCAGCTGCAACTGATAAGGGGCACCCGCATGGCTTTAGAGTACCGGCAGCATCCCGAAGATTTCCATCTGTTCGGTGTGGACGAATATATCGACCTCGTGATAGACTATATCGAGCATCTGCGGCCGGACTTGGTGCTGGAGCGTTTCGTCTCCCAGTCTCCTAAGGAACTGCTCATTGCACCTGACTGGGGACTGAAAAATTATGAATTTAATCATCGGGTTCAAAAAAGAATGAAAGAACTCGGTGCATATCAGGGAAAGAAGTATGAAATGTGAGAAAAAAGAATTATTTTTGCCGCAACTTTAAATATGGAATCAATCTAAATAAAGAATAATTATGAACCCAAAAACAGTGATAAAAGGAAAAATCCACTACGTGGGAGTGAATGACCGCAATAAGCATTTGTTTGAAGGTATGTGGCCGTTGCCGTATGGGGTTTCCTACAACTCTTACCTGATAGATGATGAGACGGTCGCTTTGGTCGATACGGTGGACATCTGCTACTTCGAGGTGTATCTGCGCAAGATAAAGAGCATTATCGGCGAGCGCCCCATCCAGTATCTCATCATCAACCATATGGAGCCGGACCATTCGGGCTCTATCCGCCTGATAAAGCAGCATTACCCCGACATCATCATTGTGGGCAACAAGCAGACTTTCGGCATGATAGAGGGCTTTTATGGCGTGACGGGCGAACAGTACATGGTGAAGGACGAGGATTTTCTGGCTTTGGGGCATCATAAGCTCCGTTTCTATATGACCCCGATGGTGCACTGGCCCGAGACGATGATGACTTTTGACGAAACGGAAGGAGTCCTTTTCGCCGGTGACGGCTTCGGCTGTTTCGGAACGTTGGACGGCGGGTTCCTGGATACGCGCATCAATCTGGACAGATACTGGGACGAGATGGTGCGCTACTATTCCAACATCGTGGGCAAGTACGGCTCTCCGGTGCAGAAGGCACTTGCCAAGCTGGGCGGTCTGCCCATTTCCACCATCTGCTCCACGCACGGGCCGGTGTGGACGGAGAATATAGCCAAGGTTATCGGCATCTACGACAAGCTGAGCCGTTATGCCGCCGACGAGGGCGTGGTCATTGCATACGGTTCCATGTACGGCAACACGGAGCAGATGGCGGAAGCCATTGCTGCGGAACTTTCTGCACAGGGCATCAAGAACATCGTGATGCACAATGTGAGCAAGAGCAATCCTTCTTATATCATTGCCGACATATTCAAGTATCGCGGACTTATCATCGGCAGCCCCACCTACAGCAACCAGATTTATCCTGAGATAGAATCCTTGCTCTCCAAGATTCTGGTACGCGAAGTGAAGGGACGCTATCTGGGATACTTCGGCTCCTTCTGCTGGGCGGGTGCCGCCGTGAAGCGCATGGGCGAGTTTGCCGAAAAGAGCAAGTTCGAGATTGTGGGCGACCCGGTAGAGATGAAGCAGGCCATGAAGGACATTACTTACGAACAATGCGAAAACCTGGCACGTGCCATGGCAGAGCGTTTGAAGAAGGATAGGAAGTAGTTGAAAATTAAGAATTAAAAAATTAAGAATTGAAGTTGAAAATTACCCCTAATTTATTAACCTAATAAAACAATCACAATGAGACTAATCATTCAACCGGATTATCAATCCGTGTCAAAGTGGGCTGCACATTATGTGGCTGCCAAGATCAAGGCCGCTAATCCGACACCTGAAAAACCTTTTGTATTGGGATGCCCCACCGGTTCTTCTCCGTTGGGCATGTACAAGGAACTTATCGACCTGAACAAGAAAGGCATCGTGTCTTTTCAGAACGTAGTGACTTTCAATATGGACGAGTATGTAGGTTTGCCCAAGGAACATCCCGAAAGCTACTATTCCTTTATGTGGAACAACTTCTTCAGCCATATAGACATCAAGCCGGAGAACACCAATATCCTGAACGGCAACGCTGCCGACCTGGATGCCGAGTGTGCACGCTATGAAGAGAAAATCAAGTCCTACGGCGGCATCGACCTCTTCATGGGCGGTATCGGCCCCGACGGACATATCGCTTTCAACGAGCCGGGTTCTTCCCTTTCGTCACGCACCCGCCAGAAGACATTGACTACCGATACCATCATTGCCAACTCCCGTTTCTTTGACAACGACGTGAACAAGGTGCCCAAGACTGCCCTGACCGTCGGTGTGGGTACTGTGCTTAGCGCCCGCGAGGTAATGATTATCGTAAACGGACACAACAAGGCACGTGCCCTCTATCATGCAGTCGAGGGTCCCGTGATGCAGATGTGGACTATCAGCGCCTTGCAGATGCACGAAAAGGGTATCATCGTTTGTGACGATGCGGCTACCGAAGAATTGAAGGTGGGTACTTACCGCTACTTCAAGGATATTGAGGCAGAGCACCTGGATGCGGAAAGCTTGCTGAAATAAGCAAACTAATAAAAGTTTTGCAATTCCACCCTCACCACCCTCACCGCTTGTCTGCATCTGCTTGTTCATCGGTGTTTCAGGGGTGAGTGAGAGCAATTTAAAAGGGTGAGGGCAAATTTTGCCCTCACCCTTTTTGTTCTCCTGATTTTGGTTGACTGTTTTCAGGACAGGGCGTTATGTGATGAAAACGGGCTCTGCTCCGCTGTAAGGCTTTGGGTGCCAATGTTAAAGATACCAAATACTCACTGCAAAACCAGTGCATCGTTTTTGCAGTGCCGCTGCAACATAGATGCAGTGCCACTGCAACTGTTTTGCAGTGCTACTGCAACGCCTTTGCAGTGTTACTGCAAAAGATGTGCAGTAGGTTTGCAGTGAGGGCTTGTGATGAAAAAGCCATGGGCGTGCTTTCTTTTTTGCGGAATATGTGCTATCTTTGTCATACTTGTAATTTAAACAGTAGCAGCTATGGAATTGAGTGGCAGACGCTATCCGATAGGGATACAGAATTTTGAGCAACTGCGTACGCGGAATTGTGTGTATGTGGATAAGACGGAGCTGGTGTACAAATTGGTGAATACAGACCAAATTTATTTCTTCAGCCGCCCCCGTCGGTTTGGCAAAAGCTTGCTCGTGTCTACGCTGGAGGCCTATTTCCAGGGGAAAAAGGAACTTTTCGAAGGGCTGGCTATGGAACGTCTGGAGCAGGAATGGGAGGTTTGCCCGGTGCTGCACGTTGATTTCAGCTTGACGAAATATACTGAGCTGCGTGACTTGACGGGGCAATTGAATTTGTTTTTATCTCGTTGGGAAGAAATTTACGGAAAAAAGGAAGAGGAAGAGGGGGCGGCAGAGCGTCTGCAAGGCATCATCCTGCGTGCCTACGCCAAGACCGGAAAGCCGGTTGTAGTGCTGATTGACGAGTACGATGCTCCTCTGCTTGACAGTAATTCCGATGCCCTTTTGCAACAACAGCTTCGCAACGAGATGCGCAAGTTCTTCAGTCCTCTCAAGGGGCTGGGGCAATATCTCCGTTTTCTTTTTATCACGGGTATCAGCAAGTTCAGCCAGCTGAGCATCTTCAGCGAACTGAACAATTTGCAAAATATCAGTATGCGCGATGACTTCAGTGCCCTCTGCGGCATCACCGAGGAGGAACTGCTGACGCAGTTGAAACCCGATATTGAGCGGATGGCCGAGGCTAATGATGAGACTTACGAGGAGGCATGCTTGCATTTGAAGCGGCAATATGACGGTTATCATTTCAGTAAGGCTTGTGCGGATATTTACAACCCGTTCAGCCTGTTCAATGCTTTCAATTCCAAAGAATACAAGAACTATTGGTTCTCCACGGGCACGCCTACTTTCCTGATAGATATTCTGCGCCATGCAGACTTCGATGTGCGTGCGCTGGAAGGTGTTGAGGCTACCGATGAGCAGTTTGATGCGCCTACGGAACAGATAACGAGTCCCATCCCGGTGCTCTACCAGAGCGGTTATCTGACCATTAAGGGCTATGACCGTAATTTCCAAATCTATCGTTTGGCCTATCCCAACGGTGAGGTCCGTAAAGGGTTCATTGAATCCCTGCTTCCCTCTTACGTGCACTTGCCTGCCCAGAACAACACCTTCTACGTCGTCTCTTTCCTTCGCGACTTGATGAAGGGTGATGTGGAGAGCTGCCTGGAGCGTACCCGTTCCTTCTTTGCCTCCATTCCCAATGATTTGGAGAACAAGACCGAAAAGCATTATCAGACCATTTTCTATTTGCTGTTCCGGTTGATGGGGCAATATGTGGAGTCGGAAGTGAAGAGTTCCGTAGGCCGTGCGGATGTGGTGGTGCAGTTGCAGGATGCCGTTTATGTCTTCGAGTTCAAATACGACGGTACCCCGGAAGAGGCGTTGGCTCAGATTGACAGCAAGCAGTATGCCATCCCTTACCGGGCGGACGGCAGGCGTGTGGTCAAGATTGGTGTGAATTTTGACAGTGCCACGCGGACGATTGGCGGGTGGAAAATAGCTAAAGCGGATTAGAAGAAGAAACT
>NZ_QTNB01000017.1:0-69924 GCF_003603395.1 Bacteroides sp. AM44-19 | reverse complement strand
AGTAACACATTTATTAGTTTGTAAATGTGTCTACCTATATCAGGATAAGACATGATTATACCAAATCATTAGGTTTACACAATCTAGGTGCCATGATAGGTTATAGTTACCAAGATGATGATGCTAAAGGTATATATCAATGGGCAAAAGATTTTCCAACAGATATGTTTGGACCTTGGAATATTGGTTCTATGAATGATATGAAGGATAATAAGGCAGCTATGACCAGTTATAGAAATACTCATAAACTAATTTCATTTTTTGGTCGATTGACTTATAATTACAATGAAAAGTATATGTTTATGGCCAGTTTACGCCGTGAAGGTTCATCACGCTTTGGAGATAACCATAAATGGGGTTGGTTTCCTGCTATATCAGCAGGATGGCGCATTAGCAAAGAGAATTTTATGCAAGATATCCAATGGTTAGATGACTTAAAAGTTCGCATAGGTTATGGCGTTACAGGTAATGAAGTCACATCTAATTTACTATCCATGTATTTGTTAAATTATGGTGGATATGCATATATTAATGGAAAATGGACACAAGGTGCAGGTCCATACCAAAATCCTAATCCCGATTTAAAATGGGAAACGAAGAGTGAGTTAAATTTGGGACTTGATTTTTCATTCCTAAAAAATAGACTTTCTGGTTCTATTGATATTTATCACCGTGAAACTTCAGATCTACTTTCTACCTATGAAGTACCAACTCCACCTTACATTGTATCAAGTATGATGGCAAATGTTGGAAAAATTAGAAATCAAGGCATCGAATTGTTATTAAGTGGTACTCCTATTAAAACACGCGATTTACGTTTTGACATTACAGGAACATTTTCCTATAACAAAAATAAAATCATTTCTTTATCAAATGGACTTTATCAAAAAGATTATTGGTATGAAGGAGCTACCGGTTCACCAATTCAAACCCATACTCACATAGTAAGAGAAGGTGATCCCGTTGGTAATTTCCATGGTTTCCAGACTCATAGTCTTACATCTGATGGTTTATGGATGGTATATGGTGCTGATGGTCAACCCAAATTATTGACTGATGCTGATGATGGCGACAAAAAAGTTATTGGTAATGGTATTCCAACAACTTATGGAAGTCTAAATTTAGCATTAAGCTATAAAGGTTTCGACGTATCTGTTATGTTCCGCGGTGCATTCAATTTTCAAGTCTTGAACCGCCAACGTATGCATTGGGAAACAACCTCACGTATTGGAGAAGGCAATCTACCTCGCTCAGTATTGGAAAAACCATTTGGTAGTAATTCATATGTAAAAGGTGCTCCTGCTATGCAAAGTTATTATGTAGAAGATGGTGATTATGTAAAATTGGATAATATAAGTGTTGGCTATACATTTAATCTT
Organism: Bacteroides sp. AM44-19; assembly: GCF_003603395.1. NCBI lineage: Bacteria > Pseudomonadati > Bacteroidota > Bacteroidia > Bacteroidales > Bacteroidaceae > Bacteroides > Bacteroides sp. AM44-19. The sequence continues at coordinate 68,545 of NZ_QTNB01000017.1, read as the reverse complement.
AAAAAACAAAAAGTCATTCAACGTCTTCGTCTATATGTAGCAGGCAATAATTTACTCACAATGACTGGTTATAAAGGACTAGATCCAGAAGTTAGTATTAAAGGACTTGCTCCTGGTGTTGAAGGATCTGGTGCAGGCGAGTTATATCCCACTACACGTCAGTTCACTGTTGGCTTAAATCTTTTATTTTAACCTTAAAAAATTACAGCAATGTTCAAAAAACAATATATTACTGGTGCATTTTTAGCTGTTATCTCTTTATTCAGTTCTTGTACCAATTTGGATGAAGAAATTTTTAGTAGCATCCCTGAAAAAGACTTTTATAAAACTGAATCTGAATTCTTGGCAGCCATGGTTCCCATATATTCCAGTATGCGTACCTTAACAGAACATTCAAACTGGTGGGATTTAGAAGAAACTACCGATGTTTGTGTTACTCCAGTTAAAAATCATGGCTTATGGTATGATGGAGGTATTTATATTCGCTTACACCAACATTCTTGGATGGAAGAAGATGCACATCTAAACAATATATGGAATGCATTATATTCAGGTGTCTCAAGTGCTAATAGAGTTCTTTACCAATTTGAAAATTCAACAATAGAAATGAATGGTAAAGAAAATTATATTGCAGAATTAAAAGTAGCTCGCGCATTTTATTATTACTTACTACTAGAAGCTTTTGGTAATGTTCCCATTATTGATCGATTTGATGTTCCTGATGGTTATTTACCAGCAACAGAGCCACGGTCTAAAGTTTTTGAATTCGTTGAGTCGGAATTAAAAAATAATATCAATAACTTAAGTGAAGATGTCTTAAACACCTATGGACGTTTTAATAAATGGAACGCAAAAATGCTTTTGGCACGTCTATATTTGAATGCTGAAGCATGGATAGGAACTCCCATGTATAATGAATGTGAAAATTTATGCAATGAAATTATTGCTACTAATAAATATAGACTAGACGGAGATTATTCACTCCCATTTTCTACAAATAACGAATTGAGTAATGAAACAATGTTTGTAATTCCATTCGATGAAACCAAATCAGGTGGTCAAATTTATATGTGGGCACGCAAAACTTTACACTATTCTCAAATGCAAACTTTCAACCTCCAAGCCACTTGGCTTGATGGTGGGTGCGTCGGAGTTCCTACTTTCTTTGATAACTATATAGAAGGTGATAAGCGTTTAGAAAAAACATGGCGCATGGGACAACAATATGCACTTGATGGTACTCCATTATGGACAAATGGTTGGTGCGGAGACCCACAAATGCTGCTCAGTTATACCAAAGATGTTACTAATATTAGTGGAGATGCTACCATGTATCAAGGGTATCGTTTTGGCAAATATGAAATCAAAATAGGTGCAACAGGTACTCCTGATAATGATTATGTCATTATGAGATATGCCGAAGTATTAATGATGAAAGCTGAATGTATACTCCGTACAGGAGGTAGCTCACAAGAAGCTGCCGAATTAGTAAATGAAGTACGTAGAAGAAACTTCGATACAACCAATGAATTAACCGGTTCAGAATTAGAAGCTACCACAATTTGTAATGGAGTTCCAGTAAAATATGGTCGTTTTCTTCAAGAACTTGGTGTAGAATTTGCATTAGAAGGCTTACGTCGAAGTCAACTTATTCGTTTTGATAATAATTTCACAAAAGGTACTTGGTGGGAACACCAGCCTACTAATGATACAAAACGTAATCTCATGCTAATACCATTTGATCAGCTACAACGTAATTCTAATTTAGTACAAAACCCTAAATAATACTATCATATTTCAAGCGGAATTTGAAAAATGTAAATTCCGCTTGTATTTTCTAACTAAATATATTATTATAAAAATGAGAAAACTTTTTATTATATGTGCCCTCCTATTCTGCCTTGGTACCGCTTCAGCCCAGCAGAAGTTCTCTGTGGCATCTCCCGACGGGAAGCTGAAGCTTGTGTTGGACATAGCACCTGAGAAAGTGGCCTACAGCGTGAAATACGGGAAACAGCAGCTGCTGGAGGACTCAAGGCTGGGATTCGAGTTCGACAGCGGGGAGTTCGGGGCAGGGCTCAAGGCGGGAAAGGTACAAAGGAGGAAAATAGACGAGGCCTACGAGCTGGTAGTGGGGAAGGTCCGCAGAGCGAGGAACTACTGCAACGAGATGACAGTGCCCCTGGTGGAAAGGAATGGGAAGGAGAGAACAGTGAACCTAATTGTAAGAGCATTCGATGACGGGATAGCATTCAGATATGAATTTCCGGAACAGAAAGCATGGGATTCATACGTGATGTATGATGAAAGGACACAGTTCAACTTGCAAGGAAACCCGATGGCGTTGCTCATGTACCTGCCCGGGTATGTGAATACACACGAAGGGGTATACAGTCATGTAAGATATGACAAGGTGGCAAGGAAAAGGCTGATAGAGATGCCCGCCACATTCGAGTTCGACAACGGGGTGGCAGTGGCCATAACCGAAGCGGCCATACGGGACTATGCGGGAATGTACCTGATGAAGGAGAAGGGTGGACTGGTGGGAAAGCTCTCGCCAAAACTCGGGCAGGAGAAGATAAAGGTCGAGACAGACAGTTTCCCGCACCGCACACCGTGGCGCGTAATCTCCGTTGCAGACCGGGTGGGAGGATTGCTGGAGACGAATATACTAACAAGCCTGAACGAGCCCTGCAGGATTGAAGACACTTCATGGATTAAGCCTTGCAGGACCACGTTCACATGGTGGAACGGGAATGTCGTGCCGGACAGCACCTTCTCTCCGGGAAACAACTTCGATACAAACAAGTACTACATCGATTTTGCAGCACGCAATGGCTTGGATGCACATGGAATCTACGGATATGCGGAGACTCCTTGGTACTATGATGACAACTTCAATTTCGGATGGGCGGGACCCAATGCGGACGTTATAAAACCGATACCGTGCCTGAACATGCCGAGAATTGTGGAATATGCAAGGAGCAAGGGGGTTGGCATACATCTGTGGGTACACTGGAGACCGTTGTACGACAAACTCGAAGAAGCCTTTGCGCTCTATGAGGGATGGGGAGTAAAAGGACTCATGGTGGACTTCATGGACCGTAATGACCAAGAGATGATACGCATCCAAGAAGAGATACTGGAATGTGCGGCAAGACACAGGCTCTTCATACAGTTCCATGGGTCGAGCAAGCCTTCCGGACTGGTAAGGACGTATCCGAATGAATTCACACGGGAGGGGACACTCAACTATGAAGTATGCAAATGGGACACGCTGGTGAATGCGGACCATGACATTGCGATACCCTTCACCAGGATGCTGGCGGGAGCGACGGACTATCACCTGGGAGGGTTCAGGGCACTGCCGCGCTCGGAGTTCAAGATACAGTATGTAAATCCTCATGTAATGAGCACACGCTGCCATATGTTGGCCATGTATGTGGTTTTGGAAAACCATCTCACCTCGTTGTGCGATACGCCAAAGGCTTATGAAGGTCAACCGGGGTTCGAGGTGCTCCGTACCGTGCCGGGAACGTGGGATGAGATAAGAGTTCCGCTGGCAAGGATGAATGAGCATGTCACGGTGGCCCGCAGGAGCGGTTCGGACTGGTGGGTGGGCTCGCTGAACAACGGTACGGAAAGGGATCTGAAATTGGAATTGGACTTCCTTAGTGAGGGGGACTACCAGGCAACGATCTATACCGATGCGGAGGATGTGGAGCGGAATCCAAACAATCTGGACAGACTGGTGCGGAAAGTTACAAGGAAGGATATCATTGAACTGAATCTGGCAAGGGATGGAGGAGCGCTATTACATATTACAAAATTATAAAAAATCATGATACGAATACATGTATTATTACTTGCAAGCCTCCTTTCTATATGGGGGCTTACAAGTTGTGAAAATTCGGATACAGATAAAGTAAATAGTTATAATTTAGAAGTTAACCTTTCTCAAAATGAAATTACTGCGATTAATGGTATAATATCTATCAAAGTATCAATAAAAGAATTCGATCAACTAGCTTATTTAGTAATAAATAAAATTAACGATACTAATAATATTTCTGAGAAATATATAAAATCAAATTTATCACCAGAATATATATTTGAATATATTATAAAAAAGGATGATTCTTCTACATTTTATTTTGAATTTATTGCAGTAGATAATAATAATCAGTCATCAGAAATTTCCAAATTGATAGTCAATAAAGGTATCGTCAATTATTCTAGAGAATTAAAATTTTCAAATTTAAAATGTGTATCCCGTATTACTGGTGCTGAAATAAATGGCACAAACGGATTACCTATTGTAGAATTTGAAGTAAATAATCGTACTAATGAATTATACAATGTAGGTGGTACAGATTTAGGTATTGTTTGGGAATTACAACCCGGACATTATGGACTTTTTTTCGGCGATACATTCGGTAGTGACTTTTATCCAAATTTTGTAAATCCAGGACCCAATGGGAGTAACTGGAGAAGTAATGTTTTGCTTTTCTCTGACGATCAAGATCTTTCTGATGGGCTCACCATTAATGGTGCTACTATGGATGAAAGTGGTAAAAATGCTCGTGAAATATGTTATGGAGGTAAAGATGGAAGTGGTAATGGAGATTGGACTTCTATTCCCACAGCAGCCATTCGTGCCAATGGCATAGATTATGTTCATTACATGAATATTCGTAATTGGGCAGGATGGATAACTAACTTTTCAAGTCTTTACAAATCTTCAGACAATGGAATTACTTGGACACGTTGCCAAAATGTAAAATTTGGTTCAACAAGTAATTTTGGTCAAGTAAGCTATTTCAAAAAAGACGGATATATTTATATGGTGGGTACAATTACTGGACGTGACAATAAGCCTCATCTTGCTCGTTTTTTAGAAGAAAATATTGAAAATCAAACAGAATACGAATTTTGGAATGGAAGTGGATGGATTAAAGGAAATGAAACTGCAGCCACTCCATTATTCAATGATATATCTGGAGAACTTTCCATCGCTTATCATCCAGAATTTAAAAAATGGATATTGCTCTATTTCAATAGTACACGCTATGATATCTCATTCCGAACAGCAGATCATATTATAGGGGAATGGAGTAAACCACAAAAACTAGTCGATGGCTGGCAATATTCACAATTGTATGGTTCTTATATTCACCCCATATCACTCAAAGGAAATATACTTTATTTCATTATGTCTATGTGGCTACCATATAATACTTATTTAATGTCTGCTGAACTCAAATGTAATCCATAAAAAGAATTTTGCTAAATCACATTAATAATGGGGCTGTGTCTTTGCAGACACAACCCCATTTATCTTGTATTTATTTTTTTCCTGCCCAATAAACTCCCCCCAATATCAGTATCGCCCCCATCAAAGCAACTATAGTAAGCTGTTCGCCAAGCAGAAAAGCAGAACCTACCAGAGTGAAGAGAGGATTCAGATAAATATAGTTGGAAGCTCTTATCGTTCCCAGCTGTTTTAATACTACGTTCCAGACTACAAAACAAATCAAGGAAGCCAATACACCCAGGAAAAGTAAATTGAACAGAATAGCCGGCTCGAGAAGACGGGCAATGTCGAAATTCCAGGGATGAATCAGAAATGCAGGAAGAATAGTCAATACTCCATAAAAAAATATCTTACGGGTAATGAAAGTTATACCATAACAATTGGACATTTTTCTCATTATCAAGCTATAGAATGCCCAGGAAAAAGCAGCAAGCAAAGTAAGGAAATCACCTAAAGGAGAAATCTTCAATACAAAACTACCATTATAAACCACCAATGCCACACCAACCAATGCCAGCAATGAACCAGCCATCAATCCACGGGTAGCCTTTTCCTTTTTATAAATCCACAAAGAAAGAATGGTGGTGAGCAACGGAGCCGTACAGACAATAAACGACACATTCGTCGCCAATGTAATCTCCAAAGCTGTATTTTCTGTAAAAAAGTAGAATGAACCGCCTGTTATGCCTCCTAAAAACATCCAAAATTCATCTTTCCAATTGTCGGCAAACAGTTTTCGGGGAGAAATAAGCCAAATGCCCATATAAGCTATCAGGAAACGAAGCAAGAATATTTCCTGCGGAGAAAGACCGTGCCCAATCAATACTTTCGTTGAAATAAAGGTCAGCCCCCAAATACCTACCGTAAGGACGGCGACAAGATGATAAGTATAATTTTTCATTGCGTTCATACACTTCCGATAAGTCGCACAAATATACGTACTTTCTTTTTTCAATACAATGAAACCAACCATAAATAATGTTCAGGGAGGATTTACTAAAACTCGAAGGAAGATTTACTAAAACGGGAGGAAAGATTTAGTAAATCTTCCTTCGAGTTTTAGTAAATCTTTAAATCCCTTATTAGAAGCCTATTGAACGAACTCTCATTTATCGGCAGAATAATAAACAACAATCTGCCGAATACACAGACAAAAAACGCGAAGGATGAAATCTTCCCAGACTTCATCCTTCGCTATATCCTAAAAATCTTTTAGTAAATATCCTATTGAATCAATTTAGCTATTATTTGTATTACAAACAAAAAATTAGTTTTAAAAGCACATCACAAATATAAGTAATAAAAAGTGAATTATCAAGCCTTTGCCATTGTTTTTTATGTTACTTCGCTACAAATCTGAAAATAAACCCGTAACTTTGCACCGATATTAACCGGATACTAACCGGTTTTAACCATTGAATAAACAATGTTTTCAACAAAATATTAATAAGTACCACTATGGAATACAATTTCAGGGAAATTGAAAAGAAATGGCAGAAAAGGTGGGTGGAAAACAAAACCTACCAAGTGACGGAAGACGAAACGAAGAAAAAATTCTATGTACTGAACATGTTCCCCTACCCCTCCGGTGCGGGATTGCATGTAGGTCATCCGCTGGGATATATTGCTTCGGATATTTACGCCCGCTACAAACGACTGCAAGGTTTCAATGTACTGAATCCCATGGGATATGACGCTTACGGACTTCCAGCAGAGCAATATGCCATACAAACGGGACAGCACCCTGCAATTACGACCGTCAACAATATCAACCGATACCGCGAACAGTTGGATAAGATAGGTTTCTCTTTCGACTGGAACCGCGAAATCCGTACCTGCGAACCGGAATATTACCATTGGACCCAATGGGCATTCCAAAAGATGTTCAACAGCTACTACTGCAACGATGAAAAGCAGGCACGTCCCATCCAGGAACTGATTGAAGCATTCAGCCAAACCGGTACCGAAGGAATAAACGTGGCTTGCAGCGAAGAACTGAGTTTCACCGCCGCAGAGTGGAATGCCAAGAGCGAAAAGGAACAGCAGGAAATCCTGATGAACTACCGTATAGCCTATCTGGGCGAGACGATGGTAAACTGGTGCCCTCAGCTGGGAACCGTACTTGCCAACGATGAAGTGGTGGACGGCGTAAGCGAACGAGGCGGCTTCCCCGTCATTCAAAAGAAGATGCGTCAATGGTGCCTCCGTGTATCTGCCTATGCACAACGCTTGCTGGACGGACTCGATACCATCGACTGGACCGAATCCCTGAAAGAAACCCAAAAGAACTGGATAGGACGCAGCGAAGGCGCTGAAATAGAATTCAAGGTAAAAGACAGCGATTTGGAATTCACTATCTTCACCACCCGTGCAGATACCATGTTCGGCGTCACCTTCATGGTATTGGCTCCCGAAAGCGAACTGGTACAGCAACTTACCACCGACACACAGAAAGATGAAGTAAACGCTTATCTGGAACGCACCAAGAAACGTACCGAACGCGAACGTATTGCCGACCGTAGCGTTACCGGTGCATTCTCCGGAAGCTATGCCATCAATCCCTTTACCGGTGAGGCAGTTCCTATCTGGATAAGCGACTATGTACTTGCCGGATACGGTACGGGTGCCATCATGGCTGTGCCTGCGCACGACAGCCGTGACTATGCTTTTGCCAAGCACTTCGGTCTCGAAATTCGTCCGTTGGTAGAAGGCTGCGATGTAAGCGAAGAGAGCTTCGATGCCAAGGAAGGCATTGTATGCAACTCTCCACGCGAAGGCGTTACTCCCTATTGCGACCTCTCACTGAACGGACTTACCATCAAGGAAGCGATTGCCGCTACCAAGAAATATGTGAAAGAACATAACTTGGGACGTGTAAAGGTGAACTTCCGTCTGCGTGATGCCATTTTCTCACGTCAGCGCTATTGGGGCGAGCCGTTCCCGGTTTACTACAAGGACAACATGCCTTACATGATTGACGAGAGCGCCCTGCCCTTGGAACTGCCCGAAGTAGCCAAATTCCTGCCTACCGAAACCGGTGAACCTCCATTGGGACATGCCGCAAAATGGGCTTGGGATACCGTAAACAAATGCGTCGTAGAAAACGAAAAGATAGACAACATCACCGTCTTCCCGTTGGAACTCAACACGATGCCCGGATTTGCCGGTTCAAGCGCCTATTACCTGCGCTATATGGACCCGCACAACAACCAGGCACTTGTAGACAAGAAAACGGATGAGTACTGGCACAATGTAGACCTTTACGTAGGCGGTACCGAACATGCCACCGGTCACTTGATATACTCCCGTTTCTGGAATAAGTTCCTGTACGACCTCGGCATTTCCGTAGCCGAAGAACCGTTCCAAAAGCTGGTGAACCAGGGCATGATTCAAGGACGGAGCAACTTCGTCTATCGCATCAAAGATACCAATACATTCGTGTCCCTGAATCTGAAAGACCAGTACGACACTACCCCACTCCACGTGGATGTGAATATCGTATCCAATGATGTTCTGGACCTTGAAGCCTTCAAGGCATGGCGTCCAGAATACGAAACTGCCGAGTTTATTCTGGAAGACGGCAAGTACATCTGCGGATGGGCTGTGGAAAAGATGAGTAAATCCATGTTCAACGTTGTCAATCCCGATATGATTGTCGACAAATACGGTGCCGACACTCTCCGCATGTACGAAATGTTCCTCGGCCCGGTAGAACAATCAAAGCCGTGGGATACAAACGGAATAGACGGTGTGCACCGCTTCATCAAGAAGTTCTGGTCATTGTTCTACGACCGCAACGACAATTATCTGGTAACGGATGAACCTGCCACCAAGGAAGAACTGAAATCCCTCCACAAACTGATTAAGAAAGTGACGGGAGACATCGAGCAATTCTCTTACAACACAAGTATCAGTGCCTTTATGATTTGTGTAAACGAGTTGTTCGGAATGAAGTGCAGCAAGAAGGAAATCCTGAACCAGTTTATCATCGTTCTGGCTCCCTTTGCTCCGCATGTATGCGAAGAGTTGTGGGAGACACTGGGCAATGCAGGCTCCGTATGCGATGCCAAGTGGCCGGTATGCAACGAAGAATACTTGGTGGAAAATACGGTCAACTACACCGTTTCCTTCAACGGAAAAGCACGGTTCAACATGGAGTTCCCGGCAGATGCGGCATCGGATGCCATCCAGACTGCTGTATTGGCCGACGAACGTTCTGAAAAATGGATGGAAGGCAAGTCCATCGTCAAAGTAATCGTAGTGCCGAAGAAGATTGTGAACATCGTTGTCAAATAACAGATATGCAAATTACAAAACCAACCAAAGCGGAAGTGACGAGAGAGCTGAAGGATTATATCTTCATCACTCTGGGACTCATCAGCTATGCACTGGGATGGGCGGCATTCCTCATTCCCTATCAGATTACGACCGGAGGTACTACCGGTATCGGTGCCATCATCTATTATGCCACCGGATTTCCCATCCAGTGGTCATACTTCATCATCAATGCCGTACTGATGACTTTTGCCATCAAGATACTCGGACCGAAGTTCAGTATCAAGACTACGTTTGCCATCTTCGGACTCACTTTCTTCTTATGGTTTTTCCAGTTGCTGGTGAACGGTTCGGACGGCGTCCCTCCCCAACTGCTGGGCGAAGGACAAGACTTCATGGCTTGCCTGATAGGTGCGGCAATGTGCGGTGCCGGACTGGGTATCGTGTTCAACTGCAACGGCAGCACGGGAGGTACGGACATCATTGCAGCCATCATCCATAAATACAAGGATGTCACGCTGGGACGCATGATTATGGCTTGCGACTTCATCATCATCAGTTCCTGTTATGTGGTATTCCATGACTGGCGACGTGTGATATTTGGTTTTGTAACTTTGTTTGTTATCGGATTTGTACTGGATTACATAGTCAACAGTGCCCGGCAATCCGTCCAGTTCTTTATTTTCTCCAAAGAATATGAAAAGATTGCCGACCGCATCACCAAAGAAACCCATCGCGGTGTAACGGTACTCGACGGTATCGGCTGGTACAGTAAACACAACGTGAAGGTACTGGTCGTCCTTGCCTACAAACGCCAATCGGTAGAAATATTCCGGATGGTGAAAGATATAGACCCGAACGCTTTCATTTCCCAAAGTTCCGTCATCGGTGTATACGGAGAAGGTTTCGACCGGTTGAAAGTGAAATAGGGACTTGTATAAGCCACAAGTATAAGGAGAACATAATATGAGAAAGAAATTTGTATTTGCCACCAACAATTCACACAAACTGGAAGAAGTGACTGCCATTTTGGGAGAGAAGGTCGAACTTCTCAGCATGAAGGATATCAAATGCGATACTGACATTCCGGAAACTGCAGACACACTTGAAGGAAATGCTTTGCTGAAAGCAAGATATATCTTCGATAACTATCATCTGGATTGTTTTGCCGATGATACCGGTTTGGAAGTGGAGGCCCTTGGTGGGGCACCGGGTGTATATTCCGCCCGTTATGCCGGCGATGCACACAATTCGGAAGCAAACATGAAGAAGTTGCTGAAAGATATGGAGGGCATCGAGAACCGTAAGGCACAATTCCGTACCGTATTTGCACTTATCATCGACGGAAAGGAACATCTGTTTGAAGGCATCGTGAAAGGAGAAATCACGAAAAACAGAAAAGGCGCTTCAGGCTTCGGTTACGATCCCATATTCATTCCCGAAGGATATACGCAGACTTTTGCAGAAATGGGGAATGAACTGAAGAATAAAATCAGTCACCGGGCATTGGCCACTAACAAGTTGTGTAAGTTCTTAATGAGATAATGTTTTTAATGTGCTGATATGCTAATGTGCCAATGTGCTAATTGGCTGCGCTGTCACGCCGAAAGGTCATTGGCACATTGGCATATCAGCACATTATAACCCCAGTTGAGCCGATATTTCCAACATCCTCTTAATCGGTTTCACTGCTTTTTCTGCAATCTCAGCATCCACCTTTATTTCCGGTGATTCGTTTTTCAAACAATCATAAAGCTTTTCCAGTGTATTCAGCCGCATGTAACTGCATTCATTGCAGGCACAAGTGCTGTCGTTGGGAGGAGCCGGAATAAATGTTGTCTGCGGGCATTGTTTCTGCATCTCGTGCAGGATACCGCTTTCGGTAGCTACAATGTAGCTCTTTTCGGGATGTGCCACTGCGTACTTCAGCAAAGCTGCCGTAGAGCCTACCACATCAGCCAGTTTCAAGACTGTACTCTTGCATTCGGGATGTGCCAGTACCACCGCATCGGGATGCTGCCGTTTTATTTCAACAATCTTTTCAACCGAGAATTCCTCGTGTACATGGCATGCGCCATCCCATAATAACATATTTCTTCCGGTAATGGAGTTGATATAATTACCCAAGTTCCGGTCCGGGCCAAAGATTATTTTCTCATCTTTGGGGAAGCTTTCCACAATCTGCTTTGCATTGGTAGAAGTTACCACCACATCGGTCACCGCCTTTACGGCAGCCGTTGTGTTCACATAGGATATCACCGTATATCCGGGATGCTCTTTGACAAACTGACTGAATTTGTCTGCCGGACAACTGTCTGCCAACGAACAGCCTGCTGCCATATCGGGCACCAGCACCTTCTTGTCGGGACAAAGCACCTTTGCCGTTTCTCCCATGAAGTGCACACCGCACATCACGATGATGTCCGCCTCCGTTCGGGCCGCCCATTGCGCCAAAGCCAGACTGTCGCCCACGTAATCGGCTATATCTTGTATTTCACCTTTCTGGTAGTAGTGCCCCAGAATGATTGCGTTCTTCTCCTTCTTCAGCTGCTTGATAGCTTCTATAAGATTATCCATAATTATATTTTTTAATTTCTCTTTCTTCTTTAAAAATCCTTTGATAGTGATGATAGGCTGTTAATAGTGTGGACAAATAAATACGATTTTTCTTGCCCATGAAGTTATTAGTATCAAGCTGAATTTTACTCTTATGCTTATAAACCGGGGTTTTTAAGTTTATCCGTTGATAATAAGACTTCTGCTAAACAGCATTAACATGTTGTTAATAATATGCAAAGTTAATAACTTTAGAGTTATAAACCGATGAAACCAGGCTGAAAAATATGTTGAATGAAGCCTGGAAAATTCTCCTTAACTTTTTTGGTTTGTTCGTTTCACTACTGTAATATGCAGACCTTTGAATAATGCAAGGATTATTTTTAAAATTGTTTCCCTATTGTATTGACACCTTTTCAACGGTTATTAACCGGGATATAAACGGAAAAAAGTATCTTTGCAGGGAGATTTAAAAGTATATTGTCATGCGTAAACTGAAGATAACTGAACTGAATCGTATTAGTGTAGAGGAATTTAAGGAAGCCGAAAAACTGCCTTTGGTAGTGGTATTGGATAATATCCGCAGTCTCCATAATATAGGTTCCGTTTTCCGTACTTCGGATGCTTTCCGCATCGAGTGCATTTATCTTTGTGGCATTACAGCTACCCCACCCCATCCGGAGATGCACAAAACAGCTTTGGGAGCGGAATTTACCGTAGATTGGAAATATGTTGATAACTCTGTTGAAGCTGTTGATAACCTAAAATCCGAGGGATACATCGTTTATTCTGTAGAGCAGGCGGAAGGTAGTGTGATGCTGGACGAACTGGTGCTGGACAAGACTAAAAAGTATGCTGTGGTAATGGGAAATGAAGTGAAGGGTGTTCAACAAGAAGTGATTGACCATTCGCACGGTTGCATTGAAATTCCTCAATACGGCACAAAGCATTCGTTGAATGTATCGGTTACGGCGGGTATTGTTATTTGGGATTTATTCAAGAAACTGAGATAATAACAGGGCTGTTAATAAGCTGTCAATATATCGGGTTTGTTGGAGCTATAGATCGAACACGGTGCATCTATAGATCCAGCGTGTTGCATCTATAGATCCAATAAACTAGTTCTATATAGGTATGATGAGAGATTTTATGAACAGTGGTTTATTTTTATAATCAACCATTTTATTCATTGTAAATTAATGCTTTATCTCCTAATTTATCCTTTTTGTTAACCATGTATTCAACACATATCGGTTGTATGTGGAAAACTTGCTGTACAGTTGGTGTCTTTTCTTATTTTTTGTATATTTGCTGAATATATATAAATCATATCGATATGAAAAAGATAATATCTTCATGGATAGGCATTTTTGTAGGTTGTACTATTCTGGCAGCAGGTTTTGTTTACTTTATCAATCCTTATAATCTTGTTCCTGGCGGGGTGTATGGAGCCAGTATTGTGCTTCATAATCTGTTCCCTTCTATTCAGGTAGGTACTTTCGGTTATATGTTTGATATTCCTTTGCTTATCATTTCCGTGCTGGTACTGGGAGCAAAATTGGGAGCACGTACTATCGTGGCGGCACTATTCACTCCGCTTGCCATGAATGTGCTGTCTCTCCTCTCCTATCCTTCTGAAGAAGCGCTCCATCAGTTGGACCCTACACAGTTGCTGGGTGGCAGTCTGAATATGTCCGACCATTTGATGCTGACTTCTGTGATTGGTGCGGTGGTTATCGGTATAGGCTGTGGTATTGTAGTGCGTAGCCGGGCTACTACAGGAGGTACGGATATTGTGGCGATGATATTGCAGAAATATTGCCATATACGTTTTTCAAAGGCGATACTGCTGGTAGATGGTATTGTGGTGGGATTCGGCCTATTGGTTATCGGTTTCGGTATCGGAAATCCGGATGATGCTACACAACCTTCGTGGCATTTGTCTTTCTATTCACTGATAGCTATTTTTGTCACTTCAAGGGTATTGGCCTATGTGATAAATGGGGAGAAGAATGACAAGATACTGTTTGTCATCAGTGATATGCGCCTTACCGCTTTGCACGACTATATTCTTAAAGATTTGGACCGTACAGCCACTTGCATCAAAAGTAGTGGTCTTTATACCAATGTAGACAAGGAAATGCTGTTTCTTGTGGTGAGTTACAAGGAAGTGGTAGGTATCAAGCAGAAGATAAGGGAAGTAGACCCAAAGGCTTTTGTAGTGGTTACCGATGCTTATGATGCATTTGGTGAAGGTTGGAAAGAGCTTCCGATGGCAGGAGAGGTACAACCCGAATAGGTAGTAATAAACAATTGTTCATTCTATTATTAACTGAATATATAGCTTAATATCAATTGTTTAATAACTAATTATTTATGTTGCTAACATAGTTTTCAACATGGTGTTAACGATAAGTTTTTTGTTTGAATGAACGGTATTGTTGCGAAGTCGATGATGTGGAACTTATGGCATGGTTGCCATAAATTGAGTGCAGGTTGCAAGCATTGTTATGTTTATCGTGGTGATGCCCGGCGAGAGGTGGACAGTTCGGTGGTGGTGCGGACAAAAAACTTTGACCTGCCTTTGCGTAAAAAGCGTAACGGAGAATTCAAGATACCACCTGGAACATTTGTCTACACCTGCTTTACTTCCGATTTCTTTGTGGAAGATGCTGACAAATGGCGGGCCGAAGCATGGGAGATGATTCGTTGTCGCAGTGACCTGCATTTTATGATGATTACCAAGCGTATAGACCGTTTTTCTGACTGTCTGCCCGATGATTGGGGAGACGGATATGATAATGTAACCATCTGCTGTACGGTTGAAAACCAGGCTTGCGCCGATTATCGCTTGCCCATTTATAAGAGGGCTCCTATAAAGCATAAGATAATAATCTGTGAACCGCTGCTGGAAAGGATAGATTTAAGTACTTATGCTGTTGGCGAATGGATTGAACAGATAGTTGCAGGGGGAGAATCCGGTTACGAAGCCCGCCCTTGTGATTTTGAATGGGTGATGGACCTTCGCAGAATTTGTGTGGAAAATAAAGTGGACTTCTGGTTCAAGCAGACCGGTTCTAAGTTCGTCAAAGACGGAAAGACATATAATGTGAAACGCCAATTTCAACATTCGCAGGCACGCAAGGCGGGAATAAACATCAGTTTATAATTGTCCGCTTTCTACCATCAATATCACCCGTTCGGTCAATGCATCGTCTCCCATAGGGTCGTATTGCTTCTTTAGACTGGCGCCGAAGAGTGCGGCAAAAGTCTGGTAGAAACCGGCTTTGAAAGGGCCCATAAAAGCTTTTACCAGTTCATATCCGGTGGAGTTGGTCTGTCGGTCTACCAGTTTTATTAACAGTTTGCCTTGGGCAAAGGTAAGTTTCTTCATGCGGGGAGTGTATTGCTCCTTCAAGCTTTTCTCTACTGCTTTCATGTGTTTCTGGCGGGCTTTCTCGGTGGGCAGGGTCATCATGTATTCGTAGGTTTCAATGATGGCACGGTTAATCTCCTTGGAGATGGGAAGTACCTTCTTTACGTCACGAATGAGTTTGTAGTACTTGTTCATGTCGCGCTTGTTCTTGAATTTAAGCGGCTTGAAGATGTAGACAGTGGGGAGCTTGACATAAGGGATGGTATCTCCTTCGTAAACGCACATGGGAGTAAGATAGACACTCTTTTGCGCAGCAGACTGTGGTTGCTGTTGTGCAAAGCATTTCAGGCTTCCGAGAGAAAGAAACATGATGAGTATTACTATGTTAAGCCTTGCGTTCATGTTGCAAAAGTACACCATTCTGTGTAATGTTGTTGCATCATGTTGATTTTTCCTTGCTCAATTAACTTATTTAAGGTAACTTCGCTTCCCAAAACATGAAAGTGACCTACTATTAATGGAATTACTCAAGATAGGAGTTTTTGTAAGTATGCTGTCAATGACTCCTATGCTTGAAGCTCAAAATATATCCGGCCTTCAGAAAGAACGGCCTTTACTTCTTTTGGAAGAAAATTTGGAACAACTCTCCATCGGGAATGAGGAAGAATACGGTTGGGAAGATGAATTGGAGGAGTTGTCCCGACGTCTGCAAGAGCCTGTCAACCTCAATGCCGCCACTAAACGGCAATTGGAGCAGTTTCCTTTTCTTACGGATATACAGATAGAGAATCTTCTGGCTTATGTCTATATACACGGACAGATGCAGACCATTTATGAATTGCAACTGGTGGAGGAGATGGATAAACGTACCATCGACCTACTGCTGCCCTTTGTCTGTGTGCGGGCAGTGAAAGCGGGTAGGGGGTATCCTGCTTTAAAATCTATACTGAAATACGGGAAACACGAAACATTGGCACGTTTGGATGTACCGTTCTATATCCGTAAAGGATATGAGAAGAATTACCTGGGACCTTCCCTTTACCATTCTTTGCGCTATAATTTTCATTATGGAGATTATCTCCAAATAGGCGTGACGGGAGAGAAGGATGCCGGAGAACCCTTCTTTGCCCTGCACAACAGAAAAGGCTATGATTACTATTCTTTCTATTTTCTGATAAAGAATCTGGGGCGGCTGAAGGCTTTGGCATTGGGCAATTACCGTCTGAGCTTCGGGCAGGGACTGGTACTTAGTACGGATTTTCGTTTAGGAAAAACATTCTCTATGTCTACAACAGAATATCGTACCGGAGGCATCCGTAAGCATAGTTCTACCGATGAGTACAATTATTTCCGGGGAGTGGCGGCAACGGTGGGAGTATTGCCTTACTTGGATATTTCGGCTTTCTATTCGCATCGCTCCATGGACGGTGTGGTGGAGGATGGCGAGATAACTTCCATTTACAAGACGGGATTGCATCGCACGCAGAAGGAGGCAGATAAAATGAATGCCTTTGCCTTGCAGGTTACAGGAGGAAACGTGACCTATGAAAAGAATTCTCTGAAGATGGGAGTAACGGGGATTTACTATTTTTTCAACCGTCCTTACGAGCCTCGGTTGAACAAGCATGCAAAGTACAATCTTCATGGAAGTGATTTCTATAACGTGGGCATGGATTATAGGTATCGTCTGGGCCGTTTTGTCTGGGTGGGGGAAGCGGCAACCGGCAGTAAAGGCTATGCCTTGCTGAACCGGCTGAAGTATAATCTTTCTTCCGATTATCATCTGCTACTTGTTTACCGGTATTATTCATATGATTATTGGACTTTGTTTGGGCGTTCCTTTGGCGAAAGCAGTATGCCGCAGAATGAGAACGGATGGTATCTGGCAGCAGAGGCCACACCTTTCGCCCATTGGAAGTTTTTCGCTTCACTGGATATGTTTTCTTTTCCTTGGTGGAAATACCGTATAAGTAAGCCCTCAAAGGGAGCGGATGCCATGTTTCAGGTTACTTATACTCCTCGAAAGAGCCTTTCGATGTATTTTAATTATCGGTACAAACAGAAAGAAAGAGACGTGACGGGTACAAGCGGTACAGTTATCGAACCTATCTATCACCATAAACTCCGTTATCGGTTGACCTATATGCCGGGAAAATATATCTTTCGTACTACAATAGATTATAACCACTTCCGCCAGCAGGATGGGGAAGGGTATCGCTTCGATAGACGGCAAGGTTATCAGTGTACTCAACTTTGCTCGTACACTTTCCCCTTCCCTCTGTCGGTTTCCGTGCAGGGAACCTGGTTTCATACGGACGATTACGATTCGCGTGTTTACGCCTCCGAGCGTGGATTGTTATATACTTTCTATACCCCTTCCTTCTATGGCAAAGGATTCCGTTACTCCACTCATCTGCGATATGATTTGAGTAAGAACTTCATGTTTCTTGCCAAGTTCGGACAGACGGTTTATCAGGATAGGCAGACGATTGGTTCGGGCAATGATGAGATACCGGGAAATAGGAAAGCGGACTTGCAGATGCAACTGCGTATCAAGTTTTAGAGGAATGATTGATAGCTTTTTTATTTCTTTCTTTATCTTTGTCCGTATGATAATCTAAGGATGAACTCTGGAGTGCTAAGATTAGTAGATACTCGGAGTATTAAATAGTAAATAGTAAATCGTCAAATAGTAAATAGTATGACTGTCATTTATCCATCTCCCATATTCGGTCCCGTTCATTCTCGCCGTCTGGGAGTATCTTTGGGAATAAATTTATTGCCGGCAGACGGCAAAGTATGCACTTTCGACTGCATTTACTGTGAATGTGGTTTCAATGCCGACCATCGTCCCAAACAGCCGCTGCCCACACGCGAAAAAGTCCGTTCGGCCCTTGAAGCCCGCCTGCGGGACATGCAGCAAAACGGACCTACACCGGATGTTCTGACTTTTGCCGGTAATGGAGAACCGACGGCACATCCCCGTTTCCCCGAAATCATAGAAGATACACTTGCCTTGCGCGACAAGTATTTTCCGAATGCAAAGGTGAGCGTACTGAGCAATTCTACCTTTATTCATCGTCCTGCCGTATTCGAGGCTTTGAACAAGATTGACAACAACATCCTTAAACTGGATACGGTGGATGAAGAGTATATCCGTGTACTTGACCGTCCTACCGGACATTACTCCATCCGGGAGATTATAGAAGGGATGAAAGCGTTCAAAGGGAACTGCATTATCCAGACCATGTTTCTCAAAGGAAGTTATAAAGGACAAGATATGGATAATACATCCGATAAATTTGTTCTTCCCTGGCTGGAAGCTGTCAAGGAGATTGCTCCCCGCCAAGTGATGATTTATACCATCGACCGCGAAACGCCCGACCATGATTTGCAGAAGGCCACCCGCGAGGAACTGGATCGCATTGCGGAACGGATACGGGAAACGGGTATACCGGTAAGTGTTTCTTATTAATAATATACTTATGAAATCAATAGCAATTAAAGATTTAAGCGAGAACTTCTTCGAAGTGATAGGCAAAGAGTGGATGCTGGTTACGGCAGGCAGTAAAGAACATTTCAACACCATGACTGCCAGTTGGGGAGGTATTGGCTGGCTTTGGAACAAGCCGGTGGTGTTTGTCTTTATTCGTTCCGAGCGCTATACGTATGAGTTTATGGAGGAGAACGAATATTTCACCCTTTCTTTTTTAGGAAAGGAAAACCGGAGCATTTACAACCTTTGTGGCAGTAAATCGGGTAGGGAAGTGGATAAGGTAAAGGAAACTGGTCTGAATCCTATCGTTACCGAGCGGGGAAACATTCTCTTTGAGCAGGACCGCCTGGGATTGGAGTGCCGCAAGCTTTTCATTACCGATATGAAAGAAGAACTCTTTCTCGACCATTCCGTCTACGAGCGTTGGTATGGCGGTGACCACGGTGGATTGCACCGGGTTTATGTAGCCGAGATTGTAGATGCCTGGGTAAAGGAATAGCTCCTTTACCACAGTTTCAAGTCATATTCGGCTTCCACCTTCTCTTCTATTTCATCCGGAAGGGCGGGGAAGAAGTCGATACCTGTAATCCGTTCCACTTCGTCCACTGTATTGACGTAGCTGTCCAACGGATGATTGCCTGATGCATTCTTATAAATGAAGCCGATGGCTTTGGGGGGATTGCTGTCTGCACACAGAACGACCTTGAAGAATGCTTCGGGCACTGTAATTTTGTGCTTCTTACCAATGGTGCGGTGACGTTGGTCATAGAGAATAGGACCGCATACAATGTATATCTTGCCTTCTTCTTGTGCCCAACGGCGGCATGACTCTTCCAGTTCTTTCCAGTCGCCACGGTTTAGATTGTGGTTCTGCGGGCAAATGTTTGTCATGTAGAAGCTCTCTTGCATGGCTTTCCAGTGCCAGCGGTTGTCACCGGCCGGACACATATGTCCGCGGTCCATGCCGGCTCCTTTGTAGTCATCGGTGGTTACTGCCTCGTGCTCAGGCAGGTCGGGGTCGGGCAGGAACTTGTCTGTACGGCTTTCACGCTCCACCAGTTTTTCGGGAGTGAGTTCCCAGGCTACCCAGTTGGGTATCTTTAAATCTTTGTTGTAGGATACTGTGTAGCCTTTCCGCTGGAGAATCTGTTCGGAGACGTTCTTCAGCTTTGCCGGTATTTCAAGGCGTGTGCCTGCCGTGAGTTCTATCTTGGCAGGCGTAGAACTCTTTTGCCTGGCATCCGAAAGTATCTTTGCAACGGGTTCATAGGCAAGGCAGACCGCACATATAAACAATATAAGATAATAGACGCCTTGCGATTGTTTCTTTTTTTTTCGTGCCATGCCGGGATTAGTGTTGGATAATCATTTTGGCCCTTTCCAGTGCCACATTTATGTTCGGACAGATATTTTCTTCGCCCAACAGCTCATAGAAGCCCGATTTTTCCAGTACCTTATGTACCTTTTCATTGACACCGGAGAGCACAATGGTTATTTTTTCCTTTTGGGACATCTCACAAAGGCTTGTCAAGTTGTGGATACCGGTAGAATCGATGAACGGAACTTTACGCATGCGGATGATGCGCACTTTGGGGCGGTCGCCCAGCCGCGCCATGATTTCTTCGAATTTGGTGGCGATGCCGAAGAAGTAAGGACCGTTTATTTCATATACTTCCACATCCTCGGGGATTATCAGGTGCTCGTCATTGCTTGCAATGTCCGATTCTGCATTCGGGTCTATTTCATCTTTGATGACGGATATTTCGGTAGTCTCCATGACGCGGCGCATAAACAGCACGCAGGCAATCACCAGACCTACTTCAATGGCAATAGTCAGGTCGAAGATGACGGTCAGGAAGAAAGTAATCAGCAGTACCGTGACATCCGATTTAGGATTCTTCAATAATGCCTTGAACGTACGCCAACCACTCATGTTATAGGATACTATGACCAGTACACCCGCCAGGCAAGCCATTGGGATATACTGTGCCAGCGGCATGAGGAACAGTAGGATAAGCAGCAATACCACTGCATGCACCATGCCTGCTACGGGAGTTTTTCCTCCGTTGTTGATGTTTGCCATGGTACGCGCGATGGCTCCGGTGGCAGGGATACCGCCAAACAGCGGGGTAGCCATGTTGGCAACACCTTGTGCTATCAGTTCCGTGTTGGAATCGTGTTTGTCGCCTATCACACCATCGGCCACGGTGGCAGACAGCAAAGATTCGATGGCACCCAGTACAGCGATTGTAATGGCTACGGGGAACAAGTTCTTTATCGCTTCCCAATCCAGGGCAGGCATCACGGCATCCGGCAGTTCGGCACGGATGCTGAAACGGTCGCCGATGGTATCGATACAATCAATGCCTCCATATACTTTCATCAGCCAGACTGCCACTGTCACCACGATGATGGCAATAAGTGACCCCGGAATCTTCTTCGAGAACCGCGGTGTAATGGCAATGATGAAGATGCTGACAATACTTACAATCGTGTTCCACCAGTTTACGGTATCGAAATGTCGGAAATAAATCATCCATTTTCCTACAAAGTCTCCCGGAACTTTCTCTCCTCCGAACGTCAGCCCGAAAATGTCGGCAATCTGCGTAGTGAAGATGGTGACGGCAATACCGCTTGTAAAACCTACGATGATGGGATAGGGGATAAACTTAATGACAGCTCCCAGCTTGAACACTCCCAGCAGGATGAGCAGTACGCCTGCCATCAGTGTGGCGACAATAAGCCCCGATTCACCGTATTGCTGGATGATGCCATAGATAATGACGATGAACGCACCGGTCGGTCCTCCAATCTGTACCTTGCTCCCACCCATCAGGGAGATGATGAAACCGGCTATGATAGCCGTAATGATACCTTTCTCCGGTGATACGCCGGAGGCGATACCGAATGCAATGGCAAGCGGGAGGGCAACGATACCTACAATGATACCTGCCATCAGGTCTGCCATGAACAGTTCTTTAGAGTAATTTTTTAAAGCCGTGTATAGCTTTGGTCTGAATCCGAACGCTTTCATTATAATCTACTTTTTTATACGTTTTTTTATACAGAATGTAATGTATATATTGCAAATTGCCTGCAAAAGTAGATAAAATAATGGATATTAGTGAACACAACTGTGATGTATTTTGTTTTCCTTATCAGATATGTGCTATTAATTATGTCTGAAATACCTCTTCGGGTTATCGGTGAAGATAGATTCTTTCTATAAGACGATAAATAAATCCGATGGGGCAGAGGTGTGATTATTCCAAACTAAATTCGTAATTTTGTGTTGTTTATAAACAGTACGAACGACATTTATACGTAATTATATTAACTAATAAAAAAAGAGACTATGGCTAAAAGTGTTAAAGGAACTCAGACTGAGAAGAATCTGCTGACTTCATTCGCTGGTGAATCACAAGCAAGAATGCGTTACACTTATTTTGCAAGTGTAGCCAAGAAAGAAGGTTACGAACAAATCGCCGCTATTTTCACAGAAACGGCTGACCAGGAAAAGGAACACGCTAAACGTATGTTCAAGTGGCTGGAAGGCGGTATGGTGGAAATCACCGCTTCTTATCCTGCAGGTGTTATCGGCACTACCCTGGAAAATCTTCAGGAAGCTGCTGCCGGCGAACACGAAGAATGGTCATTGGATTATCCTAAGTTTGCTGATATTGCAGACGAAGAAGGTTTCCCCGAAATCGCTCTTATGTACCGTAACATCGCCATTGCCGAAAAGGGACACGAAGAACGTTATCGCGCTTTTATCCAGAATATAGAGACTGCCAGCGTATTTGCCAAGGAAGGCGAAGTGGTATGGCAGTGCCGCAACTGTGGTTTCATCTACACCGGTAAGGAAGCTCCTCAGGTATGCCCGGCTTGCTTGCATCCGCAGGCTTATTTCGAAGTAAAGAAGTCAAACTATTGATAATGTCTCCTGCTTGTGCAGGTATGGATAACGGGAAACGCCCGGATGCTCTGAAGAAAGCATCCGGGCGCTTTGTTTAAATGACCATGTTCGTTTTCCGTGCCAGTATAGTGGCGCGAGTTTTACTTTAGTTACTTCCCGACGTGCGGATAGTCTATCGTGTAGTGCAGTCCGCGGCTTTCCTTGCGTTCCATGGCTTGCTTTGTTATCAGGTATCCTACGTTTATCATGTTGCGTAGTTCGCACAGCTCTCGGGTAGCCTTGCTCCGCTTGAAGAGTGCTTCTGTCTCCTCGTAAAGTATGTCCAGTCGGTTCCAGGCACGTGTCAACCGGGTATTGCTGCGGACAATACCTACGTATGCCTCCATAATCTGGTTCACTTCCTTCATGCTTTGTGTGATGAGGACACGTTCTTCGGTGGAAATGGTACCTTCGTCGTTCCATTCGGGAATGTCTTCGTTGAAGTCATAACGTTCCAGTACGCTCAGCGCGTGTTTGGCTGCCGCGTCGGCATAAACCACGGCTTCAATCAGTGAGTTGCTTGCCAGACGGTTGCCGCCATGCAGTCCGGTGCACGAACATTCGCCGATGGCGTACAGGCGGCGGATGCTGCTCTGTCCGTCCAAATCCACCTTGATGCCACCGCAGAGATAATGGGCGGCGGGGGCTACCGGTATGTATTCCTTTGTAATGTCTATACCGATGCTGAGGCATTTCTTGTATATGTTAGGGAAGTGCTTCTTGGTTTCTTCGGGGTCTTTGTGGGTGACGTCCAGATACACATGGTCCTCACCGCGCTGTTTCATTTCGTTGTCGATGGCACGCGCCACGATGTCACGCGGGGCCAGCGAGAGTCGCGGGTCGTACTTCTGCATGAATTCTTTTCCGTCTTTGGTACGCAGCACGCCGCCATAACCGCGCATGGCTTCGGTGATGAGGAACGAGGGGCGGTCTCCCGGATGGAAAAGAGCTGTGGGATGGAATTGGATGAATTCCATGTCTTTCACTGCTCCCTTGGCACGGTAGACCATGGCAATGCCGTCTCCCGTGGCCACCAGCGGGTTGGTGGTATGGCGGTAAACGGCTTCGCAACCGCCCGTTGCCATGATGGTGACTTTGGAAAGGAAGGTATCCACCTCGCCCGTCGCTTCGTTCAGCACATAGGCACCGTAGCACTTGATGCCGGGGGTGTGGCGGGTAACGATGATTCCCTGGTGATGCTGGGTAATGATTTCCACAGCGTAATGGTCGGTCAGTACGGTGATGTTGGGGTGTTGCTTCACAGCTTCAATGAGGCTGGTCTGTATCTCTGCACCCGTATTGTCCTTATGGTGGAGGATGCGGAATTCGGAGTGGCCGCCTTCTTTGTGCAGGTCAAACTCTCCGTCCTCCTTTTTGTCGAAGTTCACTCCCCATTTGATAAGCTCCTTGATTTGTTCGGGGGCATTGCGCACCACCTTCTCTACGGCTTCACGGTCGCTTATCCAGTCACCCGCAATCATGGTATCTTCGATATGCTTTTCAAAATTGTCTACGGCCAGATTGGTGACAGAGGCGATACCTCCTTGTGCAAAATAAGTGTTTGCCTCTTCCAAACCTGCCTTACAAATGAGGGCTACTGTTCCTTTATGCGCTACTTTCAGCGCAAAACTCATACCGGCAAGTCCGGAGCCGATAACGAGAAAATCGAACTTTCTTACCATAGGTTTTGTGTATTAAACGCCGCAAAGATAGTGTAAACCAAACGTAGAGCAAAATAAGCGGGCTTATTTTTATTTGTTATGTAAGGTATTGTTTCAATACTTCATCCAGGGATTTTTCTTTGGGCAATTCCATGTTCTTGCGCATGCGCGAACGGACTACGTTTACACTATTCCGGTTGATTCCCATGATAAGGGCTATTTCGTCGGTACTTTGGTTCATGCAGATGAGCATGGCCAGCAATTCTTCGTTGCGGGTCAGTTGAGGATAACTTTCGCGGAGCTTGGGCAGATAAGAAGGATGTATGGTGGCAAACGACCGGCGGAATGTGTTCTCATCTTCCCTGCTGAGCAGGCTTTGCACGGTGAGCTGGCGAATGGAGTTGAGGTTATTGGTAGCCATGGCCCGTTCTATTTCTTCCGTCAGTTGTTCGTTGCGGCGGTTCAGGTCTTGCTGCCGGGTAATGAGGGTCTGTATTTCCCGTTTGTTGTTTTCTATAAGCTGGTGGTTGGCCTTCCTTCGGATGATGAAATAGGCTGTAGTGGTGATAAGTAGCAACAGTAATGTAATGGAGATGCAGATGTTGTAGAACAACTGCTGTTGCTGCCATTGCACTTGTGCCGAGAGCAGTTTGTTTTCTTTCTCTTTTTGGTTGGCATCAAACCGGATGTTGGCTGCTGCCACAGCACGTTTCTTTTCGTTATTGTCCAGAGAATCGGCAAACTGTCGGTTACGGATGTAGCAACGAGCAAAATCGTCGTTCATGCCTTTGGCCAGATAGTAATCCATTAATATCTCGTTGGCATCGCGGCCTTCCATGAACTTCATGTTGATGAGGTCTTGTGCAGCCCGGTCTATCAGGTGTATGCCGTTTTGCTCCTTCCCGGTTTGCAGTAAGGCCCGGCCTAGGTGGAGGTTGAGTTGGTATTTGGCCCATTGGGGCATCCGCACGGTATCGGGACAGATGCTAAGGGCAAGTTGCAGTGCTTTTTCCAAAGAGTCGGGATAGTCCAGATAACTGTTTACCGTTTCTACTTTGTTTACGAATACGCCCTTAAAGCTGTTTTGTATCATTGACAACTTTTCTCCCAGCCTGAGGTAGTGGAATACAGAGTCCTTTTGATTCATGTTACGAAAGATCTGGGCACGGTAGCGGTACAAGTCTCCCAGTCCGAAGCTGTCTTTCAGCATGGAGTAGTATTGGGCTTTTTTGTTCATTTCCAGGGCCTGGTCGTACATACCCAGTTCGGCGTAGAGATTAGCTTGTTCTCCGTAGGCAATCACTACATTTCCAGGTGCTATGCTGTCGTTGTAAGTGGCTATGGCTTCTTGGTTAGTGGCTATAGCTTTCTCGTATTCGCCACTGAGGTGGTAATAGATGCCCAACCGTGACATTATCCGCAGCATGTTCGGGAAGTTTCCACCTTTCCGGTAGACATCTATTGCTTTTTCCAAAATTTGGATAGCTTTGGGTAGATTGTTTCCGGAGTACATGTAGACACCGCTTATGATTTCTGCCTGCCGGATAAAGTCATTGGCACTGGTACAGACCGGTAACTGGAGGTAGTCTTCTGCCAGTCGGACAGCTTCCGGGTTATTGCCATACAGTTGGTTCAGTCCGGCCTTGAAGCTCAGCAGTTCGTGCGGGCAATGTTCGCGGATGAGGGGATGGTTCCCAATGCTGTCCATATAGTCGATGCCGTCTTTGTATTGTTTGGTGTTTATGTAATTGTTCCCGCAGGCATTAAATATCTTGCGGGCATAGTAAATCAGGGTATCTGTAGTTCCGTTTTTTTCTGCCGATTCCAGGATTTCGGGCAAGGTCTGTTTGGCAAGATCCAACGTTTGTCGCGCTTTGTTTTCGAGTAGTAAGGCATTGATTTGTTGAAGGACATTGTTCCAATGCCTCATTTCGTCTTGTTCCGAAGAGGTGGAGCGGTTGGTGCAGGCTACAGCTACGAGAATCAGAAGTAAAAATGAAAGTTTTTTGGCATTCATATTTTGTGGACTGTTTGTTTTGTAAGGCAAAGATATAATTTCTTAATTTAAAATTTACAACAATGGACTTGTTTTTTGTTTCTTGTTAATTATTTGATAATAAATATAATATGAAATTGTATATCAGATTGTATATCGTATTCTTATGGTTAGGTTGTGCATATTTTGCAAATTTGTATCAAAACGATTGTAAATATGTATAATGGTGAAATAAGATACAATGAAAACAAAGAAAACAGTGACACCTTTTAATATGCAGGAGATTGCCAGAGCTTTGCGCGAAATGATTTCGGAAGATTCTCCCAATGCTTCGGAGGCTTTGTTGTCCGGAACTCGTGAGGCTGTATTCCGTGAAATCTTTATTTTTCATTATCCTTCTTTTTTAGAGAAACTTTATCAGTCTATTCCGGAGGTGGATAAGGATGAAGAACTGATATGTATGCTGGTAGCTCTTGGACAGTCTGTAAAGGAGATTGCAGAACTGATTTATTTTTCGCCGGAACGGGTAGAATTGTTATGTGCTTCGGTCTGCCGCAAGCTGAATGTGACGGAAGTTCGAGAAATGGAGATACTAATGAAGAAGTTGTTATCATAAAAATACGTACCTTAGCGGCAAAAATCAGATAAAATGAATCGAATCTTTCATGCGCGCATTGCTATGGGGCAGTATCTGTTTCTCATCCTGATAGGTATTCTCGCCGTCTATATGCTTTGGTACAAGTCTCCGTTCCTGGCTGCTATTTTCATGCTTTGGCTGGTGGTTATTATCGAGAAGCTGATTCATACCACCTATACCGTAACGCCCGACGGGAAGTTGGTGCTGTCCTTCGGCCGTTTCTCCCGGAGTAAGGAAATTCTGATGAAAGACATCACTTCTGTGGAGCGTGCTTCTTCCATGCAGGTAGGGCGGTTTGCGGTGATGCGCTATGTGCTCGTGAAATATGGCGAGGGCAAGTGTGCAGTGCTTCTTCCCGTCAAGGAGGAGGAGTTTATCCGGTTACTGGAGGAACGGAGAGGGTGAGCAATATGGTGTGCCCACGTATGCAATTCCGTTTTAATCTGTCGTTATCGCTTCCATGGTAATGTCTCCTGTGTAGCTTTCCGGAGTTGTTTGTATGAACTTTCCCTTTATCTGTCTTTCCGTAGATGCAGGTAATCTTTGAATCATAAATAAAGCTTAATTTTAGCTCTTCTGTTTGCAGTTTTTTGGATGTGGCAGCGTCCATTATGTAAAAAAGAAACGGATATGAACTTGAATTGTGCCATTTTGCATGCGGACCCGGAGATTACCGGAAGATTGGAAGAGTATATCGGCAAAGTTCCTTTTCTCTCTTTGCACGGAAAGTACGGCAATCCTCTTGAAGCGCTGAAGGATTATTATGAGACAAAAGTGGAAGTTTATTTTGTCGGCATCTATCCGGTGGAAGAAGGTGAAATCAACGGAATGGATTTTTGCAGGCTCTTGTCCTCGTCTACTCGTGTCATTTTCATTACAGACACCGACCGCTATGCTGCCGAATGTTTCCGTCTGGATGCGTTGGACTATCTGATGGACGGGCTCAATTTCTCCACGTTTTTCCAGTCTGTCAGCAAAGCGGCACGCTGGTTCTCTTTGCAGGATGCAGGTACGTCCGCCCCCAAGCAAAGGCAAGGTCCGGAAGAGGTTCCGAAGGTGATTTACATGCGGTGTGACAACCGCATCATGCGGCTCGACCTGGAACGGATAAACTATATAGAAGGTATGGGCGATTATGTGAAGATTTTCTGTAAAGATGCCCCTAAGCCTATCTTGAGCTTGTGTAGCATGAAGTATATGGAAGAAAAACTTCCGGCCGATGAATTTATCCGCGTACACCGTTCTTTTATTGTCCGCATGGACTGCATCAGCGCCATCGGGCGCAGTACACTGCTCATAGAGCAGAAGGATGTCCCCATTGGCGATGCTTACCGCGAAAGGGTGAAAGGGTATGTGTCCAGGCTGGCAGTGTTGTAATACCCTGTTTTCAGATACTATATACTTTGTTTGTTGGATCTATAGTTCCAGCGTGCTGCATCTATATATGCAACGCGTTGCATATATAGATCCAACAAATGATAATCATTCGGTGTAAAATCCGTGTAATCTGTGGTGAACCGGAACCTTGTATTACTTTAGTTTTGCTCTCGAAATCCTTTCCCCGAACGTCAAGTTCAGATTCAGGCTGAATCGGCTTTCCTGCATCAGATTGCTGCGTGTGTTCAGTTGTTTCCGCCAGGTGGCGCCCAGCGAAAGATAGGAGTACCGGATGGGGAAGCTCGCCCCTACACTGGCTTCCAGATACTGCATCTTCCCGCCTTTCAGGTTGATATAGGAGTTGCCGAAACCTATTCCACCCATCAGCTCGGTGGAACGTGCCAGACGTGGCTTGGTAATGTAGCTGCCTCCCAGGTTCACTTTGTGCTGGTTCTCGTATTTCATGGAAGTGTAGGAGGAGGAGTTGCGGCTCCAGTCCAGGTAGTTGTAGTCGGCGGTCAGCACCCAGCGTTCGGTGGTTATGCTGAGGCCGGTGCCGAGGTGCATGGGCAGATATTGTGTACGGCTGTGGTATCCTTTATCGAGGTTCTCGCTGGTAGATGAGTTGCTGTAAGTCAGTGTATTGTCGTGGCTGATGGGAAGGGAGGGAGCAAATACCAGCCCTGCCGCCCACTTCCGTTGTCCGGTCGCACCCCATTCGTAATGTATGCCGAAGTCCGCATAAAAGGCCTGTTTAGAAGATTCGTACTTTACGACGGCGCTTTCCTGCGTTTCGCTTTGCGTCACTGTGCCCGCTATCATCCCCAGATTGATGCCGACCGACAGTTGCCTGCTCAGTGCAAAGGCATTGGTGACGTAGCACCGGTATAGTCCGCCCGTACCCTCAAAGAGCGAGTAGGTGTAGTTGCCGGGCATTCCCTCTATCTCTTCTTCGGTCTGGATGACATAGCCCACACTGCTGTATGGTGCTGCACCTACAAGGGCATACCAGCGCGGCAGGACACGGAAGCCCATGCTGATGCGGTTGGGGTTGCCGGTGAAGTTGGAGCTGTGTTCGCTCAGAAAGGAGTAGCGGGCATATGAGGCAGATGCACCCACATCGAACGTGAAGCAGGCGGTGTCCATGCGGGTGATGGCTGCGGGGTTCAGCGTGTTCAGAAATCCGGTACGGTTCAGGGCGATGCCCGTGTTGCCCATGCCGGCATAACGTCCGCCGTCACCGGCACTCAGTTCGCCCACTCCGTACATGGAGGTGGGCAGGTTGGTGGTGTTTTGTGCCACGGCAGTGAGGCTTGCCGTACACAGACTGCACAGCAGAAGGGGAATCCGGTAATGGCGTTTCATTGCTCGTTGTATATTTTGAATCTTACGTCTAATCTGCATTGGTTTTCTTGTTCGGGGTCGTTGGTGAAGATGACCTGGTTGAAGGTGGTGGTGCTTTCTTCGTCTGTCAGACTCATCAGCAGTTTCTGCCGCTTGATGCCCGAAGTGCCGTAGTTGTTGCGGATGAATTCGGTGAGGTCGAAGGAGTAGTAGGTCTCTTTCCCGTACATCTCGTCGATGGTCAGGTCGCCGGTCTGTACGGTTACGCCGTCACTGCCGTATACGTAGTCCTCCAGCACATTGTTCTCGTCCGTGATATAAAGGCGGATGTCATTGGGAAGCTGGCTCACTTCGTTGTAGCTCCGGGCCAGAGGATAGAGGTAGAGTGTGGCGCTCTCTATGGAGACTATCTGTCCGGCACTTCCGAGGCTGTTGAGGTAGGGGAATTCCAGTTGGTTGTAGTAACCCGTCAATCCCTGCATATAGGCCAGGCAACCCATGTCGCTGGAGTGGACGAGGTTCTCTATTCCGCTTTTCAGGGAAGCAAGGTGGGTGCCGGTGGGGTCGTGCCGGATACCGGTATAGGCATAGTCGGTGTTTACGCTGAAAGTCAGCACTTGTCCGGTCCGCTGGTTGGAGACTTCCTGGTAGTGGAGGTTGATGCTCATGGCAGAATCATTCACCATGAATCCGGTGATACACTGCCCGTCGTTTTCGGGAACAAAGACCAGTCCGGGGAATTTCTTCTTGAACTTGTCTTGGGTATCGAAGTTGTCGTCCTGCGCCACGAGGTCATTCAGCAGTTGCTGTCCCCATGAGTCGGGCAGGCGGACGCTTACTTCCTTCTTCCGCCCCGGGCAGGGGGTGAAGGTAAAGCTGAAGAGTGGGGCATCTTCCGTCGGGAGTACGGTGCTGTTGTAAAGGTCCTCGTCGTTGTCCAGCACGATAGGGTTTTTCAGCCGGTAGATGGAGATGCGCTGTTGCGTCAAGGTATCTCCCCAGAAATGGCCCGAAGGTATCATCCGTAGTACGAGGGAGTCGAGGGTATAGGTGTAGTCTGTGTTGGGGGTGAAGTGGGACGTGGAGTATTCGGCATAGTAGGTGGCGGATACATCTCCCCAAGAGCTGCTCCGGTAATGTCCCAGCTGGCAGATGCTGTCGCCCCGGGTCTCTATGGAGTCCAGCAGGATGGTGCTGATGTCTACCGAGCAGGTGTCTGCGTATACATTATAGAAGGAGCTTTCCACGAGGCTCTTTCCAAGCTGCGAGTTCTCGTCCTGGCAGGCGCAGAAGATAGCGAGGACTGCGAATAAGCTGTACAATGACTTCTTCATTTCTGTTCTTTTAGTTGGCGGCAAAGGAAAGGCAAAACTTTTATATCTTCCTACAAAAATCGGCGTTCGGACGGTTTTTATCGGTAAAGGCGTTTAACGGGAATTTCGGACTGTTCGTCGGTTATTTTTGTCGGTGTGGTTGCGGTGGTTTACTTTTGCGGACAGACAAAAAGGACCTCCCGCAGCTTCTTGTTTTGGAAAGTGGGAAGTATAAAGCTTAATCATTAAAAAAACAATAAACAATGAACAGACTATTGGTAGGAATAATGTTGCTGGCCATCGTGTGCATTGCCGGCAGTTGTACGGACGAGGATGAATACACTCAGGGGCAGTGGATGAAGAAAGCCAGCTATAACGGTGTGTACCGCGCTTATGCCTCCGGCTTCACCATCGGCAATTATGGATATTTGTGTGGCGGCTTCTACGGAGCGAACAAGGATTACCTGAACGACCTTTGGGAGTATGACATGAGCCGGAACAGCTGGACGCAGTGTGCCGACATGCCCGTTGCCGGGCGCAAGGCTGCCGTGGGCTTTGCCGTGAATGGCAAGGGATACATTACGACCGGTTCCGTGAAGGACGGCTCCTCGTCCTACTGTGTAGCAGATACCTGGGAGTATGACCCTGCCACGGATACCTGGACACGGAAAGACGACTTCAAAGGCGGAGTACGCGACGGTGCCCTGGCTTTCAGTATAGGCGGATATGGCTATGTCGGTACGGGCTGCAACAGCGACGCTACCGGCAGCGAGAGTGCCTACAAGATGGACTTCTACCGTTTCAACCCCAATGGCGCCGAAGGTTCGCAATGGGAAGCGGTGAGCGGGTATGGAGGCGAGAAGCGCTACTTCGGTACGGCATTCGTCATCGATGAGGTGGCCTACATCTGTTGCGGGCGAAACAACAGTACCGATCTGGTGGATTTCTGGAAGTTCGACGGAAGCAACTGGACCCAGTTGCGTGACATTGCCGATACGGACTCCGACAATGACTATGACGATGACTACGCCATCACACGGTCCGAAGCCGTATCCTTCGTCATCGGTGGAAGGGGATTTGTGGCTACGGGAATACGTAACAGCACTTCCTTGAGCAGCGACTACTGGCTGTACGACCCTGACAAGGACTTATGGTACGGCGATTCCGATGACGACTTTACCCCCATTACAGATGTACATAATTATCCTTCCGGTGCTTCTTCGCGCAGGGCTGCCGTTGGTTTCTCTACCGGCGAACGTGGTTTTGTGCTGACGGGAACAAGTGGTACCAGCTACTTTGATGATGTGTACGAACTTCTACCCGATGAGGAAGAGGAAGTCTGATTCGCCTCATAACTGAACGGAACTTATGAAGCTGATGTTTATTATGATAAAGATAGGTGTACCGGCTGTGATGGCGGTATGCCTTTCTTGCTGTTCGGGTCATACTGCCGGCGGTGGCAATGAGTTGAAATGCCGGGTGATGGAGGTGGAAGGCGGTTACGGCTACGTGGTGCTGCATGGAGCCGATACCCTGATATATCAACCTTTTATACCTGCTTTGAGCGGTCGCCTGCCATTTGCAACAAAGGTGGAAGCGCTGGCGGCCGGTCGGCTGGTATGCCGTAAGCTTGCCGATGGGCAAGCTCCGGCATTGAGCAGGGAGGAGGTGGAGTCTTGTCTGACAGACACCGGACTCTAATCTTCTAAAGAATCCTTTACTTCGTGATGTATTTCCGAGCAGTCATAAGGGTATCTCTGCATGAATTTACCCTTGAGTACCTTCTTTGTATCGCTACCGGGACGTGAAAGAGTGGCGGTGAATGTCACTTGAAGCCGTTTGTAGTAGATGGTTGAAGTGTATATGTTCCATTTCATACCTACTATGTCTACTTCAAAATGTTTATATCTCAGTTCGTCTTCTTTGTAATACTTGCCTTGGTTGATGAAGAATAACAGTTGTTGTCCCATGATTATTTTTCCGTCTTCTATGTGGTTGGGCAGATAGATGCTACGTTTCTCCGGGTCTATGCTTTTGAAGGTTTCGTCAGAGTGCCCATCGGGTATGAATGCGTATTCTGTCCATTTATTGATGAATGGATAGTAGTCATGCTTGTCGGTTGTGTTTCCCAGATTTTCATTTTTATAGGTACTCTTATCAGGTCCTGTTCCGGCTTCTTTCACTCCGTCACCTTCTTCCACGCTGTATTCGATGGACTCTATCTGATAGAAGTTAGTGCACGGTTCTTGGTGTATGATGATTTGTTCCTTGTAGAGTCCCGTTTTCATCTCAAGGTTGATGATGAGGCTACGGGATTCACCTAAGTCAAAGTTGTCTTTAAAGTGCAGGATGAGATGGCTGTCGGTGTCCCGTTCCAAGTCCCACCATTTATAATGCAGGCTTCCCGTACCTTCCAGTTGTGGGAGCTTGTTGCCATCCATCATGAGGTCTCCCCATGGGGTGGTGATGGAGGTTATGCGCCAGTCGCCGCGTGTTAGGTCTATCTGCAGGGTAGAGGCTTCGCCCTTCACGGTAGTTTCCTGAAAGGGCGAGAGGCGGATTTCATCGCTATCATTGCAAGCCGTCAGGCCGCAAAGGAAAAGAGCGAACAAAAGGATGGATTGGAATAAGTCAGTCGTTTTCATGTTGGTTATTATTTGATTATGTCCATTGGACGTGGCATTCTTTGTAAATGCTGCACGACAAAGATAATTATTTCCTCTTTACGCTGTATTCTCCGAAAGAAAGAAGTACTCTTTTTTGCCGGATAATACGGGTTTTATTAACTTGCGCACAAATTATCGCTAATCATTAACCACTAACCATTAATTCCATGAAATACCAAGTTGCCATTATCGGTGGAGGTCCTGCGGGATATACTGCTGCCGAAGCTGCCGGAAAAGCAGGATTGAGTGTCGTACTATTTGAGAAGCAGAGTCTCGGTGGAGTGTGCCTGAATGAAGGGTGTATCCCTACCAAGACCTTGTTGTATTCGGCCAAGACCTATGACGGAGCCCGCCATGCTGCAAAGTATGCGGTCAGTGTGCCCGAAGTATCGTTCGATTTGCCCAAGATTATTGCCCGCAAGCAGAAGGTAGTGCGCAAGCTGGTATTGGGAGTCAAAGGAAAGCTGACTGCCCATGGTGTGACGATTGTCAGCGGAGAGGCCACAGTGACGGACAAGAATCATGTGGAGTGCGGCGGAGAAACCTACGAATGCGAGAACCTGCTGCTCTGCACCGGTTCCGAAACCTTTGTCCCTGCCATTCCCGGTATAGACAAGGTGCCTTACTGGACCCATCGTGACGCGCTGGACAACAAGGAACTGCCCGCTTCGCTTGCCATCATCGGCGGCGGTGTCATCGGTATGGAGTTCGCTTCTTTCTTCAACAGCCTGGGAGTGCAGGTAACCGTCGTCGAGATGCTGGACGAGATACTGGGAGGCGGTATGGACCGAGAGCTGGCGGGTATGCTCCGTGCAGAGTACGCCAAGCGGGGAATCAAGTTCATGCTGAGTGCAAAAGTAGTGTCTGTCATGCCGGATACTGCCGAAGCTTCTTCCCTTATCCAGGTGAATTATGAAACAGCCGACGGTCCCGGTTCCGTCGTTGCCGAACGGCTTCTGATGAGTGTCGGGCGCCGTCCGGTAATGAAAGGCTTCGGATTGGAGAATCTGGGCTTGGAAAGAACGGAGCGCGGAAATGTCTTTGTCAACGGACAGATGCAAACTTCAGTTCCCGGAGTATATGCTTGCGGCGACTTGACGGGATATTCCTTGCTGGCGCATACAGCCGTCCGCGAGGCGGAAGTAGCCATACATTCCATCATTGGCAAGAAGGATGCCATGAGCTACCGTGCCATCCCCGGCGTGGTATATACCAATCCCGAAATAGCCGGTGTGGGCGAGACAGAAGAATCCCTGCAGAAGAGAGGCGTTGCCTATCGTGCTGTGAAGCTTCCGATGACGTACAGTGGTCGCTTTGTAGCAGAGAATGAAGGAGTGAATGGCGTCTGCAAGTTACTGTTGGGCAGTGACGATACCGTATTGGGGGCACATGTCTTGGGTAATCCCGCTTCGGAAATCATCACGCTGGCAGGCATGGCTATTGAACTGAAACTTACTGCCGATGAATGGAAGAAGATTGTCTTTCCGCACCCCACGGTGGGAGAGATATTCAAGGAGGCATTGTAGAACCCATGACTATTGTTTCATATAAACATAAAAGATGAAAACCGTAAAGCTAATCACCTGCGACGATGCCTTTCAGGCACATGTTATTCAGGGTGCCTTGAAGAATGAGGGCATTGCGTCTGTTTTGCATAATGAAAACATGTCTTCCGTGATGCGCGGATATGTCCGTGATGTCACGGGAGTGGATATATTTGTCTATGAGGACGAATATGACAATGCCCTCCGTCTGCTTGAACGGAACCAGATGATTCCGGAACAGTTGAGGTACTGCCCCCATTGCGGTTCGGATGAGATTAAGTTTGTGCTGAAGAAGAGCCATCGGGTGCGTGCTGTGGTGGCTGCTGTTATTGCGGCATTGTCGGCCGCACCTCCGGGCACTGAGCATTGGGAGTATGTATGCAGGAAGTGCGGCACTCATTTTGAGAAGCCGGTGGCGAAAGGAACAGTTGAAGAATAATCAGGTGTTTATTCTTTTAACCGCTTTTCAATCCAGTCCCGGTTTTTACGTCCCAATCGGCTTTCCGCAAAATCCAGGAAAGCCGATGTGTCTGTTATATGGGCTTGGATGACACCTGCCAGAAAGTTGAAGAAAGGTTCTTCACCCACTCGGACAAGCAGGTCGGCGAGTAGTACTGACCCTTTCCTATAGAGGGCAAGATGCGCTTCGCGGTCGTTGCGGTCAATACCCCAGATAGGACGGATATGGCGTGTTTCCTTACGGTAGGCGTCGATGTAAGCGGCATAGGCTTTTTCGCCGCGGGCGTGGCGTATGTATTGCAAAGCACTGAATTCGGCAAAAGATTCGTTCAGCCAGTCGTGCCAAGATTCCACCGGAGCCTTGTTCCACCAGAAGTGGCCGATTTCGTGGGCGGTGTTCTTGAGTACATATTCATTGAATGTTCGGGAACTGAGCATAATGAAATTTTTACGGCTGTACCCTCCTGAGGTGCCGGAAGCTGAAAGCAGGAATTTCATGTAAATATCCTCATCTCCCGCAATTTTATAAAGGCGTCGGAAGAATTTCAAGGCATTGTGGCAACATTGAAGTGCCGAGTCTGCACCGGCATCCGGGAAGTCTGTATAGATAAGTTCAATGGTAGTTCCGTTATCATTGATGCGGCGGCTTTTCAGCATGGGTGAAGCCAGGATAACATTGTCGAAATTCTCCCAAGGTTGCTCCATTTCCCATATCCCTTCTTCTGTATGGGAAATAATACCTGAGCCGCTCACCGTATAACCGTCAGTGATGCCGATTCGTAAGTGCGAATAATCTGCCCGGTTACCGTTGCAGACAGGATACCATCCCGTATAGTAACCAAGTTCAATCCAATGGTCATTGAATGATTTTGCAGGGCCCTGCACTTCCTGCATGTAGAGTGTGTAACGGGTATTTATGCGGCAGCGGTCATCGGCTCCTGCCGGCCGGTAGAGGGTCAAGGTCCGTCTGTCGGGAATGAATTGGGCAGGTGCTGGGGCAAGCGTATCGAAACGGTAGGTTATCTCCCGGCTGCTGTGGCGTAGTGTGTCGATACGGGCATGGCGCCATAGTACCAACGAGATTGAGTCACTGTCATGGAAATCGACTTCAAACGAACCGCCAACTTCGACTTGTCGGTTCGGTACATCAATCTGTACGGTTAAGTCATAACTGACAATGCGCGGAGATTCTTGTGCCCGAAGCATGGGGGAGAAAAGGAGGCATATTGTAAAGCTGGCAATTGTAAGTTGTAGTTTCATGGTACATCAATTTTAGAGTGATAGTAACTGGGAGATTTTGCCTATGCAATCTATGCAAAAGTAGTATTTTTAAAGGAATATTAAGATGGATGGCTGGATATAATTTATGAAAAGACTACCTCGTTGTTGTTCATTTGTAAGATTGTCGTACTTTTGCCTTTAAAGATAAATATATTTATGAAAAGGATATTGTTGCTGTTAATTTTATCCGTCTGCCTGCTCCCATTATGGCCCCAAGAGACGGTAACTCCGGTGAAGCCGCTCTCTGCGCGGATTGATGCGTTGATAGAACACAAACTTCCCGCAGGCTCTAATGTGGCCATTTCGGTCTATGACCTGACTGCCGGAAAGCCCTTGTACGGCTATCAGGCGGACAAGCTTTCCCGTCCCGCTTCCACCATGAAGCTGCTGACCACCATTACCGCCCTTTCCCGTCCCGAAGCCGACGAGCCGTTCCGTACGGAAGTGTGGTATCAGGGAACCATTGAGCGCGATACCTTGCAGGGGGATATGTATGTGATAGGCGGTTACGACCCGGAGTTTGATGAAGAGGCATTGGATTCCCTGGTGGCTACCGTGGCCCGTTTCCCCTTCTCTGTCATCAAAGGCAAGGTGTATGGAGATGTCTCCATGAAAGACTCCTTGTACTGGGGCAGCGGCTGGTTGTGGGATGATACTCCCTATTCCTTCCAGCCCTACCTCTCACCGCTGATGCTGAATAAAGGAGTGGTGAAGGTTACCGCCACACCCGGCGAACGGGGCGACAGCGCACGCCTTGAATGCACTCCCGCCTCTTCCTATTATACACTGACGAACAAGACCCAAAGCCGTACCCCTTCTGCCGGACGTTTCCGTGTGTCGCGCGACTGGCTGGTGAACGGGAACAACATCACCGTGACGGGCAACGTCGATGCCCGCCGTGCAGGTACGGTCAATATATTTTCTTCGCAGGACTTCTTCATGCATACCTTTATGGAACGGTTGCAGGCACGAGGCATCCGGTGCATTCCGGCGGCAGAAGCGGAAGTCTCTTACCTCTTCGGTGAGTTCCGGCAAGACAGCCTCTCCGTACGGATGGCTTCCTATGAAACTTCCGTGCAGGATGTGGTGAAACAGATAATGAAGGAGAGCGATAATCTCAATGCCGAAGCCATGCTCTGCCGGTTGGGTGTGCAGAGCAGCGGAAAGAAGCGTGTCTCTGCCGAGGACGGGCTTTCTGCCATCCGCATGCTGATAAAAGAGATGGGATATAACCCCGATAGGTATAATCTGGCAGATGGTTGCGGCCTTTCCAATTACAACTACATTTCACCGGAACTCTTGGTTTCTTTCCTGCGATATGCCTACTCGCGTACGGATGTTTTCCAGAAACTTTATAAGGCTTTGCCCATTGGCGGCGTGGACGGTACACTGGAGTTCCGCATGAAGAAAGGCACCCTTTCCCACAGAAATGTACATGCCAAGACGGGTTCCTTTACCGCCATCAACTGTCTGGCCGGCTACCTTAAAGCCCGCAACGGACACGAGATAGCCTTTGCCATCATGAACCAGAATGCACTGTCGGGCAGGGAAGCACGCGCTTTCCAGGATGCGGTGTGTGATGAAGTGATACGTTTTAGCCATCGTAAAGTTGACCTTTAGCGTCGTAAAGTTAAGGTTTAGCTTCCTAATGCAGACCTTTACGGAGTGAGCCCCAAGAGTAGGGGAAATCATTCCTCTTTCGTATTGCGGTAGCGTGCCGGAGACATACCCAGATAAGACTTCACATACTTCCCGAAGAAAGACTGGTTGGGGAAATTAAATTCTTCTGCAATCTCCTTGATGGACTTGTCCGAATGCTTCAGCCGGTACTTGATGTGTTCAATGGCATTCTCGTTTATCAAGTCCAGCGGTGTACGTCCGCATGCCTGCTTGATGACCTTCGAAAAGTGTTTGGGGCTATAGCAGAGTGCATCGGCATAATATCCTACAGAACGGTGTATGCCGTTGTCTTTGGACAACATCTCTATAAACTTACGCAGGATATAGTCGGACTGTTTGATGCTTTCTTTTGTATCGACTGTCATTTCTGAAGGGTTCACTTCTTTGTTGAGGTGTCCCAACATCTCACAGAAAATGGCAGAAAACAAGTATTGCATCACTTCCCTGTGATAGTGATGAGGCTCGTCGTTTATCTTTGCCATAAGCAGTTCTCGGTAGAATTTGAAGATTTCCTTGTCCCCTTCCTCCCCGACAGACTTTATGGGATTGTTGTGGATATGCATAACGGTATTCCATGTATCCTTCTCCATCTTGACCACGCGTTGTAGGAACTGTGTGGAGAATGCGGCAAGCCTTATCTTGTGCTTCGGGCTTACCATCGCGTGGCTGATAATGGTATTGGGAAGGCCGAGCAGTAAGTCGCCTGCTTCCAGTTGGTAGGTTTTGTAGTTGACGTCCAACTGGATGCAGCCTTCTAGACAGATAGCGATAAGGAAGCATCCCAATCTTATTGTATCTTCATTGTAGGGGCTTCCCTCCAGACTGTTGATTATGACAAAGTCATTGTCTACATAGTCAAGGACATGTTCGCTGTTTTTAAAGTCCGCGATTTCTACGATTTTTATGTTCCCTTTCTCCATATTCTTCCTTTTTCGTTTTGCAAAGTTGGTGAATAATGGGAAATATGGGATGTTCCATTATGCGGCTTTCTTGTTCTATATGTCATTTATAGACAATTCATTAGCCTTAAAAAAGATGAATGTCGAAAAAGGAACATCTTTGGAGTGTAATTGGTCATTATGGCGTTGTTCCTTTCTCCTACTTTTGCCACCAGTTTTAACAAAAAGACAATGAGAAAAAGTATGATTACATTGAACAGGAAATGGATACGGCTGATAGGGATTGTCGGTTGTACAATGTGTTTGGCATCTTGCAAGCAGGCATCGGATGCTTCCGGAATGAAACCTTCTTATGCTACCATGAAAGTGGAGGCGACGGACAAAGAGCTTTCCACTTCGTACTCAGCAACGATACGCGGACGGCAGGACATAGATATTTATCCGCAAGTGTCGGGTACCATCGAGAAGTTGTGTGTGACCGAGGGGCAGAAGGTGCGCCGGGGACAACTGCTTTTCATCATCGACCAGGTTCCCTACAAGGCTGCACTCAAAACGGCCGTTGCCAATGTGGAAGCGGCACGTGCCGCACTGGCTACTGCCGAACTGACTTATAACAGCAACAAGGAATTGTATGCGCAGAAAGTGGTTTCGGAATTCAGCCTGAAGACTGCCGAAAACAGCTACCTTACCGCCAAGGCGCAACTCTCACAGGCCGAGGCCCAGGAGATAAGCGCACGCAACAACCTCTCCTATACGGAAGTGAAGAGTCCCAGCGACGGGGTGGTGGGGGCATTGCCCTACCGTGCAGGGGCATTGGTCAGCCCCAGCTTGCCGCAACCGCTGACAACGGTCAGTGACAACAGCGACATGTACGTTTACTTTTCCATGACCGAGAAC
Organism: Bacteroides sp. AM44-19; assembly: GCF_003603395.1. Lineage (NCBI taxonomy): Bacteria > Pseudomonadati > Bacteroidota > Bacteroidia > Bacteroidales > Bacteroidaceae > Bacteroides > Bacteroides sp. AM44-19. The sequence goes on along the minus strand of NZ_QTNB01000017.1, from coordinate 27,819 downwards.
CAGTTGCTCGCCCTGACACGCCAGTACGGCAGCATGGACGAGGCGCTGAAGAACATGCCGGCGGCAGAGCTGCGTCTGAACGACAATTCCGTCTACGACAAGAAAGGTACCATCGAGTCCATCAGTGGTGTCATCGACCGCCAGACGGGTACGGTAGTGGCACGCGTGGTCTTCCCCAACGAATCGCGCCTGCTCCATAGCGGGGCATCGGGCACGGTGGTGGTGCCTGCCACGTATAAGAACTGCATTGTGATTCCGCAAGAAGCCACCGTACAGTTGCAGGACAAGACATTGGTATACAAGGTAGTGGATGGCAAGGCCGTCTCTACCCTGATTACCGTGGCAGGAATAAATGACGGACGCGAATACGTGGTGCTGGACGGACTGAAAGTGGGTGACGAGATTGTTTCCACAGGTGCCGGACTGCTGCGCGAAGGAACGCAAGTGAAATGATGATTGCTATTTTATCAACTATCAATGACCCATTAAGATGAAAGGAAATATATTTATAAAACGGCCGGTGATGGCTATCTCCATCTCCGTACTGATTCTGGTGATAGGGCTTATCTCGCTCTTTACGCTGCCGGTGGAACAGTATCCTGATATTGCACCTCCCACGGTGTACGTCAGCGCCAACTACACCGGTGCCGATGCCGAAGCCGTATTGAACAGTGTCATCATGCCGTTGGAAGAGAGCATCAACGGTGTGGAGAACATGATGTACATCAGTTCTACCGCCACCAATGCCGGTTCTGCCACCATACAAGTCTATTTCAAGCAGGGCACGGACCCCGACATGGCTGCGGTGAACGTACAGAACCGCGTATCCAAGGCGCAGGGACTGCTGCCCGCCGAAGTGACGAAAATCGGTGTGACTACCCAGAAGCGGCAGACCAGCTTCCTGCAAATCGGCGCTTTGGTGAGCACCGACGGGCGCTACGACCAGACGTTCCTTGCCAATTACCTCGACATCAACGTGATTCCGCAAATCAAACGTATCGAAGGTGTGGGTGACGTAATGGAGCTGGGTGATACCTACAGTATGCGCATCTGGCTGAAACCGGAACGGATGGCGCAGTATGGACTGGTCCCTTCGGATGTGACCGCCGTATTGGGCGAGCAGAACATCGAAGCGCCTACCGGTTCGCTGGGCGAGAATTCAAAGAACGTGTTCCAGTTTACGATGAAGTATCGCGGACGCCTGAAGAGTGTGGAGGAATTCCAGAACACGGTGGTACGCTCGCAGAGTGACGGTTCCGTGCTCCGTCTGAAAGACGTGGCGGATGTGGAGCTGGGTACGCTGACCTATAGTTTCCGCAGTGAGATGGACAGCAAGCCGGCGGTACTTTTCATGATGTTCCAGACGGCAGGCTCCAACGCAACCGCCGTCAACAAGCAGATTACCGCACAGATAGACGAGATGAGGAAGAGCCTGCCCGAAGGGACGGAATTTGTGACGATGATGAGTTCCAACGACTTCCTCTTCGCTTCCATACACAATGTGGTGGAGACACTGGTCATTGCCATTATACTGGTAATTCTGGTGGTGTATTTCTTCCTGCAGGACTTCAAGAGTACGCTTATACCCTCCATTTCCATTATCGTGTCGCTGGTCGGCACGTTTGCCTGCCTGGTGGCTGCGGGGTTCAGTCTCAATATCCTGACGCTGTTTGCGTTGGTGCTTGCCATCGGTACGGTGGTGGACGATGCCATCGTGGTGGTGGAGGCAGTGCAGTCCAAGTTTGATGCCGGATACAAGTCCCCTTACCTTGCCACGAAGGATGCGATGGGCGATGTGACGATGGCCATCATCTCTTGTACCTGCGTGTTCATGGCGGTATTTATCCCCGTGACGTTTATGGGTGGTACTTCGGGTGTGTTCTATACGCAGTTCGGCATTACGATGGCAACGGCAGTGGGCATCTCCATGATTTCGGCATTGACGCTTTGCCCCGCCTTGTGCGCCATCATGATGCGTCCGTCGGACGGCACGAAGAGTGCGAAGAGCATCAACGGACGGGTGCGCGCGGCATACAATGCTTCGTTCAACGCCGTGCTGGGAAAATATAAGAAAGGTGTGATGTTCTTTATCCACCGCCGCTGGATGGTGTGGACTTCATTGGCGGCTACCGTCGTATTGCTGGTTTACTTGATGAGCACCACCAAGACAGGGCTTGTGCCGCAGGAGGACCAGGGTGTCATCATGGTGAACGTCAGCACCTCACCGGGAAGCACGCTGGAAGAAACTACGAAGGTGATGAACAAGTTGGAGGATATTCTGAAGAGCACACCAGAGATAGAGCACTATGCCAAGGTGGCAGGCTACGGGCTGATGTCCGGTCAGGGAACTTCCTACGGCACCATCATCATCCGTCTGAAGGACTGGGGTGAGCGAAAGGGGAGCGAACACACGTCCGATGCTGTGGTGGCACGCCTCAATGCCCAGTTCTACGGTGTGAAGGAGGCGCAGATATTCAGCTTCCAGCCGGGTATGATTCCGGGCTACGGTATGGGTAACTCCTTAGAGCTGAACCTCCAGGACAGAACGGGCGGTGACATGGCAACGTTCTACGAGGCAGTGATACAGTTCCTGGGTGCGCTGAACCAGCGTCCTGAGGTGGCTATGGCGTATACCTCTTATGCTATGAACTTCCCGCAGGTATCGGTAGATGTAGATGCGGCCAAGTGTAAGCGTGCGGGCATTTCGCCGAGTGTGGTGCTCGACGCATTGGGCAGCTATTGCGGCGGTGCCTATATTTCCAACTACAATCAGTTTGGCAAGGTGTACCGCGTCATGATGCAGGCATCGCCCGAATATCGTCTGGACGAACAGGCACTGGGTAATATGTTTGTGCGCAACGGTACGGAGATGGCTCCGGTCAGCCAGTTCGTGACGTTGAACAAGGTGCTCGGTCCGGAGACGGCAAACCGTTTCAATCTGTACAGCGCTATCGCCGCTAATGTGAATCCGGCGGAAGGATATTCGTCCGGTGAAGTGCAGAAAGTGATTGCGGAAGTGGCAGAACAGACATTGCCGCTGGGCTACGGTTACGAGTACGGAGGTATGGCACGTGAGGAAGCCAATACTGGTGGTGCGCAGACTGTCTTTATTTATGCCATCTGTATCTTCCTTATCTATCTCATCCTGGCATGTCTTTATGAGAGTTTCCTGATACCGTTTGCGGTCATCTTCTCCGTACCGTTCGGGCTGATGGGTTCGTTCCTCTTTGCCAAGGTTCTGGGATTGGAGAACAACATCTATTTGCAGACGGGTGTGATTATGCTGATTGGCTTGCTCGCCAAGACGGCCATCCTGATTACGGAGTATGCCATCGAGCGGCGCCGCAAGGGAATGGGCATTGTGGAATCAGCTTATTCGGCCGCCCAGGTCCGTTTGCGTCCTATCCTGATGACGGTGCTGACGATGATATTCGGTATGCTTCCGCTGATGTTCTCGAGTGGTGCGGGCGCCAACGGTAACTCTTCGCTGGGTACGGGCGTAGTAGGCGGCATGCTCATCGGAACGCTAGCGCTGCTTTTCGTCGTTCCGGTGTTCTACATCATCTTCGAGTACTTACAGGAGAAGGTTCGTCCGCCAATGGAGGAAGAAGCCGATATGCAGGTATTGCTTGAAAAGCAGAAGAGTGAGGCAGAACGGGCGAAAGATTGAGGAAAATAAAATAAAAACAGATTGGAACAATGAAGAAACATATCATCCTATTGTCCGCCGCCGGTTTGCTGTTCAGCAGTTGCGGCGTGTACACCAAATACAAACCCGCTACCGAGGTCCCCGACGGCCTCTATGGGGAAGAAATGGCAGCTTTTACGGAGAGCCTCGCCGGTTCTCCGGCTGCCACCGAAGACAGCCTGGACCTTGGCCTGGGCGGCATGGACTGGCACGAGCTTTTCACCGACCCACATCTGCAGGCACTCATCGGACAAGGGTTGCAGAACAATACCGACTACCAGTCGGCACAGCTCCGCGTGGAGGAAGCCGAAGCTACCCTGCTGTCCGCAAAGCTTGCCTTCCTGCCCTCCTTTGCCCTTGCGCCGCAGGGCACGGTGAGCAGCTTTGACAGCCACAAGGCCACACAGACCTATTCGCTGCCCGTTACTGCCAGTTGGGAGCTGGATGTTTTCGGCCGCATGCGCAATGCCAAGAAACAGTCGAAGGCGCTCTATGCGCAGAGTCAGGACTATCGCCAGGCCGTGCGTACCCAGCTCATTGCCGGGATAGCCAATACTTACTATACCCTGCTGATGCTGGACCAGCAGCTTGCCATCTCCAGGCAGACCGAAGAGACGTGGCGGGAAACCGTTGCTTCCACCCGTGCCCTGATGAATGCGGGCATGGCGAACGAGTCCGCCGTGTCGCAGATGGAGGCCACGTACTATCAGGTGCAGACTTCCGTGCTTGATTTGGAAGAACAGATAAACCAGGTGGAGAACAGCCTTGCGCTGTTGCTGGCAGAGACGCCCCGTCATTACGAGCGCGGTGTGCTGGCAGAGCAGCAGTTCCCTGTGGGCTTTTCTATAGGGATTCCTGTTCAGATGCTTTCCTGCCGTCCTGATGTCCGTTCGGCTGAGCGGACACTGGAAGCGGCGTTCTACGGCACCAATGCGGCGCGCTCTGCCTTCTATCCCTCCATCACGCTGGGCGGGAGTGCGGGCTGGACCAATTCTGCCGGTTCAATGATTGTGAATCCCGGCAAGTTCCTGGCTTCGGCAGTGGGTTCGCTGACGCAGCCGCTCTTTGCCCGCGGGCAGATCATTGCACAGTACCGCATAGCCCGTGCCCAGCAGGAGGAGGCTTCCCTTGCCTTCCAGCAGACATTGCTGAATGCAGGCAGCGAGGTGAACGATGCCTTGACTGCTTGGCAGACAAGCCTATCCAAAAGCGAACTGCTGGACAAGCAGGTAGCTTCCTTGCAGACAGCTGCCCGCAGCACTTCCCTGCTGATGGAACATGGCAACACCACCTATCTGGAAGTGCTTACCGCCCGGCAAAACTTGCTCAGTGCGCAACTGTCGCAGACGGCCAACCAATTCTCTGAAATACAAAGCCTGATTAACCTCTACAAGGCGTTAGGAGGAGGTCAGGAATAGAGTGTCATCATACTACTCTCTCTGCATCTTCACTTTATATGTGAAGAAAGGGCTGTCCGGGAAGTGATTCCGGGGCAGCCCTCTTTGTTGGGTGATGTATGAATGTCTTATTTATACTGTGCCCAGTCTACATTCTTCATGTCTCCACTTTTGGCCAGCTCAGCGTGCATAGCCAGTGCGGCGCGCAGGGCATGGGGAGTCTGTGACTTGCCGTCGGTCAGTTTCAGGTAATCCCACAGAATGTTCTTGTAGTCCGGATGAACACAGTTCTCGATGATGGCTTGTGCACGTTCTTTCGGACTCTTGCCGCGGAGGTCGGCCACACCTTGTTCGGTGATGATGATGTTGACGTCATGCTCCGTGTGGTCCATGTGCGAAACCATCGGCACGATAGCCGAGATTTTACCTTCCTTGGCAACGGACGGACAGGTGAAGATGGAGATATAGGCATTGCGGGTGAAGTCACCGCTTCCACCGATACCGTTCATCATCTTCGTACCGCCGATGTGCGTGGAGTTCACGTTGCCGTAGATGTCGGCTTCGATGGCGGTGTTGATGGAGATAACACCGAGTCGGCGCACCACTTCCGGGCTGTTGGAGATTTCCGACGGACGGAGCACCAGCTTGTCGCGGAAGAAGTCCATATCCTGGTAGATGCCTTCCAGACAGTCGTTCGTTACGGTCAGTGAGCAGGCGCTGCCGAATTTCACGCGGCCTTCGCGGATAAGTCCGATAACAGAGTTCTGGATGACTTCTGTGTACATTTCAAAAGCGGGGATGGTCTTGTCACGTCCCAAAGCACCCAATACGGCATTGGCAATGTTACCCACACCGGATTGCAGCGGCAGGAAGGTAGGCGGAATGATTCCGCGTTTCATGTCGGCGGCAAGGAAGTCGGCCACGTTCTGTCCGATTTTGTCGGTCAGCGGGTCGGCGGCGGCAAACGAACGTGCCTCGTCCGGCCAGTTGGTCTCCACTACGCCGACAATCTTTTTCGGGTCTACCTGGATGTAGGGCAGGCCGATACGGTCACTCGGTTTGTAGATGGGGATTTCGCGGCGGTAAGGAGGGTCGAGGGGTTCGTAGACGTCGTGCAGGCCCATGGCGTTCTTGCTGTGGGCGGCATTCAGTTCCACGATAATCTGGTCGGCCAGGCGGCAGACAGTCGGAGCGATACCGCCGGCTGCCGTCAGGTAGATTTTACCGTCGGGAGTAACCTCGCATGCCTCGATGATGGCAACGTTTACTTTTCCCATGAAACCATAGCGTACTTCCTGCGCCATCTGTGAGAGATGGATGTCGTTGTAGGCTATTTCGCCATTGTTCACGGCTTTGCGGAAGTCGGAGTTGGTGGTGTAGGGCGCGCGGTAGCGGATGGCCTTGACGCGCGAGAGCACACCGTCGCAAGAGTCTCCGGTAGAAGCACCGGTGAAGATACCTATCTGGAACGGGTTTCCTTTTGCATGTTCTGCTTCCGCGATTTTTGCTAATTCAGCCGTAACGGCTTTGGCTGTTCCTGCGGGAGTAAATCCGCTCAAGCCGATGTTGTAGCCATGTTTAATCAGGCTCGCAGCTTCTGCTGCCGAAATGTAATTGAGTGCCATAATATAAATAGTTATTTTTTCGTGTAAAGATTCTGAAGGGGCTCGTAATTGGTTCTGCAATTATCGACTGTCTTTAATATTTCCGTTGAAGTATTTCTGACCAGATGATGGCTTTCCTCGCTTCTTCTGCCGAGTGGATGCCGTATTCGGACGTTGCTTCATCGGATTCTTGCGGACGGGATGCCGGGGAGGGAGGGGAAGCCTTTATGGAAGTGTGCTTGGATTTGGCAGACGGTTTGGATACCGGCTTGGGCTTTTCTGCCGGCTTGGGGCCTTCGGGAATAAAGCCTCCGTAAGTATCTCCGCCCCAGTATTCGGGCAGTGGGTTGTCAACGTCGGGCATAGGTATGTCGGGACTCTTGTCAGCATTTTTATTTGCTTCTTTCTTAAACTGCTTGACGAGTCCGATTACTATGACAGCCGCAACTAACAGAAACTTGAAGACATCTTCCATATTCTTTTTGATTTTCCACCCAAAGATAGTGCAATTATCTCTTATCTTTGCTTTTGGGCAAAGTTAATTATTTAATCTGATTACAGCCAAGGAATTGGTAATAAAAAAGGGCAGCTTCACAGCTCCCCTTAATTTTTTTAACCTAAACCTTAACTATGAAAAAATCTAATGTTTCTTTCATTCCACAAATTTGTGAATTAATTTGCTCTATGCCAAATTAACACTCGGAAAATGTTTGCTCTCTTAACATAAATTAGCTGATAAGGCGCAGATTGACAACTTGTAATGGCATTTTTCTTTCATTTCATCCGTTTATTGGGAGGGAAGAAGTATCTTTGCGCTCCGGATGACAGATACCAACTTATGATATAAACTGATTTTAAACGAACTGATTATGGAAAAAGTAACGGGAGCAGACTTTAAATCTGCAACTGCTGATGACAACAAGAAGTTGTTTATCGAGACTTACGGCTGCCAGATGAATGTGGCCGACAGTGAAGTGATTGCATCCGTCATGCAGATGGCGGGATATTCGGTGGCCGACACCCTGGAGGAAGCCGATGCAGTGTTTATGAACACCTGCTCCATCCGCGACAATGCGGAGCAGAAGATTCTGAACCGTCTGGAGTTCTTCCACTCGCTCAAGAAGAAGAAACGCGGCCTGATAGTGGGTGTGCTGGGCTGTATGGCAGAGCGTGTGAAGGACGACTTAATCACCAACCATCATGTGGACCTGGTGGTGGGGCCGGATGCCTACCTTACTCTGCCCGAACTGATTGCCTCGGTAGAGGCCGGTGAGAAAGCAATGAACGTGGAGCTCTCCACCACAGAGACCTATCGGGATGTCATCCCCTCGCGTATCTGCGGAAACCACATCTCCGGCTTCGTCTCCATCATGCGTGGGTGCAATAATTTCTGTACTTACTGCATCGTTCCCTACACCCGTGGCCGCGAGCGCAGCCGTGATGTGGAAAGCATCCTCAATGAAGTGGCCGACCTCGTGGCAAAGGGTTATAAGGAAGTCACCCTGCTGGGACAGAACGTCAATTCCTACCGCTTCGAGAAGCCGGACGGAGAGACGATTACTTTCCCAATGCTGCTGCGCACCGTGGCAGAGGCAGCGCCGGGCGTACGTATCCGTTTCACTACCTCGCACCCTAAAGACATGAGCGACGAAACTCTCCAGGTCATTGCCGACATGCCCAACGTATGTAAGCACATCCACCTGCCGGTACAGAGTGGGAGCAGCCGCATCCTGAAGCTGATGAACCGCAAGTACGACCGCGAGTGGTATATGGACCGCGTGGCAGCCATCCGCCGCATCATCCCCGATTGTGGCTTATCTACGGATATATTCTCCGGTTTCCATAGTGAGACGGAGGAGGACCACCAGCTTTCCCTCTCGCTGATGGAGGAGTGCGGATACGATTCCGCCTTCATGTTCAAGTACAGCGAACGCCCCGGTACGCATGCTTCCAAGCATCTGCCGGACGATGTGCCCGAGGAGGTGAAGATTCGCCGTCTGAATGAAATCATCGCCTTGCAAAACCGTCTCTCTGCCGAGGCGAATGCCCGTTGCGTGGGCAAGACGTACGAGGTGCTGGTGGAAGGTGTTTCCAAACGCAGCCGCGACCAGTTGTTCGGCCGTACGGAGCAGAACCGTGTGGTGGTGTTTGACCGTGGCACGCACCGTGTGGGCGATTTTGTGATGGTGAAGGTTACCGAATCCAGTTCGGCTACGCTGAAAGGAGAAGAGGTAGCCGGCTGACGGGATAGAAAAGTCTCGATGACATCAGTATGATGACACCGGTATATAATATGAAAAGCACGAGCCTCACGGCCCGTGCTTTTCATATTATAAACTTTAAATTTTATTCTGCCATGGCCAGAATATTCGCTACGTAGTCAGTCCTGTTGTAGCTTACCAGGGTCAATTCGGACTTTGGCGCGTCCTGATTGTAGAGTTTGTAAGCTACCGGCATGTTTTCATCGTTCAATTCATACACACTTTTCTTCATGTCTTTGTCATAAGCCTTGTGAGACTCGTTCCAACGTGCGTAGGACATGGTGATTTCATCATTGCCATATTGGTATGTCATCTTAAAGTAAGGTGTCCATTCGTCTTTTGCACCGTCCCACTTGGAGGCTTCCTTGCAGGTCAAGCGTTTCTGGTCGTCATAAGAGTATTCATAACGGATGTGCCGGTAAAGTTGTGCACCGTCTTGCTTAAAGATGGTCTTGGCAACTACTAATTCGTTTTTCACTTCTTCATTGGTGATGAAGTTGTTTTCCTGAGCTTTCACTTCTGTATTCATAACGCTTACGATAGTCATTGCTACGAATGCGACTGCCTTGAATAAATTTGTAGTTTTCATAATCTTTATTTTTAATTGTTGTTACTTACTCTGTTTCTTTTAGACGTTGTTCCCGATTAAAAAGTTGCATTCCAACTAATCTTTTTCTCAAACGCCTTCGCCTAATTATAGTCAATTCCCATGCCAAAGATTTAAGTTGTTGATAATCAATGAATAGATGCTTTCGAAAACTGTTCATTATCGGACAGTTGGTCATTCGTTCCGCCGGCTGGCCGGAGCAAGTGTTTGTTTTCTTAAATCTCCTTAATGGAAACCCTATAAATCACTTTTTATTTGTTATTTTGCACCAAATTTAGGTATGGTGTGGTCTGTTTCATTCGGGCTGCACTTCCTTATTGGCAGAACGTTCGATGAATAAACTCACTATAAAAGCTTGTCCGTTATGTGGTGGAACGCATTTGGAGCGTGCCCTGACATGTGTAGACCATTATGCCTCGGGCGAAATGTTCCACTTGTGCCGCTGCCGGGATTGCGGTTTCCTTTTCACGCAAGACTTTCCCGTGGAGGCTGAAATCGGTCGTTACTACGAAACTCCTGATTACATATCACATACCGATACCCGCAAGGGGGCGATGAACTCCGTGTACCATTGGGTGCGCAACTATATGCTGGGACGCAAGGCACGCCTTGTGTTCCGTGAAGCACACCGCAAGGAGGGCCGCCTGCTGGATTTGGGTACGGGGACCGGTTACTTTGCCGATGCCATGCAGCGTCGCGGCTGGCAGGTGGAAGCTGTGGAGAAGAGTGCGCAGGCGCGTGCCTTTGCCAAAGAACACTTCAATCTGGATGTGAAACCCCATACGGCATTGAAAGATTTTGCACCGGGCAGTTTCGACGTCATCACCCTATGGCATGTCATGGAACATCTGGAACCCCTCAACGAAACGTGGGAAACCCTGCACTCCCTGCTGACTGAAAAGGGGGTGCTGATTGTAGCTGTGCCCAACTGCTCCTCCTTCGACGCAAAGAAATACGGGGCTTACTGGGCTGCCTACGATGTGCCCCGCCATTTGTGGCACTTCACACCGGGCACCATCCAGCAATTCGGTTCCAAGCATGGTTTCATCATGGCAGAGCGGCATCCCATGCCGTTCGATGCCTTCTACGTCTCCATGCTGACAGAAAAGCACATGAGGCACTCGTGTACTTTCCTGCGGGGAATGGTGACCGGTACACTGGCCTGGTTCAGCGCGTTGGTGAAGAAGGAACGCAGCAGTTCCATGATTTACGTGTTCAGGAAGAAAGGGTGAGAAAAGGGATTAGGGATTAATGATTAATGATTAATAGCGACTGATTTACATAACTTGTAGCTTGTAACTCGTAACTTATAATTGGTATAATGAAAGCAAAGAATAACTCGGTATCCTATTTTGACATGCAGTTCATTACGTCCAGCATCAGTACGACGCTGGTGTTACTGCTGTTGGGGCTGGTTGTATTCTTTGTGCTCGCGGCTCATAATCTTTCCGTGTACGTCAAGGAGAACATCAGTTTCTCCGTGCTTGTCAGTGACGACATGAAGGAGAGCGACATCCTGAAGCTTCAGAAGAGGCTGGACAAGGAGGCTTTTGTGAAGCAGACGGAATACATTTCCAAGAAGCAGGCACTCCGCGAGCAGACTGAGGCGATGGGTACGGACCCGCAAGAGTTCCTCGGCTACAATCCTTTCACTGCCTCCATCGAAATCAAGCTGCATTCCGACTATGCCAATTCGGACAGCATCGCCAAAATAGAGAAACTGATTAAAAAGAATACCAATATCCAGGAAGTGCTCTACCAGAAAGACTTGATAGATGCCGTGAACGATAATATAAGGAATATCAGCTTGATGCTGCTGGGGCTGGCTGTGATACTGACGTTTATCTCCTTTGCGCTGATAAACAACACCATCCGTCTGGCTATATATTCCAAGCGTTTCCTTATCCACACCATGAAGCTGGTGGGGGCAAGCTGGGCATTCATCCGTCGTCCGTTTCTGCGGCGCAATTTCTGGATAGGTGTGCTGGCCGCTTTCATAGCCGACAGCATTCTGTGGGGAGCCGCCTATTGGCTGGTGTCCTACGAACCGGAGTTGGTCAAGGTGATTACGCCCGAGGTGATGGTGCTGGTGTCGGGTGCCGTGCTGGTGTTCGGTGTACTTATTACGTGGCTGTGCGCTTTGCTTTCCATCAACAAATATCTGAGGATGAAGGCAAGCACACTGTATTATATTTAACGCCTTGAAGTGCATAGAGAGAAAGTACTGTTATCGCAGCCTCCAAATAGTAAATTGTAAATAGTAAAATAGTAAATGTATAGATGAGTAAAGAGAAATTCGCTTTTGATAAGACCAATTTTATCCTGCTTGGCATCGGAATGGCGGTGGTTATCATTGGTTTTCTTCTGATGACCGGCCCCGTGTCTACCCCGACGACCTTTGAGCCGGACATTTTTAGTGTGAGACGCATCAAGGTGGCTCCGGTAGTTTGCCTGCTGGGGTTTGTGTTCATGATATATGCCGTGCTGCGCAAGCCTAAAAGCTGTCGTGCAGAGGAGTAAACTTTCAGACGCGGATTACACAGATGACGCAGATTGGAATATTAGAAATCCGTGTCATCTGCGTTATCTGCGTCTGAAAAATAATCAGAAAGAAAGTAGTAACAGAGCTTCCGGACAGCCCCTCCGGCAACTCAAGAACTTAAAAACTTAAACAAATTGGAATGGTTTGAAGCGCTTATCCTTGGGCTTATTCAAGGACTGACCGAATATCTGCCGGTGAGCAGTAGCGGACACCTCGCCATCGGTTCGGCATTGTTCGGTATTGAGGGAGAGGAGAATCTTGCTTTTACGATAGTGGTACATGTGGCTACGGTGTTCAGTACGCTGGTGATACTCTGGAAAGAGATTGACTGGATTTTCAAGGGACTGTTCAAGTGGCAGATGAACGAGGAGACACGTTACGTCATCAATATACTGGTATCCATGATACCTATCGGCATTGTGGGGGTATTTTTCAAGGACGAAGTAGAGGCCATTTTCGGTTCGGGACTGGTCGTTGTGGGCTGCTGCCTGCTGCTGACAGCTCTGCTGCTGTCTTTCTCCTATTATTATAAGCCGAAGCAGAAGGAGAACATCAGCATGAAGGATGCCTTTATCATCGGTCTGGCACAAGCATGCGCGGTGCTTCCGGGGCTTTCCCGTTCGGGCAGCACCATTGCAACCGGTCTGTTGCTGGGCGACAACAAGGCGAAGCTGGCACAGTTCTCTTTCCTGATGGTGATGCCTCCCATCCTGGGCGAGGCACTGCTGGATGGAATGAAGATGATGAAAGGTGAGGCGGTTGCAGGGGATATTCCGACGCTTTCGTTGGTGGTAGGTTTCCTGGCTGCTTTTGTTTCGGGCTGCCTGGCCTGCAAGTGGATGATAAATATTGTGAAGAAGGGCAAGCTGATTTATTTTGCCATCTATTGCGCGATAGCCGGTGTCATAACGCTCATATTAAGCTAAAGTCCCCTCCTTGTGTGGGGGAAAGACTGATTACTCCGGAAATCAATAAGAGAAAAATATTAAGTTGTACCATTTTATCCCCCTCCCTACGGGGGAGGGGTTAGGGGAGAGGCCAATGAATTTTAAAGAAGGAGAAGTCCTCTATTTCAATAAACCGCTGGGATGGACATCGTTCAAGGTTGTGGGACATGCGCGTTACCACATCTGCCGGCGGATAAAGGAGAAGAAGTTGAAAGTAGGCCATGCCGGTACCCTCGACCCGCTTGCTACGGGGGTGATGATTGTCTGTACGGGCAAGGCCACGAAACGGATTGAGGAATTCCAGTATCACACGAAGGAGTACGTCGCCACCATCCGGTTGGGCGCCACCACTCCCTCTTACGACCTGGAACATGAGATAGATGCCACCTATCCCACGGAGCACATCACCCGCGGACTGGTGGATGAGACGCTGAAGAAGTTCATCGGCGAGATACAGCAAGTGCCTCCCGCCTTCTCGGCATGTATGGTGAACGGGAAACGTGCCTACGACCTTGCCCGCAAGGGAGAGGAGGTAGAGCTGAAACCCAAGTTGCTCGTCATCGACGAGATAGAGCTGCTGGACGACGGGCTGGGTATTGCCGAACCGTGGATAAAGGTACGCGTAGTATGCAGCAAAGGAACCTATATCCGCGCCCTGGCACGTGACATCGGCGAAGCCCTGCAGAGCGGCGCTCACCTCACCGCCCTGGAGCGTACCCGTGTAGGCGACGTCTGGCTGGCAGACTGCCTCAATCCCCTCGATTTCAAAGAGTGGATAGAGGCGCAGGAGATAGATATTTAGTTATAAGTTATGAGTTATAAGTTATTTGCTATGAAGTGTAGCATACTGCCGGATAACTCATACCCTCTTATGACTAAAACAGACTGATATAAATAATAAATAACTCATAACTTATAACTCATAACTAATTATGAAACTGTCGCAATTCAAATTCAAGCTTCCCGAAGAGAAGATAGCTTTGCACCCCACGAAGTACAGAGACGAGTCACGTCTGTTGGTGTTGCACCGTAAGACGGGTGAGATTGAGCACAAGATGTTCAAGGATGTTCTGGACTATTTTGATGACAAAGATGTGTTTATCTTCAACGACACCAAGGTTTTCCCTGCCCGCTTGTACGGTAACAAGGAAAAGACCGGTGCGCGTATTGAAGTGTTCTTGTTGCGTGAGTTGAACGAAGAGCTCCGGTTGTGGGATGTACTGGTGGACCCTGCCCGTAAAATACGTATCGGCAATAAGCTCTACTTCGGTGACGACGACTCCATGGTGGCTGAGGTTATCGACAACACCACTTCGCGCGGGCGTACGCTTCGTTTCCTTTACGACGGTCCGCACGATGAGTTCAAGAAGGCGCTCTATGCGCTGGGCGAAACGCCGCTGCCCCACAGCATCATCAACCGTCCCGTAGAGCCGGACGATGCCGAACGTTTCCAGTCTATTTTTGCACGCAACGAAGGAGCTGTTACAGCGCCTACCGCCAGCCTGCACTTCAGCCGCGAGCTGATGAAGCGTATGGAAATCAAGGGTATTGACTTTGCCTACATCACCCTGCATGCCGGCTTGGGTAACTTCCGCGACATTGATGTGGAAGACCTCACCAAGCACAAGACAGACTCCGAGCAGATGATTGTGAACGAGGAAGCCGTACGGATTGTGAACCATGCCAAAGACCTGAACCGCCAAGTCTGTGCCGTAGGTACCACCGTGATGCGTGCCATCGAGAGCACCGTCAGCACCGACGGACATTTGAAGGAATACGAGGGTTGGACCAACAAGTTCATCTTCCCGCCGTACGACTTTACCGTGGCCAATGCCATGATATCCAACTTCCACATGCCGCTCAGTACCCTGCTGATGATTGTTGCCGCTTTCGGCGGTTACGAGCAGGTGATGGAGGCATACAATGTGGCATTGAAGGAAGAGTACCGCTTTGGTACGTATGGAGATGCGATGCTGATTACAGACCGGTAATTATGGTTGTTTATTTCAGTCTTGGTACCAATCTCGGCGATAAGGAGCAGAACCTCCGCATGGCCGTCCAAAAGATAAGAAAGCAGATAGGGGAAGTGATTTCCCTATCTGCTTTTTATGCTACTGCCCCGTGGGGCTTTTCTTCCGATAATACTTTTCTGAATGCCGCACTCTGCGTAGACACTGCTTTGGCACCTTTGGAGGTGTTGCAAACGACGCAGGAAATCGAGCGGGAGATGGGGCGTACGCATAAGTCTGTCAATGCAGTGTATAGCGACCGTGTGATAGACATCGACCTGTTGCTCTGTTTTGCCGATGACGGTACTCCCGTTTTGCTGGATACTCCCGAACTGAAACTTCCTCATCCGCTGATGCAGGAACGCCGTTTCGTGATGGAGCCGTTGGCGGAGATTGCTTCAGGCGTGGTGCATCCGGTATTGGGAAAGACAATCGGGGAATTGTTGCAAAATCAGTGTTAATCTCTGCTATCTGTAGCGCAGATACAAGATTTCTTTTTTATCTTTGCCTCCGGAAAGCGAAGATAGGCTGCACCTCAGCATAAAAAATGAACAAGTTCATTTTGTTCTGCGTTCGGTTTGCACTATCTTTGCCCCCGAAAAACGATATGTGGAGAGATTTGAGTAGCTTGCAACCACAGAAAAAAATGCTAAAACACATCCTTTTCTGACGGCACGTTTGTGTGCCGGATGCATCTACTCCACACACCTCCTTCCGCCATTCGTTGAATTATCAATTATCAACTATCAATTCTCAACTGAAATGGGATATTTATTCACATCCGAATCGGTGTCTGAAGGACACCCCGACAAAGTGGCCGATCAAATATCGGACGCTGTGCTTGACAAACTGTTGGCCTACGACCCCAGTTCGAAAGTAGCTTGCGAAACTCTGGTTACTACCGGTCAGGTAGTGCTGGCTGGAGAAGTGAAAACCAAAGCGTACGTTGACATGCCTCTCATCGCACGCGAAGTAATCAAGAAAATCGGCTATACCAAAGGCGAGTATATGTTCGAGAGCAATTCGTGCGGCGTGCTGAGCGCCATCCACGAGCAGAGCCCCGACATCAACCGCGGCGTGGAGCGACAGGACCCCATGGAACAAGGTGCCGGAGACCAGGGGATGATGTTCGGCTACGCCACCAACGAAACGGAGAATTACATGCCGCTTTCACTGGACCTTGCACATCGCATCCTGCAAGTGCTGGCAGATGTCCGTCGCGAAGGCAAGGTGATGACCTACCTCCGTCCCGACGCCAAGAGCCAGGTGACCATCGAATATGATGACAACGGCACACCCGTACGCATCGATACCATCGTAGTTTCCACCCAGCACGACGACTTCGTACAGCCTGCCGACGACAGCGATGCCGCCCAGCTGAAGGCCGACGAGGAAATGCTCGCCCAAATCCGCCGGGATGTAATCGAGATTCTGATGCCGCGTGTCATTGCTTCCATCCATCATGAAAAGGTGCTGGCACTGTTCAACGACCGTATCACATACCACGTCAACCCCACGGGCAAGTTCGTAATCGGTGGTCCTCACGGTGACACCGGGCTGACGGGACGCAAGATTATCGTAGATACCTACGGCGGCAAGGGTGCCCATGGCGGCGGCGCTTTCTCCGGAAAGGACCCCTCTAAGGTAGACCGCAGCGCAGCTTATGCAGCCCGCCACATTGCCAAGAATCTGGTAGCTGCCGGCGTTGCCGACGAAATGCTGGTGCAGGTAAGTTACGCCATCGGTGTGGCACGCCCCATCAATATTTTCGTAGATACTTATGGCCGCAGCCACGTCAATATGAGCGACGGTGAGATTGCCCGTAAGATTGACGAGCTGTTCGACCTTCGCCCCAAGGCAATAGAAGACCGCCTGAAACTGCGCAACCCCATCTATCAGGAGACTGCCGCCTACGGACACATGGGCCGCGAGCCGCAGACCATCGTCAAGCATTTCAAGAGCCGCTACGAAGGCAACAAGGACATTGAAGTGGAACTCTTCACCTGGGAGAAGCTGGATTATGTGGACAAGGTGAAAGCCGCATTCGGTTTATAATCAGCATAGCTTTACGGCTATTTATATAGAAGGCTGCCCTTCTGCAGATACCGATGTTTCGGAGGATGCAGAAGAGGCAGCCTTTGTTGTTTTGGTCTTGCTCTTCAAATGGATTTTTTCACCGGCAGTACAAACACGAACCTTGCCCCCTCCTTGTACTCCTTGTCCAGCAGCACTTTCCCTTTCAGCCGTTCGGCGATGAGGCGGCAGATATTGAGTCCCAGACCGGTGCCTTGCCCGAAGTTGTCGGCCTTTTCAAAGCGTTCGAAGATGGTTTCCGAGTATTCCGGGGGAATGCCGGTACCGGTATCGGTGACGGAGAAGGTGACGTATCCGGGATGCTCTGTGAGGGAGCAGTGCAGGCGGATTTCGCCTTGTGTGGTGTGTTTCTCTGCATTGGTAAGGAAGTTGATGAGTATCTGGCACACACGTTGCCCGTCGGTGCTCAGTTCGTAGCAGTCGTCCACTTCGGAGGTGTAGTAGAGCTTCACGCCTTCGGGCTTGCGGTGTTCAACGGTGGTTATGGCTTCCCGGCAGAGCTTGTTGCAACTGTGCGGCGCTATCTTCATGGTGTATCTGTTGCTTTCCAACTCGGCTGCGCTGAGGATGTCCCCCACCAGTGTAAGGAGGAGGTCGGAATTGTGCTGTATGAGATGGCAGAAATCCTGCCTTTCCTCTTGGGAAAGGTTCGCGTCGGGGGAAGTGATGAGTTGTGAGAAGCCCACGATAGAGTTGAGCGGTGTCCGTATTTCGTGACTCATGTTCTGCAGGAAGATGCTCTTTGCCTTGTTGGCTGCTTCGGCTTGGTCGCGTGCTTCGGAAAGTTCCTCGTTCTTGTGGCATAGTTCGAGGTTGACTTTACGTTTGCGGTGGAGGTAGAGCATCAGGAAAAGCAGGGATAACAGCAAAAAGCCGGTGACAATGCTGAAAAGAGTGATGCGGTAGCGCGAGGTGGCCTGTATGTTTTCCATTTTCAGACGTTCGGCGCCTATCTGGGTGTTCAGTTCGGCGATGTCCGACAGTTGCAGCAGATTGTTCGTCGAATCCAACTGCTGGTGGTATTTTTTCAGATATTTGATGGCATTGGGATAGTCTTTGGCGTATTCGTAAATGTAAGCATGTTGTTGCAAGCCTTTCTCGGACAATTGGTCAGCGTGGGCATGGGCCTGCTCATACTGTTTGTCCAGTATGTTCTTGCTGATGTGGGCTATCAGTAGGGAAACGTTGGCAGAGAGCTTGCAACGGTCTGCCATTTGTACGGCTTCTTTATAGCAGTCGTTGAATTCATCTATACGTTTCTGCTTGAACAGTATCAAGCATTTCTCTATCATGGCTTGGGCTATGTTCCGTTCTGTTTTAGCGCTCTTCAAGGCTTTTTCGCAATAGTCCAGTGCGGTGGCGTAATCTTTTTGGGTGTTACGGTAATATTCGGCAAGGTTTGAGTATAGTTGGCTGGGATCCTGGTCGGGCATATTCTTCAGCATATAGTCCAAGGCTTCCTGATAGTATTGGGCGGAGAGGTCGAAGTTTCCGCGTGATTTGTAGATATGGCCCATGGTTCGAATACAGCTGAAGATACCGTAAGGGTATCTGTCGGCAAAAGCTTGCTTTTTCATTTTTTCCGCTTTCTGCAAGGCGAGCAATGAGCGTTGTTGGTTCAGGAAGTAGATGATTTCGCTGCTCCAAGCGTGATAATAATATTGCAGATAGTTATTGGCACGTGAAATCTCTTTCAGGTCAGTGGATGCCTTTTCTATTTTGCTATCATCTTTTTGGGATATATAGAACTGCAGGGGGATGATGTATGCCAGGCATTGTGCTTTTTTGTCACCGAGTTTCAGAGCCTGTTGATACAAAGTGTCGGCCACCAGCAACCCCTCCTGCTGGCGTGCCTGCTTGGAAGCCCGCTGGTAGATGGGGTAGAGTGCATCGTCTATCTTGTAGGGATTGTTCTGTGCTGCGGAAGGTAGGGACACCCATACTGAAAGCACTAGAAAACATAACCTTGAAAGAATGCACTCCCTCTTTGTTCTATTGGATGGAATAAGCATGTTTTTTTCCGGATACTTATTATTATGCCTATGGCATCGCAAAAATAAGATAAAAGAATAAATTACAAGCTTTTTTTGTATAATTTCTCTGTTTACTTATTAAACAATCCTTGCCAGGAGCTTTCTTACGAAATTTCCGGTGATAATGCCGCCCTCTACATCATCATATTCTTCCTTATCGAGAACTTCACGATGGCCATTGCATTGACTGCCGCCAGCGGCAGGTCCATGGGGTCGTGGTGGTTGTTGTAGCTCACCAGACGGATGCAGTCCGGCCGTTCCGAGTGGTTGACGTATTTCACTGCCAGGTATTCGTCGCCGCCCCGTTCGAAGGAGACGAGATACATTTCACCGTAGATGACGTCGGTGAAGTCGCGGATGGACTTAAAGCCTACGATGTCGCCGGACTTGAGGATGGGATACATCGAGTCGCCCGAGACGTAGACGGCACCGTCGCACACAGGGATATTGGGAATTACAATCCGCCCCAAGGCGTACTGCGGGCGGTCAGCCAGCAGTGTCTTCAGGTTGGCGGCGGCAGAGATGTCATAGAGGGTCACGCTACGGTCGTCCATAGGGTCGGCTGTTTTCGGTGTGTGAAGTATTTCCACTTCACCTTGTACCAAGTCATTGTCACAGAATTTTGAATGATGTGCAGGCGAGCCCTTTCCCGTCAGCAGCCAGTTGTAGTCCACGTCGTCCAGGCTGCCCAGCAGCAGGGGGAAGTCGATGCTGTTGCGGGCGTTCCAGTTGCTCAGTGTGGAGCGTGATATACCCAGAAAGGCGGCAAGTTCGCTGTCTGTCTTGAATTCTTTCGCCAGTTTGGCACGTTTTATGATGTCTGCCGCACAAAATACCGGGTCTTTGTCATTCGCCATATTCTTCAGTTTTTACGTGTAAATTATTCAGAAACTATTATCTCCTCATTTATACTGTCTTACGTCTTATTTAAGAATTTAATTCCCGATTTGTTTGTTTTATAAATGAAAACAGCATTATCTTTGTTGGGACAAAAATACATATCATGTTTTATAAATGCAAATAAAAGGGAGGGATTTATGGAAAATACACATCTGGTCTTTTATCCGGAAGCATCCGAATTTAGCAAAAATACTTACGAATTTGAAAAAATGGGCATCCGCCTTGCCGGATGTATAGATGAGGTGCGTTGGAAGTATAGATGCAACGCGCTGAATGTATAGATGGAATACGCTGGATATATACTTCCAGCAAACAGCCCCTACAAGCATCTTTGGCAGGGGCGTGCCGAAAAAATATTATTGTACTAATTCTTAACAAAAAATGGTTATGGAACAGATTATTGAAAAAAATGTTCGTTTCTGTGGATGTTGCCACAGAGAACTGCCCGTTGATTCTTTTTATGTAGACAAGCGTACGCTTGCCCCCGACAATTATTGCAAGGAATGCCGTAGGGCGATGAGCAACGCCCGCTACCGTCGCTCACTTCCTGCAAGCAATCCCCTCCGTTATCCGGTCATCACTGAAATTTCGGACTGTACTCTTCGTATGTATCTTATTCTGAATGCTTTGAAGGTAGTGCGCGAAAGCGTGCTCCGCAAGCGGAAACGCCTATGCGAAGCAGGTGATATAGAATGATACAAGCCGCTCTCTCCCCCTAATCACTAACCCCTAATCATCAAACCATGTCCAGAATCAAAAAACGGGGACTTGACTATTTCCCCTTGAACACAGACTTCATGCACGACCGTCTGGTGCGCCGCATCATGAAACGTGAGGGTGACGGCTCCTTTGCCATTCTGCTGGGCGCCCTCTCCTGCATTTATGCCGACGAAGGCTATTACGTGTGTGCCGACGAGCTTTTCTACGAAGACCTTTCCGCCTGCCTCTATGAAAAGACGGCTGCCGACGTGAAGCGCATTCTTGCCCTGGCTGTGGAGTACGGCATTTTCAATGCCGTCCTTTTCGGCAAATACGCCATCCTGACTTCTGCCGAGATACAGCGGCAGTATCTGTTCAGTACCAAGCGCCGGAAATCTTCCGCCATAGACGCACGTTATTGTCTGGTGGATGATTCTCAGAGCGATGACGAGGCCGCGCCGACTGCCGCCGGGAGAGTGCCGTCTGCCAATGGAAGCGTGCCGTCCGTTGCCGAAAGTGCAGCATTTAAGTCCGAAAATGCGACATCGGGTACACATAGCACAGCAGAGCATAGCACATCACAACACAGCAAAGAAAATCCCCTCCTCCATAGTTCCCCCGGAACCGGGGGCACTGAGGGCGCGGATGTGCCATCCGCGGAGGGGGAATATCTTCGGAAAATAGAGCAACTGCAACCGCCGCAGGATGGCACGGACCGCAACCTGGACGGGCTGCTTTTCAATCTGAAGCAGTTCCATATTCCTCCGCAAGAGCAGTATGCCATTATCCTCAAAAGTAATTTCGGTGCTATCGGCCACCCTTTGTGGAAGGGCTTCTATGCCTTGCGCGAGAGTCATGGCAAGATACGGCAACCGGGGCGATACCTGCTGAGCCTGTGCTGTAAGTAAAGTTTTCGATTTGTGAATAAATTCATGAAGAAAAACGGTTTTTTTAATTTGCACACTTTTCCGGATAGCGTTATCTTTGCAATGTGGTTAAGCTTGATACACAAAAATAAAACAATGTTGTTTCATTTGAAAAAAACGAATCCTTGAATTTCAAGACAAACTATTAATTTTTAAAACAAAACTACTATGCCAGTAATTTACAAATCATTTCAGTCGGTTCTTGCCAACAAAGAGGGCAAGAAGCTTTTCTATCCCCGCGTGGTGCTGACGGGGAATGTGGACACCGAGCAGGTGGCCAAGGAGATTGCGGAGTTGTCTTCCCTCTCTACGGGTGACTCGAAGAATGTCATCGACAACCTGGTGACCGTGATGACTCGCCACCTGCAGTCTTCCGAGAGCGTGACGCTGGACGGTCTGGGTACTTTCCGCCTTACGATGAAGTCCACCATGAACGGTGTGGAAGACCCTCTGAAGGTATCGGCTACCCAGTCCACACTACGAGTGCGTTTTCTGCCCACCTCCAAGCGTAATCTGGACCATACGGTGTCTACCCGTTCGCTGGTGACCGGGGTGAAGTGCGTGCGCTTCGACCTTCAGGACACGGCAGGTTCGGGCGGCAACGACGGTGGCTCGGGCGGTAACGACGGTGACCAAGGTGAAAATCCGTTGGGATAAGGCCATTTACGATTTGACGATTTACGATGTACGATTGAAATTCGTACTGCTAAATAACCGCGCCTATGCAGGCATTTATGATACGAAAAGTAATCGTACATCGTAAATCGTCAAATCATAAATTACTAATCTTCAATCATTAATCACTAACTAATCTTATGCGAAAAATCAACTACATCGTGGTGCATTGCAGCGCCACGCGGGAGGGCTGTACGCTTACTTCCGAGGCTCTGGAGGCAGAGCACCGCCGCCGTGGCTTCCGCACGACGGGCTATCACTACTATATCCGGAGAGACGGTACCGTGCTCGGAACCCGTTCCTTGGAACTGCCCGGTGCGCATTGCCGCGGTCACAACAAGTATTCGATAGGTATCTGCTACGAAGGCGGGCTGGATGCCTGGGGAAATCCGAAGGATACCCGTACGCCGGAGCAGCGTTCGGCCCTGCACCTGCTGGTACACCAGCTGCTACAACAGTTCCGGAACGCCCGTGTATGCGGCCATCGCGACCTCAGTCCCGATTTGGACGGTGACGGGAAGGTGGAGCCGTGGGAGTGGGTGAAGCAGTGTCCGTGCTTCGAGGTAAGTAAAGAATTTTAGAACAATCATCTTTAAAACATGGAATTATGAAAATAAGCAAAGAAACCTGGAAAGATATCTTGAAAATTGTGGGTACCATCATTGCCACCATAGCCAGTGTGCTGGGCGTGCAGGCGATGCCACTGTAAAAACAAGTATTACAAAACTAAAAAAGTGTGCCGGAAGCCGAAATACCTACTTCAGGCGCACTTATTTAAGAAATATATAAATTTCATTGAATATGAAAAATAGAATAAAAGTATTGTTAGCTCTTCTTATGTTATGTGGTACAACGCAGTCGGTACGTGCACAGGACGGTGGAGATATGAATAATCATCTTCTGCGGATAAATGATTATGTACCTGCTATTCCCGAAGCGGCAGGTATGCAATTGTATGGAAACATTCCTGTAAGTGAATACACAGGAACACCTGATATCTCTATACCGCTATATACCCTTAAATGTGGGCGTATAGAACTACCCATTACGTTGTCTTATCATGCGAGCGGAGTCAAGGTGGCTCAAGAAGCTACGTGGGTAGGTCTTGGTTGGAATCTTTTGGCAGGAGGGTGCGTCAACCTTAATGCTGTGGGCAAGGTAGACGCGACCTCTGGTACATTTGCTACTTGGGCTGAATGGGAGAAAATAAAATATCACTGGAAAGTACAGAGTGCTGATACGTTGAACTACCGTTCGGGTACCGAGGAACTGATGAATTTGTGGGGAAATTTAATGTTCGACCCCAATACGAGTAATACGACCAATGGAATTATTAATGAAGGCCTTATAGGGCAAGGTGAAAGAGATATATTTGAAGTTGCATTGCCCGGAGGAAGATCATTCAAATACTTCTTGCACCCCAAAAGTCAGACTCCTGTCATTATCGGTTCCAGGATGAATTGTAAAGTGTGGCATAGTGCTGAAAAAGTGATCATTACAGATGAAGCAGGCACATCTTATGCCTTCAGGCCTTATGCATTTGTAACTTCCAATGCTCCCTTGACTTATATGCTGACAAGTATGACGGATGTGACGGGACATACTATCACTCTAACCTATGTTACCGCCAGTTGCTATTCGGTGCCTGTTATGTCGGAGTATTATACCGTAGGTACTCCTCCGGACAATGACTATATAAAACGGAACTTTACTGCCGGCATTTCACAGACTTGCTATTTAAGCAAGATAGAAACCGATACGGAAGAAGTGATTTTCGAGATGGGAAGTCGTGAAGACCGCTATCCGGGAACTACCGGAAAACTGACAAACATGAAAATAAAGAGTAAGTTGGACGGGAAGGATGTGTATTCTTACCAGTTCAATTATGATTACTTCATTTGTCCCGAACAATCAGTCGGCGGTAATTACTTGTCATCGGACGATTATGGGTCGTCGTCTACCATACCCACCAGCGTACTTCGTAAACGTCTGAAACTGCTTTCTGTACTTCGAAAAAATGGCACTTCGCAGGGTGAAAAGCATACATTCACTTATAATGAAGCTGTGAACTTGCCTTATAAGACTTCTTTTGCCATAGACTATTGGGGATATTACAATGGACAGCAGAATACTTCCACGCTTACAAACCGTGTTCATACATTGATTCCCTCCCTGGAAGGTTTGACGAATGTTCCTTTATCCGGTTCTACCGCTGTCAGAAATTGTAGCCGGGAGTATATTACGGCCAATATGCTGAAGAAAATCACATATCCTACGGGCGGCAGTGTGGAGTTTGAGTTTGAACCTCACACTTTTGTAGGAGACAATCGTTTCATTTCTGCAGAGGATTTGAATAAGTATGACGCACAAGTCAAAGGTGTCAATACTGTCAACAACAACGACCTGATAGTGACGCCTTCCGCTACTTTCACTCTGCCCACCACGCAGGTAGTGACGGTGGATGCTCAAGTCAATTTTCCCGATTATGAAGTCAATCAAGTCACCGGCTCCGGAACCACTTTGCGGAAACTCGGTGCCGGAGGAAGTGTCATTAAATCGTACAAAGTGACTTCACAAAATACCAGTGGGCATGTGTATCATGTCAACGAGTCGTTCACATTGGAAGCGGGAGATTATGTCCTGACAAGTACATTGAGTTCTGCAGTTACCAATCAAGGTTATTCTACCCGCAATGCCAGTTCTGCTACTTTGACCTATAGAGGCGGTGGAACTGCAGTAAACAAAGACACATTGCAGAAAGTTGGCGGAGGAGTGAGAATCAAGACCATTACTAAAAAGAATAATACAGGTGAAGTGTTGGAACGTACCGGTTACTTGTATGAAAGCGAGAATCACAAGACCTCTGGCATTCTGATGTTCTCAGTCAAGTTCTATGATGATTTTAATGTCCGGCGCGGAAGCTATACCACAACTCCTGAAGGAGTGATACGCCCTTCTACCAGTTACCACACTTTCCGCCGTTTTTATGCTCAGGCGCAAACTCCACCAGCTTCTGCGCCCAATGCCAATCCTGTAGGTTACAGCCGTGTCGTCAAGCAGCGCGATTTTCTGGATGCGGGGAGAGAGGAACTCGTATTCAGTAACATAGCCGGCCAGGATTATGATGCTACCTTGGCTTATATGCCTGCCAACTATAATGGGCGACTACTGAAAAAGAGCATCTATGATGCCGGTAATATCTTGGTATGGGAAGACACCTATGAATATGAGATTGCAAACAAGTGGCAAGAATTGACCAACATCCGTGTAAGGGACAACTATGTGGGTCCGGTTAATTGCTATTCCGGCAGTATCACCTATAATGAAAACATCGGAGGACAGACGGTGAGCTTTAGAAATCCATTGGCTTATCACGGACGTTTTGAGATAACTTTATATCCGCATCTTACCTATGATATACGGTTAAAACGGGAAGTTTCGACGGAATATGCCCATGGTGTACCGGTGACGCAGGAAAAACTGTATACCTACAACAGTCGTAACCAGATAGCTACTTGCCGCACAAGTACCAGCCGTTCGGGCTATGTAATGGAAAGCTATGCTTATGCAGCGGATGTTTCTTCCTACAAAGATGAATTCAAGGCTAATAACGTGCTTGATGCTGTACAGAACTACCAACGAACATCGGGAGGAGCGACGCTGTATCTGAATAATACGTACGGGGACGTCTTTTCTAAATTCACCTTGCAGTCCAGTGAAGAATATAGTAGTTTGTATCCTGAGAAAAGAACTGTTTCTTATAGGTATGATAGTAAATGGAATCCGGTGGAAGTTACTACTCCCGACAACATGTCTGTGGTCTATTTGTGGGGCTATAAATATTCTTTGCCGATTGCCCGTCTCAAAGGTATCACTTATGCGGAAGTAGTGTCTCGGCTCGGAACAACAGGTTTGGATGCTTTGTGTTCTGCCGGTTCACCCAATACGACGGCCCTCTATGCACTGAAAACGTCCTTCCCGGAATGCGAGGTCACAACCTGGCTTCACAATCCTTCTTATGGGCTGAAGGAGATAAGAAAAGCAACTGGTTTTAAGGATTTCTATCTCTATAATGCTTTGGGTGATTTATCTGATGTGCAGGATCATAACCAAAATCCTATTGCCTCGTACTTCTATCAGTGGTCTCCTGACGGCACTTCGCAGAATTACGTTCGCACTCATGCTATGACTGCAGCAGCAGGTAGCAAGTATATGGCAAGTTATGATTATTATGACGGCTTGGGGCGTCTCTTCCAGAAGGTACAAAAGGGAATTACTCCTGCCGGAAGTAATTTGATATCGTTACAAGAATATGATGGCGCAGGACGTCGTTCGGAGAGTTGGCTCCCAATTGTTTCCTCCTCTGTTTATATGTCTCCTTCGGCTATCAAAAGTGCGGCTCCGGGCAACTATTCAAGTGATTCCCGTCCCTACAGCAAGCCTGTTTACAGTGTTTCCCCATTAGACCGCATTCTGAAGCGATACTCTCCGGGAGCGGCATGGGCATCAAAACCTGTAACTATGGATTATCTGGCTAATTCTTCCGATGTGAATTGCATTAACTATTCGGTAAGTTCGTCTGGGGCACTTGTCAACAACGGTACTTATGCAGCCGGACAGTTGCGCGTGGTGAAACGTATTGACGAAGACCAACATGTTTCTTATACTTTCACAGACAAACAAGGCCATATATTGCTGGAACGCCAGATGCAGGGTAGCGAGCAGCATGATACTTATTATGTGTATAACGATTTGGATAACCTTTGCTTCGTATTACAACCGATGTATCAGAGTGTGTCAAACCTGGATCAATATGCTTTCCAGTACAAATATGACAACCGTAACCGTTGTAATTGGAAAAAGCTTCCAGGTGCTTCTGCTGTGAGCTATGTGTACGATAAGGCAGACAATATGATCTTTTCCCAGGATGGCAAGCAGTATGCCTCTAAGCAGTGGAGTTTCTATCTGTATGATAAGTTCCATCGTCTGGCAGTGCAGGGCGTTTGTTCCAATACGAATACGGCTGCAGTTTCGAATGTTATTGTATCATGTACACGGGTGAATAGCAACAGCGGTTTGGGTAACAGTGGATATACATCAAGCTTCGCCTTGGTGTCGCCCGAAGTCCATAGAGTAAACTATTATGATGACTATGCCTTCCGTAGTCTGACCGGTTTCGATAATGCCGGCTTTCCTGCGGCAACAATCGATGCCAAAGGATATGTCACCGGTAGTGTAGTCACTGTTCTTGGCAGCAGTACAAAACTTTATTCGGCTAATTATTATGACTTTGAGGGACGCATCACAAAAACGGTTCAAGGCAATTTGCTGGAGGGTTATGATACGACGAACACTGTTTATACTTTTACCGGCAAGCCGAACACTGTGACACATACACATACTGCCAGCGGAAAGACCACGCGCACGGAAGTATATA